>NZ_JAGDEC010000009.1:0-208750 GCF_040148775.1 Pseudoalteromonas sp. NFXS39 | reverse complement strand
AGCTGAAATGTGGGGTTGTATAGTGCGGAGACTCCCTCAGCAACAAAACTTTGTAGGAGGCACGTCAGTGCCGTATCTAGACCTTAACAAACACATTCATGGCTAAAGTCATTCCTACAACGACACTTTGCCTAGAGCCTAGAACCTCCGGCAGAGGGAGACGCAGCACCAAACAGCTCCATCGAGCGGCTGATCGCTGAAAGCTGATAGCTCGGTGTCACTCACACTGCTGTATTTCTCTCACATCGCCGCGGCCATCGCTTAGGTAGCATTGTTCTAGCAACGAGCAGTAGCAGATCTCGGTTTTAATGCTATTACGCTGCTTGTTTACTTTGTCCCATTGAGTTTCATTAAATCCCGTTCGCTTGAAACGAAAAAGTTTAAGTTCGCTGCCAGATGCCAGCAACCGGTTATCACTGGCACTCGTCATAATCCAGCCAAATGCTTCGAAAATATTTATGTCGGGAGAATCTTCTTGCAGAGTTTGTAGCTGTGTTTCATATGCTTGTGTATCAAAACAGCATGCAGAAATTACTTTATAGATATCTAAATATGATTGGTCGTTATAGTGATACTTCACGTACTTTACTATCGCAGGTCCTGATCCTGAATTAGTGAGTTCAAAGGTGATTTCAGGTAGGTTTTTTTCTTCATCAAAATTCCCCGTTATCACTTCAAGCCAAGGCCATGTGGCGGCTTTTACTTGTCGTTCTGCAGCGTTGGCTTGCAAGTAAGTGGCATAAAAGGAGGCTGCGGAGATAATAATGGCACAGAGTGCGAGAAATAGGTTTAGTCGCTCGTTGGTAAACCATGCCTTATGCTGATTGCTAGCAGGTTGAGTTTTTTGCTGGGTGGTCTTTGTTTGCTCTTCAACGTTAGAGTCTTGCTCTGTTTTCACTGTTGAACAGCTTACGTCCTGTTGCTGATTATCCATAATTATTGATTGTTGTTTTTATAGACTAATAAAGATACAACTTTAATTGGATAGATAAAAGAGACAGGGAGTAAAACTCCCTGATTTGGTATTAACTATTTGAGATAAACACCGTGAGCTTTTCACCTACTCTTAAATTATCTCTTGAAAGGTTATTCCATTGTTTAAGCTTAGTGATACTGACTTTGTATTGCTTTGCTATCTTCCAAAGGCTATCGCCAGATTTCACCTTATACTCGATTTGCTGATCCGCTAATTGCGGCAATATCAGCTTTTGACCAATACGAATGGTGCTTGTTTTTAGGTTATTGAAGGTTTTCAGTTGGCTAACTGTTACTTTATAGTTCTTTGCAATCACACTTAAACTATCACCGCGTTTAACTGTGTAATGTTGCCACTGGCTATAATCATTGCTCTTTTGATTAGCTAATAGAGTTTGATAACTTGCTTGCTGATCTTTGGGGACCACAATATGTGGCGCATCAATCACCGCTGGGTATCGGATAACACCATGGTTTAGCTCTTCAAGCTCTTGCCACTTCGCTTTATCCGCTAAGATCACTGCACCAGTCACTGGTAAGGTTGCAATAGCTTGCTCATTCTTAATCGCAGGGAATACCATTCTTTGGTGTTTTAATAATTGTGCTGCGGCCAGTAACTTAGGTACGTACTGTTTGGTTTGTGATGGTAGTTTTAAACTAAAGAAGTCCGTCGACTTACCTTGTTTTTTATTACGAGCAATTGCCTGTAATACTCGCCCTTCACCAATATTGTAGGCAGCAATAGCGTGATACCAATCGCCATCAAAGCGTTTATAAAGGTATTCCATAAAATCCAAAGCTGCACGGGTGCTGTCGACCACATCTTGGCGACCATCATACCAAGGGGTAATTTTTACTTTGAAGTATTTGGCGATTGAGGGGGTGAGTTGCCATAAACCCGATGCATGTTTGTGTGAATAGGCACTGGCATCAAAATCGCTCTCTATAAGCGGCATTAGAGCGAGTTCTATTGGTAAGTCACGGTTTTCTACTTCTGTGACGATATGATACAAATACGGCGCTGCACGGCGGCTTATTTCTTCCATGTAATTTGGATGAGTAAGGTACCAAGCAATGCGCTTTTGTACATCTGGGTGACTTGAATCGCTAAACTGCAGTTGAATGCGAATACGTTGCCATACGTCATCAAGCTCACTTGGTTTGAGCGGTGTCACCGCGTCTACTTGTTTTGTTTTAGCTTCTGCAACCACAGTACCAGGATTGGCTTTGATGGTGGACTTCTTTTCGGGAAGAGACTCAGGGGCAGTCTGACAGCCTGTTACAATGAGAGAAACAACAACAAGGCCTAAAAATCGATTTAAAAACACGTATTAAAATACTCCGTTAACTTAGGTGCGGGTAAACTAAAGCGCCTAAGCTTAACATAGGGTGAGCTAAAAATGACCATTAGATTAACAGCTCACTAACTTACTCACCCAATTGAAATTAAAACGAAATACTAACTTGTAACCCAGCATAACCATGGTTTTGTGCTTCCCAATAGCGGCTGTCTATTTCTCTGGCTCTGGCATAGACCTCTATTCTGAATGGCTTTGAGTCCACGCCCATACCCACACCAACATAGCCATCAATATTATTGTGATCGTCATCATAGCGGTCGCTGTAGTCGTGGTCATCGCGGTCGTCGTATACAGCAAGTTCAATTAAATCTAAGCCCACTTCGCCATAGACAAAAAAGTCGCTGAAATAACCAAATTTGATGCCGCTATCTAAGGTTAGAAATGTCTCCCGATCACCTTTTTTAGTAAATACTTCTGCTGAGCCTAGTGCCGTTGTAAATGCTGCGCCGAAATTGCTGTAGTTATTTTTAGCCATAAATTCGATGCCGGCTGAGGTGATTGAATCAGTACTATTATGCTCTGACTTAACAAACAGGTTCATATTAGGGCTGTCATAAATACCAGCAAAGCTTTTTGTAGGAATAAAGGCAAGTGATGAGAGCAGTGCTAAGGCGAGGTACTTCATATTGGTTAATCCATTAAACGTTAATGGGTACATGATACCAAACAGCGCCTTAGCAAATTGTAAGTAAGTGTTCTAACTATGTAAGCTAACCGAACACGCAACGAAAGCAGGCTCCTTGCTGGCGTTTGATATATACCAGATCGCCGCCATGATTGAGCATGATCTGGCGCGATAAACTTAAGCCTATTCCTGAGCCTTGTTGCTTGGTAGTAAAAAATGGCACGAAAATCATCTCAATCACATGATCGCTGATACCTGTACCATTGTCGCTGACCTCTAAATACAGTTGCTGATTAGCATTTTGTGCAATATTTACCTCTATGCATTTAGTTGTCTCTGGATTATTTAATTGTTTAAGTACATCAAGGGCATTTTTAAGCAGGTTTATTATCACTTGCTCAACTTGGCCTCTATCTATCATTACTAACTGTTGGCTTTGCACCGATAAATTCAAAGTAATATTAAGTTGCTTAGCTTGTTGTGAGTGCAGAGCGACAACTTGCTTGGCAAGATCTGCCAGAATATGTGGCTGTAAGTGTGGGGCGGGTAAGCTACTAACCTTTTTAAATTGCGCTATAAACTCGCCTAAATGCTCGGTTCGTGATGCGAGTGTTGTTAGGGCGAGTTGCAAGTCTTGTTTATCTTCCTGATCATCAAAACTAAGCTCATTTGGCAGCAGTGCCGAACAAGTTTGTGCTAACGAAGAGAGTGGCGTAATCGAATTAGCAATTTCATGAGTCAGTACTTTGGTGAGGCGCTTATAAGCTTGTTGCTCTTTTAATTGCAGCTGATCATGAATAGATTGCAAACTGATCACTTTACGAACTTTACCTTGGATCTCGGCAATACTGATCTGCACAGATAACGTATCGTGCTGCTCACCATTTTGCCATGGCACGGTATTACGGCTATTTTGTTTAGCGTCTTGGACTAGGTTGGCTATTACACCTAAATCATCGATGTGCTTTACAGCTTGCCCAAGCAAACGACTAACCGCCGGATTGCTTTCAATAATAGTGCCTTGTTCGTCACATACTAATACTGCTAAATCGATATGAATTAATAGCGCTTGTAAGAACTGGGCTTGTTGCTCTGCATTAAAACGTGCAGCCTGAATTTGTTGTTTAACCTGCTCAAATTGTTGCTGCATAGGGTGTTGGTCACCAAAGCCTAATGTGCTGTCTCCATTCGCTAAAGCGCGAAAAACCATATCTGCACGCCTTGTTTGGCGTTTAAATAAATTAAAAATTTGCGCGGCACATACCAAATTTAAAATAACTAAAAGTGCCGAAATTGCAGAAAACCCGCTTTGCTGTACTTGCCAAAACAAAGCAATTGAGAAACCAATTAGTGCAGCTAATAGGCCAGCTAAGCTAATGAAATTTCGCATAGATTAAAGTCCATATTTTTCTAAACGACGATACATGGCTCCGCGTGTCAGGCCGAGTGCTTTAGCTGCGTGACTAACGTTGCCTTGAAAATGCTTTAAAGCTGCACGAACGGTTCTCTGTTCGATGATTTCAAGATCAAAAGTGTCGTAGTCAGCAGCGTTTGTAGAGAGTTCATTTGTGCTTACACTGGTACTTGGTGAGCTTATCACTGAGCTTATATCGAGCTCTGAACCTTCTGAGAGGATGACTGCACGCTCAATTGCATGGGCAAGTTCACGGACATTGCCTGGCCAATGATACTGACTTAAACGTGTCATATCAGATGCCGTAATTGATAACTCTCGTTTGTATTTATGTGCAAAGTGTTGCAAGTAGTAGTTACACAGTAATGGAATGTCTTCACTGCGCTCACGCAGAGCTGGCAAACGGATCTCTACGGTATTAACACGGTACAGTAAGTCTTGCCTAAATTTACCTTCAGTCACTGCTTGTTCGAGGTTTTCATTCGTTGCACAGATCAAACGAATATCAATATCGATGACTTTAGAACCACCAACCGGTATTATTTGCCTGTTTTGTAGTGCCGCAAGTAGCTTAACTTGTTGGTTAAGCGGTAGATTACCTAGCTCGTCTAAAAATAAACTACCACCATGGGCCAGCTCAAATCGGCCAATGCGATCTTCTTTCGCGCCAGTAAACGCACCTTTTTTATGGCCAAATAGTTCGCTTTCAAACAGGCTTTCGGCTAGTGAGCCCATGTCTAGGCTTATGAAGGGTTGGCTTTGGCGCTGGCTTGCATTGTGGATTGCATGTGCGGTGAGTTCTTTACCTGTGCCACTTTCGCCACTAATCAATATGTTGGCATCTGTGTTGGCTGCTTTGTCGATAACCGAAAAAACCTGCTGCATGGCATCACTTTGGCCTAAAAACTCAAATGGTTGATTGCCGATTGACTGCTGCAAGGCCTGCTTTTGTTTTGTGAGCTTACTAACTTGCTGTTTGTCTTTAGCGTGTGAAAATGCCGCCGCTACAGCACCGAGTAATTGCTCATTTTGCCAAGGCTTGGCAATAAAGTCAGAGGCACCAGCTTTAATTGCTTCGACAGCTAGTTGAATATCGCTGTAGGCCGTCATAAGCAGTACCGCAATGTTAGCGTCTTGGCTCATGATCTTTTTTAGCCAGTAGAATCCTTCTTTGCCACTAATTGAGTCTTGCGTGAAGTTCATATCGAGTAACACAACATCTATAGCCTGATCCGCATCATGCTGTGCGTTAATGATACCTTCGATATCAAAGGGGTTATCTGTGGTTTTTACAACCTGATAATGCTGCTTTAAAAGTAATCGTGCGGCGATGAGTACGTCGGGGTTATCATCGACGATAAGAATTGATCCTGCTTGTTTCATAGCTATTTATTATTATTCCTTTATGGGAACACTAAGACTAATTGAAAATAGTAAAAGTGTCCATTTATGGACGATATATGGGTTTTGAAGTGTTCTATAAGCGGACACTTGATTATATGTATCTTTATTGGTTTTAATGTAAGTTGTTGTAATTTAATAAAAATAAAAGTTGGCACAAGAGTTGTTTTATCTATAGGTAATTAGCACCTAGATAACTTAAAGGCGTCAACATGGATAAGAAAATTACACGCTCAAATAACAAAGCATTTTTTAAGAAATCAGTAATTGCAGCTGCGTGCTTAGCTGTTGCGGCTGCAGCTTATGGTTTCACGCAAACTGAGCAAACAGGTCGAAGCCAGCAAGTAAGCGCGACAAGCTTAACGATTAGCACAGTACAACAAGGTGAATTTGTTGATGCTTTAAGTCTTCGTGGTCAGGTTATGCCTCGCACTACCATTTATCTCGACACCATTGCCGGAGGCCAAGTTGAAGAGCGACTTGTTGAGCAGGGGGAGTTTGTTAAAAAAGGTCAACCACTTGTGCGTTTAAGCAATACTAACTTGCAGCTTGATGTAATGAGCCGTGAAGCACAGGTGACTGAGCAGCTTAATTTTTTACGTAACACGCAAATGAATATGGAAACCAGCCGTTTAAACTTACGCCGTGATTTGCTTGAAATCGATCTTAAAATCACACATTTATCGCGTCGCTTAAAACAGACTCAGCCGCTAGTGAAAACGGGTGTGTTAGCACAAGAACAATTATCTGAAATTCAAGAAGACTTAGCGTATTACAAAGCGCGTAAAGAACTAACCCTCGAGCGTCAAAAGCAAGAAAACAGCATTCGTGAAGTTCAGGTAGCTCAGTTAAAAGACAGTGCCGACATGCTAGAGAAAAACCTTCAGTTTGCGCGTAAGAACCTTGAAAACCTACTCGTAACAGCACCTGCCGATGGCTATTTAAGTGAACTTGATGTTGAAATTGGTGAATCAAAAGGCCGTGGTGCTCGCCTAGGACAGATTGATATTCCTAATGAATACAAGCTAGTTGTGCGACTAGATGAGTTTTACCTAAGCCAAGTTCAAACAGGTATGCAAGTGCTTATTGAACACGAGCAAGGCGAAATTGCGGCGACGGTTAGCAAAATTGATAGCCGTGTTCAGCAATCACAGTTTCAGGTTGAAGTCGATTTACCTAATGGCACGAGTAACATAAAACGTGGGCAAAGCCTTGATGTACAGCTGATGCTAGGTGATAGCAAAGGCACTGCTTTATTACTTGAACGCGGCGCATTTTTTACCAGCTCAGGAGGTAACTGGGTTTATGTCATGGATAAAGATGGCAATCGTGCAGTACGAAAAGACATTCGTCTTGGCAAAAAGAATCAAAACTATTATGAAGTGTTAAGTGGCCTAAGCGCCGGAGATCGCGTGATCACCTCTAGCTATAGCAACTTTGATAAAGCACAACAACTACAATTTTAAGGATAAAAACAATGATTAAATTAACTAACTTATCACGCGTATTCCGTACTCAAGATGTTGAAACAACAGCGCTTAACAATATTAACTTACATGTAAACGAAGGCGAGTTTCTTGCCATTATGGGGCCATCTGGTTGTGGTAAATCAACATTACTTTCTATTTTAGGTATGTTGGATTCGCCATCGGCAGGCAGTTTTGAATTTTTAGGCGAAGACATCGCAGGGTTTGGTGAAAAACAATTAGCGGCACTTAGAAAAGCGTCGATTGGTTTTGTTTTTCAAAGCTTTAACTTGATTGATGAATTAACAGTATTTGAAAACGTTGAGCTGCCACTACAATATCAAAACATCTCAAAAAGTGAACGTAAACAGCGAGTAGACGCAATCTTAAAACGTGTTGCAATCGACCATAGAGCAGATCACTTACCGCAGCAGTTATCGGGTGGTCAGCAGCAACGTGTAGCGGTAGCCCGAGCTCTTGTGATTAATCCAAAACTCATCTTAGCGGATGAGCCAACGGGTAACCTTGATTCAAAAAATGGTGATGAAGTCATGGCGATGCTGCGTGAGCTAAATCGCGAAGGTACCACGGTAATTGTGGTTACTCACTCAGAAAAAGAAGGCAATTATGCTGACCGTTTAGTGCGCTTACTTGATGGCCAAGTGATGGTAGATAAAGCTAACCGTGTTCAACAAACAGCAGAGGTGGCATAACATGATTTTAAGTTATTTGATCACCGCGCTGCGCGCGTTCAAAAACCAAAAACAGCACTTTATTTTAAATGTTCTGGGTTTGAGTGTGGGCTTAGCTGCGGCAATTCTAGTTGCTTTGTTTGCAAAAAATGAGCTTTCGTACGATAGCCAACAGCCTCATGCTGAGCGTGTTTATCGCGTTGGCCAGGACTTCTCAAAACTTGGTTTAGCTGTGGTGCCTATTTTTAATTTTGTGCAGTCAAAGCAGGCCGAAGATTACAGCCAAGTTGAAGAAGTGTTCGGATTAACTATGGTCGAGCTGACCCGTGAAGCTATGGTTGATGTGAGTTATCGCAACCAAGGCTATAAGTTAAATGCTTTATATGGTGCTTCAGCAAATATTGAAAACTTTATTGCTCTAGAAACGCTTGCAGGTGACTTAACAACAGCAATGAGTACACCAGACAGCCTTGCTTTAAGTGAATCAGAAGCACTGCGCATTTTTGGTCGCACCGATGTGATTGGTGAAACATTAACACATGAACAAGGACAGTACACAGTGCGTGCCGTGTTTGCAGACTTAACAGATAACACTCACTTTGCCTTTAAAAACCTTGTTTATGTTAAGCATGATCCAAGCAAAATAGACATCAATAGTAGTTATGTTTACATGCGTTTAGCTGAGGGTACCGATACAGACGCTTTAGCTAAAACCTTAACAGAGCGCTTTTTTAGCGGTTCGATGCTGGAACAAGTTAGTTTAGAGCTGCATCCATTACTTGATTTGCACCTAACGGCTAAATCACCATTTGAGATGAAAGCGGGTGGCGCTAAACAAGTGGTCATGATCTGTGTTGGTTTAAGTGTGTTACTTATTCTTATTGCAGGTTTTAACTTCATTAATATGACCGTCGCTCAATCGACTAAACGTGCAAAAGAAGTGGGTGTGCGTAAAGCGCTTGGCGCAAGTAAAGGCCAGTTAGTAACGCAGTTTTTATCTGAATCTGTGTTGGTATCAATGCTTTCAATGGTGATTGCATGTGCTTTAGTGGAGCTATTTTTACCAAATTTTAATCAACTAGTAGACCGCGAATTGGTCGTGAATTATGCCTCTGAATTTGGCATTGCCATTATTTTGGTCGCAATTGCTGTGGGCATATTAGCTGGGCTTTATCCTGCATTCTTTATTTCGTCATTCAGTGCAAAACGCGTTTTAAGTGGTGACTTACAGCGTGGTAATACTGCAATATGGGTTCGTAAGAGCTTACTAACCTTACAGGCTTCACTAGCAATAGGTTTAATCATTGCCTCTATTACCTTGTTAAAGCAATTAACTTACTTACAAAGCTTACCTTTAGGCTATGAAACAACACAAAGATTGGTTATTTCGGAGCTTCCTGTAGGCGAAGTATTCACAAAAGAAAAAAATGCCTTAGTTAACCGTATTAGTGCGATTCAAGGCGTACAGCAAACAACAGTGATTGATACTCGTTTAACTGTTTCAATCAATAATACACTTATGCCAACGTGGCCAAATGGTGAAGCGTCTGGCAGCTTAACGCCTGTTGTTGGCGCAAGCTACGATGTTGTAAAAACACTAGGATTAAAACTGGTTGCTGGTCGTGACTTTAGTCGTGAATTTGCTGGTGATTGGGCAAGCCGTGAAAATGGGGTAACAAGTACGGGTACCATTGTGACTGAATCTGTCGCAAGGCAAGCAGGTTACACTAACATGAGTGACATTATCGGTAAGGTAATTAAAGACTCAGGTCGCGGCGTAGATATGCGTGTTGTGGGTGTGGTTGAAGATGTAAAAGTAGGTAATGCTAAAGATGCCAACTCAAATATTATGTTCTTATGTGGCTTTAACTTCTTATCACCAGTATCAGAGTTAATCTTAACCATTGATCAGCAAAACTTGCCTTATATTAAAGCTGAGATCGCTGAAGTATTAGCAAGCACAGCCAATATCTATGAGCCGAAAATTAATTTACTCGCAGACAACTACAAAACGTTGTTAAAAGGCGATGAGCGTATTTCGAATGTTGTCTTAATCTTTACCGGTCTTGCAGTGTTCTTAACCTGCTTAGGTACCTTTGGTTTGGCTTCGTTTGCAACTGTACGTCGTCAAAAAGAAGTAGCAGTTCGAAAAGTTCTCGGCGCATCACGCATCAGTATCGTCAATATCATTGCTAAAGAGTTCTTAGTGCTGGTGGGCGTGAGTATTGCTATTGCTTACCCGGTTACTTACTTATTAGTAGGAGATTGGTTAGCAAACTTTAACGACCGCATTGAACAAGCCGTGTGGGTGTATGGCGCTGCGGCTGTGGTCGTTGCGGTTATCACGTGGGCAACGGTGGCAAGCCTAGCATTTAAAGCGGCCAGCACCCGTCCATCATTAATCCTTCGTTATGAGTAACACACAACTCATGATCCATTCCAAGCCTAGCAATACAGCTGGGCTTTTTTACACCTTTAAATGGCCACCAAGTCCAGCAAATTCTTTATGCAGAAAAACGTCATATACAGTTAGCTAAAAATGAGCGGCAGACGAATTAACCTGTTTTTTAAACTGCTCTTTGTAACGACGTGATAAGTTAAGTATTTTTCCCGTTGTAAGTTTCACTTCACTATCACCACTTGGCAATGGCGTGATTGATTCAATCACATCGAGTCTAATAGCATGAGAACGGTGAATACGGCAAAAACCTTGCGGTTCTAACCGAGATATAAAATGGGTCATGGTTGTACGTAGCGGATAAATACGTGAGCCAATATGTAGGTTTACGTAATTGCCGCTAGATTCAAGCCAGTCAATTTGATCTGTACAGATGATGAACTCTTTGCCTAGTTTTTTAACCAGTAATCGGTCGAAATTCAAATCCTGTTGGGCGTTTTCTTCATGATTGATTGGCTTGGCTTCGCCGGTTAATTGGCTAACAATGTATTGATACGTTTTAATAATCACAATTAAAGATAAAAACCCCCATAAGTCTTTACGGTATTCATAAAGTAACTCAAACCACAGCAACCCGAAGTCATACTGCATGTCTTGAATTGTGTAAATGAACTCACGGATAGCGACCATGATCCCTACGTGTAATAAGGAAAAAATAATGCTTGCGAATAAATAAGTGAGCAATGAGCGAGTGATCTTTTGCCAATTAAAGGGTTGGGTTTGCAATAACCAAACTAAAGCAGGAAATAACAATAAGGTGCCGATAGCGCTTGAATATTCCCAGACAAAGGGCTCCCAAAGCAAAAATGACAGTTCACCATCGCGTTGGGCTTCCATGATATCTGAGCTGGCATTAATAGTGTTATTTATAAAAATATAACTAAATAAAAATAATGTCGCATACCAAGTTCGGTTACGCTGAAAATGCATTAAGGTGATCATTATTATTGTTACTCTTTGAAGACCGTAATTAGACTAACAAGATAGTGATAAATCACCAAACATACTATCCCTGATATCCACCGTTTATCCCTACTGATTGTTTTATCGACCTTTTCTGATAGCTTAACGTTATGTGTTGTTCATAGTTGTTATTAACTTGTCATAACCATAATCAATCATGAAACTTAAAATAATAATTAAAAACACAACACGCACGTTATTACAGCCATGGCAAAATGCGTTTAATCAAGCCGTTGAGTTACCACCGCGTCGTTATGATTTAGATTGGCTAAGAGTACTTGCCTTTGGCTTATTAATTTTTTACCACACAGGTATGTTATACACTCAAAATTGGGGCTTTCACTTTAAAAGTCAGTATTTATCCAGCAATATAGAAAACATCATGCTCTTATTGTCGCCTTGGCGGATGGGGTTAATCTGGTTTATCTCAGGTGCTGCACTGAGGTTCATAATTGCGCGCGCTAGCTTAGGTGGTTTTTTAATATCACGCAGTGTCAGAATATTACTGCCATTATTAATTGGAGTTTGGTTTATTGTGCCAGTTCAGCTATATGCGCAAATGAGCCAAGAGACCGGTTTAGCGATAAGTTACTGGCAGTTTTACTTGCAGTTTTTTGATTTGACAAACCTTCTATTTGAATATTATCAAGCAGGTATTTGGCCTCATGTTGATGTAAACCATCTTTGGTACTTACGCTCGTTATGGCAATTTACCTTATTGCTCGTGTTTGCTCTGCCACTGCTTCATCACCATTATGTTCAAACAGTGATTACACGTCTATGTGAACAGTCGTTATTAATTATTTTTATCATATTGCTATTGCCGCTTTGTATTTTAAAGTTGAGCTGGCCGAGCGATACATTTCGATACCCCATGGGTGCTTTATTTTTACTTTATGGTTACTTACTTGCGTGGCACTCAGTATTTTATAGTCGGCTACTTCTTCATTGGAGGGCATTATGCGTGGTATTTATTGTAGGTTACCTGATTGTAGTGGCGGGCTATAACATGATTTGGCAAAACTCAGCTGCCAGTCAGTGGCAAATTACGGGCATGGATATGTTGTATACCGCGCAACGATTAGTTGGTGTGTTAATGATGCTGGCACTAGCACAACGTTTTTTAAATCACGATCACCCTAAATTGGCTTTATTGAACTCAGCGGTATTTCCTTTTTATCTCTTACATCAAAGTGTGATTATTGGCCTTGCCTTTTATTTATCGAAGCTGCAATTAGGTGGTTTCATGGAGTCACTACTTATACTAAGTCTTACTTTTATTCTTTGTTGGCTAGTGTTTATAGGTGTGCGTCGCGTCGATTTATTAAGTCCATTTTTAGGGATTAAAGTCACAGGTAAATATAAAGCATGGCAAGTAAAAGTTGGTTTTGGTTGTGGACTA
Organism: Pseudoalteromonas sp. NFXS39; assembly: GCF_040148775.1. NCBI lineage: Bacteria > Pseudomonadati > Pseudomonadota > Gammaproteobacteria > Alteromonadales > Pseudoalteromonadaceae > Pseudoalteromonas > Pseudoalteromonas sp. NFXS39. The sequence continues at coordinate 195,993 of NZ_JAGDEC010000009.1, read as the reverse complement.
ATCCTAGTAAGCCCATTGATTATCAGGTTAATCTAAACAACTATACCATTGGTATAAAATATACGTAGCGGGCTCGTGTAGTATGTGCTTTAGCGAACGATGTGACTTAAGTGTGTACTTAAATATCTTTTATCTTCACCGCGGGGTTACCTGCTACTAGGGTGTTTGCCGCGACATCTTTGGTAACTATTGCCCCTGCGCCAATCACGGCATTATCAGCAACTGTAATACCTGCAAGTATAATGGCACCTGCACCAATCCATACATTCTTGCCAATGCTAATCGGCGCTGCAAAATTAGCTTTTGCTAAACGCTCGGTAGGGTTTACTGCATGCGATACCGCGAGTATTTGCACATTAGGGCCTATTAAGCAGTCATCGCCTATTGTAATTTGCGCATCAGATAGCGGCGCATCAAGCATTGTACAGTTAATATTTATGAAGGTGCGATCACCTATTTTAATACCACTGCCATAATCACAATGAAAACCAGCTTCAATAACAACCTGTTCGCCACAGTGAGCAAACATGCCTTTTAGTCGTTTTAAATTGCCTTTACTTGGGCTTTTGGCAAATAAACGGCAAATTTCATGGGCATTTTTTCGTTGTTTTATAAATGACTCTTCTAAACTATTAAATGCTTTCATAATTCATTATGTAATGCGTAGAGTAGTCACATTTTACGTTGTCCTTTACCGATTGCAAAAGAGCATGTGATATTACGTCATAACCTTGCATTGGGAGGTCTTAACCATTTATTGAGCCAAGCAGACTGCTCTTTAAGTAAGTATGTTAAATTCTCTTTCGCTCTATAAGAGTGGCCTTCATAAGGGAGCATAATTAGCTGAGTTGTCTTTTTATTCGCAACCAATGCTTGATACATTCTCATGGATTGCATGGGGTAAGTACCGGAGTTTTGATCATTTTCGCCATGAATAAGCAGTAATGGCGCATCTATTTTATCTGCGAACATGATTGGTGATAAGTCTATATATGTCTCTTTTGCTTGCCATAACGTACGCTTTTCACCCTGAAAGCCAAAAGGAGTTAATGTTCTGTTGTAAGTGCCACTGCGTGCAATACTATAAATATAAGAAATCTATTCATTGCGTAATGCCTTTATTGGATCTTGTCTAAGTGTTTTATTGATTGGAAAAAAGCTCGTGATGACAGCCATAGTTAAAAGGCCAAGCCAGATGGATAGTGTCAGCCACCAGTTTATAGTCAGGGTTACATTTGGTAGTGAAAAGCAATAACCAATGATTAAAAATGCTAATGAAAAGGCGAGTACCAAGCTCATCGTTATGGGTTGCATAAGCTCTAGTAAACTTTCTTTTAACAATCTTAGGTTATCAGCGCCCATAGCAAGCTTAACGCCTAAACTATATTTGCGTACTTTAATTAGGTAGTTAACAATGCCGTTTATGCCAATACACACCATAAGCAATGACGTTGATGCAAGGACAATAGCAAGCCAGGCAGCGTTTAAATGGCGTTGTCGTTGCTCATCAAATTGAGTTGTTAATGACGCTAATGAATGTATATCTAAGCGTTTATCAATCCCGTAGATCAGTTGCTGAATTTGCGATATTGATGCGGAATCTTTCATTGTTAGAAGGTAGGTATATTGACTCCAACCTGGATAATCGTTGGGTGTGAACACTTCAAAGTTTTCACTTTCAGGTCTTCCTGGTACGTAGGTATTACTGACTACACCTACGATAGAATAAAACGTTTTGCTGTCAAAGCTGACTTTACTATTTAGTACATTTTGTTTGTTTTTATCCAACATATCCGCAAGGCGTTGATTGACTACAATTGGCGGATTTTTGAGTTTTTCATCACCTTTGTTAAAGCCCTTGCCTGTTAATTTAAGATCTAATTCTGCAAAATAATTGTTGGAAACTAAGCTATTACGCGCTTGCGCAATATATTGACCAGCTTCATCATATATTTGATTGACGTTAACCGTATCGGGTAAGCGCTGTTCTGATGAAGTTGCCAAACTGCTCACATTATTGAGGTTTAATAACTGCTGGATAACCGCTTTATGAATATTGATTCGCTCATTAGATTTGTCGATATTACTGTAATTTATTGTAAGTGAGTATTTACCTTTAGTGTTTATGCCATTATCTCTCAGTGCTTCAGAGAGTGTAACCAAAACAACGTGACTTGCGGCAGTTAATACTAAAAAGGAGAATAAGATCTGTAAGCCAACTAACAAGTGGCTTGTCGCTGAACTCATTTGTTTTCCGGTTCCTTTACCGCTGCTTTGCAAGCTACTAATTAAGTTTTTCTCTTTTACGACACTCAATTCTATAAATGAATACAGTGCAGCAATAGTAACAATCAAAAATGTTGAAAAGAGAAGCGTATTAATGCTTAGCGAAAGCGTATCTAATCGTTGTATGGCGTTTGCGGCTAAGCTTTGAATAACCATAAACCCTATTTGGGTGAGTGTTAATGCTAGTATGACAGCAATGCTAATGAGTAATAGGTTATGTTTTAGTGTTTCAACAATGAGTTGTTTTGTACTTGCCCCAAATGCAAAGCTAATAGCAATAGGTTTTATACGGGTAATTGCTTTTGCAAGTTGCATACTAGACAGGTTGATCAGTGCAATGATTAATAATAAACAAACGCCTAAAAGCAACATAAGTACTATTTTTCCGCTATCACCTTTTAATGCTTCACTAAATGTCTTGATACGTGCGTTAACAGTAAAGTCTTTCAGAATATTAGGAGCATAGAGCTGAGCGCCTTTCAGTGATAGATCTGATAACTGTTGTGTGATTGCAGATTCTGATACTGTACTTTTTAATCTAACCACACTTTTGTATGCACCCATAAACCCATTTGCTGTTTTGGGATCAAATACCTCATCGACATCAATAGGTAACCATATTGCATCGTTTATATTTTTGTAGTGGGGCAGAACAAGATTATCTGGAGCTACACCAACAATAGTAAATCGGCGTTGATTTAACTGTATTTTTTGACCAATGATATCACCTCGCCCCTGGAAAAGTTCTTGCCATGCCCTATAGCCTAAAACGACAGACATGTGTTTACTGCCGAGCGCCTCGGTGTTATTAAATAATCTGCCAAGTTCAGGTTTTACACCAAGCAGGTCAAACAAGTTATTAGATGCAAGAATAACGTCTACAGCGGGTCTAGTTGGCCTGTCTAATAATTTATAACTGGTCCACTTATGGTAGGTAGCCATGTCAGTAAAGAGAGTATTTTCATTCTCTATATAACTCATTACTTTTGAATTACTAGCAGGGCCTGAATAGCTTTTTGAGTTTACGGTGCCTTCCAGTAAATATAAATTATCACTTTGTTGATAAGGTAAGGGGGAGAAAAAGACTAAATCCACTAAGCTAAATGCACTTAGTACCATGCAAAGAGTGAGCGCTAATGTAAATACGGTAGTTAAATAGTACTGTTTAGCACGTTTGAAGGTATTGTAGGCTACTTTTAACATGGCTGAGCAACTCGATTTGCCTCTATTGGCGTATTGATATCATCATTTTCAGCTATTACAGAGCCATCTTTTAATTGAATATTACGAGATGCCATGTTGGCATAACGCGGGTCATGGGTCACTAAAACGATAGTTGTGCCTTGCTGATTAAGGTCTTTGATCAATGCCATGATGGCATCACCGTTTTTAGAATCTAAGTTACCTGTTGGTTCATCGACAAGCATAATTCCTGAATCACCAGCTAAAGCGCGAGCAATGGAAACGCGTTGCTGTTGACCCCCTGATATTTGGTTAGGGTATAAATCAGTTTTATCTGCAAGGCCTACTTTTTCTAAGCAATCTAAAGCTCGTGCATGGCGCGTTGAAAGCGAATCCCCTCTGTATTTTAAAGGCAGTGCTACATTTTCTAAGATGGTCATTTCATCTATTAGATTAAAAGATTGAAATACAAAGCCGATTCTGTTTCCACGAACTTTAGAGCGCTGCGTTGAGTCCATATCAGAAACCAGTAAGCCGTCGATGTAATATTCACCGCTTTGTGGGGTGTCGAGTAATCCCATAATATTCAGCAGAGTTGATTTTCCGCACCCTGATGGGCCTGAAATAGAAATAAATTCGCCATCATAAACAGTGAAGCTAATTCCTTTTAAAATTTGACTAACTTGATCGCCATTGGTAAAGGACTTAGTTAAGTTATTAACCCTTAAAATTTCAGTGTTCATACTTCTAGCTCTCTATTTTTATCATTTTTGTTTCAGCAGGAATATCTAAGGTGGAAATAATAACTTGCTCGCCAGGCTCTAAGCCTGATAACACTTGAATTAGCTGTCCTGATGTTTTGCCATATTGCACATCAACTCTAACAGCCCTGTTATCACTCGTTAGCTTGAATAGTGAACCATAGGCTCCCTCTTTAGCATCACTGGGTTGTTTTATGTAATTCATATCTTTTTGTACGTCAGCGTAGATGGTTGCATCAACCTGTTGCATTGGTTTCATGCTGCCATGCTCAATTGCTTCAAGTTCAATATCAACCTGTACAGCACCATCATTGATAACAGGGTCAACACGAACGACTCGTCCATGCACCTGCTCATTGAGTGTTGTAATGTCGGCTTTCATGCCCATTTGAATTAAGTGCGCTTGAATTTGCGGAACTTTTATTTCCCCAACTAATGGCGATAGGCTGCCAATGAGTGCAAGCTCAGAGCCTGCTGTTACACTTTGCCCTAAACTGAGAGGAAGGCGCTGGATGACCCCTTTCATTCCTGCTTTTACAGATAATTGCTCGACCATAAGTTTTGCGACGTTGAACTCATCTTCTGCTTGAGAAATAAGATCATCTTGAATTGAAAGTGCTTCTTTTTGCATTTCAGTGAGCTTGTCTAATTTTGATTCTTCGAGGCTGATGCGTTTAAGTAACTGCTTCGCTTCCAATTCATTTTTTTTAGCACTAATCCCAGAGACTATTCCCGACTTAGCTAAAGAGCGTTCGGCTTCTACTTGGAGCATGGCAATTTCTGCTTGTGCTTTTAACTCAGAGATACTTGATTCATTGTTTAACAGCTCCCGTTGTTGCACTAACAAAGTTTGACGTTTCTGTGTCTTTGCATTTTTGAGCTTTGCTAAAGCTAGACGAAGCTTACTCTCAAGCTCAGGGTTGTTTAATGTCAGGATAACTGTATCAGGCTCTACAACGGCCCCTGCTTTTAGCTTTATTTCGTCGACAACAGCATTGCTGGTGGCTGTGAGCAGTCTTTTATTAATTGATTGAAGAGAACCATAACCTTCAACTTTAATAGAAAAGTCACCTCGCTCTACTTTTGCCATCGTTACAGATTCAAGAGAGAGCACTTCTGCATTATCTGCAAACCCTAACCGCCAACCAGATAAAAGCATAATGGCTGACAAACCAATTAACCCCTGATAAATAAGTTTAGATGTGAGTTTCATTATTTTTTTCCTTCCTAACTCATGTGATCATTTCTCTGCTATCAATGCACGTTTTATCAATATAAATATTTTTAACTTACTAATGCTGTGGCAAAAGGCTTGAAGTCGAGAAGGTAAAATACGTAAAGGTAATCATGAAACCAATAATCTTCCTCTGATTTTACTGTGACTAAACTGTAACTTTTTTATTTATCAAGTGTTTATATTGTTTGTAGTAACCTAGTTAATAGTAAAGTACAATATTTTGTAGAGGGATCATTAAGGTAGATGAGTGACTCAGTTGTATGCTTATTCGGATTGGAAAGTGCTATTTAAATACAGAAGAGATGTCTCTTCTGGTTGATGAACAGTCAATTATATTAGAGCCAAAGGTATTTGCTGTTTTAATGTATTTTATTGAGCATAACGACCGTTACATTTCAATGGCTGATTTACACCAAAACCTATGGCAAGATCGTTGTGTTTCTGATGCTGCTGTTAGACGAGTTATTAGTAAAATCCGTAGTGTATTAGGTGATGATCACAAAGAACCTACTTTTCTTCAGTCTCTTCCGAAACGGGGCTATAAGCTTATTTGCACTATTGAAGAAGTGTCCTCTATAGAAACAGAGCAACCTTCGAATACACACATCCCAACTAGTCAAAGAAAAAAATATAACCTTATATTAGCAACCTTTTCGATAGCATTTATTTGCGCTCTGTTTGTATATTTTCTACCTAAAAAAAACCATGACGATCCCCTGACAGTTATTGACACTATTACTTCTGAAAAGCGATCACTTGGCGTATCGAATAATGGTAAGTACATCGCTTTTAGCAATCGATTAAGTCACGAGAGTAATTATCAAATTTACTTGAAAAATCTAGATAATCAGTCAATTAAACCTCTCACAGACACTGCAACCTTGCCTATTGGATTAGCATTTTCAAATAATGATCGATATTTATACTTTTCGGATAATGATGTTGGCTCTGCAAAAATTAAGAGGGTATCTCTAATAAACCCAGCGAATAACGTAGAGGTGTTAGTTTCCGATTTTCATTTTATTACCAGTGTATTTTTTAATAAAAATGATAATAGCCTATTTTTTACAGGGCAAAAGCAACCTCACGGTAGCATGCTTCTTTATAAGTTAAATAGAGTAGGCGGCCTTATAGAAGAAGTGACATCTGTGGCTCAAAAAGGGGTGTATGACTCATATGCTGATATTTCACCTGATATGAGTAAAGTTGCTGTGCTTAGAGTATTTTTAGACAGTAAACGTAATAACATACGTATTCTTGATCCTGAAACCGGCAACACGCTTTTTAATTATGATCATCATGATGTGATTTACAGCTTGCAATGGCTTAATGATGAGCACCTTGTTTTTGCTGATAAGAAACAACTGATAAAGTTAAATATTAAAACAGGCAATACAGAAGTGGTTATGAATACCACTGTTACAGCTCTAAACGTACTTGACCCACATACTTTATTGGCGATTAAAACTCGCGAAAGACTTAATACTTTTATTGAAAAAAAGCTTCCTATGGAGGTATTTAAAACCACAGAAGTGACACAAAGTAATAACACTGAACAGGGGCGTATTACCACCTATCACTCTTTAGGCAATAAAGTGTGGGTGATAGAAAAACGCAATAAAGTTAATTATTTAACCCTACATGAAAAGCATAACTCTGCAAGTAAAGTTGAATTATTTCAAACCGAGCAGCCACTTAAATTGATCAGTCCTTCAAAATCTGGACAATATGTATTACTCAAGCATCATAACCGAACCGCTATATTCAATGTCATAACGAATACATTGAATTACGTATCGAAAACAGATGAATTGATCGGGGATGTCAGCTTTTCCGATAATGAAGACTCTATCCTCTATTCTATCAAAACAGATGGGGAGTGGCAGATTTTTGAACAGACTATGGCAGATAGAACGAATACGCTCCTTTTTAAAGGTTATCGTTATATTCGCGAATTTGAAGGAGGGTACATAGTGGGTGACGAGTGGGGGAATTTATCTCGATTTGATGCTTATAATAATAGCTTTACGGCCTTACCGATAACGCTGCCTAACGATGCAATTGTAAACTGGGCTATTGTTGAAGATAGAGTGTTATGGAGTAATTATAACCTTATTGGCAATACAACTTTCTATGAAATGAATATAAATGATGTTGATGGCAGCACTCTGTTAACACAGGAGTTTCCATTTAATGAAGTTTGGCCTTATTTCTATGTGGATAAGATAAATAATTTAATTATTATTAAAAGGTTAGGAAAGCAATCTACAGAAATAGTTTCTTTAAGCATTTAATCAATGGCTCTATAGGCCACATATCTTAATAAGGTGTGTTCTCAAAACATTGACTTGCCATTTATATTGTTTCGTTTAAAATCCAAAAACTTTCGAAACGAAACTTATGTGATCATATAAATGACAAAACGAAACACTCAACAACGTCGCCATACTATCTTAAGCCAAGTGAATGAACTTGGTGAAGTTGCTGTTGAAGCGTTAGCTGAGCAGTTTCAAACTTCTGAAGTGACCATTCGTAAAGATCTGACAGCACTTGAAAAAAGTGGCTTATTACTGCGCCGGTACGGTGGTGCTATTGCACTGCCGCAAGAAATCGTTGCAAATAGCAATGAGAAAAGCGACTCGCTTCGCAAAATGGCAATCGCACAGGCCGCTGCAAAGCTGATTAAAGATCATAACCGCATCATCATTGATAGCGGTCGCACTACCGCGGCGATGATCCCAGAGCTTGCGAGTAAACGCGGTTTAGTGGTGATGACCAATGCTATTAATGTCGCTAACCGACTACTTTCATTAGAAAATGAGCCAACATTATTGATGACTGGGGGAACCTGGGATCCGCATTCAGAATCGTTTCAAGGCCAAGTTGCGGAGAATGTTCTACGCTCTTACGACTTTGACCAACTCTTTATTGGTGCCGATGGCATTGATATTGATAGAGGTACCACAACCTTCAATGAATTAGTGGGGCTTAGCCAAGTGATGGCTGAAGCTGCCCGAGAGGTAGTGGTGCTGGTAGAGTCAGAAAAAATTGGCCGAAGAATACCTAATTTAGAACTGCCTTGGCAGCGTGTTACCACTGTTATCACAGACAACAATCTAAGCGCAGATAAGCGTGAGGCGATAACAGCATGTGGAGTACAGCTGATCTGTGCAGAAATTGAATAACCCGTAATAAGACCGACAACACCTTATTACATTAAATTTATGACAACACATACCGCCCAAAGTAAAACGCTTTGGCATGTGCAAAAGGAGAAATTATGTGTGGAATCGTTGGGGCTGTTGCAGAACGCCCAGTAAACAAAATACTTGTTGAAGGCCTAAAGCGTCTTGAATACCGTGGCTATGATTCGGCTGGTGTGGCTTTACTTAAAGGTACTGAGCTAAACACTGTAAAGTCAGTGGGTAAGGTTGCTAATCTTGAAGCGGCACTGAATGATGCAGCAGTAAATGGTACTACAGGTATCGCACATACACGCTGGGCAACTCATGGTGGCGTAACTGAAGCGAATGCTCACCCACATGTTTCGAACAGCGAAATTGCCCTAGTTCATAACGGTATTATCGAAAACCATGCCAGTCTACGTGATGCGCTTAAAGGCGACGGTTATGAGTTTTTATCAGAAACTGACACTGAAGTAATGGTGCACCTTATTCACCAACTTCGCCAGCAGCACGATACGCTTTTAGCAGCAGTACAAGCTGCAGTTAAGCAGTTTGAAGGTGCATTTGGTACCGTTGTTTTTGATAAAGCGAACGACAACGAAATCATCGTAGCGCGCTCTGGTAGCCCATTGGTGATTGGTTTGGGTCTTGGCGAAAACTTTATTGCCTCTGATCAACTTGCTCTATTACCTGTTACACGTAGCTTTATTTACCTTGAAGAAGGCGATGTTGCTCGTATTACTCGCGACAGTGTTGAAATTTTTGATGCAAACGGCGATGCAGTAGAGCGCGAAGTGATTGAATCAAACATTACGCAAGATGCATCAGGTAAAGGCGAATATCGTCACTACATGCTGAAAGAAATTTACGAGCAGCCACTTGCTGTACGTAACACGCTTGATGGCCGCCTAGTTAATGATACTGTAGCGATTGATGCCTTTGGCGATAGTGCTCAGCAAATCTTTAAAGACGTAAAACACGTACAAATTATTGCCTGTGGTACATCATATCACTCAGGCATGGTTGCTCGTTACTGGCTTGAGCAGTTTGCAGGCGTAAGCTGTAATGTCGAGATTGCTTCTGAGTTCCGTTACCGTGAATCATTTGTACATGAAAACAGCTTACTTGTGACAATTTCACAGTCTGGTGAAACAGCCGATACGCTTGCTGCACTTCGTCTTGCAAAACAGCAAGGCTACATGGCGTCAATGACCATTTGTAACGTACCGGGTTCATCGTTAGTACGTGAATCTGATTTAGCCTTTATGACTAAAGCAGGTGCTGAAATTGGTGTTGCATCAACTAAAGCTTTCACCACACAACTTGTTGGCTTATTAATGCTAACGGCATCTATTGCCCAAGAAAAAGGCCTAGATCAAAGTGCGATTGTGAATGCAATTAAAACACTTCCTAACAAGTTAGAAGAAGCATTACTACTTGCTGAAGGGATTGAAGATTTAGCTGAAGAATTTGCTGACAAGCACCATTCATTGTTCTTAGGTCGTGGCTCACAATACCCAATCGCGATGGAAGGTGCGCTTAAGCTGAAAGAGATTTCATACATTCACGCCGAAGCATACGCAGCGGGTGAGCTTAAGCATGGTCCTCTTGCGTTGATTGATGCCGACATGCCAATCATTGTTGTAGCACCAAACAACGAACTACTTGAAAAGCTTAAATCAAACGTAGAAGAAGTACGTGCCCGTGGCGGTATTATTTATGTATTCGCAGACAAAGACTCAGCGTTCAATTCTGACGAAACGATGCGTGTAATCAACGTAAATCATGTCGATGACGTGATTGCCCCAGTTGTATATACAACTCCACTACAGCTGCTTTCATACTATGTTGCGGTTATTAAAGGCACCGACGTAGACCAACCTCGAAACCTAGCAAAATCGGTAACGGTTGAGTAAGTTAAAGCATCGAGGCCGGCTAATTAGCCGGCTTTTTTGTGTCTGTAATTTGCTTAATTACTGTTCACTGATGCAATTTGTGTTGCAATTGATTAGGATGGTTAAACACTCAGGCTAAGGATCATAACAATGAAAAAGCGCAGTGTTTTAACCTCAATAGGATTGTTCGTATTAGTGCTCAGCTCGGGGATTTCTTATGGGCAATCTTTTGATCTCATCATCAAAAACGCTATGTTGCTCGATGGTCTTGGTGGCAAAGCGGTTCACGCAGATGTTGGCATTGAAAGCGGCAAGATCACTAAAATTGGTGACATGACGGCTGACAAGGCTCAACAAGTTATAGATGCCAAAGGCAAGATTGTTGCCCCTGGCTTTATTGATTTACATTCCCATGCTGAGCGCTCAATTGCAGAGCTGCCTCGGCTCGATAACTTAGTACAGCAGGGTATTACCACTATTTTGGGCGGTAACTGTGGTTTTTCTCCTGTCGACTTTAAGCAATTTTTTGCGCAAACCGAGCGTTCACCTCTAGGGACTAACTTAGCCTTATTAATTGGCCATAATGATGTTCGTAAAGCTGTAATGGGTGAAGAGCAGCGGCTTGCCAGCGCTGATGAGCTAAAAGCAATGCAAGTGCTGGTAGATAAAGCGATGCAGCAGGGGGCGTTTGGTTTATCGACTGGGCTTAAATATGTTCCTGGTGTGTACTCAAACTTTGCTGAAGTAAAGGTGCTTGCCGAAACCGCTCATGCTCAGCATGGATTTTTTGCATCTCATATGCGCGATGAAGGCGCAGAGATTGTCACGGCGATGAATGAAGTGCTCGATGTTGCAAAAGAGACCGGTATTCCTGTGCATATCTCTCATCATAAGCTGATTGGTCATCCAAATTGGGGTGAGAGTAAGCAAACTATTCAAATGATCCGTGATGCTCGCAAAGCGGGTTTCGATGTCACTCTCGATCAGTATCCTTACACGGCTTCTTCTACGCGGTTTGCTATTTTATTTCCGGCGTGGTCATTGGCTGGTGGCCAAGCTGAAGTTGAAAAGCGTCTACAAGATCCAGAACTAAGGCAAAAAATAAAACAAGGTTTGATCAAAAATATCCGTGAAGATAGAGGCGGTGGTGACCCCGCAAGGCTGCAAATAGCGCATTATGCGGCAAACCCTACATGGGATGGGCTAACCTTTGCTGAAGTATTAAAGCGTGAAGGGCGAGCGCAAAGTATTGATGAAGCCGCTGAACTTGCCATTGAAATTCAAGCAAATGGCGGTGCTCAGGGGATCTTCCACGCTATTAATGAAGATGATGTTAAGTACATTATGGCTTACCCAATTACCGCAATCGCCACCGATGCGGGTGGTTCAGAACTTGGTAAAGGCAACCCGCATCCAAGAGGATACGGCACCTTTCCTAGAGTACTAGGTCATTATGTGCGTGAACAAGGGGTGATTTCATTACCTGATGCAATACGTAAAATGACCAGTTTACCCGCAGCAAGAATGGGCCTAACTGACCGAGGAGTGATAGCACAAGGCTATGCTGCTGATATTGTCATACTCGACCCTGCGACGGTTGCTGATAAATCAACGTTTAGCGCACCTCATCAGTACGCAGAAGGAATTGAATACGTCATTATTAATGGCCAAGTCATTAAATCACCAGATGGCATGACAGGTAAAAGTGCTGGGCAAATATTGCGTCATACGCTTTAGTTAAAATAATGACTTACATATACTTTTTTACGAAAAAGTTCATAAGTTATCTTTGTTTGTACCTGCAATTCTGTTAGCTTAAAAAATTACCAATATTTCTTAAGGATAAGTCGTGCGACTATTTAAGTTACTCTATATTAGTGGTTTTTTATTCTGTACTAGCCATGTTATGGCTCAACCAGCCGCTGATGAGGCGGTTACACATTACAGCCAACATACGCATACTATCGAATCAAGTAATCTTAGTGAGCAGCGCACAGTCGTTGTGCAATTACCAAAAAGCTACCAAACAGATCCAAACAAAAGATATCCCGTTATTTACCGTTTAGATGGGGCCGGTAATTTACCATTGATTAATGCTGTGCTTGAACGCTTACAACAAAATGATCAAGCGCCAGAGGTGATTGTAGTTGCGATTGAAAGCACTAATCGACTTAGAGATTTTTATCCCACAGTGAACAAAGAACCACAAGGGCCTGTTGGTGAAGGCGGTGGGGCAGCAAAGTTTTTAGCTTTCGTAGAGCAAGAACTGATGCCTTTGGTTAATAAACAGTATCGTACTCATGATTATAGAGTTATCGCAGGGGCCTCAGCTGCGGGTGTATTTGCTCTTTACGCAATGCAGGCTGACCCTGAGCTATTTCAAGCGCATATTGCTTATAGCCCTGCGGTATGGTGGAACTATGGCGCCCCGGCTAAGAGCCTAAAAACCTTTGTTACTAAAGCCAAAACTATTAACAGCTATGTATATATGAATATCGGCGAAGAAGCTGGCATTATGCGCGAAAGATACGATGATATGCAGCAAACAATGCAAAATAGTACGGTGCAACATTTGCGCTTTAAGAGCGATGCCTTTGCAGGCGTTTCGCATAACCTAACCTCAGCTGCTGGGGCATTTAATGCGTACCATGGCTTATTTTTATCTAAACATATGCCTTTGAGTGCATTGGGCGATGATGTTTCATCAATTGATGCTTATTATCAACGTTTATCTCAGCAATGGGGTGAACAAATAGCGCCACCAGACCGCGCTGTTAGGCTACTGGGTTACAGCTTAACGGATAACCAGCAATTTGAGCGGGCTATTGAGGTGTTTAAGTACAATATAAAAAACTACCCTAAATCAGCGTATGCACTGTCAGCTTTGTCATACGGCTATGAAATGCAAGGTAATATTCGCCAAGCATTAGTTCAAATCGAGGCTGCAATAGCCGTTGCAGATGACTCTTATCCTTACCCTGATTACTTAAAAGAGACAAAAACGAGGTTGCAAGCACAGTTGAGCAAGAGTTAAAAATATGGCCAACTTAAATGTTGGCTTTAAAGCACTCATTTTAATATTGAGCAATTATCATAAACCAGTTGCTGTTATTTAAAAGGTATTTAAAATCACTAATCCCTACTTAACGGCCAATAAATACGCTAAAATCGCAGGCTATTTTAGTAATGAGCCTACACCTTTTATGACCTCAACCGCAAACTCTAGCAATTTCAACGAACTTGGCCTTATTCCAGAGCTACTTGCTCGATTGGCTGATCTTGAATATACCCAGCCTACACCTATTCAGGCAAAAGCAATTCCAAGCATTTTAGCGGGTAGTGACTTAATTGCAGGAGCGAATACCGGTTCAGGTAAAACAGCGACATTTGCTCTGCCTATGCTGCAAAAGTGCTTTTTAGATAAGGGACTTAAAAAAGCACAAGGCAAAGGTAACTTTGCATCAGGGCTTATTTTAGTGCCAACCCGAGAACTCGCGGTGCAAGTGGCCGATAGCGTTAAATCGTACTCTGCAAATTTTAATGGTGCGATTAAAACTGTCGCGGTATTCGGTGGTGTGTCGGTGAATGCGCAAATGCAAGCATTGCGAGGCGGTGCCGATATTATTGTGGCAACCCCAGGGCGTTTACTTGATTTGATTTCAAGCAATGCTATTAAGCTTGATAACGTAAACACCTTAGTGCTTGATGAAGCAGATCGCATGTTGAGTCTTGGTTTTACCGAAGAACTTGCTGAGCTATTAGCACTTATGCCCGCTAAAAAACAAACAATGCTGTTTTCAGCGACGTTCCCAGATCAAGTTAAGCTATTAACCCAAAAGCTGTTAAATGACCCTGTTGAAATACAAGTTCAAAGCAAACAGGAGAGCACTCTAGTACAGCGTGTATTTACCGTTAATAAAGGTGAGAAGACCACTGTTTTAGCGCACTTAATAAAAAACCATAAATGGCGCCAAGTATTGATTTTTGTGAATGCAAAGAAAGATTGTGGGCACTTGGCGAGTAAGCTTGAAAAGCGTGGCATCAATGCACAAGTATTTCATGGTGATAAAGGCCAAAGTGAGCGTACTCGCGTAATCGAAAAGTTTAAAAATGGCGAAATTGAGGTGTTAATTGCCACTGATATTGCTGCTCGTGGTTTAGATATTGCTAAATTGCCTGTAGTGATTAATTTCAATTTACCCCGTAGCCCTGCCGATTACATGCACCGTATTGGCAGAAGTGGTCGCGCCGGAGAAATAGGCTTAGCGTTATCACTGATTGATTACGAAGACTTTCATCATTTTAAAATTATCGAAAAGAAAAATAAATTACGTTTAGAGCGTGAAGAAGTGGCAGGTTTTACCGTAAACCAAGCAAACCTCGATGCCGCTAAAGCACTTAAAAATGATAAGCCCGTAGCAAAACCTGCGGGAACAGGTAAGAAAAAGAAAAAAAACAAAGCCAACCAAGAAGACGATGTTTGGAGTGGCTGGAAGAAACATTAAAAACCCTAAAAAACCCCGCATCTTTGCGGGGTTTTTACTTTTTAACAACCAGTTAAGAATTAAAAGTCAGTCGGTGCTGGTGGCACGGTGAGAGGCTTTTTCGGATTGTCTTTTAGCTCTTTTAAAAGCTCTTCTACGGCACGTTCAATCGATGGATCTTTACCTTGGTAGATTAGCTCTGGGCGGTCAACTACCTTGATATCAGGGGTGACACCTTCGTTTTCGATGATCCAGTTGCCATCGTTATCTAAAATGCGGAATGTTGCCGCGATAACTTGGCCGCCGTCGACAAGACTTGGGTTACCCGAAATACCAATTAAACCACCCCAAGTACGGGTACCAATGAGCTTACCTAACCCAGCTTGACGGAAGTAGTAAGGAATAGCATCACCGCCAGAACTTGAGTAACCATTGATCAGCATGGCTTTTGGACCATCATGAGCAAATTGTGGGGTTTTAGTTGGCTCAACTCCACGGCGTTTCCAATAGTTAAGCGGTTTACGGGCAAGCCAAGTGATCATGTGTTCAGGAATAAAGCCGCCGCCATTGTATCGGTCATCAATAATCATGGCGTCTTTGGTGGTTTGCGGCATGTAGTTTTTGAACATGGCGCGGTTACCTTCGTAGGCTGTATTTGGTAAGTGAACATATCCAATACGACCATTTGATAGCTTATCAACGTAGGCTGCACGAGAGTTAACCCAGTCTAAATAGCGCAAGCCTTGCTCGCTAGCTACAGGCTTAACGGTAACTTGCCATGCACCTTTGCTGCGCGGTTTACTGTTAAGGACTAGCTCAACTTGCTCACCTTGAGTGTTCTCTAGTAATTCGTAGAAGTTAGCTACGTCTTTTACTGAGCGGCCATTTACGGCAATGATGTAGTCGCCGTTATGTGCTTTTACCCCTGTTGTACCAAGTGGTGAGCGGAAGTCTTCATGCCAGTTTTCACCTTGGAAGATTTGCTCAATTTTTACGTATCCAGATGGATCGCTGGCAAGTTTTGCACCTAATAAACCATGCTTTTTACGCTCTGCTTTTGGCATATCACCCGACTGCACATAAATGTGGCCTGAGTTAATTTCACCTGCGATTTCACTGAGAATGTAATCTAGGTCACTACGATGTGAGATAGCATCAGCCATAGGTTGATACTTAGCTAAAATTGCGTCCCAATCTTGGCCGTGATGGTTTTCATCGTAGAACCAATCACGTAATGTACGCCAGCCTTCAACATACATTTGTTGCCATTCAATCTGTGGCTCAATTTTTAAGGTCATGTTACTAAGATCAAGCTTATTCGCTGCTAGGTCTTGTTTTGCTTTTGGCTCAATTAAGCTGTAATCGTTACCCGCATGCACAAGCAGGTGTTCACCGTTGCTTGAAATAGTGTAGCTGCTTACCCCTTTAGCCACAGTTTCAAGCTCGCTGTCGTGAGCTGTGCCTATTAATTGTAGGCCGCCATTAGCCAGTGTTAGCACGCCATCTTTGACTGCCGTTAAACTGCGATAATCCCCTGCTGGTGCATTTAAAGCGGTTACACGTTGCATAAAATCGCTGCTTTGCAGGGTATTTTTCGCTTTCTTGTCTTCATTTTTTTGTTTATCGCTGACGATCGCTGTTTCGTCACTTTGTAGCGCGATAAGCGGTTTGATACTGTCATTTACGGCAGCGGCATAAATACGCGTTGCACGATTAAACATGTAGTCAAACTCATAGCTGCTGAAGGCTAAGTTAAAGTCGCGCTCAGAGCTAAAGTAGAGGTATTGGCCATCAGGAGAGAAAGTTGGGTTTTGCTCATTGGTCATTTCATCCGTTAAGCGAGTCACTTTCTTTTTATCAATATTGTAGTGCCACAGTGAGGCATAGCGGTTTTCATTGTTTTTCACAAACACAATGTCTTCGCTATTTGGCGACCAAGTATATTGGCGAATGCCTTCTTCATCGTAGATGCTGGTATCAATTTTGTGTTGTTTACCCGATTTTGCGTCTATCCACCAGAGTGTGTGGTTCTTATCTGCAAATAACAGCTTTGAGCTATCTGGTGACCAAATTGGCGTAAAGCGCCAAATAGTTCCATTGCTGGTTAGCTGCTTGGTGGCATTATTTTTACTGCGATCTTTTAAGTAAATTTCGTATTCGCCACTTTCATCGCTCATATAAGCAATATAACGACCATTTGGCGACCAACTTGCGTCAATTTCGCGGCCTTTTGCTGTGTAAGATAAGTTACGCGTTGGGCCCTGTTTAACTGGTACGCTAAATAGCTCACCGCGGGCAGTAAAGAGCGCACGTTTACCGTCATGAGAAATCGACATTGAGTCGATAAAGTCGCTGATATTTTTTGTGTACGGCATGGCATATTGACGCACACCAGCAATGTTAATGCTCAGCTTAGTGCTTTTTTGAGTTTGTGGGTCAAAGCGATAAAGGTAGCCACCATTTTCATAGACAACAGCATTAGGGCCAGCTGATGGCCACAGTACGTCAAAGTCTTTATGGTTGGTTAGTTTTTTCGGCTCAGCGCCTTTTTGGTATTGATATAGGTTAAGGGTGTAATCACGATCAGATACAAAGTAAATGTTATCGCCAACCCAGGTTGGTTGCTGATCGGTAGCGCGGTTACTGGTTAGCTGCTCTGAGGTATTGCTTTTTAAATCGTAAACCCAGACATCTTGTGCACGACCGCCACGGGTGCGCTTCCAAGTACGAAATTCACGGTCAATTGGCGTGTAAACATATTTACTCCCATCTGGCGAAAGCATACCACCGCCCGTTTCTGGAATAGCTAGAGGTTGTTCAAGGCCACCGTCAGCAGGCACCATGTATGGACGACCCATACGCTTACCCCACGGTGTGCGATTAGCACGAAATACCACATTTTTGCCATCTGGTGTCCAATCGAGAACACGATAATCAAAACCGCCGCGTGGTGGCATTGGGCCAACATCGTTGTAGTAAGTCAGTTGTTTTAAGCCTGAGCCATCGCTGTTAATGACATAAATTTGGCGGCTGCCATTGTACTCAGCCGCAAAGGCAATGCGTTTACCGTCAGGTGAAAACTTAGGGAAGGTTTCAAAGCCAATATGGTCAGTTAAGCGTTTGCTCTCGCCTGTTTGCGTATTAGCAATGTAAATATCGCCACCGTAAACAAAGGTAACATTTTGATTATGAATATCTGGAAAACGCAGTAAGCGCGTGTCTTTAGTTTCGTAAGCTGATGCCCAAGGTGCCAGTGTCGCAGCCATGGCCAGTGCCAACGTTGTTAGTTTTTTCATGGGATTACATCCTATTTTGGGAACTGTTACATCATAACTATTCAGTTTCAAATAGCGATGCTGATGCGATGAAAGTCTGTTACAAAATATGAATAAAAAAGGTTGGCAGTAAATGCCAACCTTTGCGAGCTATGTCATACCATAAAACATAACTTCTTAGTGGTCGTGATCGTCACTTTCTTCTGCGATACCTAACCAAGTGATGGCGCTTGGTGCAAAAGTCAGTTCAAGATCACCTTCAATTTCAAGGTCTTCGATATGTACTTTTAGTACGTGCTGAGCAATCGGGTCAGCAACGTAAGCAAACTCGCTATTTTGTGACACAGTCATGCTAAAGTTCATGCCTTCTGGCATCGCTGTTATGTCTTCTTCAGTAATATCTACTTTACCTGCAAGCTCCCAGTGCATGTGGCCGTCGTGCTCATGGGCTGCAAGCACGTTTAAAAAGCCTAAGCTATCAAGAACCAAAAAGTGCTCACCGCTTCCTGAGAATGAGTAAGAAACAGCGCTTGCGCCTTCATCAAGTTGCCACTCTAGGGCTTCCATTTCAGCTTCGCTCGGATTGATGCTCACAAAAACTGCGGCTCCGCCACCATGACCAGATGCAACACCAATAAAGCTGTTGCTTGATTCATGACCATATAAAGTACCGATTCTTAAATCGCCAACCGCTTCAATATTTGCGATTTTTTCTGCATGGTATTCATCGTCATGCTGGTGTGCTACCAGAACACCGTCGCCACAACCAAATGCTACATAATCATGGTTTTGCGCTGCACCGTGTAAATCAGGGCAGGTAACTTCAATTGTTTGTTCAAGCTCATATTCACCATCATGTAGATGGAAAACACCAATTTGATCCGGCAGGATTTTCGCATTAGAAGTGCTTTCGCTATCAGCGCGACGTAATGTAGCAACGAGGTGCTCACCTCGAGGTTCTGCAACACCATGCATATTGATTTCGTACTGAATACCAGTAAGTGTTGTTGTTTCGTTTGCAATGTCGTTATCGGTTAATACTTCTACTGAGGCAACGGTACCTGTATCGGCATTACCATCGTAAAACACGGCCATTTGGCCATCATGTTTAACGATGTGAGTGGGGCGACTGCCGGTTGTTAGCTCATAGTTACTAAATGCTGGGCCTTGTTTATAGTCATGTAAATGGTCGCCATGATTTTCGCGCCATAAACCGCTATCAATAAAGCCTAAGTAATCTTGGCTGCGGTTAGCAATAACGGCATAACGGTAGTTTGGTGAAACATTTAGTGAGCTTGAATCATGGATAAGCGAAAACGTTTCTAGTAATGAGTCGTCATCTAAATCAAAGATATTCGCTTCGTTGCTATCAGCTGCTAAAACCGCTAAACGACCCATTGAGTCAATGGTATAACCGTCATCATGATCGTGATCATGGTCATCACCACTGTCGTCAGGAACCTCGATAGGGTCTTTCTCAACAATATTTGTTTCTGCGTCACCACATGCGGTGATCAGGGTGCTACTAATTGCCAGTGCCAATAGTTTTAATCTAAATAAGTGTGTCATGTAGGTTTCCTTTATTTGTAATTATGTTTTAGAAGTAGCCGCGAACACCAAGCGCAAAACTGCGCCCAGGACGTGGTGCAATATTTTTTAAGAATGAGCTATGAACGCGAGCTTCTGTGTCCGTTAAGTTTGTGCCTTTTAAATACAGCGATAGGTCTTGGTTCAGTACCGATAAGTCATAAGAGATGCTGGCATCAACGAGGGTGTAGCCGTCAGTTGTGGTTTCTTCATGCGCTATGCGGTCTTGTTCTTGGTAGCGTGTAACGTGAATATTTGCCGTTAGATTCTCTGTTTGATAGCTAAACTCGGTACCAAAACGCAGTGGTGGAGTACGCGGTAAATCTCCACCGTCTTTTAGACGAGCACGTACATAATCTGAGAATAAATCGATTTTTAATTCGTCGGTTAGCTGCCAAGCAACTTGCGCTTCAAAACCATGTAAAACAACATCGTCTGTTTTAAATAAATAAACGGGTAGTTCAGATGAATGATCGTGCTCATCTTCGTGGTTATGTTCGTCACCATGGTCGTGGTCATGACCGCTTTCAGCGTAAAAACCTGTGTTGATCTGGTAATAATAGTTATCTACTTGGTTGTAAAATGCATTGAAGATAAAACCAACATCACCCTCGGTTTTACGAAATGTAAGGTCGATATTATTTGCAGTTTCTAAATCAAGAGCTTCTTGTGAAAGCTCAAAATGACCGTCATGAGTATCGAAAAGCGCACCGACTTCATAGGTTGCTGTGCCTATGTGTGGGCCGAAAGATAACAGCTCAGAAGCAGACGGAGCTCGCTCAGAACGCGATACCGATAAACCAAGGTTATAACCCGGAGTAAAATCCCATACCACCCCTGTTGATAAACTCACCGGTGTGAACTCTTGGGCAACATCAAATACACGTGTGTAGTTTGATTCTTCGTGTTCATGGTCATGGTCGTGCTCATCGCCTTCTTCATCATGAGCATGGGCGTCAATTTCTGGTAACAGCACATTGTTAGCATCAATAGTGACTCGCTCAACACGGCCACCTAATTGCACTAAAAAATCACCAAAATGCTTTTCTTCCATAATTGCAAAGGCAATACTTTCAGTAACAGAAGGGGGGGTGAAGGCTTCAGAGCCTTGTGCTTCAACATCACTTTTTTTGTAATGAAAGCTAACGCCACCATTCCACTCATCAAATTGGCTATGCAGAATGTCAACGCGAAGCTCATTGGTTTCGTTTTTGAAGGTTGTGCCTACTGCACCGTGTTCGATTTCAGCGTGTTCGTAGTCTGTGTGGCCAGCACGTAAGTTAATTTTGCTTAGCCATTCACTGTCGATATTGTATTCACCAAGTAGCTGGATTTTGGTTTGCTCGAGGTCTGCAAAAACGGCTTCTTCTTCGCTGTGCACCTCTTCGTGGTCATGTTCTTCATGCTCTTCTTCACCATGTGTATGGCCAGGAATACCGTATTGGCGGTTAAACTGCTCAACCGCAACGCCAACGTAACCTTGCTCAAATAAGTAGCTAGTGCCTACAGTAAAGCCATCTGAGTCTTCATTACTGTTTTCTACTACGTACTTTGAGCTGCGCTCGGTGTCGTCAATATCGGCAGCTACAGGTACTTCGTAATCGTCTGATTCACGCCAGAATGCATCAGCATAAAAGGCAAACGACTCTGTTCCTGTAGTAGCATTAAACGAAGCAATTTTTTGCTCATCTACAGAGTTATGTTCTAGGTTCCACTCGCCACGTGTAGTGCTGTCAGTTGGCACTCTGCTATCAACCACGTTGACGACACCACCAATTGCGCCGCTGCCATAAAAAAGAGTTGCTGGGCCACGTAAAACTTCAATTTGCTGCGCCGTTGATGCTTCAGATGCAACTGAGTGATCAGGACCAACACGTGACACATCACTCACATCTAGGCCATTTTGCGTTATTAAAACACGTGGGCCGCTTAAACCACGGATCACAGGGGTACTGGCAACCTTGGCATGGAAGTTTGTGTTAACGCCGGGTAGTTTTTCAAGGCTATCACCAAGCGTTGATGCTTGTTGGCGCCTTAATTGCTCGCCAGATAACACACTAACTGGTGAAGCAGATTCCATTGCCGACATATGAATCGGTGTTGCTTCAATATCAATAACTTCAATGGGTGAACGTTTTAGATTAAAAGTTGTAGTGTGGTCTTGGTCATTGGCAAGTGTGATATCTCGGTGCAAGTGAGCGTAACCTGGGGCTGAAATATGCAGCTCTTTTAAGCCGTTATTTAAGCCGCTGATTTCAAACTCACCTTTGTCATTAGTTGTTACTTTTTGATCTGAGCCTTCAAGGTCAACTGTTGCATTAGCAACTGCTTTACCTTGGTTATTTAAAACAACGCCTTTGATTGATTGCGCCAATACACTGGCTGGTAATAATGCTGCTATGACGACAGCGACTCTTGAGATGTTATTCATTATGCATCACTCTTTGGTATGTTATAATGTATCAATTGTGCTTTAATTGTTATAATGTATCAAGTATGAATCGACGAATGAGTTTTATTCTTTTTTGTAACAGTATGCTTAAAGAGAGGTAAATGGAGTGATTGTGGTTATGAAAGCAGCAAAATTGGTAGTGATATGCTTGATGGTTGGATGTATTTTTTCAGCTCAAGGGCATCAACACCATCATCATTCACATGGTGAGGGAGTGCTTTTTGTGGTTCATGACCAAGGTAAGTGGCAAGTTAAGTTAATTTTGCCGGCTGGAGATATTTTTGGCTTTGAGCATCAGCCTGAAACCGCTGAGCAAAAGCAAATTATCAAACAAACATTAGCCCAGTTAGCAAATTCAGAGCAGTTAGTGACATTTAACGGCGAATGTAAGCTTATTCATGCAAATTTTGAAAACCCATTTGAGCATCATTCTCATCATTCACATCAAGACCTTGAAGTTGAATACTCGTTTAGTTGTGATAAACCGGTCTCTAAAGTCACTGTTACTTTGTTTGCATGGGCTGAAGCGATATCTGTTATTGAAGCGCAGTGGATTACAGAGCAAGCGCAAGGGATAGCCGAGCTTACAGCAACAAAACCTTATATTGAGTGGCCGCTATGAATAAACAGCGATTAACCAGCACACTTAATAAAGCAAAGCAGGTTTGCCTTGAACATGGCAGAAAATTCACCATTCAGCGCAAGCAAATACTGCAAATATTACTAACCACAGACGTACCGCTATCGGCCTACGAGTTGGCCAGTTGTTATAAGCTGCGCACAAGCTCGAGTGTATCTGTCATGTCTGTTTATCGAATCTTGAGCTTTTTAGAATCGGTAAACCTTGTTCGCAGGCTTAATAGTGCTAACAAATATATCGCTTACGGTACCGACAGTGAGGTTTTTAAGCGTGAGATTTCTTTGTTTTTGATTTGCCGTCATTGCCAAAAAGTAGAGACTTTAGCGGTTTCACAGAGTGATGTTGCAAAGCTTTTCCCTCATTTTGATGATGCAGGTTTTACCTCACAAACAAAGCAATTTGAAATGATGGGTGTATGCAATGAGTGCCAAGCAAAAATTGCTTGATGCGTTTTTAATAATTCATGTGTTCAATTTTATAGGAATTATTCAGTGAAATTACAAGAAAAGATGGACAAATTTGCCATAGGGTTATCAGCTATGTGTGCTATTCACTGCTTAGCTGTGCCTGTGTTATTGGTTTTATTACCAAGTGCTGCAGCATTGGGTTTAGGTAACGAACAGTTTCATTTTTGGATGTTGGTTGCGGTACTGCCAAGTAGCTTATTAGCACTGTTTTTAGGCTGTAAAAAACATAAGCGTTACCGATTATTGATGCTAGGCGGTGCAGGGCTGGTGTTGTTGTCTGCGGCAGTGCTGCTTGGCGAAAATATTATTGGTGAGGCGGGAGAAAAAATACTTACTTTATTGGGCTCGCTATTTGTCGTCATTGGGCATTGGTTTAACTTTCGCTTGTGCGGAAAAAAACGAGGGAATGAGTGCCTTAGTTCGTAGAGATATAAACTTGTTGGCCAAGCATTGATTGGCCAACAAGCTCATTCAGTAATAACTGAATTACTTGTAGAAGACTTCTACAGAGCCTTTTACTTTTAATAGTAAAGGTTGGCCACGGCGATCAAGCGCTTTTGGAGAAGCGACTTTGATCCAGCCTTCGCTGATATTATATTCTTCAACGTCAAAACGCTCTTTGCCGTTAAGTTTTACACCAATTTCATGTTCGAAAACTTCTTCCACATAAAATTTACTACGTGGGTTGATAGAAAGTTGGTTTGGTAATTCTGGTTTTTGTGTATCAGTCATAGTTGCGATCTGCATTGAATAAATTGTGCGCCATTGTAGGCAATAGCTGGCATTGGCTCAAGTATCTGCATGGCAAATTTATTGTTTACTCGCAGGCTTGTTCTGAATGTTCGACGCACA
Organism: Pseudoalteromonas sp. NFXS39; assembly: GCF_040148775.1. Taxonomy (NCBI): domain Bacteria; kingdom Pseudomonadati; phylum Pseudomonadota; class Gammaproteobacteria; order Alteromonadales; family Pseudoalteromonadaceae; genus Pseudoalteromonas; species Pseudoalteromonas sp. NFXS39. The sequence continues at coordinate 171,690 of NZ_JAGDEC010000009.1, read as the reverse complement.
TGGCAACGGCTTCACTCTTTTTGTCGAAGTCGTGTGTTAAGCAGTAGTCAAAACGCATGGTTAACTCAATCACTTGTTCGCCCTTACGCTCTGGCCAATGCCAGTCTCTCACTATTTGTCTTGCTGCCTTTCTAACATCTTTACTAAAGCGCTTAGGTGCTGAATTTTCTATATTTAGATTTTTCACATCGCCTTGTGGTGTTACCTGAAAGTTGACAATTGCGCAGCCACTGCCTTGTCGATTCAACAGCCCTGTCGGGTATTGTACATGAGACATTGGTGGGAGTCGTTGCCAGCTAGGCTTATCCGTAGTGGTATCGAGTACCTGGGCTTGAATATCAACAAATGGAAATTTACGTGATAAGTCAGGGTTTGCGAATGAGCTGATTGATGCGCATGTAAGCGTTAATGCTAAAAGTGATTTATACATAGTTTTCCTTAACTTGTTTGTTTTTTGGTCATTTATTAATACTAATGATGAACTTGTATTATGTAAACAATAAAAAGATAGTAAAAATTCGGTACTAAATGATTTGTTATACTATATCAGCTTGGTTGTTTGTGTTATTTTATAACAAAACGTTTTCCCTTAATCTCTACAATTAGACCTTATGAAGTACTCAACTCTTAGTTTAGCCTTAGCTGCGGCATTTGCAGCAAATACACATGCAGCTGATAACAGCGATATGGAAACGATCACTATCGAGCATAAACAAGCGTTTCGTGGTGATATTCCAACAAAAGATTTACCGCAATCGATCACCACATTAAGTAAAGACATGATGACTGATAACGGTATCACTAAGTTTCGCGATGCACTCGATTTTTCTGCCAGTATTAGTCGTAAAAATAATGGCGGTGCGTTATGGGACAGCTACTCTATTCGTGGCTTGTCGGGTAACGAAAATATGCCATCTGGCTATTTAGTTAACGGCTTTAGTGGTGGTCGCGGTTTTGCAGGTCCGCGTGATGTATCAAACATTGAATATATTGAAGTGTTAAAAGGGCCTGGCTCAGCACTCTATGGTCGCTCAGAGCCGGGTGGTACAATTAACATCATCACTAAAAAACCGCAGTTTTATCAGCAAGGCCAACTTCAAGCCGAATTTGGCAGTGATGACCACAAGCGTATTCAAGGTGATTACACCAATGGTCTGACCGATGATTTAGCATTTAGAATCAACGGTGCATGGCAAGATAGCGACAGCTTTAGAGACTATGTACATCACGACAAATTCGTCATTACGCCTTCTCTTTATTACCAGATTAACGACAAGTCATCGCTTACTTATGAATTTGAATATGTTGACCAACAGCAAATGTATGATCGCGGTATTGTGGTACTTAATGATGATTTTGATACCGTTCCTGAGTCACGCTTTTTAGGTAACCCAAATGATGCGCCAACTAAAGTTCACTCTAGAGGCCATCAGATTAATTATAATTATGATTTTAATAGTCAGTGGTCATTACTAGCAGGGGCTAACTATCGTTCAGCAACCCTGACAGGAGAATCATCTGATGCTGAACTATCGCCATCTCGCCAATCTTTGTTTGATGATGGTAGAACGTTAACTCGTCAACATCGTTACCGTGATTATGAGTCTGAAGATACCTCTGTACGCTTTGAATTAAGTGGTCATTTTGATTTTGCAGGTATTACGAACCATGTACTCGTTGGTGCTGATGCGTATGATTATGAATTACGCACGGGGTTATATCGCTATCGTGGTGGTAATGGTACCTACACTATTGATATCTATGAGCCAGATTACAGCACTGGCAAAGGCCCTGAAATGGGCATGCAATACGAGAATAAAGAAGAGCAAAATGCTTATGGTATCTATTTGCAAGACCAGCTTGATTTAACCGATAACCTAAAAGTGATGCTAGGTCTGCGTTTTGATGAAATTGAGCAAGACATCTTTGAAACTAAGTCAGGTGTTGCTTCTAACAGTAAAGAAAATCGCATTAGCCCACGTTTGGGTGTGGTTTACGCTCTTAATGACGATATTAACTTTTACTCAAGCTACTCAGAAGGCTTTTTACCACTTAGCGGCACCGACGCAGAAGGTAAGCCATTCGGTTTTGAAGAAAGCGACTCGTTTGAAGTCGGTGTTAAATTTAGCTATGCCAATATCAGCGGCACGCTTGCTTACTTTGATGCAAGCAAGAGCAATATGCTGGTGGCAGACCCAGTCAATGTGGGTTATTCAACGCCAGTAGGTAAAGCAAATAGTACAGGTTTTGAGTTAGATTTAACGGGTTCATTGGGTGACAATACCGAGTACAACCTGTCTTATGCCTATGTAGATGCCGAGACAGCAACAGACAGTTTAAATGTTGACTGGTTAGTACCAATTCCGAAAGGCAGCCCACTTGTTAACGTACCAAAAAATAACCTTTCAATTGGTTTAAACCATGACTTAAGTGTATTTGCACAAGAAATAAAGATTGGTGGTCATTACCAATATGTGTCTGACCGTTTAGGCGACCCTGCTGATTTGACTTTTCGTCTGCCGAGCTATCAAACCGTTGGTTTATTTGCTAAATGGCGAGCGACTGAACGTACAACGGTATCATTAAATGTTGATAATGTGTTTGATGAAGAGTACATCGCAAGCTCATACAATGCATTGTGGGCCTACCCGGGCGCTCCTACGCAATTTAAACTTGGCGTGAGTTATGACTTCTGAGCACGTTAAAAGCCGTATTCACAGTATCGACATCATGCGTGGTGTCGTTATTTTGCTGATGTTACTTGATCATGTGCGAGAGCGCTTTTTCTTGCACATGCAGGTGGCTGACCCTATGGTGGTTGATACGACATCGCCGGGGCTTTTTTGGAGTCGCTTTGCTGCCCACTTTTGTGCGCCGACCTTTATCTTTTTAACCGGTTTATCGGCGTGGCTTTATAGTCACCCAGCAAGTGGTGTAGCGCGCTCTGCACGAAGTTTTTTAATAAAGCGAGGGCTATTTTTAATCGCGCTAGAAGTAACCCTCATTTGTTTTTCGTGGATGGGTTACTACCACACCATTTGGCTACAAGTGATGTGGGCGATTGGCCTTTGTATGCTGGTGTTAGCATTATTGATTAAGCTGCCACGTAATCTATTGCTGGTACTTGGCTTAGTTATTGTATTTGGTCATAACTTACTGACCCCAATCAGCTTTGCCCCTGATGAGTTTGGATATTCGCTATGGACGATTTTGCATGACCGAGGCTATCTATCTCAAGGTGGTTTAATCGACGTAAAAATTAGCTACCCAGTGCTGCCTTGGATTGGCGTTATTTTATTGGGTTACTGTGCAGGTCCTTTATATGCGCACACTCAAACGGCGGATTCGCGTAAACGAGCATTGCTGATGTTAGCGCTGTTATGTGTGGGATTATTTGCTGTGCTGCGTGGTTTTAATATTTATGGTGAAACCCTGCCTTGGCAAACGTTTAGCACCACAACAGAAACTATGATGTCGGTGTTTAACGTGACTAAGTACCCTCCATCACTAAGCTTCTTGCTTATCACTTTAGCAGGCATGTTTGTTGGTTTATGGTTCTTTGAAAGGCCGCTTAATCGCTTTACCAATACACTACGTGTATATGGATCTGTGCCTATGTTCTTTTATATTTTACACCTCTATGTGCTTTTAATTATGTATCAAATTGGTATGTTGATATGGGGTGCAAATCAAGGACAGTATTTGGGAGTAAGTGATATATCCGGTATTTGGTTTATTACTTTACTGTTGGCAATAGGGCTTTATTGGCCAACCAAGAAGTTTAGTGAATATAAACGTAAGGCTAATAAGCCTTGGTTAAAGTATTTATAACTAACAATAAATAGACAGCTAGCTCTCCTAGTACGGGGGCTGGCGGTTTATTAAGTTGCTATTTGGGTGAGTTTTTGCGATATTAATTATATTATAATATTAACAGGAAGCTAATTAGATGACTCTGCCTAGTTCTCAATCTGCAAATGCTATTCGCATACTTGCTGTCGATGCCGTTCAACAAGCTAACTCTGGCCACCCAGGTGCGCCTATGGGTATGGCTGATATTGCAGCGGTATTGTGGCAAAACTTTCACCGCCATAACCCATTAAACCCAGACTGGTCTAACCGTGACCGTTTTGTGTTATCAAATGGCCATGGTTCAATGCTTCAATATGCATTGTTACACCTAAGCGGTTACGACGTAAGCATCGAAGATATTAAGCAATTCCGTCAGCTTCATTCTAAAACACCGGGTCACCCAGAATATGGTTACACACCAGGTGTTGAAACAACTACAGGTCCATTAGGTTCAGGTATTGCTAACGCGGTTGGTATGGCCATCGCTGAAAAAACCTTAGCAGCGCAATTTAATAAGCCACAGTTTGATATTGTTGATCACTTCACTTACTGCTTTATGGGTGATGGTTGTTTAATGGAAGGTATCTCGCACGAAGCATGTTCGCTGGCAGGTACATTAGGTCTTGGCAAGCTAATCGCATTCTGGGATGACAATGGCATCTCTATCGATGGTGAAGTAGAAGGTTGGTTCACTGACGATACACCTGCACGTTTTGAATCTTACGGTTGGCAAGTTATTCGTGATGTTGATGGCCACGATATGCATGCGATTGCGGGTGCAATCGAAGCGGCACAAAGCAACACCACGCAACCAACACTAATCTGTTGTAAAACAGTGATAGGTTTTGGCTCGCCAAATAAATCAGGTAGCCACGACTGTCACGGCGCACCACTTGGTCACGACGAAATTGCCGCAGTACGTGAACAGCTAAACTGGCCACACCCAGCATTTGAAGTTCCACAAGAGGTTTATAACGAGTGGAATAATCAAGCGAAAGGACAAGAGCTTGAAGGTGCATGGCAGCAAAAGTTTGCAGCTTATAGCAAAGCACATCCTGAACTTGCAAAAGAATATACTCGTCGTGTCTTGGAAAAAGCATTACCAGCTAACTTTGCTGAATTAGCTGATGAGTACATTGCTAAATGCCAAGCTGACATGCAAAACATTGCGACACGTAAAGCATCACAAAATGCGATCACTTTCTTTGCTAACCAGCTTCCTGAACTAATGGGTGGCTCTGCTGACCTTGCAGGTTCTAACTTGACCTTATGGCCAGAAGCAAAAGGCTTACAAGATGCAGCTGATGGTAACTACGTATTCTATGGCGTACGTGAGTTTGGTATGAGCGCAATCATGAATGGTATTGCATTACATGGTGGCTTTATCCCATTTGGCGCAACCTTCTTAATGTTTATGGAATACGCACGAAATGCAGTACGCATGGCAGCATTAATGAAAGCACAGAGCATTTTTGTGTATACCCATGACTCAATCGGTCAAGGTGAAGATGGTCCAACTCACCAACCAATCGAGCAAATTGCTAACCTTCGCATGACACCAAATATGACTGCATGGCGTCCATGTGATGAAACTGAAACAGCGGTAGCTTGGCGCCAAGCGTTATTAAAAGAAACCGGTCCAAGTTCACTGATCTTCAGCCGTCAGGGTACAAAAGCAATGGCTCGTGATGCACAGCAAGTTGCTGACATTGCAAAAGGGGGTTATGTACTTGTTGATAGCGAACAAGCTGCAGAGCTTATTCTTATTGCAACGGGTTCTGAGGTTGAACTAGCTGTGAATGCCGCTGCTGAATTAACAGCACAAGGCAAGCAAGTTCGCGTGGTATCTATGCCATCAACGAATCAGTTTGACAGCCAAGACAAAGCATACCGTCAAAGCGTGCTACCAACTGGTACACCAAAGATTGCTGTTGAAGCTGCGCACCGTGACTTCTGGTTTAAGTATGTTGGCCAAGATGGTGATGTACTAGGCATGGATACATTTGGTGAGTCAGCGCCTGGTGCAGTATTGCTTGAGCACTTTGGTTTCACAGTGGCAAACCTAGTTGCAAAAGCAAACGCATTACTTGCTGAATAATGGGGCTTGCGAAAAATTATCGTAATCGCAACACGATAAGCCTGCATTTGTAATGATGTGCAGGTAATAAAAAAGCCCGCAAACCTAGGTTTGCGGGCTTTTTTCTATTCAAATCGTCTGTTTAAACTAATTCGCTTAAGATTGACTCTAGTTTCTCTTGGTCAATTGCGAACTGACGAATACCTTGGCTTAGTTTTTCAGTTGCCATGGCATCTTCATTCATTTCCCAGCGGAAAGCCTGCTCAGTCATTGCTGCTGGCGCTTCTGTTTTTTCTGTTGCTGGTAATAGTTTTTGAGTTAATGGTGCGTCAGTTGCAGCTAGTTCAGCAAGTAGCTTAGGGCTGATAGTTAAACGGTCACAACCTGCTAATTGTTGGATTTCACCGATGTTACGGAAGCTCGCGCCCATAACAATCGTGTCGTAGCCGTGCTTTTTGAAGTAGTTGTAGATATGCGTTACTGACTTAACGCCCGGATCGTTAGCACCGTCGAAATCAGCGCTTGCATCTTGTGCTTTGTACCAATCAAGAATACGGCCAACGAATGGTGAAATTAGGTAAGCGCCCACCTCGGCACAAGCACGTGCTTGAGCAAATGCAAATACCAGCGTTAGGTTACAACGAATACCTTTTGCTTCAAGTACTTTAGCCGCTTGAATACCTTCCCATGTTGAAGCAATTTTAATTAACACGCGCGATGTGTCGATGCCTTGCTCTTTATAAAGAGCAACAAGCTCAAGTGCTTTATCAATGGTTGCCTGAGTATCAAATGATAAACGCGCATCAACTTCTGTTGAAACTAAACCTGGCACTTGCTCCATTAATTTAGAGCCAATTAATACCGCTAGTTTGTCAGCTGCTTTTGTTACAACTTCAGCTGCGTCACTGCTTTGTGCTTTTGCCCATGATACGGCTTCTGCAGCGAGTGGGCGATATTTCTCAATTTGAATCGCGTTTAAGATGAGTGATGGGTTTGTTGTTGCATCTTGCGGTTTATATTCGTTGATTGCTTCAAAATCACCCGTGTCAGCAACAACGGTTGTCACTGCTTTAAGTTGTTCTAATTGACTAGACATAGTTATCCCATTCTTATCATACAAAAGTTAATGTAGTGGCTTTAATCTATTATTTGTGCTGAAAAAACAATCTAATCTTCCAGAGGAACTGCGCAATAAATCGCCCGCCAGCAGCAAATAATCCTGTTAATAATATTTTTATAATACCTTTACAATCCGGTATTGTTGATATTATCATACAAATAAAGATAATGACTAACAATGTTAGTAAGCAATTAGTGAAAGGTAATTATGTCTCGTTATACGTTGGGATTAGACTACGGGTCGGACTCGGTAAGAGCATTACTCGTTGATGTTGCGACTGGTGAAGAACTTGCCAGCCATTTAGTAAACTACCCGCGCTGGGCACAAGGTTTATATTGTGACCCAAGTAAAGATCAGTTTCGTCAGCATCCACAAGACTATATCGATAGCCTTGTAGAAGTAGTAAATGGTCTTTGGTCACAAGTTCCAGCAGGTACTGCAGACAAAGTAGTGGGTATGAGCTTTGATACGACTGGCTCAACACCTGTAGCAATTAATAGCCAAGGTACACCACTGGCATTAACTGAAGAATTTGCAGAAAACCCAAATGCAATGTTCATTTTGTGGAAAGACCATACGTCTATTAAAGAAGCAAATGAAATCACAGCAGCTGCAACTAACAACGATGTGAACTACCTTTCACACATGGGCGGTATCTACTCTTCTGAGTGGTACTGGGCCAAAGCATTACATATTTTCCGCGTTGATAGCAGTGTTAAAGCAGCCACTTATTCATGGGTTGAGCACTGCGATTGGATGACCGCGCTAATGTGCGGTACAACACACCCTGAAGCATTAAAGTTAGGTCGTTGTGCAACGGGCCACAAACAAATGTGGAACGAGCAGTGGGGCGGTTTCCCACCAAACAGTTTCTTCAGCAATATCGATCCACTATTAGATGGTGTTGTTGATACGTTAAATGCAACTACAGAGCCAAGCGACCAAGTTGCTGGCAACTTAACTGCTGAGTGGGCCGAGAAGCTTGGTTTACCACAAGGTATCGTTGTTGGTTACGGTGCATTTGATTGTCACATGGGGGCAGTAGCAGCCAATGTTCGCCCTGGTGTGCTAACCAAAGTAATGGGTACCTCAACGTGTGACATCACAGTAACGTCTCAAGAGCAGCTAGGTGATACTTGCGTTAAGGGTATTTGTGGTCAAGTTGATGGCTCGGTGATCCCAGGGTTAATTGGCTTAGAAGCTGGTCAATCTGCATTTGGTGATTTATACGCATGGTTCAAGAACTTAGTACTTTGGCCAACTCGCCAACTTACAAATCTATCTGACGCTGAGCAAGCGTTAGTTAACAAGCTAGAAGACTCAATCTTAGTTGATTTATCAAAAGCGGCGGCAGCACTGCCTGTATCAAGCAGCGACGTAACTGCGCTTGATTGGGTAAATGGTCGTCGTACGCCAGATGCTGACCAAAGCGTTGCCATGGCATTAACAGGCTTAAAAATGGGCACTGATGCACCTAAATTCTTCAAAGCGCTTGTTGAAGCAACAGCCTTTGGCGCACGTGCTATCACTGAGCGCTTTCGTAGCGAGGGCGTGCCAATCGAGTCAGTAGTTGTTATCGGCGGTATTTCTAAAAAATCAGACTACGTAATGCAAACGTGTGCTGATGTTTGGAACTGCCCAATCGACGTTTTAGAAAGTGAGCAAAGTTGTGCATTAGGTGCGGCAATTATGGCTGCGGTTGCTGCGGGTGAGCACGCAACAGTGGCAGATGCTCAAAAAGTGATGGCGTCGTCAGTATGTCATCAGTACTTACCAAACCCTGAGCGCGTTGCTGTGTATGACGAGCTTTATGCTAACTACCAAGCACTTGCAAGCTATGTAAACGGAGACAAGGCATGAGTTTTACTGAACTAAAACGTGAAGTCTATGAAGCGAACATGGAGCTGCAACGTCGTGGCTTAGTAATTTATACCTTTGGTAACGTATCGCAAATCGACCGAGACAAAGGCGTGATTGCGATTAAACCAAGTGGTGTATCGTACGACCAAATGAAGGCCGACGACATGGTGATCGTCGACCTTGAAAACAACATTGTTGAAGGCTCTATGCGTCCGTCTTCTGACACTAAAACGCATGTTCATTTATACCGTCACTTCGATGCAATTGGCGGTGTAACACACACCCATTCGACCTATGCAACTGCATGGGCGCAAGCAAAACAAAGCATTCCTTGCCTTGGCACAACTCACGCTGACTATGTACACGGTGACATCACCTGTACTCGTGAGCTAACCGATGAGCAAGTGAATGGCGATTATGAATTAGAAACCGGTATTCAAATTACTGATGCGTATCAAGACCGTGATCCGAAAGCTGCACCTATGGTGATTGTTGCGGGTCATGCGCCTTTCACGTGGGGTAAAGATGCCGCTCAGTCTGTATACCATGCAGCGCTACTCGAAGAGATTGCACGCATGGCGTATTTAACACGCACTTTAGATCCACACGCAGCTGAACTTAAAAAAGCAGTGATGGATAAACATTATCTACGTAAGCACGGTAAAAACGCGTATTACGGTCAGAGCAAATAGCAAGAATTTAGAGGATTATTAACATGACGACGATGACGAAAGAAGTCTGGTTTGTTACCGGCTCACAACATCTTTATGGTCCTAAGGTGTTAGAAACGGTTGCCAAAGACAGCGACGCAATTGTAGCGGGCTTAAACAGCGAAGCGAATCTACCGGTAAACTTGGTATGTAAGCCTACAGTTAAGTCACCTGAAGAAATTCATGCTGTTTGCCAGGCGGCAAATACGGATCCTAACTGTGTTGGTTTAGTATTATGGATGCACACTTTCTCACCTGCGAAAATGTGGATTGCTGGCCTAAGCGAATTACGTAAGCCTTGGTTACACCTTCATACTCAGTTCAATGCAGCCCTTCCTTGGTCTGACATCAACATGAATTACATGAATACGCACCAAAGTGCACACGGTGACCGTGAGTTCGGTTTCATCGGTACTGTCATGCGTAAAGAGCGTAAAGTTGTTGCGGGTCACTGGCAACGTGCTGATGTACAACAGCAGTTAGATGACTGGTGTCGTGCGGCGAAAGGTTGGGCAGAAAGCCAAACACTTAAAGTTGCGCGTTTTGGCGACAACATGCGTCAAGTTGCGGTGACTGAAGGTAACAAAGTTTCAGCACAAATTACATTTGGTTATGAAGTACACGCGTTTGGTGTCGCTGAGCTTGTAAAAGTGGTTGATACCATCACTGAAGAAGAAATTGATGCACAGTTAGAGCTTTATAAGCAAGACTACGTAATTGCTGACGAAACGCTACAAGACGATTACGCAGTGAAAATGCTACGCAACGAAGCGCGTTTAGAGCTTGGTATGGAGCGCTTCTTAGAGAAAGGCGGCTTTAAAGCATTCACAAACTGTTTTGAAGACTTATCAGGTCTTTCTGGTCTTCCGGGTCTTGCTACACAGCGCCTAATGTCGAAAGGCTATGGTTACGGTGGTGAGGGTGACTGGAAAACAGCTGCTATGGTTCGCATCATGAAAGTAATGGGTGAAGGCCGTGACGGCGGTTGTTCATTCATGGAAGATTACACTTACAACATGGGTGAGACTGACCAAGTACTTGGCGCGCACATGTTAGAAGTGTGTCCTTCAATTGCAGCGCAAAAACCACGCCTTGAAGTTCACCAGCACACGATCGGTGTGAAATGTGATGTAGGTCGTTTATTGTTTACTGCAAAACCGGGTGCAGCAATTAACGTATCACCAATTGATATGGGTAACCGTTTCCGTATTCTAATTAACGAAGTAGATACAGTGGCTCCGCCAGCTGATTTACCTCACTTACCGGTTGCTTCAGCGCTTTGGGAACCAAAACCAAATCTATCTGTAGCATCAGCTGCATGGATCCACGCCGGTGGTGCACACCACACTGCATACAGCCAAGCAGTAACAACCGATATGATTGTCGATTTTGCTGAAATGGCTGGCGTTGAAACGATGATCATCGATAACGATACGACGATCCGTGGTTTCAAAACAGAGCTTCGTCATAACGCAGCTTACTACATGCTAAAACGTGGCCTGTAAGAATTAGTACTTTATGTACTAGAACGTGCTGTGTGTGAGCACGTTCACCCCAAATTTTGTTGTCGATTAAGCCAGTGATGAGCCACGCTCTTCGCTGGCTTATGCTATTGTGAAGCGAAACTTTTTAGGAGTAGATATGATCGATTTAAGCGCCTACCAAGGCATTATTTTTGATATGGATGGCACCTTAATTGACTCAATGGGCAGTCACTTACAGGCATGGCAGAAAGCTTGCGAAGCCTATGGCTATCCATTCGATTACGACTACATGTACAGCTTAGGTGGCATTCCGACCGTTAAAACAATTGAAATGCTTAATGAAAAATTTGGCTTAGATCATGACCCTCTAGTTGTGGCAAAAGATAAACACCAATTTTGGGTTGATTTACAGCACCAACCGCTAGTGATTGACGAAACCGTCGCAGTACTTGAAAAGTACCATGGTGTATTACCGATGGGTGTGGGCACAGGTGCTGACCGCGAACATGCAATTGATCATTTAACTGATACCAATTTAATAAATAAAATTGGAGCGTTAGTGACTGCCAGTGATGTAAGTAAAGGCAAGCCAAACCCTGAAACATTCTTAAAAGTGGCAGAGCAATTAGGTGTTGAGCCAAGCCTGTGTGTGGTGTTTGAAGACACGCAAATTGGCTATCAAGCTGCCAAAAGTGCGGGAATGGATTGCATCATGGTGAAAGACGGAAAAATCCAACTTTAGCGATTAAATTTGCAATGGTACCCTTATTTGTATTATAAAACTATAAATACAATTACAAAAAGGTTATTCATATGTCATTGCAATGTGTTTTCCAAGGTTTAAAAACAACTCATCAAACAGCCAGTTCGAACACGAAAAAGTCGCGCGGGCTTTATGCATTGTTGGTGACATGTGGGATTGCCCTTACACCAGCTTGTGCTCATCAAGGAGACAATATGACTACTTCCCCTTCAGCATCAATGACGGCCTATGGCGTACTCGCTGATCAAACGCCAGTTAATCAAGTAACGCTGACTAACAGCAATGGTATTAGTGTTGATGTAATCAACTACGGCGGCATTATCACGCGTATTGAAACACCTGATGCAAAAGGAGAAATGGGTAATATTGTTCTCGGTTTAGATAACCTAGAAGCGTACACAAAAGCGACAACTTACTACGGTGCAATCATCGGTCGTTTTGGTAACCGTATCGCAAACGGTAAATTCACGTTAAATGGCACTGAATACCAATTAGCAACCAACGATGGTGACAACCACTTACACGGTGGTGTGCAAGGTTTCGATAAAAAAGTGTGGAACATGACACCGTTCACGACGCAAAACAGTGCTGGTGTTACCTTAAGCTTAGTGAGCCCTGATGGCGACCAAGGTTACCCGGGTGAAGTGACGACTGAAGTAACTTACACGCTAACGAACAACAACACGTTAGATATGCAGTTTATTGCTACAACAAGCAAGCCTACCATCATCAATATGACGCAACACAGCTACTTTAACCTAGCGGGTAAAGGCGACATTCTTGATCACCAAATGCAAATTAACGCAAAAGCAATTACTCCTGTGGATGGCGGCTTGATCCCAACTGGTGAGTTGATGGATGTGGCTGGCACACCGTTTGACTTCCGTACAGCTAAAGCAATCGGTCAAGATATCAAAGCAAGCAACGAACAACTGAAACTTGGTAAAGGTTATGACCATAACTTTGTGCTTAAAGACACGCCAAGCAATGAGCTTATTGAAGCTGCTACGGTTTACGAAGCAAACTCTGGCCGTACGTTAACAGTTTACACAGAAGAGCCTGCAGTACAGTTTTATTCAGGTAACTTCTTAGACGGTAGTACTGTGCAAGCGTCTGGCTTAGTGCATAATTTTAGAAGTGGTTTTTGTTTAGAACCACAGCATTTCCCTGATGCACCAAATCAGCCAACGTTCCCAAGCACAAAATTATTACCGGGTGAAGTGTATTCAACACGCATCGTGTACGAATTTGGTACAAAATAAAGGAACACAATCGTGAAAACAACAAAGCTTAAAAGCGCAATGCAAAAGGCTGGTTTAGCTAGCCTATTTGCCTTGTCGTTTGGTGCTCTGACGGGCTGTCAGACTACGGCTGAAGACAACACAGCCAAAGCAGATGTCGCAGCCGCAGCAAAAGCACCAATCCAAGATAATGGTATTTTTACCAATCCACTTTTTCCAAATGGCGCCGATCCATGGCTTGAGTACTGGGATGGTAACTATTACCTGACCACAACAACATGGACATCTGAGTTAGTGATGCGTAAATCACCAACACTAGCTGGCCTTGCTGATGCAACCCCAGTCAATGTTTGGTCTGATTCAAACCCTGAGCGTTGTTGTAACTTCTGGGCGTTTGAATTCCATCGTCTAAAAGGGCCAAACGGTTACCGTTGGTACATGATGTACACAGCTGGTACTGATGGTACTCTAGATAACCAACACTTAAATGTATTAGAAAGTGCTGGTGATGATCCTATGGGCCCATATGAATACAAGGGCGCATTAATGCCTAACGTATGGAACATCGACGGTAACTACCTAACGTATAAAGACAAGCTATATGTGATCTACTCACAATGGCAAGGCGATCAGCAATTAAACATTATTGCTGAAATGGAAAACCCATGGACACTGAAAGAGAACTCACCGCATACGGTGATCACGCGTCCTGAGCTAGATTGGGAAATCAGTGGTCGTAAAGTAACTGAAGGCGCTGAAATTTTACAGCACAATGGCCGTACGTTTATGACGTACTCAGCAAGCTTCTGTAATACGCCAGATTACAAACTAGGTATGCTTGAGCTTGTTGGTGACGATCCGCTTAAAGCGAGCAGCTGGAAAAAATACGACAAGCCAGTATTTGAGCGTACAGAAGAAGTGTTTGGCCCTGGCCACAACGGCTTTTTCACATCGCCAGACGGCACAGAAGATTGGTTAGTTTATCACGGTAATGATTCGGTAGAGCACGGTTGTAGTGCGACTCGCTCATTACGCGCACAAAAATTTACTTGGAATGACGATGGCACGCCAAGCTTTGGTAAACCATTAACACCAGGCGTTGAAGTAGCACCGCCATCAGGTGAATACGGTCCACTGGTAACACGAGTGCAAGGTCAGCGCTACCAATTAGTGAATGCAACAAGCGGCTTATGTTTAGATATTGCAGCTGATCCACAAGATGCACGTGCTGTGCAACGTCAGTGTGCGAGCACCAATGGTCAATGGGTTATTGATGCAACAACAGATGGTTTTGTTCGTTTAGCTAACCGTGAAGATAGCAAGTTTTTAGAGCTTGAAAGCTGTAATGATGCCGATAACGCTAAAGTGCAATCTGCAGCATGGCGCAATAACTTCTGCCAGCAATGGAAAGTAGCACCAAGCACAGATGGTAATGTATCTATTACTAACCGTTACACAGGCAAGCCATTAGCGGTTGCGGGCTGTTCTGCTGCACAAAACCAAGCAGTTTTACAGCAAAGCGACGCAACAGCGTGTGGCGACTGGCAATTACGCCCTATGGGTAGTGTTGTAGTATTAAGCCAACAAAGCGGTAAAGCACTTAGTGTGGCCGGTACGGATAAAGTGGGTACCAATGTTGAGCAACAAGCCTATACGCATAAAGATGCACAACAATGGTTCTTCACACCAACAGATACAGGTTATGTGAGCCTTAAACAAAGCGCTGACAGCGAGTTCTGTGCTGCGGTAGCTGATAACGCCTTAGTACCTGGTGCCAACGTAGAAATGGCTTCTTGTACGGCGAAAACAGCACAGTGGCGTATTGCTCCGGTAGAAGGCGGTGGCGTGATGCTAATCAACCGCTACACAAAACAAGCGCTTGGTTTAAGTAACTGTGGTTTAGCTGAAAACACTAACTTCGCACAACAACCTGATTTAGGTAACAAGTGCCAAGTGTTCCATCTGCGTGAACCAAATTAAGTTATAAGTAAAAAATCGACTCAACCAAAGCCACTTCATTTATGAGTGGCTTTTTTGTGGCTGTCAGCCTTCAGCTGTCAGTTTTAGCCGAGCGATGTTGTATGTTGGTGATATGTTTGTCTGCTTGATGGGTGTTGATTTCATGACGCGCCAAGCAAGCGTGACGCCTACCACACTACTTGCCTTGCTCATTCTTCGGGTAGGTTGGTTTGAGCGAAGCGAAACCCAACATACCCCATCTAAGCCTCTGCAAATCTTTTAATTAATAAAATAACCCAAAGGTTGCCACTGGCCACTATTTTTACTTAGGCTAATTGTTTCAACCGCTTGCTCTTTATTCATGAACTGGCTTTGAAATTGAATGATCACGTATTCGCCATCAGGTGTTCCGGGTAAAGAATCGTACTTCATCAGGCTTAAATTCTTACGTAAAATCACTTTGCCAAGTGGGACACGAACTTGTTTTAACACGTTACTCCAGTTACTTTGCGGCATTGCTTGTTTAAACAATGAGTCTGTTTGCTGCCAGCTTTGCTGATACTGACCATTATCAATTAATACGAGCCAGCTTTTAGCGCGATTTATAACCTCGAGTTCTTCAGCGTTTGCACAAAAGCAGCTTAAAAAAGTGATCAATAAGAGCGTTTTTCTCATAGCAATTCCATTTACTTGTTGTTTATTGAATTCGTCTTGAAGTGTTTTTATGTTACGGCGACGAACAATAAATACTATTCATCAATTGTGCGGTTTATTTTCCCGCAGATAAGCATTTTGACTGCCGATAAATCTTACAGCACATAGCTCAAGGTGCTTTGTACTGTTTTAAACTAATTGATCAAGTAACCCAGCGGATGCCAGCCGTCAGCAGCTTTACTAAGACTTAGCGTTTCAATCACAGCTTCTTTATTCATGAACTCGGTTTGAAACTTGACCACTAAATACTCACCATTTGGCAGACCGGGTAATGAGTCATATTTTGCTGTGCCAAAATAGGTGCGAGACATAACTCGGCCTAAAGGAACGCGTATTTGATTTAAGGCCGTTTGCCAGCGAGCTTTGGGCGTGGTGCTTTGAAAGACCTGATCAGCTTGCTGCCAGCTCTCGTGGTACTCACCCGAATCAACCAAGTTTAACCATGCTCTGGCAGTTGCAATAGGGTTTTCCTCTTCAGCATTGGCAAATAAACAAACCAATAATGATGTCAGTAAAAATAGTTTTTGTAGCGTAAATCCATTTACAGAAAGTAATAAAATTTGACGCATAAGACGCCCTCACTTCGTTCATAGGGTGAATTCATAATACGAATGAGTTGGTTAATTTCTATACTAAAAAAGTGTTAGTAAAGGTGTTTTGGTGAGATTTAAGTGTTGTTTTTTATTTGAACGATCTTTGCAACTGAGTCCTCAAAGTGGCGATGTAGATTAAATTATTAAGTTTATACTGTTGATTTGTTGAGCAAAAAAAGTCGTGTTAACAGCTGCTAAATGTAACGACAATGACCATAAATAACTCTTATTTTTACTGCTAAGGAAGTTTCGTATTTGCGTGCTCGATATTTCAGAGCCCGCATAGTTACTGGGTTTTTGACCCTTTTTTTGGGTTTTATGGGAGAAATAAGCGAGGGGAAAGCGACAAGAGTAAAGCTTATAGCTCAAAACTTACAGCTTCCATCAAACCAACACACTCATTAGCACTCCTGGGTCGCTAATACCTGCTTCTTTTAGCGCGTCGCTAATTGATTGGCTAAGAGTCATTATTTGCGTTTGAATTTCCATGACCATTTTGGTCTGCGTTTCAACTTGCACTTTTACAGCTTCATCTTCTTGGTTTTTAAGTGCTTGCAGTTTGGCTAATTGCTCTTTGGCAAGTTCAAGTTGCTCTTTAAGCTTTTCTAGCTGTTCAACCATTTTGCGAATATGAGCAGGGAGTTCGCTAGTTATTTCTTCTTTTTGAGCGGGCTCTGTTTCACGACCAGAGAGTTTATTTATCTCTAGGTTGCTGAGTTTGTAGCCTACTTTTGGGTTGGTATTACCGCTTGCTGTATCTGCGTTTGAGATAGTTAACGCACTTGCTAATGAGTTAATAGCCATAATGATAGCGATGAAAGTGAATGATATGTACGTATCGGCAAGGGGTACTAAAGCTTTAGAAAAAAGCCGGGTTTTCACCCGGCCTTTCCAGACAACAAATAGTTGAGGTGAGGCAGCTCACCTCACTTTGTTACTCTTGTGCAGCAGCTGCATCGTAGAGTGCTTTTATTTCTTCAGCACTAATCGCACCGTTGAAAATTTTCAGTTCATCGATAGCACCGTTATAAGGTGTATCCCAGTAGTTAACACCGAGTGCAAACTCATTTGTTTCACCAGGAACCGTGAATACGCGCGGGAAGCCACCGGTTTCTAGCTGTAGTTCACCGTTAACATACATCTTCAACACGTCACCGTTGGTACCATCAACAGTGAATGCAACGTGAGTCCACTCTTTTGCAGGAATACGGCTATCTAGTTCTGCATTATCGAAGAAGGCCCCGTTATTTGCCCATAAACGAGTTAGGCCTGTACCAGCCATAGATGGCACATAACTTAACCAAGCGTTAGCACTTGCTCCGGCAAAAAATACGGATGTGTAATCTGTGAAGCTTTCAGGTTTAAGCCACATAGATACAGAGTAGTCATTGGTAGTGATTAGGTTATCCGGTAGACGAACACCTGAACCTTCAAGGAATACTGCTTGGCCAATAATACCGTCAACATAGCTCACGCTACCGCCTGTATTATTGATGAAACCACCGGTTGATTTACCTGCCGCGTATGCGCCGTTTAATGCACTTAGGTCACCTTCAAAGCTGTATTCAGCAGGCGCAAGTGATTTTAAGGTTACATCGAATGACTTCGTATCAGTAAAGTCTTTGTACTTAATGGTTGCAGTTAATGTCACAACTTGGTCGCCAGCAGACGCGCTAGGTTGTGTCACAACAGCAGTGCCATTAACAGGTTTTAAGTACTCTTCGTTGTTTGACGTCCAGCTAATACCAGACACGAATGGACCTACACGTGGTAACTCAAAGCTTTCACGTACTGCAGATAAGTCACCTAAATCAAGTGCACTCTTAATGAATGCAGGGAAGTTATCTGGGTTGGTTTGGTTTGTCATTGCTGCAGCATTAATATTAAAACTATTAAGGGCATAGTCATATACAATTAATTCATCAATTTGACCTTGGAAAGGTAAATCCCAGCCGTAGTTCACACCCAGAGCAAAGTTACTAGATTCATGGCTGAACATATCTGGGCGAGGCATAGAGCCAACTAAGACCCCATCCGAGTAATAGTTCATAATCCCTTCATCATAGCTAATGGCCACATGAGTCCATTCGCTTTGAGTTGCTTTTTGCGTATGAACTATTTGATTCCATAGCTCTTCACCATTATCACCAAGATAAAAACTCCAAATTAATGGGTTTTCGGTAAAATGAGCAGCTCCACCAGGTATGTAGCTAATCCAACGATTGGCATTTTCTGCTGCAAAGAATAGTGGTGTGTAAGGAGTGAGTGTGTCTGGTTTTGACCAAAAAGAAACGGTAAAACTGTCAGAGTTAATGATTTCATCAGGTAAGCGTACGCCGGTTGCACCATCAAAGTTAAAGGCTTTACCTGTTTGACCTTCTGCGTATGCAGCTGTACCAGCACCCACATTTAACAGGTTGTTATCTGTTACACCAGCATCATCAAGGTTACCTAAGCCATCACTTAACGAATCTTCAAACGCATAGTGTGCAATCGCATTTTTAAACTCAGGGCGCGCCTCAAGGTTTACATTAAAAGTCTTGGTTGTGCTCTCGCCATTTAAAGAGATATTAGCCGTTAAAGTAACCGCTTTATCGCCGCGGTCTGGTGTTGGAATAAATACAGAGCCTTCACTGGTGATGTAGTATTCATCACTACTTTCCCAGTTAATTGCAGCACCATCTTTACCTTTTGTTGGTAATGAATAGCCTTCGTCTGCAATTGATAATTCCGTTTTAATATCAAGCGCTTCTTGAACAGTACCCAGTACGTTAGCAGTATCTGTGATTTCATCACGTTTACTTGCCCAAATGGTAGCACCTTCGCTTGATGTGGCCGATACAGTGACCGCCATCGCTTTAGTTGCATCATCCCATTGCCATTTAGCTACGCCAAAGTAAGTACCAGAATCTAACTCAAGTTTAATATTTGAGTCATCAATCATGTACCAGATACCTGGGTCATCACCGGTTACTGAGTGATCTTCGTTTAATGCAATATGCATTGAACGAATAGCATCTGTGTTTACATCGTTACCATGGTTGATAAATTTGTAGTAACCATAAAGTTCATCAGCAACAACCATGTTGTCGCCTTCAAGCGGCACATAACGTTGCGGTGAAGCCATTGGCCAACCTAATGAGTTAATAAACATTTCATGTACACGAACTTGGTGCGCTGCAGTATTTTCAGGGAACTCAGTAGACGTTTGTGGGAAACGTGTATGCGTTACTAAGATATGACGACCTGTCGCTTCATCATAGTAAGCAGAGTTATGGCCTGGTGATTGGTAGCCCCACGCTGGTGCTGTTTCGCCAAGTTCTTGCGTGTACTCAAAGCCGCCCATTAGTTTTTCGCCGACCTCAAGGCCGCCTATAGCTGCAATGTCATTACCTGCGTTATCTAAGTAAGGGCCATCAGGTGTTTTAGAGCGAGCAACACGGATGTTGTAACCACCGTTAAGATCAAACCCTGCAACTGAGAAGAATAGGTAGTAGTATTCACTTTCTGGGCTGTACATTACAAATGCCCCTTCCATTGCGCGGAAGTCACCGCCTACTAGCTTTTTACCATACCCTTGGCCTGCTTCTGGCATACCCGTTTCTTCGTCCATTGCTAGCACGAAAATACCGCCAGAGTAAGAGCCGTAAACCATCCAAAGTTTGCCGTCAGCATCGTAGAAGGCAGCAGGATCAATGGCATTAGGATCAACGTCACCGTTCCATGTTGTTTGGCCGTTATCAAGTGGGTATGCTGTAAATTCTGCTTCTGAGCGATAACCGCTGCGTAAGAAAATGCCTTTGTTTTTATACGGGCCTTCAATATTGTCCGCTTCAGCTAAACCAAGGTAAGAGCGATTCCAGCACACTTCATCAACAACATCCGGTGTATCTGGGTTGTCTTGTGCACAGTGGTTATAGTAGAACCAAAACTTGCCATTTGGTGCCTGAATAACATCAGCAGCCCAGTTTCCAGTGAAACCGTCTGTCCATTCGATGCCTTCGGCAATTTCAGCTGTGTAGTTGTAATCAAATAGCGGACTTTCATTAACAGCTTCGTTAGCTGAAAGACTCGAAATCATTTCCCAGTTCAAGAGATCAGTTGATTTAGCGGCAGCAAGGTGTGAACCAAAAATATAATAAGTGTCGTCAACTTTAACGACAGAAGGATCGTGCACGCTTACATTGGTAACCATTACGCTACCTGATTCAGTGTATTCAACACTGCTGCTTACTGTCGGTTTTGCACTTTGTGGGTCGGCAACCGCTGGTGCTGTGTCAAACTTAGTACCATCTTCTTTGCCACAACCTGTAACAGCCAAAGAGCAGGCTATGACCATGGCTAATTTATTTAATTTCATTTTATGTGTCCTCTTGAAACTGGGATTCATTTTTTTATTCGATTGTTGTCAATAAAATTGCCGCGTGCCTATATCAAACTAATAAGAACGTAGTATTGTAATTTTATAGTACGATTTAAAATGTGCAAATACTTTTGCAAAGGTAATTGATATGTAAACACGAAGTGTCAGTGTTTACAATGTGTGCAGCGGGGTTTTAATTTTTTCAAGCTGTCAATTTTGGCGTTTTTTCGCTGTTTTTGCTCTTTTCGGAGAAGTTTTTTGCTTAGCTTAAAGTGAGGGGTTTCAGATAAATATGTTTATTTGTATTACATTTGACCACTAAAAAGGGCTCTTAAAGAGCCCTTTTTGAGATTAGTTGTCTTGTTTACTTAGACCTTCAGTGGTCATGATAATACGTTTAAGTGTGCCATCTTCATTGTAATATAGCGGTTCAATCGCCACTGAGCGGCGAAAACGCCCGCCACTTGGTTTGCCATCAATCGGTGGTACAGCGCCAGTATGGTAAATAAAGTAGTCTTTACCTTTGTATTCGATGATTGATTGGTGGTTGGTTTCGCTGTTACCTGCGATCTCATTCAAGATACCTTTATATTCCCATGGCCCATGAATGCTTTTACTCATGGCATAACAGATCTTCTCAGGGAACTCACATGCGTAAGATACATAGTAGTTGTCGTTTTTCTTATGAACCCATAATGCTTCGGTAAAGTTAGGCAAGTCTAGCGTTTTAATTTCACCATCTAGAGACAGTAAGTCGTCGCTTAGCTTTACGTATTTTGGCATTAAGTTACCAAAGAACATGTAAGTATCACCGTTTTCTTCAGTGAAAATAGCTGGGTCAATGTCGTCCCAATCATTTGGTGTGTGCTTGGTCATGTCATCAGTAACAAGCGCGTGACCAATCGCGTCTTTAAATGGACCCGTTGGTGATTTAGAAGTAGCAACACCAATTGCAAAACCTGGTTTTGTATCGTTGTGGCGAACAGTTGTAAAGAAGTAGAAAGTGCCATCACGCTCAATCATATGTGAAGCCCATGCTTCACCTTTTGCCCATTTAAAGTCTGTTGCTTTCATGATTGGACCGTGTTTTTTCCAGTTAACCATATCTGTTGATGAAAAGGCTAACCAGTCATGCATTTCAAAAAATACGTCATTATTAGGTGCTTCATCATGACCTGTATAAAGGTATACGGTGTCGTTATGAACAAGTGCTGCAGGATCTGCAGTAAATACATCGGTGAATAATGGGTTTTGTGCAACGGTTAAGCTGCTCGAAAAAAGCAATGGCAGCGCTAACGCTTTCAATTTCTTCATGAGTGTCCTCTGTGATTAATAATTGTTGTTCGAACTGCTGCTTTTGTACTTAAGGCTCGCTCTAAGTGACCAGATAATACACAGTGTACGCCTGATTATACTGAGTAACTGATTGTTTACATCAAAACAAATCAGCAAAAGTGCAGCAAAAAATAGCTCTATATTGTATTATTGTATTTTAATCATAGTAGCACCAAAATACGCCGAGTAAATAACTTGTTAGCCCTTTTTTGTTGCTCTAGATGAGTGAAAGACAAATTAAATAAGCAAACCAGTAAACGCTAAGCTACTGATAATAATGGGCCTTAATAAATTCCCAAAACAAAAACGCAGCACGCTTTGAGTTTGTAACATGTTATAATTGCAACGTTTTTTGTAAACATAATGACAGTTATTTTAATTTGGCTTTTTGAGTTGACTGTTAAATAATCATACAATATGATTAAAGTTCAGGCAGCAATGTATTAACATAAAAAATATAGACACACTCGCGCACCGTTTTGACAACACACGATGCACAATGCAGTGGTCACTCTTCGGTAACTGAATGGGGAAAGTTCAGCGGACCGATATAACTATAATTTGGAGAACACCGCTTATGTTTAAAAGAACACACATAGCCAGTGCTGTAGTTATGGCATTTACCTGTCAATTTGCTTTTGCGCAGGAGGAAACACCAAAAACTCCTGATAATAACGTCGATGAGATGGAAGTCATTCAAGTATCAGGTATTCGCGGCAGTTTAAACAAAGCGCTAGATGAAAAACGTGCAAGCGTTCAAATCGTGGATGCAATTGTTGCTGAAGATATTGGCAAATTCCCTGATAACAACGTAGTTGAAGCACTACAACGTGTAACAGGTGTACAAACAACGGGCCGTGGTGCTGGTGAAGTAAGCGCGGTTTCAATCCGTGGTCTTACTGATGTTAATACCACAGTTAATGGTCGTGCTATCTTTACAGGTGCGGGTCGTGATGTGGCACTGCAAGACATTCCTGCAAGTTTACTTTCAGGCGTAACAGTTTATAAAACCCGTTCGGCGGATCAAATCGAACGTGGTATCGCAGGTGCGATTGATATTAAAACTCACCGTCCTTTCAACTTCGAAGGTGAAAAAGTTGTTTTAGCGGCACGTGCGATTTACTCTGATCAACCCGATGAAGTTGATCCAAATATTAGTGCATTACTCTCTAACCGTTGGGAAATCGACGGTGCTGGTGAGTTTGGTGCGTTAGTTAATATTTCATACGCTGAAACACATTACCGCGATGATTCTATGACTGCGGGCGCTGCATTTCCATTCTTTACTGATAAACCGCAGGCTAATTATTCGCCGTATTCACGTATACCGAATGAATTTTGGACTCAAGGTACTGAGTTAGGCCTACCTACTGCATCAGGTTCTACTTTAGATGTAAATGGTGAGCCAACTGAATATTTACTAGCGCGTGATGCAATTTTTGGTGCTTCATACACAGGTCTTCGTAAACGTCCTGCGGCGTCTGTATCTTTACAGTGGGCACCAGATGAAACCCTCGAAATTACAGCAGAAGGTTTCTATACAGGTTACGAAAACGAATCGCAAAATGCGATGTGGTTCTCAAATACTTTTGAAAACGGCAACGGCTTTATTGAAACGCCAACCGTGTTTGATGGCACTAACGTAATTAAAGAAAAGCAAGCAATTGGAGCAGGTGGCTTCCAAAGTGGCGATTTTTCATACGGTAAAACAGATAGCTACTTATATGCTCTAGGAGCCGAGTGGCAAGCAAGCGATTATCTCACCATCAACACTGAAGTTGTTTACCAAGACAGTGAGTACGAAACAGATTTTTTTGCAATGCGCTTTGACCGTAGAGCTTATGGCTTAGACGTTGACTTTAACGATAAAGACGGTGTACCAGGTATCGCGTTTTGGGATAACCCAAATACAGCGGTAAACGAAGCAGATATGGCTGCTATCGAAAACTGGAATGCCGGCACTATTTATGACAATGGCGGCGGTAATGCCGGTGATGCACTAACCTTCACATTTGATGCAGAATATCTTATTGGCGGCGCTATCTTCGATAAAGTGAAGTTTGGTGGTCGTTACGAAAAACGTACAGCGCAAGAATACACACGTGGTCAAGATGCTGGCATTGCTAACACTTCTTTAGCAAGTTTTATTGAACAGCTAGCAGCTGCGGGTGCATCCGGCGATGGTACAGGCGTTGTATTCCAGGTTGATGATTATTTCGATGGCCGCGCTGACGTATTCAACAGCTTTATAACTGCTGATGGTGGATACATGCTAGATAACGGCGATGCTGTTCGTAGTGTTTATGGCATTGAAGCTGAGGACGTATACAAAACATTTGATATCGAAGAAAATTCATACGCGCTTTATGCAACAACTAACTTCTTCTTAACGGAAGATATTAGCGGTGAATTTGGCTTACGTTATGTAAGCTACGAGCAAGATATGGACTTTGTCGCTGAATCTGGCGGAATGAACTCAAACGTTTTTGAAGAAAGCTCAGCAAGTGCTGATAGCAGCGCATTACTACCAAGCTTTGTGCTTAACTGGAACATCACAGATGATGTAGTGGGTCGTGTTGCGTACACAGAAACATTACGTATGCCTAACTTTGCTGACTTAAACGCGCTGCAATACTGGTACGATCCTCTAACAGAAGGTGCAACATACGGTACAGGTAATGGTGGTAACCCAGAGCTTAAACCTACAGAATCAAAGAACTATGACGTATCACTTGAGTGGTACTTCGCAGATACAAGCTCACTTTATGCTGCTTATTTTAAACGTGAAATTGAAGGCTTAGTTGTTGCGGGTCGTAAGCAAGTTGTGCGCGAAGGTGATGACGGCGTAACACGTCCATATGTATTAAGCGCACCAGTGAATGCTTCAAACGGTGAGTTGTCTGGTTTAGAAATTGGTTTAGTTTACTTCCCTGAAAATTTACCAGATTACTTAAACGGTTTTGGTGTGCAAGCAAGCTACACGATGCTTGATTCAGAACAGGATACACCTGAATTCAATGAGCTAGGTGAAATCTCTGGTTATGTTGATTCGCAAATGGCCGGTGTTTCTGATGAATCGTACAGCATCGTAGGTATCTACGAGCGTGATTCATTCGACATGCGTTTATCTTATGTGTGGCGTTCTGAGTTCTACACAGGTAACGAAGCGGCAATCTTTGCTAATCCAATTCAGTTTTGGAGTCGTCCTGAGCAAAGCTTAGACTTCCAATTTAGCTACAATGTGAATGATGATTTAGTGGTTACTTTTGATGCAACGAACATCCTAGATGACGTATATCAAAACTACTATGGTGAAGGTAACGACAACCTATTTAACTTTGGTAATGGTATCTACTCACGAACGTTTGCACTTGGCGCACGTTATTCTTTCTAAATTTCTAAAATAGACCCAAAACCCCGGCTTTGCTGGGGTTTTTTATTGGTTTTTATAAACCAAACTATCGGTCGAAAAGAGTTGTGATTTAATAAGTATGATAATACTATTAATTAGATTAGCATTAAATTTACAAAAATAACGAACGCTATGGCCAAGCTGTGTAATATCTAAGGCTGTAAATTTATTTGATGCGCAATGTTGATGGTTTTCGACATTGCTTGAAATAGTGAGTTGCGACTCATTATTGACCAATTAGGGTGTTGTTGTATGGAATCTCAAAAGTTATCCGTTGTAGAAAAGGTCGGCTTTGGTGCCGGTGACATGGCAGTGAATGTCATGGTTGCAGCGTTATTCTATTTTATGTCTTTCTTTTACACCGATATCTACGGGCTTGATCCGGTTGATATGGGGGTGTTGTTTTTAGTGGCGCGTTTTGTTGATGCCTTTACCGATCCATTAATGGGAGTGATCACCGACAAAGTGAAAACTCGTTGGGGTCAGTTCCGTCACTGGTTCTTATTTTTATCTGTGCCATATGGTTTGTCGGTCGTACTGTTATTTACTACGCCTGATTTCGACTACAACATGAAGTTGGCTTGGGCTTATGCCACTTACCTGTTTGCAACCTTGATGTTTACCGGTGTTGCCATTCCTTATATTTCTTACATTGGTGTATTAACCGCTGATCCTAAAGAACGTTTGTCAGCCAACGGCTACCGTATGTTCTTCGCTAAAATTGCTAATGTAATAATCGTATTTTCAGTGCCGCTACTTGCCTCATATTGGGGTGATGGCAGCTTGTCGTATGGTTATAAACTGGCAATGGCATTGGTATCGGCATGTGCCGTAGCACTATTTTTGTTTTGCTTCTTTACTACTCGCGAACGTATTACTCATGAGCCACAAACCGAAGGTGTACTTACGCAATTAAAAGTACTTATTAAAAATGACCAATGGTTACTACTGTGTGCAGCATGTGTGCTTGGTACGCTTGGCTATGCGATCCGTGGCAGTGTTGCTATGTATTACGCAACGTATTATTTAGGTGTACCAGATTTAGCGGGGGCCTTTACGAGTGCGGGTATTGCAGCATCTATTGTCTCAATGGTGGCAAGTACGTGGATCACCCAGCGTTACTGTAAAATGAAGCTATTCCGTCAATCACAAATTGCCGTGCTATTCATCTCATTGCTAATGTACTTTGTGGTGCAACCGGGCGATGTAATGATGGCGTTTGTGCTTTATATCATCTTGTCATTTGTGGTTGATTTACATGCACCTGTGTTCTGGTCTGCTATTGCTGAAGCCGTAGATTACGGTGAAATTAAAGACGGCGTCCGTGCATCGGGTCTATCGTTTGGTGGTATTTCATTCTGCCAAAAAGCAGGGGGCGGTTTAGCTGGCTTAGCGGGTGGTTTATTACTGGCATTTTTTGAGTACAAGCCTAACGTTGAGCAAACCGAATTTACCCTAATGGGCTTAGCACTGATGCTAACTATCATTCCTGGTGTATTCCACGCCTTGCTAGGTCTGATCTTGAAAAAATACAAAATTACCGATGAGTACTATACGGATATGGTTATTCATAAACGCCTACCAAAATAACTACTCTTTAAACGCACACACTTAAAAAGTGTGTGCGCTTTGCTCTTTAAAATAACAATTCGCTGGGAGACAACAGTATGAACACATTCAAAGTTAGCTATTTGGCAAGCGTTTGCGCTGCAATATTAACTGTGAGCGGTTGCAGTGAAATGCCAACTGACAGTAAACAAGCTGCTTCTGTTGAGCATGCTGAACATACCAGCGAACAACATTTATTTGCCCTCAAGCAAATAAGTTTAAGTGCCAGCCCGTTTTTACATGCACAACAAACTAATGTGCGTTATTTATTAGCACTTCATCCTGATCAGCTGCTTGCTCCTTATCTGCGTGAAGCAGGCCTTGAGCCAAAAGCGCCAAACTATGGCAACTGGGAAAGTACAGGCCTTGATGGTCATATTGGCGGTCATTATCTTTCTGCCTTGAGCCTTGCGTGGGCTGCCACAGGTGATGAAGAATTAAAGCAGCGTTTAGATTATATGCTGAGTGAGCTGGATCGCGCTCAACAAGCCACAGGTGGTTACTTAGGCGGTATCCCAAATGGCGATGAAATGTGGCAGCAGATTGAAAGAGGTGAAATCAAAGCCGACTTATTCAGCTTAAACGACCGCTGGGTACCACTTTATAACATCGATAAAATTTTCCATGGCTTGCGTGATGCATACGACGTGGCAGGCTGTGATAAAGCCAAACAAATGCTATTTAAGTTAGGCGAATGGTTCTTAGCGACCACTGCTAAGCTAACTGATGAGCAAGTTCAACAAATGCTGTATTCAGAGCATGGTGGCTTAAATGATGTTTTTGCTGATATGTATTTTATCAGTGACGATGAGCGCTACTTAAAACTAGCCCGACAGTTCTCTCATAACATCATTATTGAACCGTTGTTACATAAAGAAGATAAGTTAACTGGCCTGCATGCCAATACACAAATACCAAAAATTATTGGTATGTTGAAAGTGGCTAATGCCAGCGATGATAAAGCATGGCAGCAAGGTGCTGACTTTTTCTGGAAAACAGTAAGCCAAGAGCGCTCAGTATCTATTGGCGGTAACTCGGTACGTGAGCATTTTCATGATAAAACTGACTTCACGCCCATGGTTGAAGATGTTGAAGGCCCAGAAACCTGCAACACTTACAACATGATGAAACTGAGTAAATTATTGTTCTTAAAAACCGGTGATACGCGCTATTTAGACTATTATGAGCGCGCCACATATAACCATATTTTATCGTCACAACACCCAGAGCATGGTGGTCTTGTTTACTTTACCTCAATGCGCCCTGGGCATTACCGCATGTATTCGTCAGTGCAAGATTCTATGTGGTGTTGCGTAGGCTCAGGTATTGAAAATCACAGCAAATATGGTGAGCTGATTTATAGCAATATCGGTAAAGAGTTATGGGTAAACTTGTTTATTCCAAGCACGTTAAATTGGCAGCAGCAGGGTTTACAGATCACGCAAGACAGCCAATTCCCAGATGATAACAAGGTCTCACTTACTGTGAATCGCTTGTCTGAAGAGCAAAGCTCTGAGTCGGTAATTCATATTCGTAAACCGTCTTGGCAACAGGGTGAGCTGAGCTTTACTTTAAATGGACAGGCTGTAAGCGCAACCGAAAATGACGGTTATTACAGTATCAGCCATGCATGGCAAAGCGGTGATAAGCTTGCTTTTGAACTTAGCCCTAAGCTTTATACTGAGCAGCTACCTGATGGTCAACATTATTATTCTGTGATGTACGGACCTGTTGTAATGGCTACTAAAGTACACGCTTTTGCAAATGAAAAGCTTAACTTTGTTGCTGACAATAGCCGCATGGGCCACATCGCTGCAGGGCCAACTTGTCCGCCAGAAGCTCTACCAATCATGCTGAGTGAGCCAGAAAAATTTATTGCCGATCTCACTCGTAAACCGAGCCAAGAGCTTGCATTTATCGCCGATAAAAATGTGGCGATTGCTAAACAAGGTATCGATAACACCAAAAGTACTGAGCTAATTCCGTTCTTCCGCTTACACGATAGTCGTTATCAAGTGTATTGGCCGCAGCAAAGCAAAGCTCAGTTCACGCAATTTGTTGCCAATGCAAAAGCTGTTGAACAAGCGAAAGAGCAACTTCGTTTATTAACCGTTGATCAAATTACGCCGGGTGAGCAACAACCTGAAGTTGAACACGACTTTAAAGGTGAAGGAACCCGTGCAGGTGTCAATAATGGTCATCACTGGCGCGATGCGACAGGTTGGTTTGAGTATCAGCTTAGTAACCCAGAACAAAAAGCGGTTGCTTTGCGTGTTCGCTATTTTATTGGCGATGTGGACCGTCATTTCTCTATTAATTTAAATGGTGAGCAATTAGCTGCAGTCAGTTTGCCCGTAGGCAAGCCAACTGATGAGTTCTACACCATTGATTACCCATTAACAGAGGCAATGAAAAAGTCGAAAACGCTTACCTTACGTTTTGCTGCCGACAAAGACTCTGTTGCTGGTGGTATCTATGGTATTCGTTTAATCAACACACAATAAAGAGTTGGCTATGTTAAGCAACAATGTGTTTGCGACGGCTAAAGAGCAAATCTTACCGTCGCTTATAGATAACAACGCTGAGCAACACAGTTTTTATCACACACCCACAGGGCTTGGTTATCGAATAATTGAGCAAGGTCAGGGGGATAAACCTAGTTGGGATGCCACAGTGGTTGTGCATCAACGGGTTACACTTAAAAATGGTCGGGTGTTATTCGATACTCGCAAGCAAGGTGCTGCTGTAGAGTACGAAATTGCAGAGGCGATAGTGGGCTTACAAGAGGCGCTGCAATTAATGAATAAAGGCAGTCACTTTGAGATTTTAATACCTGCGCACCTTGCACGTGATGTGTATAGTTCGTTTATTGAAAAGAAGCATCAGCAAGGCTGTCAAAGCCCCATGCTAGTTGATATTACTTTGCTTGATTTTAATTAATAGTACCTTCTTGGAACCTCAAACTAGGTCACTTAAGTAAATAAAAAACCTGCAATTTTGCAGGTTTTTTACGTTTGAATAATTACTTTTTAAGCTTGGTTGTAAGCTTATTTAGGTCGGCTGGGTTAACAACAGGCCAATCGTTTTTCCAACTCATAGGTAAAATACGTAGCTTTTGCACGCCATTATCTGCTGTTTCGTAGGCGTGTAATACTAAATAGTCTTTACCATCAAAGGTATATGCAGCATTGTGACCAAGGGCTGCCCAATCTTTGTTACCTTCAATAACTAAGCTACCACCACCATCAATCATTGAGCGACCTTGCTTATCTAAATATGGGCCTTCAACATTTTTGCTGCGACCTACGCGAACATTGTAAGTACTTTTTACACCTTGGCAGCACTTATCAAATGATACAAATAGGTAGTAATAGCCGTTCTTTTTAAAGATATAAGGTGCTTCAATCGGACCATGCTCCGTGTTTGGACGACTCGCAATGTGGTGCCATTTTTCAGGCTTTGCTAAGCGAACCATGTCATCATCAAGTTGTACTAGCTTTAAGCCCCCCCAAAACGAACCGAAGCTCATCCACGGTGTACCCTTGTCATCTACGATAATCGCAGGGTCGATAGCGTTCCAATCGTCACGCTCTGGTACTGATTCAACCACAATACCGTAGTCAATCCACTTGTAATCAGGTGAGGCTGGGTCAAGGGTTTCGTTAACCGTTACACCAATTGCAGAGGTGTTTTTGCCAAATGCAGAGACTGAATAATAAAGGTAAAATTTACCATTTTTCTCGTACACATCGGGTGCCCATAAGTGGCCCCCGAAATTAGGGGAAACACGCTTTGCCCAACTTGGCTCATCTTTAAAAACGCGACCTGTGAGTTTCCAGTTGGTTAAATCTTTCGATTCATAATAGGTAATGCCAGGGCCTGTGCTAAATACATAATACGTGTCGCCTTCTTTGGCCATGACCGGATCGTGTACTTCAACTTGCTTTGCAGATACGGCTGCGGCAGAAAAAAGTAGCCCTGTTGAAAGCCACTTCATCGCTTGTGTCACGTTACTTACGAGTCTCATGCTTGAATACCTTTTGTTGTTTTAACTCTTGTGTTCATTCAGCTACTATATAATATGTAATACAATATTAACAATAAAATCGAGACGAAATACAGGACACATTATGCTCAAAAAAATATCTCGGCTAACGCTTGTTAGTGCGTTAAGCGCCTCGTCATTGTCAGCCTTTGCTGATGCTAATAGTAGCAAGACTTTAACGCCAATTGATAACCCCATTGTACTCAAACGTGCTGATCCATGGTTAGTTCGTGATGATAAAAGTGGTTGTTACACGTTTATTGGTAGTTCGCCGAAATTTGATGAAATTGAGCTGCGCCAAGCTTGTCGTTTAAACGATTTAAAATTAGCAGAGCCGAAAGTTATTTGGCAAAAGCGCGATAAAGGCCCAATGAGTGTCAATATTTGGGCCCCTGAGCTACATCAGATTGATGGCAGTTGGTATATCTACTTCGCCGCAGGTGATATCGAAAAGCCGTTCAGTATTCGTATGTATGCGCTTAAAAACGACAGTGCTAACCCGATGCAAGGTGAGTGGCAAGAAATGGGGCAAGTAACCAGCCACCTTGATAGTTTTTCGCTTGATGCCACAAGTTTCACGCACAAGGGTAAGCGTTATATGATTTGGGCGCAGCAGAACCAGCCTGCAACTTATAACTCAGCTTTATGGTTAGCTGAAATGGACTCTCCAACATCAATTAAAGAGCCTATTATCACGATTACAGAGCCAACCCTTGATTGGGAAGTGCAAGGCTATAAGGTGAACGAAGGTGCCGCAGTTATTACCCATGGCGATAAAATATTTGTTACTTATTCAGCCAGTGCCACCGATCATCGATATGCGATGGGCTTGCTATGGGCAGATGTGAATGCTGATTTACTTGATCCTGCAAGTTGGCATAAGAAGGCTGAGCCGGTGTTCACCACCAATGCTGAGCTTGGTCGTTTTGGCCCTGGGCACAACAGTTTTGTAAAAGCTGAAGATGGTGTAACCGATTTAATGATTTATCACAGTCGTGATTATAAAGAGCTGAAAGGCACACCGCTTACAGATCCAAATCGCCATGCGCGAGCACGCATTATTACGTGGGATAAAAACGGTTTTCCAGTGTTCTCACCAGAACTCGCCGATTAACAACTTTTAAAAAAAGGGCGCCAATTGGCGCCCTACAACTTTGGGAACGAACGATTACCAGAAGCGGTAGTAAATAAAGGCAGTAATACCAATAATACCCGCGGTATGAATGTAATCCCACTTATCTAAGCCGGCAGCTACTTCTTTCATCGTTGCTTTATCTAGGCTTGAGAAAGTAAGACCTTTCAATTGTTCTTCGTCTGCTTGCTTGGTGAAAATACTCACCACAATCATAATCGCAACGACCACGACAAATAGCAGAATACAGTAATATAACCAGTTCATCGTGGTGATCCACGCAAATGATGAACCTGTTAAATCATCTTTAAATGGCAGCAACACTAAGCGGATCATACCAAGCGCAAAACCTGATACTAAACCCACAAAACCAGCAGTTGGAGTGATGCGTTTACTGCATAAACCTAGTAAGAATACTGCTGCAATTCCCGGTGCAATAAGAGACTGCACACTTTGCAAGTATTCATAAAGCACATCGGCTATTAAACTCATGACGGGTATCCACAGCAAGCCTAATATAACAATAACGATAGTGGCAATACGGCCTACTTTAAGAAGATGCTTTTCACTCGATTCAGGTTTGAATTTTTTATAGAAATCAATCGTGAACAAGGTCGCTGACGAATTAAATAATGATGCTAAAGAACTCATAAGGGCTGCTACTAAACCACCAATTACAATCCCCTTAACACCAGCTGGTAATAGCTCAGCAACGAGAGTTGGGAATGCTTGGTCAGCACTGTCATAGCTAATAATACCTTTAACATTCAATGCGTATGCAATCATGCCCGGCACTAAGAAGATAAATACAGGAAGTAGCTTTAAGTAACCGGCGAACATGGTACCGCGACGTGCTTCTTTAATGCCTTTTGCAGATAAAACACGTTGTACGATGTATTGGTCGGTACACCAATACCAAAAACCAATAATGAATGAACCAAATACAATGCCAGGCCAAGGGAACTCAGCATCTGAAGCACTACGAATAAGATGCATATTAGCATCGTTGATACGCTCAACTTCTGCCCAGCCACCTACTTTATCTAGACCAACAACGAGTATGACTAAGGAGCCAATAATGAGCACCGGAGTTTGCAACACAGAGGTCCACATAATGGCTTTCATACCACCAAGCACCGTATAAATACCTGTTATCACTACAAGGCCAATGGCTGAGATCCAGAAGAAATCGATACCCCAAATACTCTCAATACCTAAGATTGTTTTAAATGCGATACCGCCGGCATAAACCGTTACTGCGACCTTGGTTAATACATAACTAATCAATGAGATTACAGATAAGAAAGTACGTGATTTAGAGTTAAAGCGGCGCTCTAAGAATTCAGGCATGGTGTAGACTTTACTACTCCAATAGAAAGGCACGAAAATCCAACCGAGTAGTAGAATGATCCACGATTGCATCTCCCAGTGAGCTAGTGCCATACCCGATTGTGCACCTGAACCTGAAAGACCCACTAAATGTTCTGAGCCAATGTTTGATGCGAAAATAGAGGCACCTATCACTAACCAACTTGCATTACGACCCGCTAAAAAGTAATCAGCGGTGTCTTCTTCTTTTTGTCGCATAGACATCACGACAACGCCAAGTAACAGGACAAAAAATCCTGCTAGCACTGCCCAGTCTAAGGTACTTAGTTCGACCATCGTGTGTTCCACCTAATTTTGAAAAGAGAGTTTAGCTTTATAATTGTTGAATAAAAATATTATATTATAAATAGGCTGAGTGAAAGAGATTTGTTAAAATAAGGTGACAGTCTGTGTTCTAAATGGTGACTATACTGTGTGAATTTTAGACACTTGTATTAGGTTGTTTTTTGTTTGCTATTGATTTTAATAGATTATTTGCAGGATGACGGAATAGCTTTATAGATGTATCATATTACTCAGATCTTTTGAGGAACACACATGGCGCGTTTAGAAAATTTAAACTTATCACAACAAGTTACCAATGAGCTCGGTAAAGCAATTATTGTTGGTGATTATAACACTGAAACGGGGCTACCAACTGAAGCACAACTATGTGAAGTGTATGGTATTAGCCGCACAGCTGTCCGTGAAGCAGTGAAAATGCTTGCTGCAAAAGGACTGATTTCTTCTCGTCCACGACAAGGTATTCGTGTTGAATCGGCGGAGAACTGGAACTTATACGACACAAGCGTATTAAAATGGTTACTAGAAAGCAGCCCTTCACTTTACGTACTTAAAGAATTCTTACAAGTGCGCTTGGCTATCGAACCTCAAGCAGCAGCACTTGCAGCAAGAAAAGGCGACCAAGCGGCAATTGCAGAAATTAAAATGGCACTAGATAAAATGCAAGCTGCGGCAGAAGAGCCTGAAGGCGTGATGCATGAGCCTGATCTTGCATTTCACACGGCAATTTTACATGCCAGTGGTAACCGTTTTTTCTACCAATTACGTGATTTTATTCGCACAGCGCTGCACGTGAGTATTCAGCATACTACGCCAGCTAAAGGCAATAAAAAGGCCATCGCTGAGGAGCACTTTAAAGTGTATAACGCAATTGCGAGCGGCGATCCTGAGCGTGCTAAAAACATGATGACGTACATGATTGATGAAGCAATGGCGTTTATTGAAAAAGAAATCGCTGATAAAGAAGCGGCTCAATAAGTATCGCTTCTTTACGTTGTAATGACTTTTAAAACATAAGGTTATCATGCCAAATTCAAACGAGCTAAAAACAGTTTACCCAAGCCTTGCTGGTAAGAGTGTGTTTATTACTGGCGGTGCATCGGGAATTGGTGAAGTAATGGTAAGGCGGTTCTGCGAGCAGGGCGCGAAAGTCACCTTTGTTGATATTGCAACTGAGCAAAGCGATGCGTTGTGCGCAAAATTAGCTGGTAAATATGAATTTGACCCACAATTTATCCATTGTGATATACGTGATGTTGAAGCTTTAAAAGCGGCCATTGAGCAAACTCGCCAGCAGCAAGGTGATATTGGTGTGTTAATTAATAACGCAGCCGATGACACTCGTCATGCTGCAGAGAATATGGATGTGAAATATTGGGAAGACAAGTTTGCCGTTAACTTACGCCCGTGTTTCTTTTCATCTCAAGCAGTGGTTGAGCAGATGCAGCGTTTAGGCGGTGGTAGCATTATCAATATGGGGTCGGTAAGCTGGCGTATTAAGCAGACCGGCATGCCAGCCTACACAACTGCAAAAGCGGGTATTGAAGGTTTAACCCGTTCATTAGCTGCTTCATATGGTAAAGATAATATTCGTGTGAACTCACTGGTACCAGGTTGGGTGATGACAGAGCGCCAGATTACGCATTGGCTAACCCCAGAAATGATTGAAGATGTTCGTTTAAGTCAGTGTATTAACGAAACTATTCAACCAGACCATGTAGTGAATGCCGCGCTATTTTTGGCCGCAGATGACAGCTGTATGATGACTGCACAATCATTGATAGTGGATGCGGGTTGGACATAATATTGCGAAACGATAACAAAATGACTAGCGTGAAATAAAAATTTTACATAATTAAAATGATACTATAATAATAAAATATACGATTTAAGCTCAGCAGAGCTCATACTTAGGAAGGTGGTAATAAAGTTTGACCGACTTTGTACTTGTTTATTTAATTCTGATTATTGGTGCTTGCCTACAAAGTGTTATTGGCTTTGGTTTAGGAATGTTATGTGTGCCTGTGCTTTACTGGCTAATGCCAGATCTGGTGCCTGGGCCAATGATTTTGAATGCGCTGTTTTTAACGTCGGTATTAATGATTAAGCACCGTGGCGCGATAGACATGAAGCAAACTGGTATATCTATTATTGGCGGTGCTATAGGTGTCATTTTAGCTGCTGTCGTGATGTGGTATGTCAATGCGAAGCAGTATCAGCTTCTGCTAGGGGTGAGTATTTTGGTGGTGGTGGCTTTGTCTATCATAGGTATGAAACCGAAAATCTCAACAATTACTAGTTTACTAGCATCAATGTCGTCGGGCTTTTTGGGTACCACAACTTCTGCAGGAGGTGCACCAATGGGGCTACTCTACCAAGCTGAAGATAAAGAAAAAATTAAAGCTAACTTGAGTGCATTTTTCGTGTTTATAAACCTGTTTGGCATTATCGTATTGATGCTTACAGGTTCCGCCGATATGACTGATGTAAAGCTATTCTTTTTTTGTTTGCCAGCAATTTTAATTGGCTGGGGCTTGTCGTTTGTGATTAACAATAACCTCAACGAGAAGGCCATTCGCGGCATAATCTTACTCGTTGCGGGGTTATCTGGCCTAGCACTTATTTTCATACATAGATAGAATGAGAATAGTTCAGCTGTTCGTGTAGTGAAGCCAATGCTCGATGACACCATCAAAATGATTATTTCTAGCCAGTGCCAATTAGGCGAAGGGGCCTATTTTGCAAAAGCACATAACTGCTTATTTTGGGTAGATATTTTAGGGCAGCGCTTGTTTCGCTTAGATTGCCAATCAATGCGAGTTAGCCAGTTTACCATGCCAGAACCTATTTGCTGGGTTATGGAAACCGAGCAGGGTGAACTAGTTGCAGGCTTTGCCAAAGGTATTTATAAACTTTGTAGTGAAAATTTCAGCCGCGAACTACTTTATTCAATAGACCATGAACCCTCAAAAAATCGTTTAAACGATGGCAAAACGTCTCGCCAAGGCTTTGGTTTTTTTGGCTCTATGGACTCTCAAGAGCAAACCAATAGTGGTAAGTTATATCGTTTTGGACATGGGCAAGCTCCGATTTCTGTTGATCATAACTACACCATCAGCAATGGCCCTGCGGTGAGTAAAAATGGCTATTTTCTATATTCTACTGACTCAGATAAACAAACTATCTATCGTTTTGTTCTGAATAAGCAGGGCGAGCTTTCTGATAAACAAGAGTTTATTCGCTTTAGTGAAAGTATGGGCTTTCCAGATGGCATGACCGTTGATAACGAAGACCATTTATGGGTTGCCGCTTGGAATGGCTATGGCGTTTATCGTTTTTCACCAAGCGGCGAGCAGGTGCAGTTTATTCGCTTGCCCGCACCGCGTGTTACGAGTGTCGCATTTGTTGGCGAGGAGCTAATGCATTTAGCTGTGACTACCGCTGCAGTGGGTCTGGAGGACTCAGTTCTCGCTGATTACCCGCACAGTGGTGGCGTGTTTATTCTCGAGCCGGGCGTTAAAGGCATTGCTGAAACGCCCCTGAAACTATAGGTTCTCCATCACTTGGTAACGCAATTCTCCAAGGAAAGCGCGTGCTGCTGGACCAAGCTTATCACCATCTTTAAAGAGCAAGTGTAACTTAGCGCTGCGACTACTGTTATGGGTTAAATTAAGTGCTTTCATTTGCCTCGCCGCAAGGTGTTTTTCTATTGCTATTTTTGGCAACCACGCAAAGCCAAGTCCATTACTGATCATATCAATAGAAGTGCGCAAATGAGTTACCGTCCAGCGCTGATCGGCACCTAACCATCCACCATCTTGCTTGTGTTTATTGGCTGAATCGCGGACAACAATTTGGCGGTGTGATTTTAAATCTTCGAGGGTTATTTCACGTTCTATTGCATGCAAAGGGTGATCTGGGTGTGCAACGGCAATAAACTCAATATCACATAATTCTTCGTGAAAGTTTGCCGCAATTGGAAAGCCGGTAATAGCAATATCAACCTGATCGTTTTCGAGCAGTTCATTCCCCCCCATCAGCACAGACTCATGGAGTTCAATACGCAGTTGCGGGTATTGTGACGAGGTATCGTTAAGCACTTTATAAAGCAATTGCTGTGGGAAAATAGCATCAACAGCAATTCGTAATTTGCTTTCGATGCCTTCACCTAACGTCTGGCCTATTGCCTCAACTTTTGCGGCTTCATCAAGTAAGTAATTGGCACGGCGTAGCATCATTTCACCAGCTTCAGTGAGTACGGTTTTACGGCCTTGAATGCTGAATAATTTTACATTGAGTGCAGATTCAATTTTGCCAACAGCATTATGAATACTTGATTGGCTTTTATTAATGCCTTGTGAGGCTTGGTTAAAGCCCCCAAATTCGACAACAGCACGAAACATGCGCCACTGTTCTAACGTAATTCTTAGCATGATGTTCCTTTGCTTACTTAACTACCTAATAGTACCTGTAAATACTGAAAAAGTTTACTTTTTAGGTGAGGGCAACTCAATATACTCAAGCTCATCACCGGGGATTTTAGCAAAACGCTGTGCTTGCCAATCTTGTTTTGCTTGCTCGATGCGCTCTTTGCTGTAAGCAACAAAATTCCAGTGTAAATACGGGACTTTATTGAATTTACTGCCACCGAGTAAAATAAAGCGGCTGTGCACCAGAGTCGTTATTTCGTGTTCGCTGTCATCAAGTAGTACAAAGTCGCCTTGGGTATAGCGCGTATCACCCACACTAATTTCACCATAAATAACATACACTGCGGTTTCATGATGAGGATGCGGTTTAGTTATATGGCTACCTTGCTCTGCTACCGTATCGACATAAAACATCGGTGAGTAGCTTTTCACAGGGGAGCTTAAGCCATAGGCATCACCGACAATGAGTCTCATCAGCACGCCTTTTTCGATTTTCTCAGGCAATTGCTGTTTTTTGATATGTTCAAAACGCGGTGCTATTTCGGTTATACTCTCAGGTAAAGCAACCCAGCATTGCAGACCATTGATGTCGTGCTCGCTCGCCCGCACTTCAAGGCTTTCTCTTTCTGAGTGCACTATCCCGCGACCTGCGGTCATCCAGTTAACATCGCCGGGTTCTATTTGCAGGCTATTACCTAGCGAATCGCGATGGTAAATACTGCCCGTAAATAAATAAGTGAGCGTTGATAGGCCAATATGAGGGTGAGGCTTCACATTTATGCCCTCACCGCGAGGAAAGTGATTTGGTCCCATGTGGTCAAAAAAGATAAATGGGCCAACCATTTTTTTGTCAAAATGAGGCAAGATGCGTTTTACATCGAGCCCACCAATATCATGGCTGGTTGCTGTTAATAACGTTGCCATATTCGCGCCCTCTTAAAAACAAATTCAGCCAACAACCTAGGTTATTGGCTGGGATAAATGTTAAGCCTGACTACGTTTTAACACTAGTTGATCTAGGCTGATTTTGCCTGCACCAACACTGGCTAATGCTAAAAAGCCGCCTGCCATTGCAATGTTTTTGTAGAACATTAAAAATTGCATTTTATCATCAAGTTGAAAGTGGAATAACAAAGCACTAACTAGGCTGAAACCAGCAAAAGCGACAGCGGTTAGTTGTGTTAAAAAGCCTAGTAAAATAAATAATCCGCCAACAATTTCAAAGGCAATCACAAACGGCAGTAAGAACTCTGGTAAACCGACACTACTCATATATTGCGCTGTAGCATCGAAAAACTCTATTTTGCTAAAGCCGGTTAGTAAAAAGATGGCCGATAAACCAATACGTGCCAATAAAGTGCTAATATTTTGTAAGTGTGGTTGAGCTGAGATTAAAGTAAAAAGTTTCATAGTAGGTATCCTGTTTCGTTAAGCAGTGTGTCTGCGATGGAGTAACTATAAGTTCACTTTAAAAGAATTAAAAATTGTAAAATCAGCATTTATCATTCTCTAAAAAAGAATCCAAAAAGAGCTTGAATATGAAGTTGTTGTTATTGATAGGGTTTTGTTTTTCGGTGGCTACAAGTAGCTTGGTGTTTGCTGAACAATATTTACCAAATAGTCGTCATTATGAGTTGCTAGCTTCAGATATTGCGGTGCAGCAAAGCTGGCAAGTTAAAGACACAATTAAAGGTTATGAGATGCTGGAATATCAAATTAACCTTAATAAAGGCACTACCTTAACGGTTGATTTTGCTCCATCAAATTCAAGCAACTACTTTAATATTTTACCAAAAGGCAACCCAACTGCTTTGTTTGTTGGCCCGGTAAAAGGTGATCATGCTGAGATTAAAATCTCTGATGATGGCGATTATGTGATTCGGGTCTTTTTGATGCGCAATGCCGCGCGCCGTGATGAGCAAAGTGAATTTACTGCCGATATTAGCGTCGTAAAAAGTACATTAAAAGGCATGCAGCCAAGCTGGGATGTCGATGGTGATGGGGTTAATGATTGCGAGAAAGACGGTAGCTGCGATCACACTGTTGACTACCGCCTTCCTCGAAAGTCGAATTAGGCCAATTTTAAGGCCTAATTAGCAAATTACTCAGGCGCCACTTCAAGCGTTGTGAATAATGAGTAGCGTACATTATCGATATCGGCCTCTGTTGGTTTTTGATCAACAGATGCTTCAATCAGATACATATCGGCATGAGCGAATGTCACAGTAAAGAAGCCTTTTTTATCGGTTGTTACTTTCACTTCGTCACGCTCATTACGGTAGCGTGCACTACCACGAACAATAGCAAGCTCAACGTCAGCGGCTGGTTTGCCATCCATTAATAATTGGAACTTAGCTTCTTCACCAGCAAATAGATCGTTCGGGTGAGTTGGGCCTGAAATTTCTAAACCTTGACCAAGCAATGTTGGCTTAGAAGTACCATTACGGCTTACAAAAGTATCAACCGTTGCGATTGATTTTACAGTGCGTACATCGGTTGCGCCTGCTGGTAGGTCTGCTTCTTTTTTACCTGCGAACACACGGCCACGGTTGCCATCTTTGTCTTTATAGAAAGTCATTAGCATTGGTTTTTGCTGCATAGCAATATGGTAAGTACCGTCTTGAGATAAACTCACTGCCGCTGAGTTTTTGCGTTTTAAGTAGTATGCGCGGATCGTTTCTTTAACCGGCTTACCATTTGGAGCAAGGGCAATTAATAAGTTGTCGTCATACTCTGCGCCTTTTTCTTTCGGGCGGTATGCTTTATCTGGGCTAAACAACTCATTCGAAATACTGGCATCGATCATCACATAGTGAGTTTTCTCACCAGATAAAGAAGTGTGAGATGGCATTAACCAACGGGCGTGTGCTTGTGCATAGCCAGAGGCAAGTGCTGTGAAGGTTACTGCGCCAATCAGCGCCGTTTTTAATAATTTTAATTTCATTGTTTGTCCTTAATTACTGGTAATGGTAACAAAGCTAGTCGCGAACTCTTTTTCGCCTTTAATTGTGACTTTGCCGTCTTTCGTTAAGTCGATTTCAACGCGGGTGTAATCTCGGCCACCTTCCTCACGTACAACTTCAACATTAAGCAGGTAGCTACCAGGTTTAACTGGATTACCTTTTAAATCTTTACCTTGCCACTCAATGGTGTAAGTGCCTGGGCGTTTTGTTGCACCTGTTACACCATCAAAGCTGTCGTTGCTACGACCTGCTTTTCGCCACCACTGACGTAAGTCTTTAAACCATTCAGCTTTTTCGACCCAAAGTGCAATAGTGGTAACGTGTTTACGTTCAGGTGTTTCTAGCCATAGCGCCACGTAAGGGCGATGATATGGAGAAACATCTAGCTCAGGTAAAGTGAACTCAATGGTTAGATTGGGATCTTTTGCAAAGCTCAGTGGGCTGAATAAACAGCCAATTAGTAGAGCTGCGATTAAGTGGGCTTGTTTCATTAAGATACTCCTTTAAGTTGAGGCACCCAAACTAGATAAATGACCAAAGGCGTGGCAACACCAAGAAGCGTTAACCAAAGGCCTGCGGCCCGTTTTTTACGGTTTTGAAAGAGAATAATTAATCCGGTGATGGCAAACAGAATCATCAAAACAGCCGAGATATCAATGACCCAGCTCCATGCTTTACCTGTATGGCGGCCTTTGTGTAGGTCGCCAATCAGACTCATAAAGCCGCCGGTTTGATAATCAATATTGAGCTCGCCCGTTTGAAAATCGATTTCGGCGTAAGCAAAGCCTGCTGGCAGCGGATAGTCGAGCATCACCAAAGCATCTTCTTTTTCCCACTCAATACTTTTTACATTACTAAGTGAAAATTGCTGCTGCATGTACTGTTCTATTTCAGGGTATAGGCTCGGTAACGTGTCGAGATTAGCTTGTGCTTTTTCGAATAACTTTGCAGAAACAAGTAGTTGGTTCTGACCATTATGTTTATCATTTTCGAGCCAACTAACGTGATTCAGAATAATGCCGCTGACACAAAATATAATAAGTAAAAAGAATAGGGCAGTTGAAAGGTATATATGTAAGGCGCGGCTTACACTATAAAAGCTGCGTTTATTTAAAGAAAACATAATTAGGTGTATTTGTTTGTTATACGCATATGATAATGATTTGCATTAGTGATAACAAGCAAGTTTACGTTCTTTACATTTCTTTGCGTTAGAAATGAATAGCAAGATAAGCCATTACCGCAAGTTGCGAGCTGAGAAAACAAGCAAGCAACATTAAGCGGGTGTGTGTGGTTATATTAACTTGAATTAGGGTTGGTTTATTTGGCGCTGATGGGCGGTTAATTAAATAGGCTAAAACGCTTAATTCAATCACCGCCACCAAATACATAACCCAAATTGGCGCGGCACTTTGTAGTAAAAAGAAATACCCGATAGCCATACCAAAACCAGCTAAGAACTTAGCGCGAGTAGGAACGACCTTATATTCTTGCCAAAACCTTAAAGGCTGGCCGTACTTTGGATGGTGTAGCAGCCAGGCAGAGAGCTTAGGTGATGAGCGGCTAAAGCACGCCAATGCTAGTATAAAAAAGATAGTTGTAGGCATCACAGGTAATGCAATACCTATGATACCTAAACCCACCATCAATAACCCGAGTAATTGATAGCAGCCATTTTTATAGGCGGTAAACGCCGCTTTCACATTCATCAATAAAGTTGGGCCTGATAAAACTTAAATCGTTGCAGTGCTTGCTCGGCACCCTCTATCAAAGTGGCTTGTTGCTGTTCACAGAGCTCAAGGCTATCAATAAGATGACTTAGTTGACAGCCCTTTTTGTACACACTGGCTTTAGCAAGGTAGCTTGCACCACATTGATTATTTAACTTTAGCTCAGCTTCAACTTCTTTGCCTAATGTAGCTGCAGAAAATTGCGATCCTTCAATTACATACAGCTTTTGTCAATAAACCATGTTTAGAATGGCGAAATATAATAATGATTTACATTTGTATAGCCAGAAAAACGTGCTTGCAAAGGTACAGAACGGACCTGAAATATGAGCATAGTGGCTATCAAGGAGTAAGGTATAAATTAAGCTAGTTATTACTCAAGCTAAGAAGATCGTGAAATTATTGTGAGTTTTTGAGTAAAGTAAAGAAAGGCAAGGAGAACATCTCCTTGCCTCTAAATAGCTCGCTAAATTAAGCGGGTATATTACTATTAGAAATAATAACCTATATTGATATTGAAGCGGGTTTCAGTCTCATCGCTGTCGCCAGCAATTGAACCACCAACGAATGGTTGGTTTTTCGCTTGTACAAAATCAAAGTAAGTGAATAAGCCGCCTGCAGCAACAGATACACCGGTTACATTCATCCATGTATCTTCGCTGTTGTCTGACTTGTCATAAATAATGCCGTAGTCATTGTAAAACTGTAGGTTTGTTACCGGACCCCATTCTACAGGAAGGCTGTAAGCGATATTAGCATTAGTCATGGTCGCTTCTGCGGCAATACTATCGTAAAACGCATAAGCACCCACGGCCATACGGTCGACGTTGTCGATATCGTAGTTATATTCACCATGCTGAAGTTGGAAATTCCATGGACCAATTGTGCTGTTTAAGTGCACAGCCCAAGCGTAGTAGTCGCCAGCTTTATCTTCACCATCATGTAAGCCGCCAGATAAGGCTGAAACACCTAGCTCGGTGGTGCCGCCATCATGCTCAAAGTGATAACCATAACGACCAGAGAAGGTGTTGTACTCACCAATCGCATTGGTTGGTTCGGCGTATACACCTTCACCTGCAGAGCGGAAACCCACTACGTCGTATGAGTAACGGTCGCTTCTGTCGTCCACATAGCCGTCAACGCCACCTAGTTCATCATTTTTGAAAAAGCCAAGGTCAATTTGCCAGTTGTCAGCAATTTTGCGTTTGAATAGCACACCCAGGTCATGGTCATCTTCAAGACCAATATAATAAGTGGTGCCAAAGAAGTAGTTGTGTGAGTTATAAGGCCAGTTACCAAAAGGCACTTTGGTAATACCTGCCTGCACCTGCCAGTCTTCGGCAAAGTCATAGGCTGCATAGGCATACTTAACTGCGGTCATGTAATCGAAAAAACGGATCTCAGCGTTAAGCTGCACATCACCGACATCGCCTGCAAAATTTAGCCTGAAGATGTCAAAATCGAAGTCACCACCGCGGTTTTTATTGCCATCGTTATACGACGTATGGCTGAAGTTGGTACGTACAGCCCCACCGACTTTAATGCCAGATTCTTTTTTAGGTGCTTCTACGGCCGCTGTTTGCTGCTCAAGTTGCTTTTGTTGTTTTGCTACTTGTGCATCAATTTGCGCTTGTTTCTCGGCTTGTTGCTGCGATTTTGCTTCGGCAGCATCAAGTTTGCTTTGCAGTTGCTGCATTTGCTGTTTCAGTAATTGCAGTTGTTCTTGAAGGTCATCAATTTCAGATGCCTGACTAAGACTTGAAGTTGTGCCCAAGGCTATAGCAAGGGCTAACTTTGATAGTTTAAGCATGAATTTTCGCTAGTGTTGGAATGGGTACTGTTAAGAATAGT
Source organism: Pseudoalteromonas sp. NFXS39 (assembly GCF_040148775.1). NCBI lineage: Bacteria > Pseudomonadati > Pseudomonadota > Gammaproteobacteria > Alteromonadales > Pseudoalteromonadaceae > Pseudoalteromonas > Pseudoalteromonas sp. NFXS39. Next base: position 126,777 of record NZ_JAGDEC010000009.1, on the reverse strand, counting down.
TGATATTCAGGCTGAACCCAAGCCTAGACACAGAAAATTAATATTAATCAATCAGTTTTAATTTTTACTGTGCTTCTAATGTCTTGGTGATTGCGCCAACCTCAAGCAGCGGTGAAGCATCGAGTTGATCCGCATCCATCATTGCAGCAATGCGTTGCATTGATGATAGTAGTAAACTTTGCTCCCACTCTTCTAGTGCTGAGAACTTTTCGATGAAGTGCTCTTGCAATGGCTGAGGTGCTTGCTCTAGTAGCTGTTCTCCAGCTTCTGTTAGATGCAAACTAACTCTACGCTTGTCTAATTGGCTACGCACACGAGTGATCAGATTACGGTTTTCTATACGATCTAATATATTGGTAACCGTAGCAGGGCTTAAGTTTACATTTTGTGCGATGCGGCTGGCGGTAATACCATCGGTTTGTGCAACCTCATTCATGATAAGTAATTGTGGGCCGGTTAGGCCTGAGGTTTTGTTGAGCTGTTTTGAATGAAGGTCGATGGCTCTGATCACTTTACGCAGCGACACTAATAACTCGTCATACTTTTGCATGTTTCTGTCTCTTAAAAAAGGCGGCATGAGGCAACCGCAATCGCGAAATATTACACATCTAATAAATTGAGTTCAAATAAATAATAACTATGTAGCTTATAATTTTCGGCGATAATGCTTATTATCGTGTTTGGTGATTAATTAGAGTAGAAATTAAAAGGTAAAGTTTAAAAATTAGATGGAGTAATTGTTGTTAATACTTAAAATGCTACTCGAGGTGACATCATCACTTTGTAGTAAAACAATTCATACAAATAACTAAATATTATTTACTAATAGCCACTGCATTGGGTATGGTGGATTTTTCTTTCATTAAATGGGATGAATTATGAAGTTATCGCCATCAGTTACGATTGAGCAAAGTGAAACCGGGCTTGAATTTATTAAAGTTGCTAGTGAGTTTTGTAGCGCAACTATTTTTCTGCAAGGTGCGCAGATCACTGAGTTCACGCCAACCGATAAAAAGCCATTATTATGGGTCTCTGAACTAGAAGATTACCAAGAAGGCAAAGGTGTGCGAGGTGGTATTCCGATTTGTTGGCCATGGTTCGGAGTAAGCCAAAATGAAGGGTGGCCTGCTCATGGTGTTGCTCGCACAAGTTTGTGGCGCGCAGAAGAAGTGAAAGAGCAAGACGATTCTATTTATATCAGTTTGTCGCTGCCGATGACGCAAGTTGATGAAAAGTATTGGCCTTACAAAACTAAGTTGTTAGCTGAGTTTATATTAACCTCTAGTTTAGAACTGCGTTTAACAACCACTAACTTAGATAATCAAACTGTACAGTTTACTCAAGCACTGCACACGTATTTCCCAACACCTGCAATTGAAGAAACAAAAGTAGATGGTTTGCAAGGTGCGAAATACATTGAATTTGCTGAAGGTCCATTTGAGCAGAATGAATTAGTGTCGTTCGCTCGTGAAACAGACATGGTTTACACCGAAGCGAAAGATACTCAGCGTATCATCACGCCTGATGGCATTATTGAAGTGGGACGCGAAAACTCAACATCGTGTGTGCTTTGGAATCCTTGGATTGATAAATCAAAACGCCTTTCTAATTTTGCTGATGACGAATACCACGTAATGCTGTGTTTAGAAGCGGCTAATGTCCTTGATGACAGTGTTGAACTTGCACCTGGAGCAAGCCACACACTTGCAACAAAACTACGCTGGGTATAATTTATAACATATAACAACTCAGTGTTAGCACGTAAGGCCGGCACCGCTGGCCTTTACAAGGAATTACCGTGTTTAGTAATCAACAAATAGAAACCCTCCCAAAGCATCAAACTATTCAATTCCAACCACTTGCAGATAATGCGATATGGCATGTACAACTAAATTGGTTGCTATTTTATGTGCCTCTCATGGCTGTGATTATAGCTGTAAGGCATTTTAATCCAGCCGTTAGCGAAGCTATTGCTACACCTTGGCTGCTGGCTTTGCCATTGCTGGTAATCCTATCAATGGTTTACAACCTCTACAGTATACGCGCCAAAGGAGTTGCAGTAAGAGAGCACGATATCGCTTTTAAGCGAGGTTTAATTTGGCAACAAATCACCTTATTACCTATTTCTCGCGTGCAACACACCGAAATTCATCGCGGTCCAATTGAACGAAAGTTAGGCTTGGCAACACTTAGACTCTACAGTGCTGGTGGCATGAGTGCTGATTTACATATCAGTGGTTTAACTGACGAACAATGTAATGATGTCCGACAGTTCGTGCAAAGTTATGGTGATAATACAACAACTCAAGATAATGAGCTTGCCGATGAATAATCAACAATGGCAACGCGTGTCGCCATGGGCACTACTGTATTTTATTGTTCATTTTGCACTGCGCTTTATAAAAGATGGCTTACTTAACTTACTGCCAATTTTAGTGTTATTTGTCACGCAAGTTGAGCAAAAGCTGTTTTGGGGGCAAATAGCAGTTGCCGCAGCCTCTGTAGTTTTAGTGCTGTATGCCTTTGCTTATTACCGTAATTTTAAATACCGAATTACTGATGACAACGAAATACTGCTAAATAAAGGGGTGTTTAAAAAAGAGCGATTAACCTTAAAGTTTGCTCGAGTGCAAAACGTAAATATTGCTGAGCCTTTTTATTTTCAGCCGGTTAATTTAGTTAATTGTATTTTTGATGCAGCTGGGAGTAGTGCTCAAGAAGCTGTGATCCCGGGAGTAAAGCTTAGCTATGCCGAGCAAGTGCGCGAACAAGTCATGGCATTTAAAGCTCAGTTACAACAAGAAGATCTGCAGCCTATTGAGCAGAGTGAAGCAACAGACAAGCAGCAAAGCTTAACGATCAGCAATGGTGAAATTGCTAAATTTGGTTTGATGTCGAACATGGCAATTTTAGCATTGGCTGCACTTGCCCCATTTATGAATGTGATTTTTGAGTATCTCGAAAAAACCATTATAAATCGCCTAGAGGCCATACTGAATGAGCAAGCTGCCTTTGTTGGTAGTGCTGCTGCAATAGCCGTGTTAATAATGGTTATCACAATTGTTTTGTGTGCCATTTTACTGTCTGTTGTTATGGCTTTAGTGCGCTTTTTTAATTTTCAGCTCTATTTTCAGGATGATAAATTTAAGCGTGTAGCGGGTTTATTTGAGCGTCAGCAACTCTCGATAAGTGTTTCGAAAATTCAAAGTGTGCAAATTAAACAAAATATTATTGCTCGGCTACTTAATCGCTTTACCTTAATTTGCCCGCAAGTGAGTAGTGGCGGTATGGCCGCAGGGGTTGCCGCACATAAAAGTAAACAAACTTTAGTAATGCCGGTATTAACTAAAGAGCAAATACAAGTTGTGTGTCGTTGGTTATTTCCTTGGTTTGTTGATTTAACGGCGCTTAACTTTATTAAGCCTGAGCGGGCTTTACTTTATAAAAATACGCTTTTATATGTTATGTTGCCAACCATACTTTCAGCACTAATTCTCAATAACTTATTTGATGCTGCTACGATGCTTTGGAGTGTTGCGGTTGGACTAACTTTGATGCTCGGTGTGTTTTTAAGTTATCAAAAAGCCGGTATGGCAATGTATCAACACGACGGTCGTTTCTTCGCTGTATTTAAAACGGGCATGTTGGGTGTTCAATATCGTGTTTTTGAAATCTACAAAGCGCAAAGCGTCACAACAACTAGTACTTACTTAATGCGAAGATCGCAGCTTAAGAGCTTGTATATACAACTGGCTTCTGGTTCAGTATCAATGCCTTACTTAAAAGCTGAGTTGGCTGAGCGGTTTACTGATTTTGCGCTATATGAAATCGAAGGTGTCGAGCGTAATTGGTTCTAAATGAAAATAATTATCAATACCGTTGATTCGTATTGTTATTGAGGTATACTAACGCAACGTTAATAACTACGGTGCTCAATGATTTATTTTCTACCTATTTTAGCTATTTCAGGTGTTGTTGCCTTACTGTGTTATGCACGTTCTCAGCAAGAGTGTAAAGGCTTGTGTGTGAGTGTCGCTGTTACAGTAATAGCGTTACTTGTAACCGCAGCTTTAGTCATCGCGGGGATCGGTGCATTAAGAAGCAGCCTGATGTTTGCCGTGACTATTTTTATTATTTATCAATTGTTAGACTTGGTTCGCCCGATTAAAATCGAGTAATTTCTTACACTTTTTAACTTCAGCCTTTTAAAAAAGCATCGCATACTAATTCTTAAATTAAGCAACTTGCTAATCAAGGATTGTGATGAAAAAAGCTCTGTTATCAGTGGCGTTACTTGCCGCTGGCCATGCCTCAAGCCAAGAGACTTGGCAAACTATTCATACTGAACACTTTAACGTGCATTTTAGTACTGAGAATCAACAATGGGCACGCTCTGCTGCTACAGAGCTTGAAATTGTTCGCGATAAGGTATTAAAGCAGCAAAACCGTGCCCTTGATGAAGTGGTCGATGTGCTGGTTTTCGACCCGTTTAATGCTTCTAATGGGTTCGCTTTGCCGGTGACGAATAAGCCTTTAATGGCCTTGTTTACAACGCCTCCGCAATCTGACACCGTGATTTCTAACACCGATAGCTGGCAGCAGTTATTGATTTTGCACGAATATATTCATTTAGTGCACCTTGCTCAACCGACTCGTAGCGATTTGCGCCAAGCTATTCGCGATAGTTGGGATATTTATGATTTAATCGAAAGTGACATGCCGCGCTGGGCTGCAGAAGGATATGCAACCTTACTTGAGTCGAAAATGACAGGCCGAGGCCGTTTATACGATAATCTATCAGAGGCAATACTAGTTGAATTTACACAGCAGGGTGCATTGCCCCGATATAGCCAGTTAAATAGTACCGAAGGGGGTTTTTTAGCTGGCTCAATGGCTTATTTAATAGGCTCTCGCTTTCTTGCTTGGCTTGAAGAGAATCATTCACCGCAAACCCTTGATGCAGTTTGGACGCGTATGCAAGCAGTTAAATCGCGTGATTTTAATGAAGCCTTCAGCGGTGTATTTGGTAATTCTCCTGAGCGTCTCTATCGTCGTTTTATTGCCGAGTATACCTATAAAGCAATGGCTAAAGAAGTAAGTGAGCAAGCACTTACAAGCAAGCTTTGGTTAGAGCTTGAATTATATGCTTCGAACCCTGTTTTAAGTTTAGATAACAGTAAGCTTGCCATCGTTGAGCGAAACAAAGATGGTGAAACGCGTTTAGTTATTTACAGTACTGGTGACAATCAACAGGCTGCCGATGATTTTGCAAAGCAGCAACAAGCGTTACTTGATGATGATCCCGTCGATATTGCTGATCAAGCCCCCAGTGTTTTTAAGCGTAAGCAAAAACACGTGCTTCACCAAATTAATAGGCAGGGTATAAAAAACCCGCAGTGGTTAGATGAAAATACACTGTTTTTCACAGCCACAACAACCGTTGCTAAAGGCTCCATTCAAGGTATTTCTGATCTATACCGCTATGATATCGACACAGGAAAAGTGAGCGCATTAACGCATCATGCAGGGCTTCGCCGCTTTAGTATCAGTGATAACGGGCAAACTGTTTATGCTGAGCAAACTAAGCATGGCTTCTCTGAGCTAGTGCGCCTTGACCTCAATACGGGTGTCGCTACGCCTTTATTTGAGAAAAGCCTAGAAACGGTTTATGACTACCCATTACTAAGCCCTAATAAAACTCAACTTGCTTATTTAAAAGCGACATTGAATGCCAATTGGCAGTTGTATATACAAGATGTGAGCTCTCAGCAATCACTCGCTGTGCCTATGCCCGCAGGCTATCAATATGTGTCACAACCTAATTGGCAAGCAGATGGCAAAGGGATTTATTTTGTCGCGGGTAAAAATAAAGCTCTCGATTTGTATCATTATGATCTTAATAGCAATTCACTACGCCAATTAACACAAGGCCAAGAAGCTGTTGCGCACCCAATGGCAATGCATAATGGTGAACTTTTGTATTTATCGATCACTGCACAAGGGCCGAATATCAAGCATTTTGCTGATCAACCACAAGGATTAGAGGTTGTTGAATTTGCTAAAAGTGCAGCGCCACCGCGAGGACAGGTAACGAGCGAAGTATTACCTGAGGCGAAAATCTACCCGCAAAGCCCAACTGAGCCAATCAATTATGATATATGGCAGCAAAAACCAACCTTTTCGTTGGCATCTCAGTATTATTCGGCTTCATCATCGCTTCTTACCCTTGGCCTGAAAAGTAGTGATTTCTTGAAACAGCTCGATTTACAAGCCGGCTATAGTGCTGATTTACATGACAAAGCACTAGAAGGGATGTTCGCGGCCGCTAAGTATTCTGCGTTTGATTTAAAATTTAAAGCGCTGCTATTTGATTACGACCTCGAATCAGCAAAACAGTACCATTCACAAACGTCGCTGAACATAAGTAATACAGGGGCACATTTTGCCATGAGCTACCCGTTGCAGTTTCAGCAGCTCAGTATTACACCGAGTTTGAGCTATAACTACAGTGATTTTAGTAAAGGTGATGATCAATGGTTAAAGTTTGGACTTGAACAAAAATGGCAACATGACAGACAACGATATGGTTTTGCTCAGTCTGTAAGTGCCGAGTGGCTATCCGGTGATGCTGACTCGAATAATTGGCAGGGCTATAACTTTGCCACAGTATTGAGCGGTTATGCCTTTGATATTCCTGTTTATGTTAATTTTGCTCAGCAATATCGCGATGACAGTAACCTTACGCTTGGAGGATATGAGTCAAACTTAATTAATAAAGACACGCAAAGCGGCTTTGTTGTTGCCCCTGAGCTGCCGTTTATTAGTCAATTAGGTAACCGCTATAAAGGCTATGGCGGGGGTATTAGTTACAAAGATTCATTACCTTGGCTTTACTACCAACAGCATCAAGTCGATAACCGAGTTTATGCACAAAGTTACGGGCTAAAATGGCGAGGAGACTTTAGCTTTGGTATGGGGCCTGCAGGTTTGAACGATGTAAACCTTGATTTTGGCGTCGCCCGGGTAGAAGGCGACGACTTTGAAAATGATTTACGGGCTTGGCTAAGCTTCTATTACTCGTTATAGCCTAGTGTTGGTCTTTTAAGGCGAAAAGCTTGGCGTGGTATAGCGCTAGCTTTTCGTCTTTATTTTCTATCTCAATGGCTTTTTCTAGCCATTCCTTACTGCTTTGTTCATTTCCTTGCTGATAACTAATAATCGCTAACTCTATATAGGGTTCAGATAAATAAGGGGCTAATGCAATCGCGTCTTCGAGCTGTTGTTTTGCCTTGTAAAGCTTACCATTGTTACGGGCGTTAATTGCCGTTGCCAGTAACTCGAATGGATCTTGTTCAAGCATCGCTAACTGTGAATTGAGTTGCTCTGCCAAAACCTGATCATTAAGTTGCTCGGCCAGAACTGCGTAATTATGTAGTAAATTCGTATCGCTAAAGCCATACTGCATTGCTGTTTGATAAATATGTTTTGCTCCAGCTAAATCACCCGATTGGCGATGTAATACGGCAGCTAAATTATAAAGTGATGCAGCATTTGGGGTGTATTCATTGGCTTTTAATATATAGCTGTAGCTTAAATCGAATTGTTGCAAGGCCAATGCTTTTGCAGCCAAGTTGCTGTAATAACGGCTAATTAAGTCTTTTAACTCAGCTCGGCCAGAGTAAAAACTGCCGCGAGCAGGAAAGTAATCAATGACAGTACCTGGCGGCACCAAGTAATTATCGTCCTCATTTAAAGGGGCGTAGACTTTGGTGCGAAAGTGCCCTGACACATACACTATGTTATTTTGTTTGCTATAAACAGGCTCACTTGAGACCGCTTGAAAGCCCGTTTGAAGTCCTGCTAGTTGAGCATATGCATGGGTCAAAATTGCCAAGCTAATACAGTTACCTTGATGACCTTGAAGAGTCTGCTGGGCATTGAGTGTGGCACTAAAGTAATTAAAATTGGTGAGCTTCTTTTCTAAATAGTGATAAAGGATTTGGTCATCTCTAAAATCACCACCTTGACGTTTGGTAAAATAATCAAGAAAACGTTTTTGCTCATCCGCAGGGAGTGTAAATAGCTCAGGGTCGCTTAGTTCAACTTGAGTAAAATGTGCGGCGTTGAGTAAGCTGCCCACACTAGGCGGTGGCGTAGGTTGTTTCGTACTCTTACATCCAACTAAAAAGGCACTCAAAACAAGTGCATATAAAACTGACTTCATGGCTTTACCCTATTGAGTGCTATTTAATCAATTTACCCAGTTAACTTTGATTATTCAAGTTAGTAATTAGTGTCATCAGTTCTAAACAGCCTGTATGGATATCTTGCCAATAGACTGTTGTTTATTTTTTATTCTTAATTGCATTCTAATATTCTCTCATTACAATGCCGCACTCTTTTAAATTGCTTAAAAAACAAATGTTTACCTTGATTTTATGGGCGATTTATAAACTGCTAACTTATTAACTAAATTGTAACGAGAGAGGTCTGTTTTGGCGCACTTTTTGCCGATTATTTCATGCTTTATTTTGGCGTTTAGCTTTTATCCGCTTTTAAATAAGATCCGTAAAAATCGCAGTGTGTCGGGCGTTTCGCTGTTAATGATGAGCTTTGGTGTCGCGCAAAGCTTGTATTTCATCACCTTTAACCTGTATTTCCAGCGTTTTTACATGGCCATGCCGTTTGTTGTAACAGGCATGCTAAGTGGTGTGATTCTTTATTACTTTGTTCGTTACAATGCTGCGCGAAAGCAACGTATGCAACTAGCCGGGTTATTAGCCATGTCGGTCGTGCCTTTTAGTTTGTTGCTTAACCCTCATTATGAAACAGCAACGGTGCTGAACTGGCTAACCTATGTGGGTTTAGTGATGAGCTCTATTCGTGTTATGCCGCAAACTTATAAAACCATCAAAAGCGGTAATATTAGTAATTTAAGTGCTCGTTATTTTAGTCTGCAATTTGTTGCAGGTAGCTGCGGCCTCGCTGCCGAGCTTTCAATGGCCACACCGAGCGTGTCTCACATACTGACCTTTGTAATGATTTTACTAACTAATGCCGCTCAATTAGGTTGTATTCAGTATTATAAATCGCGCCCAGCAATGGCTTGATTGATTAATAAACGAACTATTTATTAACTCTTCGCTTTATGGCACGATTATCTTATCGCTATTGAAAGGATAAGATATGAATTGGATTCAATTAGGCTATTTATGTCGATTAATGTCGCCAATAAGTGGCTTAAACAAAGTACAACAAGAAGCGCTTAGTGCACCGCAGCACTTAGAAATTTATAATGACGGACAAAAGAGCAGCCCATTAGCCACTAAAATCGCAAAAGAACTTAAAGCTGCAGAAGGTGAACAGCTGCAAAGGTTAGCGTTAAATTATGTAAAGTTATCATCAACACTCAAAGAGCACACTTTCGACTATAAAACCAAGTTGCTTTATTTGTGTGTACTTTTCTCAGTTTTTATCCTCGTTAACTTTATTTACCAGCAATTCGTTATTCCTTCACTCTCTGATGTATTTGGTCAATTTGATGTGCAAGTAATAGAACATATGGCTAATTTAGCCAGGTTCTGGCTGATAGCAAGCATTGCGCTCGGCTTATTCTTGGTGATCATTTTATTGACTATAAATGGGCTTCGACAGTTTGCAAACCTGTCTTTACTGAGTGCTTCATCAGCCCAGTTTGGGTTAATAATCCCCAATAAAATTAGGCAAAATTATGATGCTTTAGTCGCTCTAATTGAGTTCCCACTATACGGAACATTACAGAAAGATAATCGTGAGTTATCTCATTTAAAAGCATGCCAAAGTAATGGCTTGGATATTACCGAAGAGCTAGAGCTCCTTGTGACCAATAAGCTTGAAAGCTTACGAGGCGATATCACAGCCCACATTAACAGACTCATCACTATATTTAGTATTTTATTGGTTATATTAATTGCCAATTTCTTAATGGGAGCATATGAGCCTCTATTCTTGATAGGAGAGATAGTATGAAAAATAAAGGATTTACGTTGATTGAGTTAATGATTGTAGTCGCCATCATTGGTATTTTAGCTTCGGTTGCATTACCACAATACAGTCAATATATTCAGCGTAGTGAACTCGTTGATCCCTTAGCAATGGCTTCAACAATTCGAGAAGATGTTACAGCTTTTTACTTGGAGCACGGCCGCTTTCCAAAAAACAATGAGCAAGCAGGTGTCCCTGCAAGTAAGTTTTTAATTGGTAATCGGGTTACCGGGATCTCTGTTGAAGGCGGAGCGATTCATATTAGCTTGGGCAATAAGGTATCTATGCCTTTGCAAAATACAGTATTGACTTTTCGTCCTGCCGTTGTTGTCGGAAGCCCTACAAGCCCTATCGCTTGGCTTTGCGGATTCGATAAACCTGTAACTGGTATGCAAGCGGTTGGTGAGAATAAAACGACCGTGCCAAAAGATATATTACCTTCGTCGTGCATTGATCGGCGCTAACTTTTAAAAACAAAAGGCTGCCAATTGGCAGCCTTTTTTGTGTTTTTTTACTTATGCTTCGAGGGCTTTACTAATTAAGCGATCGATATATTGCTTATGCGCTTTTGCTGCGGTGTCTGCACCCCATGGCACGCTCATATCAGCAATTTGATTTAACTGATAAAGCGCGGCAGCTTTGGCTAGGTTGTCGTGCTTACTCGCTTTACCTAAACCAGCAATCGCGATTAGCTGATTCACATATTCAACTTGTAGATTGTGACTTAGAGTATTTGCTTTTTTGCTATCTACAAAAATGCTTGTCGTTAAGTCATTCATAAATTGATTAAGTGAGTACTCGTTGCCATACATTGCACTGTCTGAAATTCGCAGCATTACAGCCGGGTGTAATAACTGAGCCAGTACCAGCTTTTGCATGCCTAAAATCATGCCATGTGGTTTAGGGTCTTCATTTTTACCGTAATGATTAAAACCACGACGTTGCTGTAGCAGGTAGTTATAAAGCGGTTGCATGTTAGCAAGTACATTAGGCGAGAATACTTTGTCGGCTAACACTTGCATTGCATGTTGCTGGCGCTCAAGTGGCACTGGCGTAAATGGTGCGCCATTTTTGTCATCGCCCACCACATTACGTTCTACATAAACACCACCAATTTGACGAGATACTACGCCGGCTTGTGTTCTGTAGCTTCTAAATAAAATGTTCGCGGAGGTAACAAGCTGTTGGTATGACTCACCATTAACAGTGGCTTTGTCTTTAAGCTCAGTAAATAACTTATTGATAAGCTCCATGCGATCATCAGCATAAGCGGCAGGATTAGATGACATATCACCAATCATTACACGTGGGTCGATATGGCGGCCTGGGGCACGCATATCATCAGCATCATTACCAAAAGCTAAAGCATGCTCTGATGAGCGAGCGAGAATTTTTTCAAGACGCTGCTGCTCAGCGGCTTTATCAGCTAAAGCTTGGCTATAGCCATATTCAATTGCCCAATCATCATAAGGGCCTGGTTTTGTTTGGAAGATATCACCTTGCTGCATGCCAATAGGGGCGATATTTGCTGGGGCATAGTCCATAACTGACCCCGTTACGATACCTTGCGTTTTACTCTTATCGTGAACTTCTTTTTCATCCCACAAGATAGATGATTTCATATTGTGGTTAAGACCAAGGGTATGACCCACTTCGTGTAAAACAAGCTGAGTTAAACCTTGACGTAAAATCTCTTTGTCTTCAATGCTTGCACCTGTGCCTAAGCCTTTTGCAAGTAACATGTTTTCTTGAATGCTGTGACCTAGTGAGCAATGTAATTCTGTGCTGCTTTGGCTAGTTTCAAGCGTGGCTGCACCTTGGGTATATAAGGTGTCGTACATCCAACGGTTTTTCATGAAAACATACTCTAACATGATGTCAGAACCTAAGATCTCACCGGTTAATGGGTTCGCAAGGGCAGGACCATAACCGCCAAATGGTGGGCGTGGTGATGCAGTCCAACGTAATACGTTGTAGTTAATATCGCCTGCATCCCAATCAGCGTCATCAGGTTGTACTTTTACTTCAATGGCGTTTTTAAAGCCCGCTTTTTCAAATGAGCTATTCCACGCGAGCACTGCATCACGAATAGTGTCTCGCCACTCAACTGGCGTGGTATTTTCAATCCACCAAGTAATAGGTTTAACTGGCTCAGAAAGTGCCGCTGTTGGGTCTTTCTTTTGTAAGTCCCAGCGTTTGATTACATCTTCATAAGGTGCCCAATCAGCGGATGTCATATTGTCGAATTCGTTAGTGAAATAACCAATACGCGCGTCATCTTGGCGAGCTTGATAATCATTTTTTGGTAACGCGACAAATGAATGCTGTACTTTAATTGAAACATTACGAGGATCGCTTACGGCGTTTGAACCTCGTACTGTTGGGTTGGCATTAGAAAATACGTAATCAACCACAACATCTAGATTATTTGGATAAGGTCGTTGCTTAACAATTCGTGATTTTTTGTCATCTAATTTACCAAGTTTAAAGCGTTTGCTTGCATTTTTATCTTTTGGGTTCGACCAAGGTGACACTTTATGAAGTGCTTCACTTAAAAATAGCTTATCAACATTAAATGCGATTTTACCATCTTCTTCTTTTTCAATTTTGATACTAGCAAGTACAGCTTCGCTAATATTGGCATCAGCAGATCGTGCTAGGGCAGAGCTTTCATCAAATTTATAGCGTGGCGTTTTGCTAATAATGTCGATACGGTCAAAATACTTACGAAACTCAATGAGCTTTGTCTCGCGGTATGCCCCTCTGAAGTGACCTGCATCAGTAACACCATCGACCGTGTGAGCAAAATACACAAACGGGGTATCTAGTTGTGATTGGTCGATCACCATTAAGTTGTCGCCCGTTTTCGCATCTTGGTAAATGCTGAAAACACCAGCAAACTCGCTTTTATCTTTGATCATTTCAGCCAGCGTCTTTGGCTTTTTTTCTTCTTTTTTAGCTTCGGCTGCGTGGCCATTCATGGCAAGTGCTAGGCTTAGTGCCAGCGCAATGTTTGTTATTTTCATTGTTAACTCGTTCCTTTAATTATTTCTCAATCAAGTTTAATGAATTAACTCTTTGATAAAAGGTCATTTGTTAACAAGTGTGAAAGTATGGTTGTAAGCTTTTGATATTTCTTTCGTTTTGTTTGTAACAAATTGTTCTTAAGTCATTTTTCTGATTTATATTTTTTATTTAACCGTTTTTGTAACAGTTCCTTACAAATGTCGCATTAATGTTTCTGTCAGCTTTGGTATGATAGAGCCAGTTAAAATATTATAGGTGTAAGTTATGCGCACAAGTTTATTAAAATGGATCTTACCATTTGTTGCATTAATTGTTGGTGTTGCTGGTTTTATGGCAATCAACGCTATTGCTCAAGAGCCTAAAGACAAGGATGTAGTTGATGTGCGTCCTTTGGTGCAGGTTGAGCCAGTAGCAAGCGATGATCATCAAGTGATCATTAACAGTTACGGCGAAGTTAAACCGCTAGAAAGTACTTTGATTGCCTCGCAAGTGGCAGGTGAAGTAACGAGCTGGCATCCAAACTTTGTTGCTGGTGGTATCGTAGCTCGCGGTGAAGTGTTATTCACCATCGAAAAAGATAACTACGAAGCGGCTGTACTACAAGCTGAAGCAGCACTTGCCAGTGCTCAAGCGGCACTGATTGAAGAGCAAGCACAAGCTAAAGTAGCAGAAGATGAAGCAAGACGTTACCCAGAACGTGAGCGCACTGACTTATTCCTACGTAAACCTCAAGTGTTAAGCGCGCAAGCCGCTGTTAAATCAGCGCAAGCTGCATTAAAACGTGCCGAGCGTGACCTTGCTCGCTGCGAAGTGAAAGCACCTTATGATGCACTTGTGATTAGCCGTGAAATAGGTGTCGGTCAATACATTAATGTGGGCAGCCAAGTTGCTGAAATTAATAATATTGAAAGCGCAGAAATCATCGTACCAATCGCTGGTTTCGATAGTGTATTTTTACCAAAACGCTTAAAAGGCGTAAAAGCGACCATTATCAATAAAGGATTAAACAGCTTTACTCGTGAAGCTGAAATTGATCGTGACTTAGGTGTTGTTGATAACGCGACTCGTATGAGCAACCTAGTAGTTCGTGTTGATGACCCATATGGCTTAAAGCACGACGTGCAACCAATTAAATTTGGTGCTTACGTACAAGTTAACTTTGCTGGTGCAACATTACAAAATATCTACCGTTTACCGCAGTCTTTGGTGAACAACCAAACAGTGTGGATTGTTAACGATGAGAATAAACTTGAACCACGCAAAGTAACCGTAGTGCGTGAAGAAGGTGAGTACTTTTATATTAGTGATGGCCTTGAAGTGAATGACCAGTTGGTTCTTACTTTACCTGAGTATCCTCAAGAGGGTATGGAAGTGAAGATTGCTGGTATGAAAGAAATGACAAGCGATGCAGAAACTGCAGCGGTTGAAAAGCTTTAAGGTAGCATTATGACTGATACAAACACAGAAAAACAGTCTGGCCTTATTGCCTATTTTGCCAATAACTCGGTCGCTGCGAACTTAATGATGGTGTTTATCATCATCATGGGGATTATTAGTTATTTCACTATTCAACGCCAGATGTTCCCGAATGTTGAAATTAACTATATTGAAGTACAGGCCAATTATCCGGGTGCTTCGCCACAGGAAATTGAAGAAAGTATTCTGATCAAAATTGAAGAGTCACTAAAAGACGTTACCGAGATTAAGCGTGGTGTATATCGCTCGTTTCGAAATAGTGGCCGTGCGAGTTTAGAGATCAACACGGACGCAGAACTTACTGATGTTCTCGATAAAGTGAAACTACGTGTAGACAGTATTGCTACTTTCCCTGCGGGAATGGAGCCTGTCACCATCAGCCAGGTTGAATTTCGCCAGGACGTGATCGGTATGACGCTCGTTGGTGATATTCCGCTTACTGAGCTAAAGCCAGTTGCAAACAGAATTGAAGATGAATTACTGCAATTATCAAATGTATCACTTGTACAAAATGATGTACCACTCGATGAAATTGCGATAGAAATCGATCCTGACTCTCTGCGTCAATACAACCTTACACTGAGTGATGTGGCCAGTGCTGTGCGTCGTTACTCTGCTAATATTTCAGCAGGTCAATTACGTACTGACGCAGGTATTATCTCGGTGCGCGTTGAAAACCAATATTATAACGGTGATGAGTTCCGCCAGATCCCAGTAAAAATTGGTGCTAATGGCGCTAAAGTGCTTTTAAACGATATTGCTGTAATCAAAGACCAATTCATTGAAGGTGAGCGTTACTTTAAATTTAATGGTGAAAATGCCGTTTATTTATCAGTAAAAGCAACCAAAGAACAAAATATGATCCCGGTTGCTGATTCGGTTAAAGCGTTTATCGAACAAAAGAATAAAGAGTTACCAGCGGGTCTACGTCTAGAGCCATTAATGGACATGACCTACTACCTTAACGCACGTTTAGACATGATGAAAACCAACCTAATTCAAGGTGCTATCTTGGTTGCCATTATGTTGTCTATCTTTTTACGCTTTAAGCTAGCACTTTGGGTAATGATTGGTTTACCTGTGTGTTTCTTAGGTGCAATGATGATGATGCCATTATTTGGTATCAGTATTAATATCGTGTCGTTATTTGCCTTTATTATGGTACTCGGGATCGTGGTCGACGATGCCATAGTAATAGGAGAGAGCGCCTATACCGAAATTGAGAAAAAAGGCGGTGGTGTTGTGAACGTGGTAAATGGCGCAAAGCGTGTTGCTACCCCGGCAACATTTGGTGTTTTAACAACAATTGCCGTATTCGCACCATTTACATTATCAAGTGGACCAGAGAGCGCATTCTTCTTCGGTATCGCGGTTGTGGTAATTTTGTGCCTAGTATTTAGTTTGATTGAATCGAAACTTATTTTACCCGCTCACATTGCTCATACTAAGTTTCCACCAATTAACCCCAATAGCTGGCGAGCTCGTTTTAACAAACGTTTCTTTAGCTTTGTTAATGGTCCATATAAACGTTTTATTGAGCTTTGTGTAGAGTGGCGTTGGTTTGTTCTATTTGCATTTATCGGTTTATTGATTTTGACGTTTGGCTTAATTTCATCAAACCAAGTGCGAGTGGTGCCAACACCAAAAGTACCTCATGACTTCCCGCAAATTCGCCTAGAAATGAATGAAAATGCATCTGATATACAAACAATCAATGCTATTCGTGACATAGAAGCCATGGTGCAAAAAGTAGATCAAGAGACAGAGCGAGAATTTGGTCAAAAGCTTATTCGCGATATCTTAGTGTTCAACCAAGGTCGTACTGAAGCACAGTTACTTGCTCCGTTGGTAGACGAAGAGTTACGTCCGTACAACGCGTTTGAATTATCTCGTCGTTGGCGTGAACAAATGCCAAGTATCCCTGGCGTGAAATCACTGCAAATTTACGATGACGTGAATGGTGGTGGTATGGATGGTGAGTTTGGTTATTTACTGTACGGCCCAGATATCGATACCTTAAATGATGCTGGTCGTCGTTTTATCCAACTATTACAACAGCAAAAAGGCTTGTTTGATATTAGTTCGACCATCGATCCGGCGAGCAAAGAAGTACAATTAAGCTTAAAACCTGTGGCATACGATCTAGGTTTAGACCTTGCCAACATTGCTAACCAAGTAGGCGCAAGCTTCTATGGTGGTGAAGCACAACGTGTTATTCGTCGCGGCGAAGAAGTGCGTGTCATGGTTCGTTACCCTAAACTAACCCGTGAAGCGTTTGCATCATTAAAGCATGCCGTGATTACAACGCCAGCCGGCCAAGAGGTGATGCTAGGTGATGTTGTTGAACTGAACGAAAAACCTGGTATTAGCTATATTCGCCGTGAAGGTGGCTATCGTACTGTGTATATCTACGGCAGTATCGATGAAGAAGCGATTGAACCGGGTGAAGTTGTTAAGCAAGTTGATGAGAACTTATTACCGCAGTTAAAAGAAGAATACCCATCAGTTAAAACTGAGCTAGGTGGTTCTATTGAAGAACAACAAGCGCAAGCTAACGAGCAAATCATGTTCTTCATAGGCGGTATGATTTTAGTGTATATCTTGCTTGCAGTGCCGCTTAAAAGCTATTCACAACCTCTTATTGTTATGTCGGTTATTCCATTTAGCTTAACTGGTGCTATTTGGGGCCACTTCTGGTTTGGCTTAGATATTAGCTTGATGTCAGGCTTTGGCTTGATTGCTGCAGCGGGTGTTGTAATTAATGACTCGTTAGTTATGACCGACTTTGTGAACCAAGCACGCCGCGAAGGTATTTCAACTCGCCAAGCGGTTATTGAAGCAGGTTGTGCGCGTTTTAGGGCAATCACCCTGACTTCAATTACAACCTTTGCCGGTGTCTTACCAATTATGTTCGAAACTAGTCTGCAAGCTAAATTTGTAATTCCGATGGCTGTCGCACTTGGTTTTGCGGTTATGTTTGCAACCCTAATCACTTTAGTACTAGTACCTTGTTTGTATATTGTTATGAGTGATATAGGTAATGGCTTCTTGAATATATTCCGTGCAGGCCACAGAGTAGTGACCAGAAGAAATCTAGCAAGAGATTAAAAGTCTCATCAGTTTAAAAGCCAACCAAGCGGTTGGCTTTTTTGTATCTCATGCATTTCTAGTAACTATTTGCTATATAAGATGTTTGGTTACATTCTTTTGTTTGATTTGTGATTCGGTCACGATTATACTCAATCTTGTTTTTGGCAAACTAACTGAAAGGTTAGGACGCAAAGTTTCCGGTCTAAGGTTTTATACTATGATAGCGGGGCCGCTGATAAGCACATAATCTAGTGCTTTGGTTCACTTGCCTCAAACTAAAAGTATTTTTTGTTCGGTTGTTGGATAATACCTATTAGTTGTTCTTAGGGTGATATTTTGTTTATGCATACGTCAATGGCCTCCGGGAAGTGGTTGCCGATTGGTTGCTTGAATCATCATACCCAACTGTTTGTTGGTGATAGGGTGATTGTGACCTTTTATGACATGCAAGGAGAGCTAGTCGATTTATCATTCGAATACCCGATCAGCAGTTCCGATCAGGGTGAGCCTCATAATTGGCCACGTTCTGTTGCTGAGCATATAAACGTGCATATTCCGCTAGTAAAAGCGGGCAAAATGACTGAACAAGGTTTAGTGGTTGCGTACCGTTCAAACCAAATTTATGCCCTTGAAGGCTCGGGCATTACGCATGTGAAAGTGGCGTTTAATTGCATCGCAAAATGTAAAGAGCGAGTGCAAGATAGTCTACAAGATTACGACTATGTATACCCACAAGCATGCAGCGATTACAGTGCGGGTGTTAAAGTTCTACAGCCCAAAACAGGCCATATTTACATGTGTAAACCATGGCCATTTAGCGAGTTTTGTCGTGTTAAAGATTCACACAATCCGCTATTTGAACCGGGTGTAGGAAAAAGCTGGGCTATGGCTTGGCAACAAGTATCGCATTAGCAAGTAGCGCATTAAAAGTTTCCCCCTAAATGCTATTTTAGCATTGCTTAGCCCACTCAATTTGAGTGGGCTTTTTTAATACCAACCCGCAATAATACTTAATCATTTTGAGGGATTAAACCTGCCGCTAACTGCGTTAAAAATTTCTCATTTAGAACAACTAAATAACGAAATTTTTGCCTTGTTATCAACGAGGTTTTATTGCCTCAAAATAGACTACTTAATTAAGCTGATTGGTATAATTCTGTGATAAACTGCCAGCAATTCGTTTTTTATTTTGGTTTTTTCTTGTGTCGTCAAATTCGTATTCTTTGTCTTTATTAGCGCACCCTCCTGTTGCAAAAAAACAGCCACACCAATTAACTACTCACCAACAGACGCGCACCGATAATTATTATTGGATGCGTGATGATGAGCGTGAAAATACAGATGTATTAGCGCACTTAAATGCTGAAAATGACTATTGCGATAAGCAACTAGCCGACATAAAACCACTTCGTGAGCAGTTATTCAATGAGTTAAAAGGCCGTATTGTAAAAGATGACAACACGGTACCCGTTAAAGATGGCAAATATTGGTATCACTCAGAAGTACGAGGCGATGATGAATATGCACGTCATTATCGCAGCAGTTCAATTGAAGCGCGTGATAAGCAGTTATTGTTAGATGTAAACCAATTAGCCGCTGACTACGAATTTTATGAACTAGGCGAGGTTGCAATTAGCCCAGACGAGCAGCTACTTGCCTATTCTGAAGATACTGAGGGCCGCCGTATTTATACTGTGCGTTTTAAAAATATCGCCAGTGGTGAAATGTTTAGCGATGTTCTCGAAAATACCGAAGGTCAAGTGGTGTGGGCTAATGATAATAAAACAGTTTTTTATGTTAAAAAGGACCTACAAACCCTGTTGGGTTTTCAAGTTTACCGCCATGTTTTAGGTACGCCACAAGCAAATGACGTACTTGTATACGAAGAACAAGATAAAAGCTTCTTTATGGGACTAGGAAAAAGCCGTGATGAAAGCCTAATTATTATTGATCTTGCGACCACAGAAACAAATGATATGTGGGTGCTTGACGCTAATAACCCAGAGCGTGAATTCAGCGCATTAATGCCACGCGAAGAAGGCCATGAATTTGATGTCGATAAACTGGGTGATACCTTCTATATTGTGACGAACTGGCAAGCGAAAAACTTTCGCTTAATGACTGCAACGCAAAGCACTATTGCCGATAAAACGCGTTGGCAAGAGCATACTCCACATCGTGAAAACGTGTTGTTAGAAGGGGTCGAGATTTTTGATAATTTCCTTATTCTTACAGAACGAGAGCTAGGTCAAACACGTTTTGTGGTGGTCAATCAGCATGCTCAACGCTTGACGTTAGAGTTTGATGACCCTTGTTATTATGCTGCAATTGCAATGAACCCTGAGCCGAATGTGAGCTCTGCACGTATTTATTATTCAAGCTTAACAACACCGGGCTCTTTGTATGATGTTGATTTAAAAACAGGTAACAAAACCTTATTAAAACAACAGCAAGTGCTTGGGGATTTTAATCCAGAGCATTATCGCTCAGAACGTTTAATGGTTAGAGCAAGAGATGGCGAGCAAGTGCCAGTGTCATTGGTTTACCGTATTGATCAATTTAATAAAAATGGCACGAACCCGCTGTTACAGTATGGCTATGGTGCCTACGGTATTACCATCGATCCTAGCTTTTCAAGTAGCTCATTAAGCTTACTAGACCGTGGCTTTGTTTATGCGATTGCCCATATTCGTGGTGGAGAAATGCTAGGTCGCCATTGGTATGAGCAAGGAAAGAAGCAACATAAGCAAAATAGCTTTAGTGACTTTATTGATGTTACTCGTGTGCTTACTGAGCAAGGCTATGCACACCCGCATAAAGTATTTGCATCGGGCGGTAGTGCTGGTGGTTTGCTAATGGGAGCTGTGGTCAACCAAGCGCCTGAGCTTTATTTAGGGATAGGTTGCCATGTGCCATTTTTAGATGTGTTAACCACTATGCTTGATGAGAGTATTCCACTTACAACGAATGAGTATGACGAGTGGGGGAATCCAAATGACCCGGCGTTTTATGATGTGATTAAAGCCTATTCGCCCTACGATAATATCGAGCCCCAGGCTTATCCTAATATTCTCGTCACCACCGGATTCCATGACTCTCAAGTACAATATTGGGAGCCAATGAAGTGGGTCGCAAAGCTGCGTGAATTTAAAACCGATGACAACATCTTGGTGTTCAAAACCGACATGGATGCAGGTCATGGTGGTGCATCGGGACGCTTTAAAAGTCTTGAAGAAAAGGCATTAGAAATGGCATTTTTTATTGCTTTATTACCAAATTAAGACTTAGATAAATAAGTGAATAGATGCTATAAGCATAAAACTTAAGTTGTATTTCAAAGGGGTGAGCATGTTTAAAGCCCATGGTGATTGGCGTTATTTTGTTGAGCCGCCGGTGATTTATGTGGAAATTAGTGGCAGCTTTAACAAAGAAGCTGTTGCTTCATTTAGTATCGAAGTTGGTCAAGAAATCATGAAATACCCTGAACATTCAATTCAGTATGCTGTGGTTAATTTGGAGCAATTTGAATTAGCGACTGCTGATAGTATTGAGATTGCAAGGGCTTACTTTCAGGCCGTAAAAGCGCGGGGTTACAAAAGTGTTGACTATATTAAAGCAAATATTATTGCTCGCAATTTGTTAGAAACCGTTTGGTCAGGTGTAGAGATGGATATTAATTTTCACCCAGATGCTGAAAGCTTTTTTCAAGCAAGACCCGAGTACGATAATTTAAGAAAGTGGTTAAAGTAATACCTTCTGAATATAAAAAAGCCCTCATTTGAGGGCTTTTTCGTGTCAATTCAGAATATTAATCAAGGTAAGCTTTTAGCATCCAAACAAGTTTCTCTTGTTCTTTGATGTAATCTCCCATTAATGATGCTGTACCTTCGTCGTCTGCATCACCTGCTTGTGCTAAGATTTCACGCTGCA
Source organism: Pseudoalteromonas sp. NFXS39 (assembly GCF_040148775.1). Lineage (NCBI taxonomy): Bacteria > Pseudomonadati > Pseudomonadota > Gammaproteobacteria > Alteromonadales > Pseudoalteromonadaceae > Pseudoalteromonas > Pseudoalteromonas sp. NFXS39. The sequence continues at coordinate 105,231 of NZ_JAGDEC010000009.1, read as the reverse complement.
TTTGGATAAGCGTGCTGTAACCTGCTAATAGATTTTCTACTGCAGCAGTGCCTTCAGTGATGTTTTTTGCTTCACTAATCTTGCTATCTTCGATGTACTCAGAGAATGCATGTACAGGTGTACCACCTAAAGTTAAAATACGCTCTGCAATTTCATCTACTTTCTCAAGTAGTAAGTTATAAATTTCTTCAAATTTAAGGTGTAATTCAAAAAAGTTACGACCTTTGATATTCCAATGAAAGCCGCGTGCGTTCATATATTGAATTTGGTAGCAGCTTAGTAAAGAGTTTAGTGAATTTACGATGTCTTCACTTTTTGCGCTGTTTAAACCAATTGCATTTACCTGTGACATAGATTGCTCCTTAAAAAACCGTTAAGTGTTAACTTGCTAGTGCTTGACGTTAAGTATTAGTCATCTTGATTAATCTGTAAAATGGTTTAATTCGAACACAGTGATAGGTTTTAACTATCAAAGGTTTGTTTTGTCCATTTATGCACTATCAACATAACTTTGAATTACTTTTATATAGACTTGGGGCAACTGAGCAAAAAATCTACCTTATTTAATAAATATCCAAAAATTAGGCAGAAAGTATGATCTAAAACAAGGTTTGCATCTGCTTACAAACACGCTGATTTAGAATTTGATTTGGGTCAAAAAATCAACGAACCAGAAGCGCATAATGACTTTACCGCATTTAACCAGGAGAAGAAAAATGGACGGTAAAACAGTTAAAGAAAGCAAAGCTGAAATAGTTGTTGTAGTGATTGCATTACTTGCATTTGTTATCGGTTTGGTAGGTCATCTAGCTGGGGCTAGCTTCGCAAACTTTGATACCTTTGGCTACATTGCTGCACCTGTGCCACTGATCTTAGGGATCATCGTTTTAATCTCATATAAAGTGGCTGCAAGTGCTGAAGATTAAAGTATCACTCACTTTGATTTATAAGCTTAATAATGTAATCCATCACTTGGCGTGAGTAGATCATACTGGTGTGACTTAAATGAAACACCTTGTGTTCTGCCATGCCATGGAGCTTAGTTTCATCCATCAACACCGTACCATCAGAGATACTACCTTTGGCAATAAGCGGCATTAGACCTATTGGTAAATCGCCTGCAATACTATAAAGCTTGGCATCAAACGGCCAATCCCCATTCTCTGATAATAAAAATTCCACACTGTTTTTTAACAGCATTTCAAAGCCCTTTTGCTGCATTTGCTTAGCAATATGACTGCCTTTATGCGGGGTGCCTAAGGTGATCACCTTTTCGACATGGCGACTTTGAAGAGAATTGGCCTCTAAGTAAGCGCGAGCAACCAAGCCGCCCATAGAATGACAAACTAAGGCGGTCGGCTTACCACCGATAAAGCGATCAATCTTATCGAAAATTGCCGCTCTATCGGGAGAGAGCGTGTTATAGGTCAAATTGAGTATTTTTAAACCTGACTTTTCAAGGCGCGCGCAAAGTGGACGCATCACAAAGCCCGACATATAAAGTCCGTGTAATACTACAACCTGCCTAATTGCCATCGCATTCCTTACATTAACTGTTGCGGTTTAATTTCGATATTTGCTGTATCTGAGCTAACCCATACTTCGCCATCTTGAACTGTGATAGTGAGCTTAATATTGCGATCGGCTAACTCTGCTAATGCCTGAGTAGCAGCATAATCGAGACTAAAAATACTCAAGTTTTTAAAATCATACAACTTAGGCTGATGTTTTTGCCACCAAATTGCTTGGTTATTTTCACCGTAAGTATACAAAATAACTTGCTTGGCTTTATTGCAGGCTTTTTTCAGGCGCTTTTCGTCAGGTAGTCCAAGCTCAATCCATAGTTCAATTTCTTCGCTGTAGTTAATGTGCCAAAGCTCAGGCTCGTCATCTGCGCATAAGCCTTTCGTAAACTCTAAGCCTTCACGAGCATTAAGTGCAAAAGCTAACAAGCGGATCATCAAGCGTTGTTCGGTTTCTGATGGGTGTTGTGCCAGTGTTAAATTGAAATCTTGATAAATGTGGCGGTCCATATCGCTTAACGATAATTGCGCTTTAATAATGGTTGATTTAAGAGCCATAATTGCTTACTTGAAAAAATTTGCGCCATTATAGCGCAATTAATCTTACCGACACTTAAATATCTCCAGCGAAACTCTAGGTTAATCCTTATTTATTATCACAAGCGGTATTCGTAAACCTAAATTACTTCGGTGACATTTTAGTCACATTTACTTTGCTAACGTCTAAAGTTGATTAACTCGAATTCAATAATTAGGGCTATTTGGGAGGATGAAAGTATGTGCAAGTTATTGAAATCAAGATCATGGTTGATGCCAAGAGGGACGCAATTATGAGAGAACAATTTAGACAGATACTCTGGTCACTTGCATGGCTATTGTTGAGTAGTTTGGCATTTTACTCTTACGCAGTAGAAGAGCCGGGGGCAATAACGGTTATTGTCAAAAATCAGACTACAGATCGACCACTTCCAAACGCACAAGTCATACTTAAGAAACGAGAAACCTCTGCAATACAAACCTTACAAACTGATCTACAAGGGCGTATTGTTGTTGAACAACTCGATCCGGGCCTTTACTCAATAAAGATTACAAAAAGTGGTTTTGCGGCTTTATACGAACCAAGTATTCGCGTTGTAACACGAAAAAATACGAAGGTTGAATTTGACCTTAGAGAACAAGCCATAGAGGTAGTTGAAGTAAGAGCCCAACAAGCTGATACATTTACTTCAGGTTCTAGCACCTATCTCGACAGAGAATTTCTGCGAAGTGCCGTGGGAGGAGGTGCAGATCCACTACTTTCTCTAGATGGATTGCCAGGTGTCGCATCTGACAGTGAATTTGCAAGTTTTAGTGTGCGTGGTCGAGGCCCAAGAGATAATTTACTCTTTGTTGATGATTTTCCTTTTGATAAAGCTATTCACTTTGATGCGACGTTAGGTGAAGAGGAAGATGTAGGAGGCGGTGGTCGCTTTTCTATATTTGCCCCAAATGTAATAAATGGAGCAGAATTTTCCCCTGGCGGGTGGCAAGCAGCTTATGGTGGTCGTGCAGGATCTTTGCTGAAGCTAGAAGTGGCCGATGGTAACCCTAGCCCATCTGCAAGTTTTCGCTACGACCTTGCTGGTTATGAAGTTGGTTATGACGGCCCTATAAATATCACTGATGAAGCAACTATGCTTTTTTCTGCAAGGCGGCTAGATTTTGGTGCCTTGTTTGAAACTATCGAAGAGCTAGATATTGGTGAACCTGTTTTAAGGGATATTATTTTTAAATCAGTGATACCCATTAATCAAAATAACACTTTTGAAGTGTTACTCATGGATACGCATGAGAAATATACTCGTGGCGTTGAGCATGTTTCTGAATCACCTAATTTTGAAGATACTGCATTGCAAAATGCTGAGCAAGATAGTGACCTGTATGGTTTAACATTGACTACGTTGCTTGGTGAAACCGCTGTTTTGACTAATAAAGTTTACTACCGAAAAAGTGATAAATTGAGCTCTGAAGGTGAGGCTTATCCAGATCTTGTACCCGAGGGAACGCCAGCTTCTGAATACCCTAGTCGAGAAGACATTATTACTATATCTGAAGGTGAAACAGAAATTGGTTGGAGAAGTGATTTTGAGGTAGAAAATCAATTAGGGATGTTGAGCGTCGGTGCCCGAATTACGCAAATTGAACTAGATTACAGCACATTTTTAGATGGTGAATGGAATCGGTTTGTTTATGATAGTGACGATTATAGACCTGACTCACAGCAAAAGTTTATTGTACTAACACCTGAAAGCCTTAATTCAGTCACGTCTTTGAAAGAAGTAAACTATGCAGGCTATATAGAACAAATTTTTGAAATGGGTGATTGGGATTTTGGTACAGGTTTACGATTTGAACGAGATGGGTTTGCTGATGAAAGTTTTATATCACCTCGATTCAGCATTAACTGGATGCCAAGTCAAAAGGTAAGGTATTTTGCAACGGCGGGGTTATTTCATCAGTCACCGCGATATTTAGAACTCGCGGCTAACGAGACTAATAATCTTAAAACTGAAAAAATAACCCATACGAGTGTTGGCTTTAAATATTTCCCTAATGCCAACTGGTCATTACTAACGGAAGTTTATTATCAGCAGCTTAGCAACTTAGTGGTTGACCTAGACCGTACCAGTGGAACTTATGCAAATGATGGTGATGGTACTTCATATGGTGCTGATTTTGTGCTTAATGCTACTATTTTCGAAGGTCTTTACGCCAGTGCAACCTATTCTTACAATGATGCGGTCGTAGACCGAAAGGATGGTTTTGGCGACGTAGCTGCTGAATTTAGTCGTGAACATGTTGCCACGTTAGGGCTGACATGGGAGATAAGTGACCGTTGGAAGCTTGCTGGACGATATAAATACCTTTCTGGCAGACCAGATGACATATTTATTGTACATGAAGATGTTTTGGGGCCAGGACAGCCTTTACGTTACTCTAAGGAAATTACAGAGCGTAATGTTGGCCGCAAAGAAGGATCAGGCTCATTGAATGTTCGTGTAGATTACCGACGTGCCTTTGGTCCTATTGATGTTACCGCCTTTCTTGATGTTATAAATGTCACGGCAGCTTCATCAGCTGATGACACTGAGTTTGATTACCGCCGAGGAATTGAAGTCGTTGACGATAGCGAAGCTGAACCGCTGATCGGGTTGCGATTTGATTACGCTTGGTAAGGAATAAAAATGCTAGATGCTTTGAATACTGAGCCGATCAGAGCTTTGATTGTTGAAGATAACCGTGACATTAGTGCGAATATTGCTGCGTATCTAGAAAGGCACAGTTACCTCTTGGACTTTGCTTATGACGGTATAAGTGCAATGCAACTAGCGATGAACAACAAGTTTGATGTCATTGTTTTAGACCTAATGCTTCCAGGGATGGATGGCTTACACTTTTGTCAAAAGTTGCGAGCTGAAGCTGACGTTGAAACACCTGTACTTATGCTCACTGCGAGAGACACGCTTGATGATAAACTGAGAGGATTTGCAGTAGGAGCCGACGATTATTTGGTAAAGCCATTCGCATTGCAAGAGTTACATGTGCGCCTGCAAGCTCTTTATAAGCGGAGTCACGGCAATACCAACAAAGTATTGACTGTGTCTGATCTAACGATGAATAAGTCCACCTTGCAAGTATATCGTGCTGGTCAGCTTATTGAGCTTAATCCTGCAAGTATGAAGTTATTGCAGCGGTTAATGGAGGTATCTCCTTCTGTTGTTACACGCGATAGTCTCGAAACTTTATTATGGGCAGATGAGCCTCCTGATGGTGATGCGCTTCGTTCGCACATGTACAAGTTAAGACAGGCAATTGATAAACCATTTGATACGCCATTGATTCATACAGTGCACCGTATCGGCTATCGAATTGCAAAGGACTTCCAATAATGTATCGGCATAGTTTGCACAAACGTGTCGCTATCGCATTTGCAATGTGTGTGGCTGTGCTGAGTATTGCATGGGGTTTTGCTTTCTTTGCTGCAATAAGATTGAGTGAAGATCGAGTGCTAACCCAGCAATTGCAAGTTGCATCAGATAACTACCCTGCCATTACTACAAATCTTAAGGCGTACGATAAAGTAGATAACTTACCTCAATCACTTCAAACGTGGGCGCAAACAAATCCAGCAGTTGGGTTGTATGAATTTGATAGCGAAGAATTACATGTTGCCGTTATTGATACAGGTAATGAGCAGTCACATGGGTTTGTAGTGTTTGATGTCGCGCAGATTGAGGCTTCTTCGTCAGAGGATTGGTGGTTATTATTCATTATTAGCAGCCTTGTAGGAACATTGGGGTTACTAGGCTTTGGGCTTGGAATTGTTGTGATGCGTCGAGCTTTGGCTCCCGTAACTCAACTTGCTAAAGCTGTGGCCGACATTGATCCTGAGCAATTATCAAACGAAGATTACAAGCGTATAGATGCTAACCGATATACAAATGATGAAGTTGGCATGCTCGCAAGTACAATAGAGCAGGCTTTTGAGCGAGTTAGTGCATTCATCGCAAGAGAACGCTATTTTACAGACTCAGCAAGCCATGAATTGCGCACGCCAGTGACAGTCATTACCGGCGCCCTAGAGCTTTTAGAACAAAGCCAATTGACTCCTGCCGATATGAAGGTGATAGATCGTGTAAGGCGGGCAACATACGACATGAATAAAATGATCGAAATGTTTTTGTGTCTTGCTCGTGAAACTGATGATGGCTTGTATGATGAGCAGTTTTTAGTAATGCCACTGGTAAGAAAAGCAGTAGAGCAGCAACGCTATTTGTTAAACGGTAAACTCGTTGGTGTTGAACTTGATGAGCTTGCCAACCCCATAATTTATGGGCATGCACAGGCATTTTCTATTGCGGTTAATAACCTGGTGCGAAATGCATTTGAGCATACCCTTGCAGGACAGGTACCGATTGCAATTTTGATTAAAGAGCATGAATTATTAATCACCAATCAGTTCAGTGGCGGTGATGCCCAGCATACGGCGACTGAAACAGCTTCTCACGGCTATGGCTTAGGTTTAGGTATTGTGCAACGCTTATGTGAGCGCAATGGTTGGTCATTCTCACTGCATGCAGATACAGCGCATGTAGTCGCTCGTCTTTCGTGGTGATGGAAGGCGTGATTTTATTTTTAAACAATCCTGCTTGATGTAGTAAACTATACCTATCAGCAAAATCCCCATGGCGTTAGCCTTTAAAATAAGAGCTTAATAATTAAATGAGTAGAGCAGGAATACAGTGGTTCCCGGGTCACATGAACAAAGCCCGCAACGAAATTAAAGAAATCATGCCACAGATGGATGTGATCATTGAGGTACTTGATGCCCGTATTCCTTATAGTAGTGAAAACCCAATGGTTACTGCGCTGCGTGGCGATAAGCCGGTGATCAAAATCATGAATAAGGCGGACTTGGCTGATCCTAAGTTAACGCAAGCTTGGAAAGACTACTTTGAGCAGCAAAGTGGTGTGAAAGCGATTGATTTTGGTAATGATAAAGCAGGTGAAGTGCACCGTATTAATGAGCTTTGTAAAAAATTAGTGCCGCATAAAGTGGGTGCCGATAAACAAATTAAAGCCATGATCATGGGTATTCCAAATGTTGGTAAATCAACACTTATTAATACTTTAGCTGGCCGTATTGTGGCAAAAACAGGCAATGAGCCTGCGGTAACAAAAGCGCAGCAACGTATTAAGCTTGACGATGGTATTATGCTTTACGACACGCCGGGTATGTTATGGCCGAAAGTAGAGAACGAAAACTCAGGTTATCGTTTAGGTGCAACCGGTGCAATTCGTGATACCGCTATCGATTATGAAGAAGTGGCAAGTTACACCGCTGAATATTTATTGCATGCATACCCAGAGCTTTTAAAAAGCCGTTATAAAATTGATGAGCTACCAGAGTCTGACTGGGAGTTTGTTGAAATGGCAGGTAAAAAGCGTGGCTGTATCCGCGGTGGTAATCAAATCGATACTTACAAAATGTCTGAAATTCTTATTAATGAATTACGCGATGGCATTATTGGCCGTATTACCATGGAAACCCCGGCTATGCGAGAAGAAGAAGAGCAAATGGTTGCTCAGCTTCGCGCTGCTGCTGAGGCTAAAAAAGCAGCTAAAGAAGAAGAAAAAAAGCAACGCCGAGCGCGTGCGCGTAAAAACCGTCGTTAATAACTCGTCGTTTTGTTTTAGACATAAAAAAAGCCCTATAAGGGCTTTTTTAGTTTCATATCTACCGTCACCGATATGAGCAATGTAGCAAGTAAAATAGTAGGGCGACCACCTGTTGCCAACATCAAGGGGCGTTGCGATTAGCAACAGGCGATCTTAGCTTTATCGTGGGCCACACGTGTTTCAGGGTCGAGAAACAAATCAGTTTATTCCGAACAAGTACTTCGTTGTCTTGTTGATATTGATTATCAATTAGATTTGCATATCTGTCAATACTCAATTGAAAATAATTCTCATTTCTTTATGTCTGTTTTTTAAACTTCTGTAATACAGTGCATTAGCACTAAAGTTAGGCTGTAAATTACTAGCAATAAAAACTATGCTGGGGGCTATAACAATTAAAATAATCACATACGATGTTCTCAATTTGGTCAATAAGCCTTCTTGCAATTGTGTATCTGGCAATTTTATTTGCGGTTGCTGGGTGGGCTGATAAAAGAAAAGTATTACCCTTCAAAGGGTTAACCTATGGTTTGTCTCTTGGGGTGTATTGCACTTCATGGGCGTTTTTTGGTACTACCGCACAAGCTGCGTATAACGGCTGGTGGTTGGCACCGACCTATGCCGGCACCATTTTGCTATTTATTTTTGGTTGGCAAGTGTATTGCCGTATAGCGCATATTTGTAGGCAACAAAAAATAACCTCGATGGCTGATTTTATCGCTACGCGATATGGTCAGTCGTCTAGCTTATCTGGGCTAATTTCACTTATTTCAGTGATTGCGATTGTGCCCTATATCTCTTTACAGCTAAGTGCAACTGCACAAAGTATTAATTTACTAACTAACCGCTCAATGATGCAAAGCCACGAAGTGTGGGCCGATAGTACTTTTTATATCACCATCGTGTTGGCACTTTTTGCTATTTTGTTCGGTGCTCGGCGCTTAAAACCCAGTGAGCATAACCCAGGCCTGATAGCCAGTATTGCTTTTGAGTCAGTGGTTAAGTTATTGGCGTTTTTAGCGGTGGGTTTGTATGTTTGTTTTGCTTTGTTCGACAGTCCTGTAGCACTGTTTGAAAAAGCCCGAGATCTAAATATTGATCAGCAAGTGGCTGCCACGCAAAGTCCAACCTATGTGTATGTTGCCCATACTTTACTCGGTATTTTGGCGACCTTATGTTTGCCAAGACAATTCCACATGAGCTTTATCGAAAAAAATAACGATAAAGAACTGGCCTCGGCACGTTGGCTATTTCCGATTTATCTATTACTCATTAATCTGTTTATTCTACCGATTGCATACGCCGGATTAATTTACTTTCAAGGCCAAGAAGTCGGTTACGACACCTTTGTATTAGCTTTACCTATGGCAGCTGATGATGCCTTTGTGGCGTTATTAGCCTTTTTAGGTGGCTTTTCAGCGGCAACCAGTATGGTGATAGTGTCATCAATTGTGCTTTCAGTGATGATCACCAATGACTTTATTAACCAGTTTATTTTACGCCGCTCTCAACTTACATCGAGTAGCCGCGGGCTTGATAAAAACAATCTATTACATGCTCGTAAAATCGTTATCGTATTGATTTTATTGCTTAGTTATTTTACTCACCGAGTGCTGGGTGAAAGCACAACCCTTGCAAATGTGGGTTTGATGTCGTTTACCTTAGTCGCGCAATTTTCACCGGCCATGATCATTGGCTTATGGTGGCGACAAGCATCGTGTCGTGGTGCGCAACTGGGGATTTTGAGCGGCTTTATTATTTGGGGTTACACACTTTTACTGCCGAATATCGCTGGAGGTTTAGGTAGCGATAGCTTATGGCTTGAGAATGGACCTTGGGGAATAAGCTGGTTAGCACCTACTGATTTATTCTCTTTAGGTATGGAAAGCATCAGCCAGGCGCTACTGTTATCGTTAGGTGCGAACTGTTTAGTGTATTTCCTAGTGCCGTTATTTAGTCGTGCAACTTTGGCTGAGCGTTTGCAGAGCAATAAGTTTGTTTCTCAGCTTAGTGATTCTCGAGTGAGTAATCATCTACAGCCTTTGAGTTACCATGACTTAGGCGCGCTAATGCAGCGATTTGCCGAAAAAGAAGCTGCACAGTCTTTGGTAAATCATTACTTTCCGGATGATAAAAGTAAGTGGAAGCGTCCTGCCAATGTTGAGTTAGAGCTATTAGTTGAGCGCGAGATGTCAGCGGTGATTGGGGGAGCATCAGCACGGCTTATTTTAGATGTGGCTAAAAATGAGCAGCGTCAGCCTTTAGAGCAGGTTGCTGAATTTGTTGATGAAGCGAGCCAAGTACTTAAGTTTAATCGTGATTTATTGCAGTCAACAATCGAAAATATTCAACAAGGGATTAGTGTGGTTGATAGTGAGCTGCGTCTTGTTGCTTGGAACCAGGGTTATAAAAGCATGTTCGCTTATCCTGACGATGCTTTATACATTGGCCGCCCAGTAGCTGATATTATTCGATTTAATGCCGAGCGCGGCTTATTTAGCGGTGAGAGTATGACCAGCGAAGTCGAAAAACGCTTAGCTTATTTACGCCAAGGTAGTGCTTATAAATATCAGCGCTCGCACAATGATGGCCGTGTGTTTGAAATGCAAGGTAACCCACTGCCTGGTGGCGGCTTTGTAACAACCTATACCGACATCACCGAGTTCGTAAAACAACAAAAAGCGTTAACCGAAGCAAATGTTAGCCTTGAAGAAAAAGTAGCGGCACGCACCTTAGCTCTGACCCAAGCAAACCAAGAGTTGTCGATGGCAAAGCAAGTGGCGGAGCAAGCAACGGTCAGTAAAACGCGCTTTTTTGCTGCTGCTAGCCATGATTTGCTGCAACCTTTCAATGCTGCGAGCTTGTTTTGTTCTTTAATGAATGAAAAAGCCCAAGATACCGAACTTAAAGAGCTGGCGATGAATATTAAGAATTCATTGGGCAGCGCCGAAGAGTTGTTATCGAGTATTTTAGAGTTAACCAAGCTCGATTCGGGCTCGTTTAAAGTACAAATGAGTGAGTTTGCTGCCAGCTCGTTGGTTGAGCCGCTGCGTAATGACTACGAAGCCCTTGCCCGCGAAAAAGGCTTAAAGTTTATTATTGAAACCTGCGATGTGCGCTTGCATACCGACAAAGCGCTGCTGCGACGAGTGCTGCGTAACCTTTTGAGTAATGCGATTCGTTATACCGAGCAAGGTGAAGTGCGCTTAAAAATGCAGTACGACGACGACCATGTATCCTTTATTGTTGAAGACACAGGGATCGGTATTGCATCGAGCGATCAACAAACTATTTTCCAAGAGTTTAAACAGCTTGGTGCAAAACCAAGCGCCGAGGGTTTAGGCTTAGGGCTGGCAATCACTAAACGTATATGTGACTTACTTAAAATCCCCCTAGTGATGGGGTCTGAGCTTGGTAAAGGCACGCAATTTACCCTCACTCTACCTTGTAAAGTGAGTGCTGCGCCAGCGCAAGCGAAAGGTGCTGAGGCATCACAAGAAACAGAGCTGGGGCAATTGCGTATTTGGTTGCTTGATAACGACCGCAACGTGTTAGAGGCACTAAAGCAGTTACTCGAAAATTGGGGCTGCGAAATATCAACGGCCACTAACTTAGCGGAGCTTGAGCAGTTAAAGGCAAGCCAAGCCCTGCCGCAATTGTTGATTATTGATTATCAGCTTGATGATGGGGTAACGGGCCTTGAAGTGATTGAGCAAGCTGCACTAACACGCTTACCTGCCATCGTTAATACCGCGAATCATGACGAAGGAATACGCGAGTTAGTGCTCGATGCGGGCTATCCATTGCTTTATAAGCCTCTGAAAGCGCCCGCTTTAAAACGCATGATTAAGCGACTGACTTAATCTGCGTTTTGCTCAGTTGCTGGGGTATTAGCTTTAATTAAGCGCTCTACCTCAGCGACAAACTTCTTATCTAAGTCATCTTCATGGCTCAAAAATAACAGCATTTCATCGCCATTGTGGTCAATGACAGTTAGCGTAGAGGTTAGTAGGGCGCTTTTAGCATAATCAACGTTGAGCTCTTTAATGTCACTAAAGCGGCGTTGATCTTTTTCGAGCACACCTTGCTCATTTTCCCAGTAACTAAAAATGGTGTTTTCTGTGATGCCGTTTCCATCAGTTTTAAAATCGAAAAATGCGTCACTATAAAAATAATGTACATTCTCGTTAGCAGGAATAATTTCTTTTCTTTTTAAAAAGTTAACTTGATAAGACCAAAGCTTATCACCGGTTACTATGGTTGAACTTGGCAACAAATATAGCTCATAAATTAAGCCATAAAATAACCAAGGCAACATGAATATCGAAATGATAACCTGCCTCGCTCGCCAATGAGAGTGGTACTCAAGAGCCTGCTGTGGTTGCTTGAGGTTTTGAATGTAATTAACCAGTGGCAACCATAGAATAGGTATAACTAAAAACAGCCAAGTACCATATTCCCAGTTATAGCTTACGATTTCAGAAATGATAATCGCCAGCCATAACACGAACCCAACCGCGACGGGCATGATCTTATTTTTGCCAAAGGTTTGTTCGCTGTGCTTGCAAAGTTCAAGTAACAACGGAATAAAAAACAGTGGTGCGAATATCCCTCGAGCAATCGGCATAATATGGCTTTGTTGCTGCTCTTTTATCGCTTTCCAGTTGCGATAGCTCCAGTAGTTAATGAATACTCCTAAGCTCAATAAGCTGTAAATAACAAACTTACTGTTACTGACAGGGTAGAACTGTTGCTCAGCAAAAACTGGGCGGTTACTTGCTTCTATACGCCAAGCCGCGATGAAAAAGATGATTGCCGCCAAGTAACTTAAAATAAAAATGCTATACCAATTGGCTTCGTCATCCGCTGGTGTGGTTGTGGCGCTATTTGTGCCGTATTTAATGATGCCGAAATGGGTCGCGTTATTGAGTTTTTTGCGCTCGCTTAGGTAAAGGTCTATTTGATCGGCTGGAATATGATCTTGTTTCGCACTGTAATCAAAGTATAAGGTCAACACCGAGTCTTTAAATGTCACGCGTTTTTCGAGATGAAAAAATGGGTTGTCGACTGTGACCTGCTCATCATCAAACTGCCAATTAGAGTCCGTAAACGTAACCTTTATGGTTGTTTCGATATTATTTGGGTAACGAAACCACATTGGTGCATTGTTACGCTCTCGCTGTTCTGGCTTATAAACTGAGTTTTGAATTTCACTGGCGTAAAAGTCGTTTTGAAAATCATTACCCTCAGGTCGCCAAAAGTCATCGATAGTATAGTACTCATTGGTAATTAGCTGACCGGTGTCCTTTGGAGATTCAACCAGCATAGGTTTGGCTGTTTGTAAGCCTTTGTAGGTATCTTGATAATATTCGCGGTAATCATCTTCTACGCTTTTTAAGCTGTTTTTAGCGATTGAACTGCGGCGGTTAATTGCTTCAAAGTCGCCGTATTTATATTGAGTTGAAAAACTAACTGGCTCATTAATACCTTCTGGGATCTGATAATTATCAAAAACCTGAACGCGTTTTAGGGCAGGTTCTGTGAACATATCTGTAAAGCCTGTTTCACCTTGCTTTATGATTAACGCGACATCATAGTTCGGTTGAGCTAAATGTTCTAAATCGCCGCGCTGATACGAAATGGTTGGATCAAGCCAATAGCGTTTACCTTGGTGCTCTAAGGTGACAATGACATGGTCAAATAAACTAGGGGAGACCGGTAAGCTAGCAGTACGTTTTCTGTCTTCAGTGTTAACTAAAGCAGGGTGAGCCTCTACGCCGAGCGCTTTAAGTAAAGAAATGAGCAAGACGGTTTTGTCTTTACAGTCGCCATAGCGCAGTGCCAAGGTTTCTGATGCAGGAGTAGGCTGGTGCGAGTTGGTGCCCATTTCTAGGCCCAAATAACGTACTTCGTCTTGGCTAAAGCGCAGGGCTGCGACAATTTGAGACTCTAAATCGGCATGTTGAAACTTAATTTGACGGGCAATTGTTTCAATAGCAGGGCTAACTTCGATGGCAGATTGGTACAAAGGTAACGACCAATTGACTACCTCTTGCCAATTATTTACTTCAGAAAAATACACTTCCTTGTAAGGCGAATACCAATGCGGTACTTCGCTTGCAGAGCTAAGGGTCGGCTCATTGTGTTGGCTAATTTGGTAGTCAAAACCCGTATCTAACTTGGTTTTAGTAACTGGCGACTCGCCATTCATAAAGTTGATATATAAGGGCGTAGGCTTTTGCCACTTTACCCGCATAAATTGCTGCACTATCGGCACAGACCAATTAAGTGTACGCATGGTGCTGAAGTGCTGATAAACCGGGTTACTGCCCGAAACCGTATAGCTGTAATCTAAAATATCCATGACCCGCATATCATCAATAATGACATTTAGGCTTAAGGTGCCATTGTATATACGACTTGCTAAGTCGGTCTCGCGCTGTAACACCTGAAGCTCGGCACTATTTAGTTTATCTATATATTGGCCGTCACGAATAATGCCTAAACTATTGAGCGTAAGAGATTGGTAGTTTGGGTCAAAATCAATATTTAGCTGGCTAATATAATCAACCCCAGACTGATTGACTGCCTGCATTACAGTGCGATTAAAGCGTTGCTGTGGGGCTTGTTCAGATACCTGAAGCTGAGTGTCGAGCATCAGGTAGAAAGTCCCGTCTTTTATTTGGTCTCGAGGAATCTCAGGGGTTAGTAACTTATGTTGTTTTACCCAGTTAGCTGCAGGTGCAATCTGATAATCTTCAGCGGCTGCAAAGCAGCTCACAAAGAATAAAAAAACAGCCAGTACCTTAAGTTGTAAGTGCATCCATTTCATTGTTATTTTCTAATTACGTTTAGTTTTATATGACAAATTACTGAATTTCACGGCATGAGCCAAATAAAAATTAAATATTTATAGGTAGGTCTCGTAGGAAGAGGTGAGTCTAAGCGGCCCACGGCGAGCCGCTTTAGGTTTATATTATTTATCTTCAGACTCTTTAGTTGGTAAGTCTTTTATTTCAACGCGAGTATTTGCTTCATAGTATTTTTGCGTGATTTTTTGCAAAATCTCGCGGCGTAACGGGCTTACGGTGCCAGCTTTAGTTAAGTGGTTACCATAGGTCGTAAATGTTTTATCCCAGCCCAGTGCCACAATACTAGGATCGACAACAACTGCATTACCTCCACCATAAGCAACATCGGTACCTAAAATATCGGTAATATCGTAATTATCGATACTAAAAGAGAGGTTTTGCACAACTTGGTCTTTATCTGGTTCTTGAATAACTAATGATTGAAGATGGTCAGCTAAGTCTTCTTCAAAGTTAGGGAAATAGTTTTTCTTTTCAAGGTATAACGAAGAAACACGTGTGCTATGAGTATCAATAACACTGCCTCGATTTGAATTTACAAATTGCACTGCATTGTTAGTCAGGGCGGTAAATACATTTTTCGCTGTATATGGGTAGTTAAGTAAATTTGGGCTACCAATATAACCACGGTAATAGCCATATATTAATAGCGGGTCATTGTTAAATAGCGGTGCAACAATGTTGTACTCTATATCGTTTAATGAATACTGGTTACCGTTAAAGTTAAAGTGTGGCTTATCAAAAAAACTTGGCTCTTCGTTTATTAGCTTAGATAAGTTTTTTACTGGGTACTGCTGGACTAACTCATTGAGTACCGTCACGTTATAAAGATTGAACCAGTAAGCTAGCAGTTCAGACTTTGGCAAGTTACTCAAGTTAATCTTATTTGGCAGGTCGGCCATATTTTTTTGTATGACCTGCAAGGCTTGCCTCATTTTAGGATTGTCTTTATATGAATCATAATAAAAGCGGTTTGCTTCTGTTGCTGTTGAAGGTTTAGGGTTGGATGATAAATGTGTACCAATCGTCGTGGTGTGTGAGGTGATGCGGTAGCGGTCAGACATGCCTAAATCAATGACCGAAGCACTTAATATTTGCCCATAGCCAGCGTAATCAAGAGTAATGTTTGAGTTTGCATCATACTGATGAAATTGGCTAAATTTTTCTTGGTTAATTGCTGTGATGGCTGTTTTATTAATAGGAGCCGTTGAATTACAGGCCGTAACTAAAATTAGTGATGTTGTTAATGCGATGGTCTTTATAGCGCTTTTCATTTTTACCACCTTCCTTAGTACAGAAAATAAACATATTACTTTTACTTTAAATTGGCAATATCCAGGTAATTAACACAGAAAAAACAAGACTTAAAGTTGGCTATTGCGGTTTTGCTAAGTGTTTTAGTTGGGTATTTCAGGGGGATTAAAGCGGCTCATAGCGAGCCGCTTTAGGTTTATATTATTTATCTTCAGACTCTTTAGTTGGTAAGTCTTTTATTTCAACGCGAGTATTTGCTTCATAGTATTTTTGCGTGATTTTTTGCAAAATCTCGCGGCGTAACGGGCTTACATGGCCGACTTCTTTGGTTAAGCTTTCACCATAAGTAACAAAATTAGTATCGAAGCCCTCTGCTACTATACTCGGATCGGCGACAGTCGCGTTACCTCCACCATATTCAACATCGCTACCTAGAATGTCGGTAATATCGTAGTTATCGATACTAAAAGAGAGGTTTTGCACAACTTGGTCTTTATCTGGCTCTTGAATTACTAACGATTGAAGGTGGTCAGCTAAATCTTCTTCAAAGTTAGGAAAATAGTTTTTCTTTTCAAGGTATAAAGAAGAAACTCGAGTGCTATGGTTACCTATCACACTACCGCGGTTTGAATTTACAAATTGCACTGCATTGGTGGTCAGGGCGGTAAACACATTTTTTGCTGTATATGGGTGGTCAAGCAAGTTTGGGCTGCCAATGTAGCCACGGTAGTAGCCATATATTAATAGCGGGTCATTGTTAAATAGCGGTGCAACAATGTTGTACTCAATATCGTTTAATGAATACTGGTTACCATTAAAGTTAAAGCGTGGCTTATCAAAAAAACTTGGTTCTTCGTTTAATAACTTGGTCAGGTTTTTAACAGGGTACTGCTGCACTAATTCATTGAGTACCGTCACGTTATAGAGGTTGAGCCAGTAAGCGAGTAACTCTGATTTTGGTAAGTTACTTAAATTAATTTTGTTTGGCAGGTCGGCCATATTTTCTTGCACTATTTGCAAGTCTTGCTTCATCTGAGGATTCTTTTTGTACGAATCATAATAAAAGCGGTTTGCTTCTGTTGCAGTCGACGGTTTTGGGTTCGACGACAACCGGGTGCCAATTTTGGTTGTGTTTTGTGAAATGCGATAGCGGTCTGACATGCCTAAATCAATCACTGAGGCATTTAATATTTGTCCGTAGTCAGTGTACTCAAGGGTGATATTTGATTTTTCATCGTACTGATGAAATTGGCTAAATTTTTCTTGGTTAATAGCTGTCGTTGCTGTTTTATTAATAGGGGCCGTTGAATTACAGGCTGTAACTAGAATAAGTGATGTTGCTAATACGATGGGTTTTATGGCGTTTTTCATTTTTATGACCTTCCGTAGTTTAAAAAATAAACATAGCGTGGTTTTTTTATAAGCGCAACAATCTGTTGTTTTTGTTTAAAGTACTAACCTTTTTGTTGCTTAAGTAGGTACGGTGATGTTAGCTTCTGTGCCTTGCTGGGGTTTTGAGTTTATCGATAACTCAAAACCTTGGTTGCGCACAAGTTCTCGGGTGATCACAAGCCCTATACCTGTGCCATTTGCTTTGGTTGAGTAAAATGGCACGAACAAGTTATCAGGGTTTTGAATGCCACAACCTTGGTCGCTAATTGCAATATTTAAGCTATCACCTTGCCTTGACCAAGTGAGGCTAGGGGCTGAATTGCTGCCTGCTTCAAAGGCATTTTTTATCAGGTTGATCAATGCTTGTTCTAGCTGGCCTAAGTCGGCATCAACATATAATTCTTCACTGCTATTTATCACTAGTTCAGGAAATATAGCGCTTAAACGTGTGTTTAGTTGCTCGCTACTGATTGTCTGTTTTTGTGCGGGGGGTAGCTTGGCAAACGCACTGTAACTGGCTACAAAATCAAGCAAGTGCTGAGCGCGTTTTTCTATAACTTGCAGCATATCTTGGGCGAGATCATCGTGACTGCTAATTTGTCCTTGGCGCTTAAGGGTTTGCAATGATTGACTCATTGAATAAATCGGCGTGAGTGAGTTACGCACTTCATGATTTAACACTCGAATTAACCGTTGCCAAACAAGTTGTTCATTATCGCGAAGCTGTTGCTCAATTGAAAAGAAGGTCAGTAATTCAAAGTTTCTGCCGGTCCGCCAAAAAGTCTGCGATGAGATTTGAAAGCGTTGTTTAAACAGTGAGTCGTTGTTTTGTTGCCATTCGCCATCATGCAGGGCAATGCCTAAGTCGCTGGCCGATTTACCTTCAATCTGGCGATGGATAATACTGTTTTTAAACGCCTTATTACTAAAGTAAATCAAGCCATGGGGGTCTAGTATAACGATGGGTAAGTCCAGCATGCTGGCAAACTCAAACACAAACTCTTCTGTTTGCATATAATGGCGCTTATTTTTGGCTATTTTATTGCTGAGCTTGGCAAAATCTTGCTTAAGCGCTGCGACTCGTCCACTTTGATAAGACGCTAAATGCCAACTATTACTTTCGTCATTTGCCAGTGCATCTAGTTGCAGACCAAAGCGTTCAATCACATCGATGATCACGCGGTAGCTTTTAATTAAAGCAAAAGCGCTTATCCCGATAAACGGCAATAATAGGCTAATACTGGCAAACCAATCTAGTTTTAAGCTGAGCGAAAGGGCAATACCAAGCGTAAATAGCACCGCTATAACCATAAAAAAATAGCGTCGAATACGCTGCTCTAACGACAACTTGCTACTCATTTAGCGTTCTACTTCTTTTAAATCGAGCTGATGTTTATCAATGCGACGATAAATCGCCGATTTACTTAATCCTAAAAATTCTCCTGCGGCGATAACATTACCATTAAATTGCAGCAGCGCTTTTTGAATCATTTGTTTCTCAAGCTCTTCAAGGGGCAATAGTGGCAAGGCTTGTTCAGCATTACTATTCGTTTGCTCGCAACTTGGTTGATCTAAAATGAGGTCATTGGCTTGAATATTGTTGTTATCGCTCATGATCACCGCGCGTTCAATGCAGTGGCTTAGCTCACGAATATTACCAGGCCAGCTGTAGTTTTTTAGCGCGTTTAGAGCATCAGGACTTAGCGCCATATTTGCACGTTGGTATTTTTTACCATGCACCAATAATAAGTGTTCTGCCAAGGGGGCGATGTCGTCTTTTCTGTCGCGAAGCGGTGGAATGTGCAGTTCAATGGTATTGAGTCTAAATAATAAGTCACGGCGGAACTCACCCTGCTCAATTGCCGTAGCTAATTCACTATTGGTGGCAGAAATAATGCGAACATCGGCGGTTTTGGTTTGGCTTGAGCCTAGCACTTCAAACTCTTTGCTTTCTAGCACGCGGAGCATTTTACTTTGCAGCTCAAGGCTTAAAGTCGCAATTTCGTCTAAAAATAAGGTGCCGCCTTCGGCAATTTCAAAACGCCCTAAGCGGTCTTCTTTGGCATCAGTAAAAGAGCCTTTTTTATGGCCAAATAATTCACTTTCGAATAGCGTTGGCGCAATAGCGCCAATATTCACGCTTACATAGCGTTTATCACATCTGAGAGAATGCTTATGAATATAATGTGCTAATAAGCTTTTGCCTGTACCATTTTCGCCGGTAATTAAAATGCTGGCATCGGTTTTTGCTGCGCGCTCAGCTTTGGCAAGCAACAGTTGCATGATTTCTGATTTAGCTATGTAATGTGCTTGTGTGTCACTGGTAAGCGCCTTTAAGCACGCGTTGTCGTGATTACTTTGCTTGAGCTTGAGTTGTTGTTGCACAACGGCGGTTAAGCGTAAGTTATTCCATGGCTTTTCAACAAAGTCGACAGCCCCTAATTGCATGGCTTTAACGGCAACATCAATGCTAGCCCAAGCGGTCATCACAATGACAGGTATGGTCGATCCTAATTGATTTAGTTGCTTTAAAAAGCGTAACCCTTCTTCACCTGAGGTGGTGTCGAGCTTGTAGTTCATATCGAGCAAAATCAGGCTAATGTGCTCTGATTTTAATAACTCAAGGGCATGTTCAGGGCCTTCGGCCTCAAGGCAATGTAAGCCCAGTTGTTGTAATGCAACAGTAGCAGCCAGACGTACATCAGCTTGATCGTCTATGACTAAGATTTTGTCCATGATGTTTTCTTATTATCCTGTTGAGGTGGCTTAAATTTAAGCCACCATTTTGTGCTGTTAATCGTTACGTAGTGCGGCCATAGGTTTTGCTTTAAGCAGTAAAACCAAAGGTCTAAAGCAAGCGAATAGCGCAATACATAAGGTAATACTCCAAGCGAGTAATTGCAGTCTTACATCAAGTATCAGCCATGACATTAGCTGTCCTTGTAACATGTAAAAACCCACCATTACCGCGGCGAGAGCAACCGCAAAGCCAATGAGCACAGGGATAATAGCTTCAACACTCATCAGCTTGAATAAGCGCGCTTTTTTCGCACCTAATGCCATACGAATACCAAACTCATAACGGCGTAGACCGAGGTTGTAGCTCAGTACCCCAAAAATACCGATTGCTGCTAATAATAGAGTAAATAGCGCTAAGGTACTACACAGAACCACTGTCAGTCGGCTCATATACAGTAAATTGTCGTACTCTTGTTGCAGGTCATTAAACTGCCACATGGTTAAGTCGCTGTTCTTTTCTTTTAGCGTATTAAGTATTTGTTTATTAGTCAGCTTAACGCCTTCAGAAGCTTTGATAGTAAACATGTAGCTATACGGTGTTGCAGGCCACCAAATGTGACGACCAAACGATTCATCGTAGTATTTAGGGTGATTAAAATCTTCGGTTACACCCACCACTTCATACATCTTTTCTTCTAAGCCTTGGTAGCTCTTGCCGATAATATTTCTATAGTCTTGGCCTGGTAATAAGTTCTCTGCCACGCTGACTGATACCAGTATCTCGTTGGTTTCACCTCGTATTGCTTGTTCAGTAAAGGTGCGGCCGGCGAGAATTTTGGTATTAACTAAAGCAAAGTAATCAGGCCCTACCCACTGACTAGGGAAGAAAACTGAGCTTTTACCGTTTACATCAGTCAAGGTGTTGGCGTTTTGTCTTTGCGAAACAGGGCTGTGACCTAGGGCAACATCATCAATACCTTGGCTATCAAGCAAAACCTGCTTGTATTGCAGCATGTGTTCGTAGCGTTCAGCCAATGACATTTGATTATTTGGCTGGAACAGGTTGGCAAAATATAGGTTTTCGGTATCACTACCGAGTGGGCGGTTAATCGTGCCCATGGCTTTACTGACTACCATCACAGAAAAACTTACAAGCAGCGCGGCAACAAACATTTGTGAGCCAATTAAAATACGCACTGTGCGGCCAGATACCTGCGAAACACCGCCCTTACCACTGTTTTGCATTTGCGTATTTAGGGTTTTGTAATTTACCAAACGTGCTGTAATTACAGAGAAAATATAAGCAAGAGCAATACACAGTATAATGGCAACAATAACTAACGTGGTATCAACGGCTAAGCTATTCACCAGTGGTAAACGCCCTTCTGCCAATACTTTAAATAAACGTATGCCCCATACCGATAAAAACAGCGCAATGCTTACCGATAAGGTCATTAAAATCAGTGATTGTAAAAAGATACTTTTAAATAGCGTGCTGCGTTTTGCACCTAACACCGCCTGCAAGGCGAGGGTTTTATGTTGAGCAAGAGCGCGTGAGAAGAACAAAGTGCTTACATTAAGTACTGCAATAATCAGTAGCCCTACCGCACCGGCTAACATCATCAAGCTTAAGTCATCGTTATTACCCAGCTCAACGTCACGATAAGGGGTTACTTCAGGTTTTACATCGGTGATCCCCCCGTTGTTTAGCCATTCTGATTTAACCGTATCAATTTGCTGTTTTAAATCGACTTTAACTTGATCTATGGTGACCCCAGGCTTTAAAACAGCAATTAGTTTTAGGTTTTTGAACGTGTTTGTCCATGGGCTTTGCCAATCGTCATTGTGAAAGAAACGGCGGTCAGCACTGGATGGAAACCACACTTCAACATCACTTGCTTTAAACATGTAAGGTGGGCTGAATGAGTCATCAACAACACCGACGATACGGTGAACATAATCGGTTTCACCAGCCATGACTGAGAGTGTTTTACCAATAATGTTCGGGTCGCTGTTGTAATGTTTGCGCCAGAAGTTAGCAGATATAACAACCCGGTCATCAGGAGTTTCTAGTGTTTCTCCAAGGTCAAAACCTTGTCCCATTAAAAATGGCGTGTTTAATAAGTCAAAATAGTTGCCGCCAACATACAGCACCGGCTCTTTCGGTTCGCCATCGAGGTTTGCAAAAATTTGCTCACCTGCATTGATCATCATACTTTGTTCAAAGCTTTGATTATGCTTAAGCCAATGCACCATCGACTGATAGCTTTGAAAGCCAGTAGCATCATAGTCATCATAGGTAAGTGATTGCTCAACCACCACCATGCGGCTTTCATCGTACACATCAAGGGGCTTTAAAAAGTAGCTGTTAACAAGGCTAAGCACCACAAACAAGGTGGCCAGTGTTAAAGCAAGCGTTGCGATAACCGCAGTGACAAAGCCCGGTGCATTCATTAATGATGCCCACGCTAAGCTTAATTGGGCGCGTGTTTTGGTTAATTTCATTACATCACCTCGGCGCTTTCGAGAACTTGCTCAGCAGTGTCGCTGCTAGGTGCTTGGCGAGCTTCAGAGTAGGAAACAATTTCACCATCTAACAATTTAAGTTGCGTTTTAGCGCGCCCGGCATAACGTAAGTCATGGGTTACCATACAAATCGTGGTGCCTTTTTTATTTAGCTCATCGAGCAAGTCCATGACAGCATCACCATTTTTTGAATCTAAGTTACCGGTTGGCTCATCCACCAATAAAATGCTTGGCTTGCCAGCCAATGCGCGGGCAATGGCAATACGCTGTTGTTGACCACCAGATAATTGGTTTGGTTTATGCTGAGCACGGTGGCCCATTTCAACTTCATCAAGGGCTTGTTTTACCGCAAGCTCTATTTCGCTCGGGCTCATGGCTGGCTCTCGGTAAGTGAGCGGCAGTGCCACGTTGTCAAACACCGATAATTCATCAATTAGGTTAAACGACTGAAATATAAAACCAATGTGAAGGTTTCTAAGTTCAGCTTGCTGATCCATATCGAGGGTTTTTGTGTCGACTTCTTTAATGAAATAGTCGCCAGCAGTTGGGCTATCTAGTAAGCCTAGTAATGACAGCAACGTCGATTTACCACAGCCAGATGGGCCGCTAATGCAAATATAGTCACCCTGGTTAATATTCAGGCTGATATCTTTTAATGCATAGGTTTCAACATTTTGGCCGCGATAAACTTTGGCGATTTTGTTTAATGAGATAAGCGTGTTGGTTTTCATAAGCTGTCCTGTTCGATTTTTATTGTTGCCAAATGCTGCCATTTAGAAAGGTCAGAAATGATCAGCTGTTCGCCCACGGTGGCACCGCTCAAAAGTTGAATTTGATTGTCACTGAGTGTACCAAATTCGATATTCGTTGGCGTTGCTAACTGGGTATTTGGATTAAGTTTAAATAGCGTGGCTTCGCTGTGTGCTTGCGCTTTTTGCGGCACGTTAATGGTTAACGCATCGGGAATAATGTTGCTAACAACATAGCCTTCAATGCTTAAATCTGGGCGGGCATTGGCAGGCAGTGTGCCTTGTAAATCAAGTTCAATAATAACCCGACCATCGGTAACGATAGGGTCAATTCGGGTGACTTTGGCATCAACTTCACCGTGGCTTGCTTGGCTAAAGGTGTTTACTTTTGCTGCCATATTGAGTGCCACTTTTTCGGCATCAGCTTGCTTCACACTCAGCTCTGCTTTTAGTGCTTTGTTTGAGCCAACCACAGCAAGGCGGGTGCCCGGCACTAGGTTCTGACCAAGTTCAACATTCAATTCTTGTAGCATGCCATCGATACCTGCCGTTATTTGCAGCTGATCAAAAGCATGTTGCTCAACTTGATAATTAAGCTCAAATTGGCTTAATAGCTCTTGCTGTATTTTGCTACGTTGTAAGTGCATTTCTTTGAGCTGAGCGAGGCGTTGCTGCTCGATACTTACGCGCTCTGTAAGCTGTGCAACGTTTAGCATGCTTCGTTTATAATCTAGGCTTGAAACAATTCCTTGTTCGATCAGTTTACTTTCGGCATCGACTCTAAGCTCTGCGCTTTGTAGCTCACTTTTTAAAATGGCGAGATTCGCTTGGCGTTCAAGTAGCTCACTTTGCTGGTTAATTTTTTGCTCATTAACACTGGCTTTTTGGCGAGCGAGTTCTAGCCGAGCGACCGATAAACGCTGCGCTTGCTGAGGGTTTACTAGGCTTAAAATCACCGTGTTTTTGTTAACAATAGTGCCGGGGTAAACGTGGATAGCTTCGACCATTGCGGTGTCAGTATTGGTTAAATAGCGTTGATACTTCGGTTTTAAACGGCCAAAGCCACGTATTTTTACTACAAAATCGGCTTGTTCTACGGTTGCTATTTGCAATTGACTTGCAGAAACTACTGTGGGTGTCGCCCATTGATAAACCATTATAGCGCCAAGCGCTGACACGCTAATAGCTGCACCAATAAGCCATTTTTTAGCTTTTGATTGCTGAGGTTTACGTTTTAGAGTGCTGTCTAAATCCATTGGCTATATTTCATTGCGTTGTAAGTTTAGCAACACAAAAGCGAGGAACGTGCCAAGGTTTAATTTATTGATTTTTATCGTTTTTTAATTTTGTGATTAGGTGGGCTTTCCCACTTTTGGGATTAATAAAATCAAAAGTGGGACAAACTATAATGCAGTGTTTACTGGGTTAATTCTGCAAGTTTAGCCAGTTGTTTTTTAGCATGTGCGTTATCAGGTTTAAGCTTGAGTACTTGGTTATAGTTGGCTATTGCTTGTTTAAGGTTACCGAGATACCAGTACGCTTCTGCTAGGCTATCAAAGGTATTATAACTATTAGGGTAAAGGTGTGTGTTAAGCTTAAAAACCGCTAATGCTTCATTGAGTTTGTCTTGGTTGATAAGCGAATAACCCCATAAGTTAATATCGTTTTCAGCAAATTGAATCTTCTTTTCTTTACTTAATTGATCCGCAGCCACAATTGCATTTTCGTAGCCTTGTACTTCAAGAACTTGCCATAAGCGTTTTATATTTTTGGGCAGGCCAAAGCCATTCTCTTGTTTCATTTCTGGAATATAAAAGCCAGCAATTTCATCTACAAATTGCGATGGCATTGCACCCATTAAGTTGGTTAAGATCACAATTGACATATTATCTTCTGGGTAAACAAAGATACCAGCCCTGTTACCACCCACAGCGGCTAATGCAGGATGCTCTTCTCGGTCCATAACAGGCCAGCCAAGACTGTAGCCGTTTAAACGTTGATTGAAGCCTTGAGTGTGACCGCTTTTTAGGCGAGTCGGAGTCCACATTTGCTGTATACTGTCTTCACTAATAAATTGATTTGTTTGTAAAGCGATTAGCCAATTTGCCAATTCTGCTGCTGTTGATGCCATGCCTGCGGCGGTTTGTAACATTTCAGAAAAAATGGCTTCTCTTGAGTTGAACAGTTCATCGCCTTGATTTTCGTATCGTCTTGCTGAGTGCTTTACAGCATTGTTGAGGTTATTAAAGCCCGCTTCAAGTGTTCTGCTCATTTCAGCCTGCTGTAATTGGTTTCTTTCGATAAATTGCTGAAATGGCATCCCCGATAGTTTGTTAATTAACTTACCAATAATAACGTAATTTGTTTGGTTGTATTTAAAGCGAGTGCCTGTTTCGAATTCTAATGGCTTGGTTTGAACTAGTTGCCATGCATCATCGGGTCCTTGATCTGAGATTAAATCAGCAACTTCACCTTTTATTATGTCAGGTAAGCCTGATATATGGCTCATTAACTCTCTGGTTGATATAGCGTGCCACTCAGTTGGCAATTCTGGCAGATAAGTGCCAATAGGCGCATTAAGATCTAATTTCTTTTGCTCAACAAGCTGCATCAGCGCCACACCAACAAAAGCTTTTGTTGCAGAATTAATGGCAAATAAAGTGTTGCCATCAACGGCGATATTATCTTCAATATTTGCAACTCCGTAGCTGGCAACTTTAGTTACTTTATTATCTCGAACGACGGCGAGTTGTAGCCCTGGAATATTTCTTTTTTGCATTAACTCAACCACCCATTGGTCAAGCTCATCTGCATGTGCAGAAAAGGCGCAGAAACTGGCTGATAGCAGTGTTATGGTCGGAAGAATTAATTTTTTTGCTAGTTTTTTGCAAGCTGTGTACACGATGTTGTCCTTAGTGTTCATTTTTATCTATTACTTTTTACTTAGATAGTTTTGATGTGAGCACTAAAGCGAGGAGTATGCCAATATTTAACGTTTTGAAATTTATAGTTTTTATTTTGTATCTTGGTTTAGGAATTCCCATTTATGGGAATTTCAAATTAAAACTGGGAGTGAAAGCTTAAATTAGCTTTCTTCGATTTTGCCAACCTGTGAAAGTTGATTAAACAAAATGCCTGCTTGGGTGCGGTTATAAACATTAAGCTTGCGTAAAATCGCTGAAACATGCTGTTTGATAGTAGTTTCTTGAATCGACATTTCAAAAGCGATTTGTTTATTCAATAAACCGTCGGCAATCATCGCCAATACGCGATATTGCTGTGGTGTAAGCTTTTCAAGATTGCGAGCAAATTCGCTTTGTTCGTCGTTTATCACTACATCGGTTAAATCAACTTCGGGTGGTAGCCAAGTGTCGCCATTTAATACATGGCTAATTGCTTCGCTTATCACATCCAGTGATGATGATTTAGGAATATAGCCTGCAGCGCCAAGACTCATGGCTTGTTTGATTATGGCGGGGGTTTCATTGGCAGAGACCATAATCACTAAGATATCTGGGTAGTGATTTCGTAATTGCGAAAGGGCTTGCAGGCCATTTGCACCTGGAATAGTTAGGTCTAAGAATATCAGTTCAATTTCAGGATGTGCATTTAATAGTGCGAACAAGCCATCAATGTCACTTGTTTCTTTAATATGTTCTTCGGGCACTGATGTCGCGGCGGCTTGACGCAGTGCACTTCTAAATAACGGGTGATCATCGGCGATTATAGTGTTCACAGCTAAAGACATTCCCTCGATTCTCCAATGCGTTATGTTATAAGTGATTTTGCGCTTTGAAACAAGGTTTGCCTGAAGGGAAGTTTCAGACAAACCTTTCTCACACAAGGATTTAGGTTCTTTTTTAGAAACGGTAACCAACAGTGAAGGCAACAGTGCGAGGGTCGCCGTAGTAACCGATTAGCGTATTATCACCACCTAAACCAGGGGTGTATTTGCTCGTATCAGTTGGATCTGTTGGATCAGGTGCTACGAATTGGTAACCACCAATCATGTACTCTTCATCCGTTAAGTTTTTGCCGTAAAGACCAGCAGTCCAGTGACCGTCTGTGCTGTACCAAGTGATACCCATGTTAAAGATACCGTAAGCATCTTGAGTGAGTAGGCTATCTTCTTCGAATAGAGCGTAGTCGCCTCGGTGGTAGTAGTTACCATTTACTACAAAATCACCCATTTCTGTGTACATGCGATAGGTCGCACCTAGATTGAAGGTCAAATCTGGCGTGTTTGATACTGTGAAGCGATCTGATTTGTCGAATGCCTCACCTGTTTCAGGGTCGTAATCAATTACGTTATCAAAGCTACTGTCTATATAGCCAATTGATGCATCAAAGCTTAGTGATTCTGTGGCTACGTAGTTAAGTTCAAGTTCGATACCATCTGATGTTGACTCACCAATGTTACCTAAGCGTTGGTTTAGATCAGATGCACTGTCTCCCGGTAACACCGAAATATACTGACGGTCTTTATGATCAAGGGTGAACAAGGTTACGTTCGCACGTAAGTTATTATTCCACTCACTCTTCATACCGATTTCGAATGAATCAACGATTTCAGGTTTTGCTGCAGGCTCTGCGGTTGTTGCTCGCGGGTTGAAAGTACCTGACTTAAAGCCTTGCGCATAACTTGCAAAGAACATGATGTCGTTTGAATACTGATATTCAACACCAGCACGTGGTGTGAAGCGTGACCATTCTTCTTCATCATCTAGTACGGTTGGTACGAGTTGACCTTCTGGGCGAGTATAACCAGGGATCCAACCTGATTCTGGATATACAATGTCAAAAATTAGGCCGTTGTTAACAAGCGCCTCTTTTTTGTCTTTGGTGTAACGTGCACCCAATGTCATTGACCATTGATCATTAAAGTCATAGCTACCTTGAATATACGCAGCTTTACTATTTGAGTTACTACAACCACTAACTTCACGAGTGAGGCCAGGAGCGCCTAAGCTTTGACCTAAGATACCTAAAATTGCCTCAAACTGGCCACATGATTCACCATCGTAATAGTAAAGGCCAGATACAAATTTGTAGTTATCACCTTGATGGTTTAGCTGTAATTCGTGAGTAGTTTGTTCATCATCGTAAATAGCGGGTACATCGAAAATCGGCAACGACGTATTATCAAAGTCGATATTAGTTGGTGAGTAGCTCTCTCGGCTTGAGCCTATGTATTTTATGCTCGTGCTGTCAGTCATATCCCAACGAGCAGTTAAGCTGTAGCCTTCTAGTTCAACTTTGTTCCATGTTGGTAAGCTGGTGTATGAGTCATACACACTGTCTGGAACTGGTGCATCTGTTAGTAGGCTAGGAAGTAAGCGGTAGCCACCTTTCGCGTTAGATTTATCTTCTGTTTTATCCCACGCAAAACGGAAAAATAGGTCATCAGTAGGCGTGTATTCTAAAGTAACACGAGCTGCGGTAACGTCTTTGTTGTAGTTTTCGCGGTCTTGGTTATCAAGAGCTGATGTTAAAAACTCACCAAAACCATCACGATTAAGTGTTGCAAAACCAAAACCTACATAGAGTTTTTCGTCAATAATTGGCAGTTGACCAGTAATTTTTAAATCTTTTTGGTTATAGCTACCTACAGTGCCTTGTATATTTAAAGTTGCATCACCGCTCATTTCTTTGGTGACGTATTTAATTGCACCACCAATGGTATTTTTACCGTAAAGCGTACCTTGTGGACCACGTAATACTTCGATTTGTTGCACATCAAGAAGGTCAAGCACCGCACCTTGTGGGCGAGCAAGATAGACATCATCAATATAGATACCAACACCCGGCTCATAACCCCACAATGGGTCTTGCTGACCTACACCACGAATAAACGCAGTAATTGTAGAGTTAGTACCACGGCTTGCTTGCAAGGTGGTATTTGGCGAGAACTGCTGAACTTCGGTCATAACGACGATACCGTTTTCTGCAAGCTCTTCAGCACCAACTGAAGTTACAGCAACAGGAACTTCTTGCAGGTTTTCAACGGTTTTACGCGCTGTTACCTGAATACGTTCTAGTTCCCCTTTTTTTGCTGCAGGTTCGGCTTGTTCTGCCGCTTGAGCACTGACACCTGCTAATGCAAGTGATACAGCCAGAGTAAGTGGCGCGACTTTTGGGTTAAGCTTTATCATGTTGTATTCCTTGTTATTGTTGTCATTAGTCTTATGGCCACTCTCGTTGATGTTGCCGAAGACTTAATAAGTTTGCCCGTGTCACCTGTCAGTTAATGTAGAAGATAGTTGCAAAAATTGAATTAGTACCATAGTGCTATACCCACCACAGCTCTTTATTTATCAAGCAATTAAGCTATTTTTAAAGCAGATAGTACCTTAGTGTTATGTATTTTTTAGGCGCTTAAGGTAAGACTGATAGCATTATTCCGATGTCACCTCATCTGTGTAATAACAATAATTATAGGAATGTCTATGCTGAGCATGATAGGACTGTTAGGCGGTTTAATACTGCTGATCATTTTAACGCTGCGTGGGGTAAATTTATTTATCGCCGCGCCAATCTGTGCGTTGTTAGTCGCACTTAGTAGTGGCATGGCCATTTTCCCTGTATCGGCAGATACAAACTTTATTAACGCCTATATGGATGGCTTTGCTGGTTTCTTAAGTGCGTGGTTCTTTATGTTCTTGCTGGGTTCTTTATTCGGTAAGTTCATGGAAGACACCGGTGCTGCAGACAGTGTTGCGAGCTATATTGTAGGCAAACTAGGTATGAAACACGCAGTTCTTGCGGTGGTGATCGCCTGTGCAGTTTTAACCTACGGCGGCGTGAGCGTCTTTATTGTTGCGTTTTCTGTTTACCCAATGGCATTAAGTTTGTTTAAAGATGCAAACTTACCGCGCCGCTTTATTCCAGCAACCCTGGCATTTGGCTCGGTGACCTTTACCATGACTTCGGCAGGCTCGCCAGAAATTCAAAACTGGATCCCGGTTAAGCACCTTGGCACGTCGCCATATGCAGCATGGGAAGTGAGCTTAGTGGTGGCCATTTTCATGGCAACAGTAGGTTATTTTTGGTTAAACAAGATGATCAAAAAAGCCGTTGCCAATGGTGAAACTTTTGAAGCTCGTGATGATGATCCTGTCATTATTGAGCGTCGTCGTCCGCACCCAATTACTGGTGTGATCCCGCTAATCGTGGTGTTACTTTTATCATTTACTCTACATGATGTACTGCAGCAAACAGCACTTATTGTAGCCTTGCTTGGTGGCGTATTGAGTATTGTGATTATCAACTTCAAGCATTTTCACGATATGGGAAATGCAATTAATGTTGGTACAACAGGCGCTTTAGTGGCAATCGGTAATACTGCAGCAGTGGTTGGTTTTGGAGCTGTAGCGAAAGTATCACCGGCATTTACCGCAGCAGTAGATGTGATGACTCATATGCCTGGGAATGAGCTGGTTGGCGCTGCAGTGGCAGTGAGTGTAATTGCTGGTTTAACGGGCTCTGCTTCTGGCGGGCAAGCTATTGCATTACCACTTGTAGCACCGGGTTATTTAGATATGGGAGTTAATCCTGA
This sequence comes from Pseudoalteromonas sp. NFXS39, assembly GCF_040148775.1. Lineage (NCBI taxonomy): Bacteria > Pseudomonadati > Pseudomonadota > Gammaproteobacteria > Alteromonadales > Pseudoalteromonadaceae > Pseudoalteromonas > Pseudoalteromonas sp. NFXS39. Next base: position 74,405 of record NZ_JAGDEC010000009.1, on the reverse strand, counting down.
ACAGCTGCACCGCGTGGTGGCAATTAGTTCTGGAGCTCTCGATACCTTGCCGCATAATGGCTATGTAGTGACAACAATACGCGCTATCTGTAAAGAAACGCATCAACGAGCGTATTGGTCAATGGCAGCACTTACTGCGGTCGTTCCGCTTATCGGTGTCGCATTGGCACTTGGACTCTTTATTTTCTTTTAAGGAACAGCAATGAAAACCAAATTAATAATTTTGCTATGGCTGGTTGTATTTAGTAGTACTGCGTTTGGTGCCGAAAACAAAGCCGAAACCATGCTAGTGGAAAAACAGCATTTTACGACAAAGGATTTTACCACTGTGTCTGGCGTGACCTTGGAGCAAGTGGATATTGGCTGGGAAAGTTACGGAAAACTAAACGCCAATAAAGATAACGTGATTTTAATTACTCATTATTTCTCTGGCACTTCTCATGCCGCAGGCAAATATAAAGCGGATGATGCCCTACCGGGTTATTGGGATGCGATTATCGGCCCAGGCAAAGCTATCGATACGAATAAATATTATGTGATTAGTTCAGATACGTTAGTGAATGCCAACTGGCATGATGAAAATGTAATCACCACAGGCCCTGCATCAACTAATCCTAAAACAGGCAAACCTTATGGTTTAGATTTTCCTGTGGTTACGATTACTGATTTTGTGAATGTGCAAAAGCGTTTACTTGAAAGCCTAGGTATCACTAAGTTACATGCTGTGATGGGCGCATCAATGGGGTCGTTTCAAGCACTTGAGTGGGCAACACGTTACCCAGATAAAGTTGAGCGTTTAATTCATGTGATTGGCGCTGCAACGATGGATGCATGGACAGTCGCAGCACTTGAAAAATGGGCGTTACCAATTCGTTTAGATAAAAACTGGCAGCAAGGTAATTATTACGGCAAAGAGCGTCCGTTAGATGGCTTAGCGGCAACCATGCTTAATATTACGCAAGATGCGATGCATCCAATTATTTATAACGCGAGCTTCCCTGACTTTAACGTGCTTGATGAAGGCGCGTTAAAAGATATTCGTACCTTGCCTAAGTTAAACCAAGTACTAGCACAACGTGCAATGGCGCGTGCGAAAACCCAAGATGCAAATCATGTACTTTATTTGGTCCGGGCATCACAACTATTTACCGCTGGCATGCAAAGCGATTTAACAACTGCACTTAAAAATGTATCTGCCAAAACATTATTACTACCCGCAACGAACGACTTACTGCTTCGCCCTGAAAACATGCGCACCGTGTTTGACACCATGAAATCAGCAGGTAAAGACGTTGAGATTTCAGAAATTGAAGGGGGCTGGGGACACCTTGATGGCATTTTCTCAATAGCCCCTAAAGCGCAGCTTATCAGTGAGTTTTTAGAGGAGTAGCCCGATGAGCAAAACAGTTTTAATTACTGGTGCAGCCAGTGGTATTGGTTTATATGTTGCCCAGCAACTAGCGATGCAAGGCCACACTATTATTGTCACTGATTTAAATCAGCAAGCTGCAAAACAGGCGGCAGCAGGTATTGTTGAGCAAGGTGGTAGCGCCGAAGGGTATGCACTTAATGTGGCAGATAGTGATGCAATAGAGCAGTTTTTCAATGAGCTTAATCAGCCGATTGATGTGCTTATTAATAATGCGGGTATTCAGCACGTTGCAAAGCTTGAAGATTTTCCGGCTGATAAGTGGCAGTTTTTACAGCAAGTTATGCTCGTTGGCCCGGCGATGATGACCAAAGCCGTGCTACCACGAATGCGTGAACAAGACTTTGGTCGCATCATTAATATTGGTTCAATCCACGCCATGGTGGCGTCCAAATATAAGTCAGCTTATATCGCTGCGAAGCATGGCTTAATCGGCTTTGCTAAAACTATGGCACTGGAAACTGGCGATGCCAATATCACTATTAACACTGTGTGCCCAGCGTATGTAAAAACGCCGCTAGTGGAGCAACAAATTGCCTCACAAGCAAAAGAACACGGTATTTCAGAGCAACAAGTGATTGACACGATTATGCTGGCACCAATGCCGAAAAAAGCATTTATCGGTTTAGATGAGATCCTGCATACCGTTAGCTTTTTAATGGCCGATGCAGCACGCAATATTACCGCCCAAGCAATCGCCATTGATGGCGGTTGGACTGCACAATAGGAGGAGCCAATGGCAGGTTTTGATAAAGTAGTTACAAGTTACAGCGAAGCGATGGCAGGCCTTGAAGATGGCATGACAGTGATAGCGGGTGGTTTTGGTTTATGCGGTATTCCTGAGGGTCTGATTGCACAAATTAAACGTCAAGGCACCCGTGATTTAACTGTGGTATCGAATAACTGTGGCGTTGATGGTTTTGGTTTAGGTGTGCTGCTTGAAGACAAACAGATCAGCAAGATGGTTGCATCTTATGTAGGTGAAAACGCACTATTTGAGCAGCAGCTATTAAATGGTGAACTTGAAGTTGAGCTAACACCGCAAGGCACTTTAGCTGAAAAAATGCGTGCTGGCGGTGCGGGCATCCCTGCATTTTATACCGCAACAGGGGTGGGGACCCCGGTAGCTGACGGTAAAGAAACCCGCAATATTAATGGTCGCGATTATTTATTAGAGCCAAGCATTACTGGCGATTTTGCGATAGTTAAAGCATGGAAAGCAGATCGCTACGGTAACTGCATTTATCGTCATACGGCGATGAACTTTAATCCGATGGCAGCAACCGCAGGCAAAGTTACGGTTCTTGAAGTTGAAGAAATTGTTGAGCCAGGAGAGCTGGAGCCAAGCCAAATTCACACGCCGGGTATCTATATTGATCGGGTGATTAAGGGTGAATTTGAAAAGCGCATCGAGAAAGTTACCACTAAGCAAGAGAATCAATAAGGAGCACGCTGATGGCATTATCACGAGAACAAATCGCTAAACGCGTGGCGATGGAACTACAGGATGGTTACTACGTTAACTTGGGTATAGGTATTCCAACCTTGGTCGCTAATTATGTCCCTGATGGCATCGAAGTGATGCTGCAATCTGAAAATGGTTTACTCGGTATGGGGCCATACCCAAGTGCAGACCAAGTTGATGCCGATATGATCAACGCAGGCAAAGAAACGGTCACTGCTGCAACGGGGGCGGCTATTTTTAGCTCTGCTGAAAGCTTTGCCATGATCCGCGGCGGCCACGTTGATTTAACCGTGCTGGGTGCGTTTGAAGTGGACCAAAACGGCAATATTGCCAGTTGGATGATCCCGAAAAAGTTGGTTAAAGGAATGGGCGGTGCGATGGATTTAGTCGCCGGTGCTAAAAACATTATTTGTACCATGACCCATGCCAACAAGCATGGCGAATCAAAACTGCTGACCGAATGTAGTTTGCCGTTAACAGGTGTTGGTTGTATCAATAAAGTGATTACCGATTTGGCACTTTTAGAAATTAAAGACGGTGCATTTCATTTATTAGAGCGTGCCCCGGGTGTCTCGGTTGATGAGATTATTGCTAAGACACAGGGCAAGCTTATTGTCTCTGGCGACATTCCTGAGATGACTTTTAGCTAGTTTTACGACTTTAAGCAGTTAATTTGCCTAGAATTTATACTAAACCCCAATAATGTGCTTTTTGTTCATGACTTTTATGAACAAAAAGCTATTTATCACCATCAATGCAACTTACCCCCTAAACATTTCGTTAATCTATCGTTAACACTATGCTCCAAACCAGATCGCCATTTGCAGTAGGCCGATCAACGACAACAAATAATTATAATCTGGTGTGGAGTAATTCATGAAAGCAAGTAACACACAGCTCGCTTTAGCCTTTGTAGCGGCGTTAGCAAGTACATCAGCATTCGCACAAAGCGACACTGAACAATTACAGCAACAACTCGACGCACTTCAAAAAGAAGTGGACTCATTGAAAGCATCAAGTAGCTTTAACTTAGAGTTTGGCGGTCGCGTTCAACTTGACTACAACTACTTTGATGGTGCCTACAATGCCAATAATGAAGGTACAGGGGGGAGTGAATTCTTCCCTCGTCGTATCCGTACTTATGTTGAAAGTGAACATGGCAAGTGGGATCACAAACTACTACTCGAATTTGCTGAAGGCACGGCTGAAATCGTGTTAGCGCGTGTACGTTATGCATTCGACAACGGCTTAAAAGTAAAAGCCGGTAAAATCCGCGAAGATATGTCGCTCAATGCACTAACCAGTTCAAAACATATTAATACTATTGAGCGCAGCACCCTTGCTAATTCTTTCTCACCTTTCTTCCGTTGGGGTATCTCGGCTTATCAATACTTTAAAGACTCAGGTTTACGTTATGCCGTGGGTGTTTACAAGAACGATGCGTTTGGTGCCTCAGGCCACGACGAAGATGACAAACTGACATTGGCTGTAACAGGTCGCTTAACGTGGTCTAGTGCAGCACCAGGTGATGTGATTCATTTAGGTGCTTGGCACTCTTATCGTGATATGGGTGGTAATGATTTAAGCGCTCGTTTTGCCCGTGGTGAAGTGCGTGAAACCAATGTTCGCTTAGTGGATTACGCGGTCGGTGGTGAAACGGCTGCGCTTGATAGCATGTCGCAAAGCGGTCTTGAATTTGCCTACCAAGCGAATGCATTCACTCTAGAGGCTGAATATGCCAGCCGTTATCTCGATACGGTTGATAGCAGCAATGAACTTGATGGAGAGCGTTTTGATGGCTTTCATGTTTCGGCAAGTTATTTCTTAGGCGGTGAGCAGCGCCGTTACAAAGCAGGTTCAGCATTATTTGTGCAACCAAAAGGGATTAAAGATGCATGGGAGCTTGTTGCACGTGTGTCACAAATGAACGCCAGCAGCAAACAGCAAGGTACCGACGTAACCACTTACACAGTAGGCACATCATATTACCTAAGCAGCGATATCAAATTTATGGGCAACCTGATTTACAGCGATGTTGATGGTGCCGGTGCTTCTACGCTGGTAGGTGATGAAGATTCAGGTATGGGCATCAGTGCTCGTATGCAGTACTTATTTTAGGAGTCGTGCATTATGACTAAGTTTAAATCATTAAAAAGCTCTCTTTTAGCAGCTTCGTTATTAGTAACCAGCCCGCTAGCATTGGCAAACTTACACTTTTTGGTACCGGGTGGCCCTGGTGGCGGTTGGGATACCACAGCACGTGGTGTCGGTGAAGCAATGGTGAAAGCGGGCATTGAAGATAATGCATCGTTTCAGAATATGTCGGGCGGCGGCGGTGGCCGTGCGATTGCTTATTTGATTGAGTCGGGCACTAAAAAAGGCGATATGTTGATGGTTAACTCAACGCCTATCGTACTGCGCGCATTATCAGGAAAAATCCCTTACAGTTATCGCGATTTAACGCCAGTTGCCAGCATGATTGCTGATTATGGTGCGTTTGTTGTCCGTAATGACTCACCTTTTAAAACATGGCAAGACGTTATTGATGCAATGAAAAAAGACTCTGGCTCTGTAAAAGTAGCGGGTGGCTCAGCGCGCGGCAGCATGGATCACTTAGTAGCAGCACAAGCGGTGAAAGCAGCGGGTATTGATGGTCGTCGATTACGTTACATTCCTTACGATGCCGGTGGTAAAGCGAAAGCAGGTTTATTGTCGGGTGAGGTCAACTTACTTTCGACAGGCTTAAGTGAGGCACTCGAAGTCGCTAATGGCGGTCAGGCACGGATTTTAGCGGTGACTTCTGCAGATAAATTGCCAGATTACCCAGCAATTCCAACCTTAAAGTCGCTAGGTTACGACATGGAGTTCGTAAACTGGCGCGGCTTTTTTGCGACCCCAGATTTACCTGCAGATAAGCTAGCAGAGTACACAGAAAAGCTGCGTAAGCTGCAACAAACCCCTGAATGGGAAGCGGTTCGTGCCCGTAATGGTTGGCTAAATCTGTTTCAAGAAAAAGACGCGTTTATTAAATCGCTTGAGCAGCAAGAAGCGCAATTACGCGTTGTAATGAAAGAACTTGGTTTTATCCGAGGCTAAGGTTAGACAATGTTAAACCGTGAACTAATTGGACCAAGTTTATTCTTGGTCCTCTTTACCCTCTACGCCCTTGTGGCTTGGCAAATTCCACTTATGCCATTTGAAGAGTACGAAAGTGTTACTTCAGCAACCTTACCAAAAGTGTATGCAGTATTCGGTATCGTGGTGTGTGTACTTTCGATTGGTGCCAACTTATTAAAGCAGGCGCCTGCAGAAAAAGCAGAGCTACTCAGTAAAGGCAACTTACTACGTACCTTTGCACTGTTGGTTTTAATGGTTGCTTATAGCGCCATGCTTGAACCGTTTGGTTTTTTAATTGCCACCAGTGCATTTTTAATTGCTGGCTTTTTTATTATGGGTGAACGCCGTAAGAAGGTGTTGTTGTTTGCTTCAGTGCCTGTGGCCGTGGTTTTTTGGTTTTTAATGACACAAGTACTGGGCATCTACTTAGTACCTGGCAATCTGTGGAGTTAAGTTATGCTTGATGGAATTATGTTAGGTTTGTCGACCGTACTCGACTGGAACAACTTGTTATATGTGATTGTAGGCTGCTTTGTTGGCACGTTCATCGGTATGTTACCTGGTCTAGGTCCAATTACTGCGATTGCGTTGATGATCCCGATCACTTACAGCATCGGTGCTGATTCGGGCATGATTTTAATGGCCGGTGTTTACTACGGGGCTATATTCGGTGGCTCTACTTCTTCTATTTTGATTAATGCGCCGGGTGTGGCGGGGACGGTAGCGTCATCGTTTGATGGCTACCCGCTAGCAAAGCAGGGTAAGGCAGGTAAAGCCCTTGCGATTGCAGCTTATTCATCCTTTATAGGCGGTACGATTGGGGCCATTTTACTGATGGTGGCTGCGCCTTTATTAGCAAAAGTGTCATTAAGTTTCCAATCGCCTGATTATGTTGTACTGATGTTTTTAGGCTTAACGGCCATTGCCGCGTTCTCTAATAAAGGGCAATTTCTAAAAGCCATGATGATGACGGTATTTGGTTTAATGCTGGCAACAGTAGGGATTGATCCCTCTTCAGGTACCGAGCGCTTTACCTTTGGCCAAGCTGATTTATTAGATGGTATTAGCTTTTTATTAGTAGCAATGGCAACGTTCGCGTTGGCTGAAGCTCTGATTAATGTGGCACGCCCTGAAGCTGAACCAGATAAAAAAATTGATGATCCTGATACGCCAAAAATTGGCTCAACAAAACTGACTAAAGAAGAAGTAAAAGACATGGCTCCTGTGGTTGGCCGATCATCTTTACTTGGCTTTATTGTCGGTGTTTTACCGGGCGCAGGGGCAACCATTGCCAGCTTTATGGCCTATGCCACTGAGCGGAACCTTGCTCCAAAGGCACTGAAAGATAAATTTGGTAAGGGCTCAATGCGTGGCTTAGCCGCACCTGAGTCTGCTAATAATGCTGCTTGTACGGGCTCATTTGTACCATTACTGACTTTAGGTATTCCGGGTTCGGGCACTACTGCGATTATGCTAGGTGCATTAATTGCCTACGGTATTCAGCCGGGTCCTATGCTAATGCAAGAAAATCCAAGTGTGTTTTGGGCGGTAATTGTCAGTATGTACTTTGGCAATATTGTACTGCTTATTTTGAATTTGCCGTTGATTCCGTATTTTGCCAAAGTGCTGGCAATGCCTAAATCTGTGCTGACAGTAATGATTTTATTCTTCAGCTTAATTGGCGTGTATTTAGTGTCATTTAACACCTTTGATTTATTTATGATGGTGGGCTTTGCGCTGGTGGCCTTGGTGCTTAGATTGTTAGCTTTCCCGATGGCGCCTTTATTACTTGGCTTTATCCTCGGTGATATGATTGAGCGAAATTTCCGCCGTGCGATGATGATTTCAGATGGCTCGCTGAGCTTTTTATGGGACCGCCCATTAACACTGAGTATTTTTGTGATTTCGATCTTAGTGTTGTTGTTCCCACTGAAAGACTATATTGTCCAACGTCGTAAAGACAAAGCAGCTACGCAAACAGGGCAACATGCGTAGTACAAGGCACTGATATGAGATACACCAATAAGCTAAACCCATTTCAGCATGTGGTTAAAAAACCAAAGCGCTTAGAAACGCGGCTCATCATTTGGGTTACCGGTCTATGTGTTTTACAGGCTGTGTTGTTTGGCGCTTTGGTGTATCAGATCACTGCAGAAAGCTTACATAACCACATGGGTGATAAAGCGCTTTCGCTAGCAACCAGTATTGCTTCACGAGATGACGTGCTAAACGCATTACAAACCAAGCAAGGGCTTAATGAGTTAAATAAGCAAATAGAGCATATTCATGAACTAACCGCAGCTAGTTTTATTGTTATCGGTGATAGGAATACCCGTCGCATTGTTCACCCCGACTCTGACAAGCTGGGTAAACCTATGGTGGGTGGGGATAGTAAAGCGGCGCTACGTGGTGAGCGTTATGTGTCGATTGCAAAGGGGAGTTTGGGCGAGTCTATCCGTGGCAAAGTCCCTGTGCTCTCAGAGCAAGGCGAAGTCATCGGCTTGGTATCGGTTGGCTTTTTAGTGCAATCAATTGAACCGCTCATTCGTGCTCGCAGTGCTGAAATTATGCTTTGGGGCTTGTTGTTAGTCGGTTTAAGTATTTTGGCTGCGGTGTATATCGGGCAACGGGTTCGTAACGCTATTTTTGGTTTACAGCCTGACGAAATTGCAAGGCTGTTCTCAGAGCAAGATGCTATTTTGAATACTGTTCGTAGCGGCATTATCGCCCTCGATCCTGAAGGTAACGTGCGTAACTTAAACCAACGTGCTTGCGAAATCCTTGGTAAACCGATCAGCTGTATTCATCAGCCACTTAAGCTTGAAGATTTACTTCCTGAACATACTGAGTTTTTGATGCATAACCAACAGCGTCCGATTGTAGGTTTTGAATTATTTGCTGCAGATAAACGCATTGTGTTGTCGCGATATGCACTGCAAGTTCAAGATCAGGCTGATGGGATTTTATTGAGTATGCGCCCAGCGGATGAGCTTGAGTATTTATCGCAGCAACTAACTAAAGTGCAAGCTTTTGCTGAGCTATTACGAGTACAAACTCATGATTACTCAAACAAGCTAAACTTGATTGGTGCATTAATTCAAATGGGACAAACTGAGCAGGCTATTGAGTTAATTGGACAAGAAAGCAAGGGCTCGCAAGCACAGATCCATCATTTACTCGAAAGGATCCAAGATCCGGTACTTGCTGGGTTACTTGTTGGTAAATACCATAAAGCCCGTGAATTAAACGTAATACTTGAGCTTAATCCAGATAGCTTATTGGGATCAATCACCCGTAAAGATATGCTGGAACGGGTTGTCTCGATACTTGGCAATTTGATTGATAACGCAATTGAAGCCGCTATTCGAGCTAGCGATACACGTACCCCTAAGGTTCGTGTTACGGTTGATGAAACCAGTAAAACATTATTGTTTGATGTTGAAGACAGCGGTTTTGGTTTAGGCGATGACAAGGATGTGATATTTACACCACAATACAGTTCTAAGTCAGGGGCTGAGCATGGTATTGGCCTTTATTTAGTCAAAACCAACTTAGATTCGTGTCGTGGTAGTTTAGAAATAGGTGAGTCTGATCTGATGGGGGCACGTTTAAGTGTCTACATTCCAAAATAATAAAAATGATCAGCCTATAAATAAAAGGTAAAGAACATGACTTACTCAGTTGTCATTGTTGAAGATGAAGTAGAAGTTGCCCAATTATTGGCGCAATATTTATTACTTCCTCATGGCGTAGCTGGCCAACAAGGGGCGCGGCAAACACTGCGTCAAGGGCAATATCAGGTTGTTGGTATTGCAGGCAATCTTGCCACTGCGAAAGCGTTATTATCGGCCGTTAATGCCGATTTAATTTTGCTCGATATTCATTTACCCGATGGCAATGGTCTTGATTTACTTAATGAGTTGCGCCGCGAGGAAATGAAAAGCGAAGTAATGCTTTTAACCGCAGCAAAAGAAGTAGAAACACTAGAAAAAGCCATGCAGCTTGGCGCTTGTGACTTCTTGGTTAAGCCATTAATGCTAAATCGCTTAGATCAAGCATTGGCACGATTCGAAGCAAGACAACAATGTTTCTCAGATGCCGATGAAGTAACCCAATCTATGGTCGATACTTTATTTGGATCGCAAGAACAGTTAAAAACGCCAGTTAGGCTACCAAAAGGGGTGGATCAGCTTACTTTGCAAAAGATCTTAAAAGCTTTTAAAGCGAATATTGGCACGGCTTTTACTGCTCAGCAAATGGGGGATTTAGTGGGCGTAAGTCGCTCAACAGCCCGCCGTTACCTCGAATACTTGCTTGAAGCCGAGCAAGTCAGTGCTGATCAGAGCTACGGGAGTATCGGGCGACCTGAGCGCTGTTATAAAATGACAAGCAGCTAATCGCATCATTTAATTGCCAAATCAGCTCTAAATTAGCGATTTTAGTAGCATAAACTCACTGTTCGGCACGTTAAAAAGTGCCGCTTATCCTGAGCATAGAAAAATTTTATAAAATTGATTGCATTTTAAGCGACTTCGATGGTGATGTTCGCTTTAAGTAATGCTATACTCCCGCCGAATAATTTTTCGACTTTATTAAGAGTAAAATAATGGCAGATTTATCGAAGTACAGAAATATTGGTATTTTCGCCCACGTTGACGCGGGTAAAACTACCACCACTGAGCGTATCCTTAAGCTTACGGGTAAAATTCATAAGACTGGTGAGGTACACGACGGTGAGTCTACTACTGACTTCATGGAACAAGAAGCTGAGCGTGGTATTACAATCCAATCAGCAGCTGTAACTTGTGAGTGGAAAGGCCACCGCTTAAACGTTATCGATACTCCGGGACACGTTGACTTCACAGTAGAAGTATACCGTTCACTTAAAGTACTAGACGGTGGTATCGGTGTATTCTGTGGTTCTGGTGGTGTTGAGCCGCAGTCAGAAACTAACTGGCGTTATGCGAACGAATCAGAAGTTGCACGTGTAATCTTCGTAAACAAATTAGACCGTATGGGTGCTGATTTCTACCGCGTTGTAGGTCAAGTTGAGAAAGTACTAGGTGCTAACCCACTAGTTATGACTTTACCAATCGGTATCGAAGACCAATTTTGTGGTGTTGTAGACGTACTTGAGAAAAAAGCATACGTTTGGGACGAGACTGGTCTTCCTGAAAACTACGAAGTACAAGACGTTCCAGCTGACATGGTAGACAAAGTTGATGAATACCATGAGATGCTTGTTGAGTCTGCTGTTGAGCAAGACGAAGACCTAATGATGGCTTACATGGAAGGTGAAGAGCCTTCTCTAGAAGACATCAAACGTTGTATCCGTAAAGGTACTCGTGATCTTGCGTTCTTCCCAACATACTGTGGTTCTGCATTCAAAAACAAAGGTATGCAGTTAGTACTAGACGCGGTTGTAGATTACCTACCTTCGCCTACAGAAGTTGACCCACAACCTCTAACTGATCCTGAAACAGGTGAGCCTACTGGTGAAGTAGCAACTGTTTCTGCAGATGAGCCACTTAAAGCGTTAGCGTTCAAAATCATGGACGACCGTTTCGGTGCACTTACGTTCATCCGTATCTACGCTGGTCGCATGAAGAAAGGTGACACAATCCTTAACTCAGCAACTGGTAAAACAGAGCGTATCGGCCGTATGGTTGAGATGCAAGCTGACGAGCGTAACGAACTTACTGAAGCACAAGCGGGTGACATCATCGCTGTTGTTGGTATGAAGAACGTTCAAACTGGTCACACTCTTTGTGATCCTAAGCACGAATGTACACTTGAAGCGATGATCTTCCCTGATCCAGTAATCTCAATCGCTGTTGCTCCTAAAGACAAAGGCGGTAACGAGAAGATGGGTATCGCGATCGGTAAGATGGTTGCAGAAGATCCTTCATTCCAAGTTGAAACTGACGAAGATTCAGGCGAAACCATCCTTAAAGGTATGGGTGAGCTTCACTTAGATATCAAAGTAGATATCCTTAAGCGTACTTACGGCGTAGACCTAGTTGTTGGTCAACCTCAGGTTGCTTACCGTGAAACTATCACGAAAGAAATCGAAGATAGCTACACGCATAAGAAACAATCTGGTGGTTCTGGTCAATTCGGTAAGATCGATTACCGCATCAAGCCAGGCGAGCAAAACTCAGGCTTCACGTTCTCTTCATCAGTTGTTGGTGGTAACGTACCTAAAGAATTCTGGCCTGCAGTTGAGAAAGGCTTCGCATCAATGATGCAAGAAGGTGTTCTAGCTGGCTTCCCAGTATTAGACGTTGAAGTTGAACTTTTCGACGGTGCTTTCCACGCAGTTGACTCATCAGCAATCGCGTTCGAAATCGCTGCTAAAGGCGCTTTCCGTCAGTCTATCCCTAAAGCGGGTGCACAACTTCTTGAGCCAATCATGAAAGTTGACGTATTCACTCCGGAAGACAACGTAGGTGACGTAATCGGTGACCTTAACCGTCGTCGTGGTATGATCAAAGACCAAGAAGCTGGCGCAATGGGCGTTCGCATCAAGGGTGATGTACCACTTTCTGAAATGTTCGGTTACATCGGCCACTTACGTACAATCACGTCAGGTCGTGGTCAGTTCTCTATGGAGTTCTCACACTACGCACCATGTCCTGCAAACGTTGCTGAAACAGTAATCGCTGCAGAAAAAGAGAAAAAAGCTGCTAAGTAATTAGCCTTTTAATTCTTTGAAAAAACCCGCACTAGTTGCGGGTTTTTTATATTCTAAAAAGATATTTAATTGATATAAACAAAACTATTCAATGTAAATGGTTGATTTTTGTTCAGTCCTTCTTATACCAACCCGCAATAATACTTAATCATTTTGAGGGATTAAACCTGTCGCTAACTGCGTTAAAAATTTCTCATTTAGAACAACTAAATAACGAAATTTTTGCCTTGTTCTCAACGAGGTTTAATTGCCTCAAAATAGACTACTTAATTAAGCGGATTGGTATTAATTGTCGCAATCCAATAATCTCATTCTTTAGTATCTATATATCTCTAACATTAAGCTTAAAGTCTTGGTGTTGGTTTTTTAAGTGTTATTTTCATACAAAATTAATATTTCATAAAAGACTGTGTTTTTAGTAGGTTGCAATCCAAATATTGAAATGCACTTATAAAGTATTTTTATTCACTTGTGTACCTATTTTCAGCAATGTAGAATCGTGATAACAACCATTTTTAGTTATTTAGTATTAATTTTCTAAAGCTATCAAATTAAGATTTATATTTATGAAAATGATCAAGTTAAGTCCAAACTGGATTTTACAAGGAATCAAGATCGCGTTGGCTATGCTTATTGCATTAGTTGCCAACTCCTTTGGAACATCATTATTAATTATTATTTTGCCTGTATTACTTATATTTCTTGTGCTGAGCTATTTAGGGATGCGCTCTTTATATTGTTATAAGGCAGGGATATGTTACTCATTAGGCTTAGGAAAGCGTTATATAAATGCTGAGGACATTAAGGAAATTGAGTTTAAATCGGTGGCATTTTTGACTGTTTTTAGGGTTTTCCTTAAAAATGGCAAAGTATTAAGGTTTATTAATTGGCAAATTGATGAGCAGCAACAGGGCTCGATAACAGCACTTTACCAACCTGACAATAAAGAAGAACAAATCGCTTAACGATACAAATAAAATGGCCGCGAAAGCGGCCATTTATTCATATTGTGTCGTTTATTTCTTTAGACGACGACGCAGTGCAAATGGTAAAGCTAGTAAGCTTAACCAAGCAAGTGAACCAGAATCATCATCTTTAGACTCTTTCTCTGCTTCATCTTCTTCAGTTACATCATCTGCTTCATCGTTAGTAATGTTGATGTATAGCAGTTGCGCTTCTGATAAGTTGCCTGCGCTATCCTGTGCACGGATCATCAGCGTAAGCTTATCTTCTTCTTCGAAATCTAGCTCTTTAGCAACTGTGATTTCACCTGCGGCACTGATTGCAATCGCATCTGCATGCTCACCAACAATACTAAAACTTACTACAGGTGTGTAATCAGCATCGCCATCAGAGAAAACTAATTGGCCTATAACTGCGCCAATTTCACTGTTTTCTACGATTTCGAATGTTTGATCTGCTTCGATTATAGGTGCTTGTTGCTCAGGAATAGGCTCTGCAGATTGAATATCAATAATCACAGGATCGTGATCAGATGCACGATATGCATTATCTGCATAAAGGCCTGCTTGTTGTGTTGCTGACTTATACTCAAGGTTGTAGTCTAGGCTGATTGGCTCATCGGCATTGATATGCCAATCAGTCGCAGCAACAACTTTATCAAGCATAGATTCAGTTACTAGCGCGTGGTCAAGACTACCAATACGGCCAGAGAAGCTATAAGAGTAACCTAATGTATCACCGTCTAGTTCAGCAACCGCACTCTTAAGACCTTTGTCTGCAAATGCACGAATAGGATCTTCCATCGCGTAAGAGTTCATGTCACCCACTAGGATGATATCTTCATCTTCAACTTCAGTTGGGTAAGTTGCTAACCAATCTGCATAAGCATTAGCACCCGCAACACGGATTTCATTCCAACAGGCTTGACCATCGCCTAAGTCAGCATTATTACCCTCAGCGCTGCCACAGCCACCTTTAGATTTTAAGTGGGCAACTGCAACTGTGAAGATTTCTTCGCTTTCAAGAGATTTGAAGCTTTGGGCAATAGGCGGACGATTGCTGTAATCAAAAGGTTCAGCAGTTGTATGAGCTGCCTTACCTACTTCTGATACTTTATTTGAGCGATAAATTAAAGCTGTTGTGATTTGATCAGTACCAATTTTTTCAACATCAAAATCAACAAATGCGTAAGTGTTTTCTGCATCTTCGTCATTAAGTGCTGAAACTAGGCTTGCAATAGCACTGTTTTCACCGAAACCATCGTTTTCGATTTCCATTAAGCCAATGACATCAGCATTGATAGCTGTAATTGCACTGACAATTTTTGCTTGCTGACGAATAAACTCTTCTTCGCTGTCTGCACCACGGCTAGTTGGGAAACCTGCGCCTTGGCCATCACCATTGAAATAGTTTAATACGTTGAAGCTCGCTACACGAAGATCTGCATCTTCGTTAAGCTCTGGCGCATCGGTACGTGGGTTTGTTGCTGTAAACTCAGGTTGCACTGTAGGGTGAATGCGGTAACGGTTGAAACTGTAACCCATCACACCTGTAACAGTGTTTACTGTGTCACCCGAACGTAATGTGTTATAGGCATCAAGACCTGTGCCTGGGTAGGCGATTGGATCAAGGTTTTGTTTTGTTGAACCATCGTCGAGTAAGATTTGTTTTTTCAGGTTTTCAGCTTCAACAGCATTTGCTGCATCACCCGGTAGTGCAATTTGAGTACCTTGGTATAAACGCTCAGTACCTAAGTCAACCTCACCATAACGGCCAAGACCGTAGTTGTTATTGACAACTAAAGGTTGATCTATGGTTACTAACATACCTTCATAGGCTTCAAGGTCTGCAACTTCAGCAACTGGTAAAGTAACAACGGTTGGATCTGTAGATAGGCCTGTAGCACAGATTTCAACTTGGCTTACATCACCTAGCTGTGTCGCGCTGTAGTATTCAGCTACGCTACCTTTAACACGTACATGATCACCAACGGCAACATCAGTATCTGCGAAATAAACAAATACACCTTCAGAGGTAAGTGGGTTTGTATCAGCATCAGCAGCAAGTGAGCTAATAAAGAAGCCTTTTAGCTGATCATCAGCTTGGAAGTCTGCGGTCACTACACCTTCAACTTCAACTTCAGTGTCAATAAGTGGGCTGTCGCCGCCTTCACCTTGAATTGCGTTGATTAATGTTTTTGTTGCTCCACACTCAAGCGGAGTAACTGGCTCTGGCTCAGGAGTTGGTTCTGTGCTTTCACCGTATTGACCAATATTGCTAAAATCATTTTGGTCGAATTGTTCCCACTCTTCGCTAGGGTTAAATGCTGATGTTGCATCAGTACGACCTGAAGTCACAGTCGTTTTGCGACGTAGTGTTTTATTGGCTGTTGTTACACCGCCTTCATCCCATGCTGAACCAGGATCAACACCTAGTTGACCAAAGCTATCAACTATTTCACCGTCTTTAGTTAGGACTAGCGCGTCATCACCGTTGAAGTAAGTAATTGTTGATTCTGTATCGGCTTTTGTCTTCAATTCATCAACAGAACCAGCGTTAACAATAACGTAGGTCGCATTTGCTGCAAGTGTACCTGTTAAAGCTAAGCTGTTGTTTGGATCTGCTAGGTCTCCATTACCATTTGAGTATAAAGAGATAGTGTAACCATCAAGCGATAGTTCAGCGCCAGAGTTGTTGTAAAGTTCTACCGCTTTATTGTTAGAGCTTCCTTCAACGTATTCAGAGATGATTAGGTTGGCAGAAGCAGGCGCGCTCAGGCTTGCAATAACAAGCGCGAGCGGCGTTAATTTTGTATTTATCATTATTTTTCCCGTGTATGTATTTTTAAAGTCCCAATATGGGACACAGTACTTTAAGAAAAATCTATGACAAATTAAATGCAAAATGTTAATAAAATAGGAATAATTTCCAATTTTTAGAATATTTACTTTAGATTAGTTATTTTTTAACCAAACTGCTGCTTGTTTTGCAAAATAAGTTAGGATGCCATCTGCGCCAGCACGCTTAAATGCTAATAATGACTCCATGATTATTGCTTCTTCTGCAAGCCAACCGTTATCAATGGCTGCTTTATGCATGGCATATTCACCACTGACTTGGTAAGCAAATGTTGGTACACCAAATTCATCTTTTACGCGACGTACAACATCTAAATATGGCATGCCAGGTTTCACCATAACCATGTCTGCACCTTCTTGAAGGTCAAGGGCTACTTCACGAATAGCTTCATCAGAGTTGGCAGGGTCCATTTGATAGGTCTTTTTATCGGCGCCTTTCAAGTTACCTGCAGAGCCCACTGCATCACGGAACGGACCGTAGTAGCTTGAAGCGTATTTTGCAGAGTAAGCCATAATACGAGTGTGGATATGGCCTTCGGCTTCGAGTGCTTCACGAATTGCACCAATGCGTCCATCCATCATGTCTGAAGGTGCGACTATATCGGCACCTGCTTCGGCATGTGATAGCGCTTGCTTAACTAAGATTTCAGTTGTTACATCATTAATCACGTAACCATCTTCATCAATTATGCCATCTTGGCCATGTACTGTGAACGGGTCAAGTGCAACATCAGTGATCACACCAAGCTCAGGAAACGCTTCTTTTAATGCGCGAACTGTACGCTGTGCTAATGCATCAGGGTTGTAGGCTTCTTCAGCTAGTAAAGATTTTTTATCGCTAGGTGTTACGGGGAAAAGAGCAACGGCAGGTACACCTAATTCAACGAGTTCTTTTGCTTCTTCAAGTAGTAAATCAATAGAAAGGCGCTCTACGCCTGGCATAGACTCAATAGCTTCGCGGCGGTTTTTACCTTCTAAAACAAATACAGGAAAAATAAGGTCATTAACGGTCAGTTGGTTTTCAGCCATTAGGCGACGAGAGAAGCCATCACGACGCATGCGGCGCATACGTGTATAAGGGAAAAGGTCGAGTCCTGATTGGGCCATGCTTGTATACTCCTAGTTTGGTAGAGGATAACTCACTACGCGATTTCGACCTGATTGCTTGGCATGATATAAGGCTTTGTCGGCATAGTCAGTGAATAAACTTGGGTTATTAATGTCTTCAGCAATTGCGCTGTAAACACCTGCACTCAAAGTAAATTTAATCGTTGTTCCGGCAACTATTATATCAGTCTTTTCTGCTGCTTTGCGTATTTGTTCAGCAATTTCTAATGCACCTGTAAGGGGCGTATTGGGCAATAGCACTACAAATTCTTCGCCACCATAGCGTGCGACCTCATCGAGCGGTCGCTTAAGGTGCTGCTTGATGACATCGGCGGCAGCTTGAATTGTTTGATCACCTGTTAAATGGCCGTAAGTGTCATTGACGGCTTTGAAGTGATCAATATCTATCATAATTATAGCCAATGGCGTTTGTTCACGACGAGAACGGCGAATATCCATCAGCAGTTTTTTATCAAAATAGCGGCGGTTCTTGGTTTTGGTCAGCGCATCTTCCATATTGAGCTGTTCAAGCTCCCGGTTTTTTTCTTCTAGCTCGCGAAGGGTGACTTGTAACTCGAAAGTACGCTCCTCAATATTAGCCTCAAGATTTTGCCGAGCTTGCTCTTGAAGTTTTAGGCGTTCTTGCATCAGATTATCTTGTGCTTTACTTTCAGCCAGAGCTGTCTGCTGTAATGCTACTTCTGCATCACGTTGCATTATAAACAGTTTTGTAACAGCATAGCTTAGGCTTAAACTACAAATTAAAAAGAAAATAAAGATGAGTGACTGCTCATTTATATACAAGTTGTATGGATTAAAAACGGCAAATGCGCTGTGAATAATTGCTGAGCAGAACGCTAACATAGCAATAATAAATGCAATGGATGGCTGTTTATATTCGTGGTTAAACTGTTTTATAGCGATAGCAATAAAGGCAGCTAATAAAATAGGCAAGCTTAATAAGCAGAGCGAAATCGCGACATAAACAGGTAAAAACCACAATATGAAAGTAATGAAAATGACACCCCATGCGAGCCAATTTTGAATAAGGCTCAAGCGACTTTTCTCTGCACCAAAAATATGACGCTGTAAAGGTACGAATAATGCGCAGCATATAAAAAACAAGCTTGGAATCGTTAATTGTTGAAATGATGTGCCACTTGGTTGAAGGTAGCGATACCCAAAGCCATATAAGTAGGTAAGTGATAGCCATAATAACATCAGTAGAAAGCCTGTATAAGCAAAATAACTGCGTCTTGAAAAACCATAAAGTACCAAATTAGTAATCGCTAAAGATAAAATGAACCCTACTAGTAATCCGTAGAGTAAATTAAACTTACTTTTATGTTTTAGGTATTCTGAGGGCTTCCAAAGGCTTAAGGGTACTCTAAGGCCACCGTTATTTTTAACTCTCAAATAAACGATAGAATGGCTTGCTTTGGGAATTGTTAGAGATACAAGCAGTGATTCATTTTTTATTTGTCGATTTTCTAAGGGAAGAGCATCTCCAATTTTTGTGCTAAATAAAACATGGCTAGCTTGGAGGTGGAATACATCCACTTCATCAAGTAAAGGGTTATCAATTGACAAGATCAGTGGTAAGTCATGTAGTGATGTATTCTGAATCGACATTTTTAACCACAAAGGACTTAAGTTCATGCCTAAGTTAAGAGTGTTGCCATGGTTTTTTTGCCAAGGTACAGCATCACTCGTAAATGCTTGCTGTTTTGTAATAGGATCAAGCGTGTACTCAACATCAAGAGAATGCAGAGATTTAAAGTGTGGGCTAACAGTAATCGGGTTAGCCAGCAAGCAGGGAGTAAAAACAACAACGAAGAGTACGCCACACAGTGACCATAGGCGCTTCATCTTAACCCTTAGTGGTAAATAATTGCCAAAAGTTTAGTGTAGTGTGTTTTGCAACATCAGTAAATTCGCATCCTTTCAAATCAGCAATTTGCTGGCATATATAAGGAAGGTTCTGAGGCTCATTGCGGCGAGATTTCGGTCTTGGTCTGATATTTCTCGGCATCAAAAAGGGGGCATCGGTCTCAATTAACAAACGATTCAAAGGAATTGACGGTACCAAGGCCTGTAGTTGCTCACCTCTGCGCTCATCGCATACCCAGCCCGTGACACCAATATAAAGCCCCATAGCTAGGTAGTTTTGTAATGCATCTTGGTCACCAGTAAAGCAGTGCAATACACCTCGCACCTTATAGTCACTCAAAATTGCGAGCATATCTTCGCAGGCATCTCGTTCATGCAAGTACACTGGCATATCAAGCTGTTCAGCAAGCTTCAGTTGGCGTCTAAACACGCTACGCTGCACATCTCGAGGAGAAAAGTCACGATTGTAATCTAAACCACACTCACCAATGGCAACCACTTCCATGTTTTGGCTAAGAGTCATTAAGTGTTCTTCAAGGTGTTTATCTGCTGTTTTTGCATCGTGAGGATGAACTCCTGCTGTGCAATACTGATTGAACTGTTTAGCGAGTTTCAAAGAAGTTTGGCTGCTCTGAAGATCGCAGCCAATAAGCAGCATCTGTGTTACATCTGCCTCAGCGGCACGTTGTAACACAGCGTCATGAATATCATCAAATTGATGATTGCTTAAGTTGACACCAGCATCAACTAGCGAAGTGCTCATTAGTTAGTACGTTTTACACGAATCGAACGGTTTTGACCTTTAACTTTTAGGAGGAAAGAATTGAAAATACCTCGTTCAATTATGACAACATCTTGTGCTTTTAAACGTAAGCTATCAGAGCCAACTTGACGCCATTGCTGACCATTATCAAGCTCGATGATCAGTTCACCATAAGGTGCTTTTTTTACGCTTTTTACTAAGGAACTTATTTGGTCATCGTTAACTTTTGCAACTTCTTTATGCTCTAAACCAAAGTCTTCATTTTTTGTTTTTACAATTTGTTCGCTTGTTGCAGCTGCAACAGGCGCCGCGACAACAGCTGCTGTAGAGCTTGCTGCAGGTTGTTTAATTTGTTGTTTTGTTGCTGGTTTAGACAGCGATTTACCAGCCATTACGTTGTCGTAACAAAGTAAGCGATTAAAATCATTTTCAACAAAAGTACACGCTTGTAGTGCTTGTAAGTTAACTTCGTTTGCTTGAGTAGTACCAGCAATTGTTAAAAGAGCAACGAAGGGAATGAGTTGTTTTTTCATTTTATTCCTCGGATTCCTGTTGAGGCTTGGCGGTATAAAATGCAGCCAAAATTAAACCTAATTCAAATAATAACAGCATGGGTAATGCTAGTAATGTCTGTGACAGTACATCAGGAGGTGTTAAAAACATGGCAACCACAAATACACCTACCACAATATAAGGTCGTTTTTCTTTTAAACTTTTTGTTGTTGTAGCACCACTCCAGCATAACAGCATGATGGCGACGGGTATTTCAAACGCAATACCAAAAGCAAAAAACAGTTTTAAAGCAAAACTTAAATAGCTACTAATATCAGGCGCTAATGTCATCATATCAGGGCCAGCGTTAGTAAAAAACCCTAAAATGATTGGCAGCACTACAAAGTAGCAAAATGCGATACCACTATAAAATAGCAAAATACTCGAGGCCAAAATCGGCATTAGCATACGCTTTTCATGTTGATACAAGCCGGGTGCTATAAAGCTCCAAACTTGGTGCAGTATCATTGGAATAGCAGCAAATAAAGCCACAAATAGAGTGAGTTTAAACGGTGCAAAAAAGGGTGCTGTTACATCCGTTGCGATCATGGTGGCAGTGCTTGGCAAATTTGCTATAAGAGGTGCTGCAACAAAGCTATAAATATCGTTGGCAAAATAAACCAAGCCGATAAATATTAGCAAAATGCTTAACAAAGCTTTCATGAGTCGATTTCGCAACTCAATTAAGTGGCCAACAAAGCCTGTGTGAGCTTGCTCGGTCATAATTTACTATTCATCATCGTTGTTATTGACCACAAAAGCAGAGATTAAATTCACTTTTTTTCATCATTATTGTTAATTTCTGCTTTTTCAGGCGTGTCTTTCTTGTAACTGTGGGTGACTGACTGGGCAGCCTTTTGTAGTTCGTTTACAGAGTCTTGCAGATCTGGAGAGAGTTCTTGCAAATTTTGTTGCTCTGCTTTTTTTAAGTTTTCGTGAAGCTCATGGATACGGAGTTCTTCGTTCACTTCAGCTTTCACTGAGTTGGCGACTGATTTTAATGTTTTTACCCAGCGGCTCACAGTGCGAATTGCCACAGGCAAGCGCTCTGGACCTAATACAATCAGACCTACGATCAGTACGACAACAAGTTCCCACATCCCCATGTTGATTAAGCCTTATGGTCGTCTTTGCTTTTCTCTACGGTTTCTTTGCTTTGCGTGTTAGAAGATTTTTCTATCTGCTCGCTTTTTGCGTTAGTTTGGTCTTCATCAGACACTGCTTTTTTAAAGCCTTTTACAGCACTGCCTAAATCACCGCCAATGCCACGAAGTTTCTTTGTGCCAAATAACAAAACGATGATTGCTAAAATAATGATTAATTGCCAAATACTGATACCACCAAAACCCATGGGTTACTCCGTTTTTATCAAATTTTTAGAATAGACTTGTCTCGATTATACTCACCAAAACATAAATAGCACTTAGTTTATGTGCTTCGCCATGCAGCAATAAAGCCCGCTACAGCAAAGCCAGCGGTAATTGCGCTCGCAACTAAATCATGCTGTAAATAACATAAGCCTGAAACAATCAAGCAGCTACCAGCAAAGATGCTAAGTAACAAAGGTTTAGCAGATTGCGGCGCAGGCAATTGTACAGGTTGTTGTTGACGTTTTAAGTTTTGATAAATTAAATCAGGTAATTCAGGCATTTTTTCTGCCCAAAATGGCAAGTTCGCATACATTTTTTTCATTACTGCAAGCGGACCAACTTGTTCTTTGACCCAATCTTCTAGGAAAGGTTTAGCAGTTTTCCATAGATCAAGCTGCGGATACAGTTGTCTGCCAAGGCCTTCAACATACAACAGCGTCTTTTGCAGTAACACTAATTGCGGTTGAACTTGCATATTAAAGCGACGAGCCGTATTAAACAGGTTGACTAACACATGGCCAAAAGAGATTTCAGCTAATGGTTTATTAAAAATTGGCTCACACACAGTACGAATAGCAAACTCAAACTCTTCGATGCTGGTATCGGCTGGTACCCAGCCAGAATCAACGTGTAGTTGCGCTACTTGGCGATAATCACGATTGAAAAAGGCAATAAAGTTTTCTGCTAAATAGCGTTTATCTTCGCGATTAAGGGTGCCTACAATGCCACAGTCAATACCTATATATTTTGGGTTATGTGGGTTTTCACGAGAAACAAAAATATTACCCGGGTGCATATCTGCATGGAAGAAACTGTCACGGAATACTTGCGTGAAAAAGACTTCTACTCCGCGTTCGGCTAGTAGCTGCATATTGGTATTTTGCGCAAGCAATGCTTCAGTATCTGATACAGGAATTCCGTAAATACGCTCCATTACCAATACATTACTTCGACTGTAATCACTGTATACAAAAGGGATGTAAAGTGAATTTGAGTCTTCAAAGTTACGACGTAGCTGTATTGCATTCGCCCCTTCTCGCATTAAGTCGAGTTCATCCAACAAGGTTTTTTTGTACTCGTTTACGACTTCAATAGGACGTAAACGTTTAGCCTCTTTTAATAACTTTGCAACTAATCGAGCGACTTTTTGCATCAGCATTAAGTCAGCATCAATTTGCTCTTTTATATTGGGGCGTATGACTTTAATTACCACATCTTGAGCTGCGCCATGCTCATCAATTAAGGTAGCAGTATGGACTTGTGCGATCGATGCTGATGCTAAAGGTGTTTGCGAAAAGTCACTGAACAATTCACTAATATCATTAATACCCAGCGCTTTTTCGATAAGCTGCTGGGCAAGTTCACCTTCAAAAGGTTCAACCTGATCTTGAAGTAGTGCAAGCTCTAATGCGACATCATGAGGGAGTAAGTCACGGCGTGTTGAAAGCATTTGGCCAAACTTGATCCATACCGGGCCAAGTTCTTGTAGAGCAAGTCGCAAGCGCATACCTGCAGGTTTATCTTTATGTTGGTTGCGTAACCAAAATAAGCTTCCGCGTCCGAGCTTTGCAAACCAAGGCACTCTTTTACGCGGAATTAATTCGTCTAAGCCGTAGCTCAGAAGGGTTTTAGTGATGTAATAAAGACGAGCAGACGACACACAAGTTCCTTAGCGCATTAGCGTGACTGTAACAGCGCGTTAATTCGCATCTCTAATTGAGATACTTGGCTTTTTAATTGGCGATTTTGCTGTTTAAACTCAGCAAGCTCAAGAGGGTGTATGGTCACTGCTAACTCATCTTGGCAAAGTGTTGTTAAGGTATTTTCTAACTTACTCTTTGTTTGTGAACCACGACGTTTTAAGGTTTGTAAAGAGAGCCACAACTGTTGTGCTGGGGCATCGCCAATGTATCGAGAAAAGTGCTCTGGCCAGTCAATATCAAGCTCTGCAAAAGTATTGCTAAAGCCTTGTGCAAGATTTAAATCGCCTTGCAAGTCGAGCTTATCTTGGCGAATGAGTTGCGTTAGCATTGACGGATCTTTAAGCGCCAACAAGGTATTGATATCAGCGCTGATCATGCAGTCAAAATTGCGCTCTGGCGTACTGTATAAATGAATTTGCTCGTCGCTGTATACGCACAAAATTGACTGTTGCCAATCACGTATCTCAACCAACAGCTGTTTATCAGCAATTGCTGCAAGTTTGCCTTTTAACTGAGGGTCTAACTGCAGCAGTTGATTAATGATTCGTTCGACGAGTGATAACAGAGCGTTTGCTAACATCGCGTTACCTACTTAATTAATAGAGTTTTTAGTATTTAAAACCACGATGGAGGGCAACAATACCGCCAGTAAGATTTTGATAATTAGTTTGTTCAAAACCTGCATCTTCCATCATGCTTTTTAACGTTTCTTGATCTGGATGCATTCGGATAGATTCCGCAAGGTATTGATAAGACTCGCCATCATTCGCTACTAGCTCGCCCATTTTAGGTAAGATATTAAATGAATAGAAGTCATAGGCTTTGCTCAGTATTTCTTGTTCTGGTTTAGAGAATTCAAGTACTAATAAGCGACCGCCAGGCTTCAGAATACGATACATTGAGCGTAGTGCTTTATCTTTATCGGTAACGTTACGAAGACCAAATGCGATAGTGATCAAGTCAAAGCTGTTATCAGGAAATGGCAATGCTTCTGCATTCATTTGTACATATTCAATATTGCCAACACGACCAAGGTTACGAAGTTTCTCGCGGCCAACTTTCAGCATTGAAGAGTTAATATCGCCTAAGATAACCTGACCCGTTTCACCAACTAATTGACTAAATTTAGCGGTTAAATCACCAGTACCGCCCGCAAGGTCTAATACATAGTGACCTTTACGAACACCTGAACTTGCAATAGTTTGGCGTTTCCATAAACGATGAATACCGAACGACATAAGATCATTCATTACGTCATACTTTGCAGCGACTGAGTGGAATACATCTGCAACCATTGATGCTTTGTCGTTTTCAGCAACGGTTTTATAGCCAAAATGCGTGGTCTTTTCTTGATTCTCGTTCATGATTAATCTCTATCGTGGCAATAAAGACTAGTGTACTTGATTGTGGCTGTGGGGTGCAATTTGATTATAACTAAATCATCAGATTAGCGTGGCTTTTCATGACTTAGCGCAGTGTTAAACTTTATTGACCGGCAATAAAACTACTTTGTCCAAGCGACTTGGCTTTAGCAGCTGCTAAAGAAGCTTTACGGGCTAAACTATTAAAGTCACCATCGCCTTCATGCTTGGCGATACCAAGGGCTAGGGTGATAGCAGGTAGTTTGGTGCCATTTTTTGAGCTTACAAAGCGTAGCTTTTCGACGCCATTTCGTACTTTTTCAGCTATTAAGTTGGCAGTTTCAGGCTCTATGTCAGCAAGTAAGATGGTAAATTCATCCTTACTTGTGCGCCCTGGCAAACCACTTTCTTGTACGTATTTTTGCACTTGCTTCGCGACTTTACTTAAAATGACTTCACCAATTACATCACCATAGTTTTCAATAAAATGATTTAAGTTTTCTATGTGAATAGAGATAGCACAAACCGCTTTATTTTGGCCGACCCAGAGTTGGGTTTGTTGATTTAAGTAATGGCGCTTGTATAAGCCAGTTTGTTGGTCGGTAATGTGTTGCTTGCGTAATTGAGTGAGCTGTTTTTGGGTTTTTTCTTGTATTGATTTGGCTTTTGCTATTTCTTGCTTAAATTGGCGATGCTGGTTGAGCAGTACTTCAGATTGCTTACTGAGCATTTTTAATGCGTGACGCGTTTGTTCAATATTGTTTTCATCGATTGAATGCACACAGTCACTAACTTGATCAGCAAAGCGCACAATATTTTGCTCGTTATTGCTAGCATTACGCGAAAGGGTGTTAATGACTGAGTCAACGTTGCGAACAATGGCGGTTTTCATTTTATGACCTTGTTCTATAAAATCGAAATACAGCTGTTCTACATAGACACAATCAATGGCTTTTCTTTGTGCAATGGCGCGGTCAATTGTGGCATTAAGTTTGGGGTTAGATTGGCTGACGTAGGTGTAAACAACTTGGTAGTTAAGTGGTGACGGCGGTAATGCATGGTGTTCTAAAAAGATACATACCTTTGTCATTTTTTCTTGAGCAATAGCCATGGGATCATGGAACATCATTTTTCAATACCACTAAATACGCATATCAACCAATTAATCATCTCTTCCGTAAAGTGTATTTGCTTCCAAGCATAAATACTGAGTCTACAGTAATCTGTAATCAGCCTATTTAAAAGCAAAATAGCTAATTTTGGAACTTAAATTTGTTCTGTTTGTGTCTATTAGCTGATTTTCTCAACAACTTTAACAAGTGTAATTAAAAATTGCTTAAAGCTTGCACATTGATGCTTCCCCAGTGATGCTAATTTGAGCGCATTTAAACTGAGCTTGGTCGCATTTGCTTGGGTTTTAGTCAGTGCTGCGCTACTTTAGCAATACTGATTAAAACTAAAAAGAATGCTATGAAACAAACACTGTCGCGAACTTTAAACCGTTCTGTTATTGCGGTTGCTTTAGCTTGTACTTTAAGCGCTTGCCAGGTAACAAATATTGATGCTGATCAGCAATTTACTCAAGTAGCCGAAAATATTGTTAATTACCGTCAAAGTATCAGTCCATATGGTAAAGAAAATGGCGTAGATGGTTATTTATTAGAAAACCTATCAGCAGAGTTTCTAGAGCAAAAATATAAGAAAAATACAGCGTTACTCGCCGATTTAGATGCTATAGACCGTGATAAATTATCTGAAGAAAACCGCATCAACCTAACTATTTTACGTGGTCAAGTGCAAAATAGTGTCGATGAATATGTGTTTAACACGCATTATATGCCACTAACGTCTGAGTATGGGTTTCATTCTGGCTTATCATTTATGATTTCAAGCTCTGACTACACAAAAGAACAAGATTACCAACTATATCTTGCTAAATTACAGCAAATTCCTCGCTATTTTTCGCAAAATATTGGTTGGATGCGCAAGGGTCTTGAGGTGGGGCTGACTCAACCTAAGGCTGTTTTAGAGGGGTATCAAGACTCAATTACTGCGTATATTGTTGATGATGCAACAGAGTCTGAATTCTACAAACCATTTTTAAAAAATACCGCAGGTATTAGTGACAGCGAATTTGCAGCATTGCAAAAGCAAGCGCAAACTATCATTAAAGAGCAGGTTATTCCGGCTTATCAAGGTTACTTAACTTTCTTTAATAATGAATATCAGCCAGGTGCACGAACAGACATTGGTATTTCTAGTACGCCAAACGGTAAAGCGTTTTACGAAAACCGTGCTAAATACTATACCACCACAGATATGACGCCAAAAGAAATCCACGAGCTGGGTTTACAAGAAGTGGCACGGATTCGTGCCGAAATGGAAAAAATTATTAAGAAAGTAGGTTTTGAAGGCTCATTTGCTGATTTTGTCCACTTTTTACGTACTGATCCGCAATTTTACGCAAAAACACCAAAAGAACTGCTAAAAGAAGCCTCTTACATCGCTAAGAAAATGGATGCTCAATTACCTAAGTTATTCCACACCTTACCAAGAATGCCTTATGGTGTTGCGCCAGTGCCAGCGAGTATTGCGCCTAAATATACAACTGGCCGTTACTCAGGTTCTCGTCGCGATGACCAAGCGGGTTATTATTGGGTTAATACCTATGCGTTAGACAAGCGTCCATTGTATGTTCTTGAAGCATTAACTTTGCACGAAGCTGTTCCGGGGCACCACTTGCAAATCTCACTTAATGCGGAGCTTGAGTCACTGCCAAGTTATCGCCGTAATGCTTATTTATCGGCATTTGGTGAGGGTTGGGGCTTATATTCAGAGTTTTTAGGTATCGAAGCGGGTTTTTATCAAGACCCATACAGTGACTTTGGTCGTTTGACCTATGAAATGTGGCGTGCAGCTCGTTTAGTGGTTGATACAGGTATGCATATGTATGGCTGGAGCCGCGAGCGTGCGATGAGGTTTATGAGCGAAAATACCGCGCTTTCATTGCATAATGTGAAGACCGAAACCGACCGTTATATTTCATGGCCTGCACAAGCATTGTCATACAAAATTGGTGAGTTAACAATTAAACGTTTACGCCACGAAGCTGAGCAAGCGCTTGGTCAAGATTTCGATATTCGCGAATTTCATCATCAAATATTACGTCATGGCTCAGTGCCAATGTCAGTACTTGAAGAGCAAATTCAACTTTATATTAAAGCTGAGTTAGCCAAACGAGCAGCATAGCGGCATAAAAGAAACGAAAAGGCGTGATTTAAATCACGCCTTTTTTGTTTATTGCACCTAATATAAACAACTTATATGATTTGATAGATGTCATTTCACAAAGGGGCCTTGGATGAGTGATTTTATAATTTTTAGTATCGATGTATTTGCCAGTTTATTTATTTTTGCATTAGGCATCGTTTTGCTAGTGATTGTGTGTTTTTACATTAGTGATGTAACGCAATCTAAACATGCTATTCGCCGTAACTACCCTGTGATTGGCCGCTTTCGTTACTTTTTTGAACGCCAGGGGGAATTTTTCCGTCAGTACTTCTTTGCTATGGATAGAGAAGAATTACCCTTTAACCGTGCAGAGCGGAGTTGGGTGTATCGTGCTGCGAAGAATGTTGACCGTACGACGGCCTTTGGTTCAACTCAGAGTCTTGAAGCGACAGGAACCGTAATGTTTATGAATTGCGCGTTTCCTACCTTAGATGAAGAGGCGCTCGATCCTAGTGAAGTCACTTTAGGACCTTATTGTCCTAAACCCTATACCACAAATGCATTATTTAATATTTCAGGCATGAGCTTTGGTGCTCTATCTAAGCCGGCTGTTCGAGCACTATCTCGAGGTGCTAAATTAGCTGGCTGTTGGATGAACACAGGTGAAGGCGGGCTAAGCTCTTATCATCTTGAAGGTGGTGCTGATATCGTGTTTCAGATTGGTACAGCCAAATATGGTGTGCGTGATGAGCAAGGTAAGTTAAGTGTAGAAAAGCTTAAAGCGATTGCAGAACATGAACAAGTTAAGATGTTTGAAATTAAAATGAGTCAAGGCGCAAAACCCGGTAAGGGAGGTATGTTGCCGGGACGTAAAGTGACTGCAGAAATCGCAAAAATTCGGGGGATTCCTGAAGGGCAAGACTCAATTAGTCCAAATGGTCATCCTGAGATTAAATCACCAGCTGACCTACTTGATATGGTCGCCATGGTGCGCAATACCACGGGCAAACCCACAGGTTTCAAAGCGGTGATTGGCGAGTATACCTGGCTGGAAACCTTGTTTAGTGAAATTAATAACCGTGGCATTGAATCAGCCCCAGATTTTATCACAATAGATAGTGCCGATGGTGGTACGGGCGCTGCCCCTCAGCCTTTGATGGATTCTGTGGGGTTGCCCCTGCGAGAAAGCTTACCTTTGGTTGTTGATTTATTGAAGAAACATGGGCTTAGAGAGCGAGTGAAAGTGATTGCCTCGGGTAAGTTGATTGTACCATCTAAAGTTGCTTGGGCATTGGCATTGGGCGCTGACTTTATTGTTTCAGCTCGTGGTCACATGTTTTCGCTTGGTTGTATTCAAGCATTGCAATGTAATAAAGATACCTGCCCAACCGGCATTACTACGCATAATGAACGCTTACAACGAGGCTTGGATGTAACAGATAAAGCCCAGCGTGTTGCTAACTATAATAAGTACATTCATTACGGCGCAGGGCTTATAGCCCATTCGTGTGGCGTATCAAGTGCCAGAGAGCTGGCTCGTCAGCATGTGCGGGTGGTACAAGAAAATGGCTTATCAGAACCGCTCGATAAAATGTATGAGCACTACAATAAATAATCTAGTTGGGTTGAATAATTAAAAGGCGCATTGAGCGCCTTTTTAAATTTTTGACTATTAGTTTAATAAACTGATTAACAAAGAAAAGAACTCGTCTTTATTATTACAGCTTGTGGCATTGAGCATCAGTTGCTCGCCGAGTACAAGTGTTTGCTGTTGTACAGCTAAACGAGCCTCTCCATCTTCAATACCATCGATATCAGCAACATGAGCTAAACCAATAGTACGGCGAATAAGTTCTGCGCCACAGTAGCCAATCGCATCTCGCAGTACTTGTTGTAAGTAATCTTCGCTAAAAGCCCGGTTTGCAAAGCTAATATCAGTTGCTTCGTTACTTGCAAGGTTTAGCCAATGTTGTTCAAATTGGCTATAACAGTCTTGTAAGCAAGTTAATAAATGGGTTTGGTATTGGCGGCGCTTTGCTTGCTCAGCGATACGCGCGTTTTGGGCGCAGTAATTTAGTAACAAATTACCCATAAATGAGCCGATATCAAAACCAACAGGACCAAAAAAGCCGAACTCTGGATCGATCATTTTGGTGGTATTGCTATCAACAAAAATACTGCCGCTATGCATATCACCATGTAATAAAGTTTGTGGGCAAGATAAGAATTTAGCTTTTAATTTTGCTGCTGCTAGTTTTAAAGCATCATTATTACGAATACTTTCGACGTGCTCATTAAGCTCAGCTGGGAAATTATTGCGCTCATGCTCAATGTACGGATCAGTAAAGAATAAGTCTTCTGTGATCTTACATAAATCAGGATTAATAAATTGACTGACTTTGGCTTTTTTATCTTCAGCAGATAAGTAAAAGTCTGAGTTATAAAAGCCTGTTCGGCTTAAATAGAGCGCAACATGACTTGCCAATAATGGAAATTGCTCTGCGTTGATTTGTGCGCCACGTAAAATTTGTAACTCACCTAAATCTTCTAATACAGTTAAAGCCAGTTCTACATTATGATGCAATATCGCCACGGTATGCTCTGGACATAACTGACCATGATTAATCAATACTTCGGCTTCAATGCGTGCGCGGTCCAAAGATAACGGCCATGACTCACCTACACAACGGGCGTAAGGAAGTGCTTGTTTTAAAATTACACTATTGTTGTGCTGATCAGCAACACGAAAAACTAAGTTTAAGTTTCCGTCGCCAAATTCGTATGCACTAAGCTTTGCATCATTAGTGAATACTGAAATTAGCTTACTTTCAATAAGTTCTTTAATGTAATCAACAGCATGCTCTGCAGTGAAGGCAGTATATTTAGCCATGGCTTAATCTCGTAATACAATTAACTTTAAGCATTCTATACCTGTAACCGTTTAGATGTCCATACATCTAACTTGTTAGTTCTCAAAACTGATGTAAAATAACGACTCATCTAAATTAGTTATCTGGATTTTGTATGCAAGATCTCATCGCGAGCAGTATTAAATATCAGCAAGGTACGCTAACCGTGCTTGATCAGTATTTGTTGCCACATCAACAGCATTGGCATGTATGTAACGATGTTGAAACGATGAAAGATTTGATTCTGACTTTGAAAATCCGGGGCGCACCTTTAATCGGCTTAGGTGCTAGCTTATTGGTTGCACATTTAGCTGAGCAGGGCATGAGTCAATCAGCACTTTCTACTGCCATTGATGAACTTGAAGCAACACGCCCCACAGCAGTAAACCTTATGCACTGTATGGCCAAGTTACGTGAAGCGCTAACAGAGACTGATTTTGTTGCTGCTGTTGTCTCTACAGCTGAGCAGTTATTTAAAGAAGATATTGCCCTTTGCGATAGTATGGCTGAACGTGGTGCTGCCTTGGTTGATAAAGGCGACAACATTTTAACCCATTGTAATACAGGTGCGTTAGCGACTGCGGGTGTTGGCACTGCATTAGGGGTGATTTATAAAGCGCAGCAACGCTATGGTGATATTCATGTTTGGGTTGATGAAACACGACCGTTACTGCAAGGCGGTCGTTTAACTGCTTTTGAGCTCGAGCGTTGGCAAATTCCTTACACCTTGATTTGCGATAACATGGCGGCCAGTTTAATGGCTGCGGGCAAAGTCGATAAGATATTTGTGGGCGCAGATCGTATTGCTGCAAACGGAGATTTTGCCAATAAGGTAGGCACTTATAACCTCGCTGTGTTAGCGCATTTCCATAACATTCCATTTTATGTTGTAGCGCCACTCACGACACTTGATACGCAAACGATATGTGGTAATGACATTGAAATTGAGCAGCGCAGTGTAAATGAAGTGCGCGGTGTTAGTGGTAGTTTTGGTGAAGCAATGTGGGCACCGACTAATGCACAGGTTTATAACCCAGCCTTTGATGTAACACCGGCTAACTTAGTCACGGGGTGGGTGCTCGATACCGGCGTTTATAACCAATCCGATATCGAGCAAGGTATTCTAAAGCAGTTAAAAGAGTAAATTATTCTGCACTTTTTTCTGTATAGAGCTCAATACTATTTTGACTATTTGCAGTTATGAATGAAATTGCGAGCTTGTCATTATTTGCATTGATATGGGAAATAAAGTGCAAACGCTGCATTTGCAGAGCTAATTCGACATCCTGCAGGTTTGCTAATTTAATGCTATATACTTCAGTTTCCGTGGCGATATACAAGCTGTGTTGGTTGCTTGCCATAGAGATAATTGAAGGCTTCAGCTCGATTAGTTTATCTGGGGTCGTCAGTTCACTATAGGTATTGCTGTCACTATCTAAAAGCAGATATTTACCGTACTTAGAATGTACGATTAGTTGAGTATCGTCATACCAAGCAATTGCCAATGGGGTGTCTATGGTGCTTTTGACAATTTGATCGCTGTTGGTGTGTAAAATCATTATTTGGTTTTGCTGACTGCTAAGCTCAGTATAAATTACTGCAATTTTATTACCTCTGACCGCTGCCAGTTTGCTGTTCCCAGGTAATGTCCAGTGCTTAATTTCTGAAAAGTCATGGGCATTTAGTAAGCTGAGTTGCTGATTGGCTTTATTAAAACTAACAAGCTTACTGCTATCGCTATTTGCAGTAATAACGGTAGTAGCTTCGCCAAGTTTGTCGGTTATATTGATATATTGGTTGTCTTTTCTCAGCCAGTGTTGGCGTTTATAGTACTCAAAATCAGCGAAGTAGACATCATTATTAGTCAATGCGACCAAGTCATCCTCATGCTTATTGACCGTCGCTATATAGCTCATTTGTTTTGATTTTAAGTCAAAAATAGCGGCATCACTGTCGTGTATATCTGTGCTAATTAGCACGCTATGTTTATTAAGAGGGTAAGCGTAATTAGCTCGTTTTACAGGGGCTTTAATAGGTTGCCCGCGGCTCATGGTATCAAACGAAAATGATTCAATCGTCAATTTGCCGCGGTTATACCAAACAAGAGAGTTAGTTTGCTGATCATAAGTTGCAGCCCAAGCTCGGTAATCGTTCGTCGTTAAAAGTTTTAGTGAACTGCCGTCTAAATTAGCCATATAGATTTCTGCTTGACTCACATTGTGGCGCTCGAAAATGATACGACTAGGGTTTTGAAGGGTTGTTAATAGAAAGTCGCCGGTCCCAGTAATATTTGGTGAGGTAATACGAATTTCTTCACCCGTTTTTAAGTCTTGTGCATAAAGGGCATACAGGTGAGTTAAGCCGCGGTAATTATTACGCCTTGTTATTGCCACATTGCCGACTTCAATGTACTCGCTTGGGGTTTGGTTTAGTAAAGGTTGATTAGTTCGTGGCTTTATTACGGCTTCATTAGATAACAGGTTACTTGCTTGCCAAGTGATACAATTGTTGTAATCACCACCCTCACATGAACCATAAAATAGACGTTCCCCATCTTCAGACCACCCCTGTAAAAATAGCTCCCCTGATGCGATTTGATACTCTTTTTTAGTCGCTAAGTCGACAACAAAAAGATGCTTATTATCATTTTGCAGCACATAGGCAAGTTTCGTTTTGCTTTGGTTTAGTAATAACTGATAGTGTGTGCCTTTATGCCATGAAATAGTTTCTGCTTGCAGGTCTAAATGAGGTACTTCGCTTTGCTCTTCAGTAGTGGCTTTAGGCTGTTGTAAGAACAACCAAATAGCAGCAAGCAATAAACTCAATACTAAGGCTGCAAAAGGCCACGGCCAGCGTGAAGTATGATCTTTTTGTGGACTAATGTTGGCTGTATTAACTTGAGTCTCAGCGTCTTTATCTACTGTTATTACATTTTCTGTTTTTAGCTGTTCTGTACTCACAGCGTGATCAAGAGACTTAACTTCAATAAATAAACTGTAACCTTTGCGGTAATGGGTTTTAATGGTTTGCCCAGGTTGCTTTTCTGACTTGAGTACTTTTCTTAGCTCTGAGATTGCACGGTTGATGGCATTGTCATCAACAAAGCTTTGTTGCCAAATGTTCTCAACTAATTCTTGGCGAGTAATAATGCGATCATTATGGGTAATGAAAAAGCATAATAGTTTATAAAGTAAAGGTTCTAGTTCGCGCGTATGAGTGCCATCGCTGATGGTTTGCTGCTGTGTGTTAAATTGCCACTCACCCACATAAATAACAGTATCGCGTAAGGGTGAAAATGCCGACCCCATGTTTAGTCCTTTAACTAATAATTAGTAATGATCTTGATGAGGGAGAATAATAACAGCTTTTGTTCTGTATTTGGGTTTTTTTGTTTTAATTTTGTAAATTAAAGGCTCTTTTTGGCAACATATAACCAAGCTTGGTTGCTACACTGAAATGTTTCTTCAATGCGCTGATAATCGTCAACTTCGTAAGCATCTGCCTGAGCAAGCTCTTGTTCAGTGATTAAATAAATTGTGCCATTAACCGTATCACTTTGTTTGCCCGTTTTGATTAAAGCGGGGTGAAAACGCTGGCCACTACTTTTAAGAACTGCTTCGTCGGTGATCTCGACCTCGCCAATGATATACCCTGATAATGTCGCAGGAATACCTTCGAGCAAGCGCCCGAAGGTATCCAATTGAACTTGTCGGTACTGCAAGGTACCGTACGAAAATAGCTTTTCCATGTTAATCCAGCAGTGGGAAGTTGGTCGCAATGGTTGACTCAGTGCTTTTAGCGACCCAACCTTCGGTATTATTGAATAAGCGAATTGCTGTGAATTCAGGGTCGCTGCCCATATCAAACCAATGTGGTGTGAGTTCTGGTACTGAAATTAAGTCCCCTTGTTGGCAAAGCACTTGATACACCTTATCGCCTAAGTGTAAGCAAAATAAACCTTGGCCTTTTACAAAGAAACGTACTTCATCTTCGCTATGAGTATGTTCAAACAAAAATTTGCTGCGTAACTCGCTGGCATTGGGGTTACCTTTGGCAAGTGAAATAACATCGACTGTTTGATAACCACCCTCTGCTTTAAGACGCTCTATATCGTTAGCATAGGCACTTAAAATAGCGTCATGACTGGTATCCTGATCAATCTTTGCAGTTGCTTGCCACTGCTCAAAGCGAACGCCAACTGCATTAAGCTCTCTAGCAATAGCGCTTAAATCTTCACTATGAAACAGTATGTTATCTGCGTTTGTATCATTAAAAATAGTTAATTGACTCATACTAAAAGCTCCGCGCTGAATGCTGTGAAATCGTTAATATATGGGTGGATATCACTTGCTTCTTGGCCATCTCGAATAAGGTGAAGCGTTCGCAGACCTGCCGCTTTTGCAGCATCAAGCTCTGCTACCACATCGCTTAAAAATAGCACCTCTTCAGCGTCAAAAGGCAGTTCAGCAATAATATTCTCATAAGAGCTTTGTTGTTGTTTTGCACCGACTTTAGTGTCGAAGTAATCACTGAACAAAGGTCTCACATCACCATAATCAGAGAACTCAAAAATCAGGTGCTGGGCTTTCACAGAGCCTGATGAGTAGACATATAAACTTTTGCCAGCCTGTTTTTGGGCTTGTAAAAAGTCATAAGCATCTGGGTAAAGGTGGCCAGTAAAATCGCCATTTTCGTAGCCTGTTTGCCAAATTAAGCCTTGTAATTGCTTGAGTGGGGTAATTTTTTGATCTGTTTCAATCCAATGAATTAAATGCTTAATTACCGTCTCGATATCGGCATCAGGTTGTTCTATATGTGCTTTAACAGCCTCAATTTGGGCTGCTACTTCTGGGTCTGTTTGATGTGACTTTACAAACTCAGGTAACTGCCCAGCCGCGTATGGAAATAATACGTCCTTAACAAATGAGATTCGGGTAATCGTGCCTTCAATATCGGTTAAAATCGCTTTGATCATGGCTGAACTCCGGCTTGAATACCTTCTAGTTTTAAGCGCTCAAGTTCACAGCTAAATAGGAACTCTAAGCCTTCTAAATGACGAAGTACTTCTTTGATATTTCGACCTACTACATATAAACCATGGCCACGAATCAATACAGCATGCTCAATAGGGGTGTGAAGGTGATGATCACTAACAAGTAAGCTTAAACGGTCGATGTCTTGGTCATTATCAAAAATTGGAATACTTAGCGTATCTAAATGCGATTTAACACCACTTAGAGACTTTTGCATTTCGTAGCCATTTAAGTTGATAGTATGGCCCTTAATAACACGAGATAGCACGGTTGCTGCGACAGAATGAGTGTGCAAAACAAATTTAGCAGATGGGATTAGCTTATACATATTTAGATGTAGCTCAGTTTCTGCTGATGGATTACCAGAGCCTTTGGTGCGATTGCCTTCATGATCAAATTCGATAAATGCATGAGTGCCGAGTTGACCTTTATCGAAGCCACTTGCCGTGACAACATAACCGCTTGCAGTGCGGGCTGAAAAGTTACCACCAGTAGCAGGGACCCAGCCACGTTGGCTTACCCATTTACCAGCTTCAATTAGTTCTGAAATAGCGGTATTGTTATGCATATATTCCTCGACATTCTAAAAGTTATTTAGACGGCTATACATCTGTTTTAAGCAATGATAGCATCGCTTTGGGCGCAAAACCATCTTTAAGGAACCTCTGTGTTTGAAAGTAAATTGCCGAATTTAGGCACTAGTATTTTTAGTCAAATGACAGCTCTGGCAAATCAGTACCAAGCTATTAATCTATCTCAGGGTTTTCCTGAGTTTGATGCACCTGATTTGTTAAAAAAACAACTCAATCACTATGTACTTGAAGGGGTTAATCAATATGCGCCTTCAAGTGGGGTTACAAAGCTACAACAGCAAATAGCTGCTCTGATTGCTAGAAAATACCATAACAACATAAACTACGAGCAACAAGTCACTGTCACTTCAGGGGCAACAGAAGCATTATTTGTAGCAATTCAAGCGCTTGTTAAAGAGGGTGATGAAGTTGTGGTGTTTGACCCCGCTTATGACTCGTACCAACCAGCAATTGAACTTGCTGGCGGTCGCTCAGTTCACGTTGCCTTGCGTGCGCCAGACTACAAAATCGATTGGCAAGCCGTATCCGATGTCATTACAGAAAAAACACGTGTCATCATCATCAACACGCCACATAACCCAAGCGGTAAAATCTTTAAAACAGAAGATATTAATGCCCTTAAAGCGCTTGTTACTAAGCATGATTTATATGTAATTAGCGATGAAGTGTATGAGCACATTACCTTTGATGGCGCTTTGCATTTAAGCGCGCTGACCGACCCTCAGTTATTTGCACGCAGTTTTGTGATCTCAAGCTTTGGTAAAACTTTTC
Source organism: Pseudoalteromonas sp. NFXS39 (assembly GCF_040148775.1). NCBI lineage: Bacteria > Pseudomonadati > Pseudomonadota > Gammaproteobacteria > Alteromonadales > Pseudoalteromonadaceae > Pseudoalteromonas > Pseudoalteromonas sp. NFXS39. The sequence continues at coordinate 36,596 of NZ_JAGDEC010000009.1, read as the reverse complement.
ATAGCACTGGTTGGAAGATGGGTTATTGTGTTGCACCTGCCCAGTTAATGGTAGAGTTTCGTAAAATTCACCAATATGTGACCTTTTCAAGCTTTACGCCTGCCCAGCATGCACTAGCCGATATGCTCGAGTTAGAGCCAGAACATGTTGATGAACTAAGTTGTTTTTACCAACAAAAACGCGACTTGCTCAGTGAAGCGTTAGCGCAAAGCCGCTTTAAAATTTTACCAAGTGAAGGTACCTACTTTTTACTACTTGATTATAGTGAGGTGTCTGATCTTGATGATGTTGAGTTTTGCCAATGGCTGGTTGAGCAAGCGGGTGTTGCAGCTGTACCACTCAGTGTGTTTTATAACAGTGCTAGCAGCGATAAAGTGATTCGTTTATGTTTTGCTAAAAATGATGACACATTAAAACGTGCCGCGGAGATTTTATGTCAACTTTAACCTTAGCTTTAGTGCAGTCTTCACTACATTGGCTTGATAAAAGCGCTAACCTTGCGCACTTTACAGAGCAGCTTAACAGTTTTAGCGAGCAGGTTGATTTAATTGTCTTGCCAGAAACATTTGCCACTGGTTTTGCGATTAATCTAGATTGCAGTGAGCCTGAGCAAGGCGAGGTACTTCGTTGGTTAAAAGCCACAGCTAAGCAAAAGAATGCTGTAGTTGCTGGCTCTGTGTTAGTCGCACAAGACGAGAAAAAGGCCAATCGCTTTTATTGGGTTTGGCCAAATGGCGAAGTAAAGTATTACGACAAACGTCATTTATTTTGCTTAGGTAACGAAGGCAATTTTGTTGTAGCGGGTAAGCAGCGTGAGATATTTACGATTAATGACTTTCGCATTTTACCGCAAGTGTGTTACGACTTACGCTTTCCTGTATTTCAGCGTAATTGCAACGACTACGATGTGATGATCAACGTAGCGAATTGGCCAGCAGCTCGTCGCCATGTCTGGGATACTCTTCTAAAAGCACGCGCAATGGAAAACCTTTGTTATGTCGTGGGTGTGAATCGCATTGGTGCTGATGGTAATAATGTTGCCCACAGTGGTGGTACTGCCGTTTATGATTTTAAAGGCGACACCTTGGCGAAGCTTGAAGATGACCAATCGGGCATCATTATTCAGCGCTTAGAAAAATCACCGCTTGATGACTTTCGAAGAGCGTTTCCTGCTCACTTAGATGCTGATCAATTTCAGTTACTGTAATTGCTCGAAGCCGCATACTCAAAAATTTGTTAAACTCATGGTTGGATTATTTACTATAAGCAATCATGAGTCGCAAAATCACCCCCGTTATTCTTGCTGGTGGCATAGGTTCTCGTTTATGGCCTTTGTCGCGTAAAGCGATGCCTAAGCAGTTTTTATCTTTACTTAGCGAAAAATCACTGTTACAGAGCACGCTTTTACGAGTGGCTGACTCACGATTTAATGCGGCAATTTTAGTGTGCAATGAAGAGCATCGCTTTATCGCTAAAGCGCAAGTTGCAGAAATCACAGATAGCTATACTTTATTGCTTGAACCTGAAGGTAAAAATACCGCGCCAGCGATTGCCTTGGCCGCTGAATTTGCATTGCAAAATGGTCTAACCGATCCCTTACTAGTCATGCCTGCTGATCACCATATCAGTGATTTTGATAAGCTTATTGCCTGCTTAGATAATGCGATAGCGCTTTGTCAGCAACAACAATTAGTAACCTTTGCTATTACTCCCACTGAGCCACATACCGGCTATGGTTATATTCGCCAAGGCGAGCCATTAGCCCATGAAGGTTGTTTTAAGGTGGCTGAATTCAAAGAAAAACCAGCCCTGCAATTAGCTAAAAAATACCTTGCCAGTGGTGAGTATGGCTGGAATAGCGGCATGTTCTTATTTTTGCCAGAAGTGTATTTAAACGAGCTTAATCGCTTTGCGCCAAAGATTGCACAAAGTGTCGCAAAAGCGGCTAGCTTTACTGAAGACTTAGGGTTTCAAAGGCCTGTTGCGGATGCGCTAACAGCATGTCCAAGTGATTCTATTGATTATGCTATTTTGGAGCGTAGTGCTAACGTTGCAGTTATTCCTGTTGATTTAACTTGGAGTGATGTTGGCAGCTTTTCAGCATTATCGAGAATCGCTGAAAAAGACCATCATGGTAACTATCTGGGCTCGCAAGGAGTGAGTTTAGATAGTGAAAATAATCTACTTATAAGTGAAGCTGATCACACCATTGCGGCGCTCGGCGTCAGTAATAAAGCAATTATACATACTCATGATGCCACCTTAGTGGCAGACAAAAGCTCGCTCGATAAGCTTCCTGATTTACTTAAACAGCTTGCTGTAGTTGATAGTGATAAATTGACTCACCATCAAGCCGTATTTAGACCTTGGGGAAACTATCGAACTTTAATTGAAAGTACTGGTTTTAAGGTAAAGAAAATAATCGTCAACAGTGGCGCAAAGCTCTCAACTCAACGCCATCAGCATCGTGCAGAGCATTGGGTTGTAGTATCTGGTGTCGCAAGTGTACGAGTTGGCGATGAAGAATTTGAATTAACAGCCGATCAATCTTGTTATATTGCCGCTAAGCAATTGCATAGTCTTGCTAATCAACAAAGCACGCCACTGATCGTTATTGAAGTGCAAACTGGTGCAATACTTGATGAATGCGATATCGAGCGATTTGATGACAGGTATGGGAGAGGCTAGCTGAAAGCTATAAGTTTTAAGCAGATCGAGAGAATTGCTTTTTGATAGAGATAGCTTGGCTATCGTGAATTGGAGTATATCTTTTTACCGCATATGTTTTACCTTCAGCTTGGCCTGCATCTCAAATTTTCAATAATGATGATGGTCTATCGCAAAGTGTCATTTTTGATATTCTGCAAGTTCTTCAAGGCCTCATGTGGTTTTAATCACAGGCAGGTTTAAACCGTTTGATGGTTATGAGTTTACTGTATCCACAGTATCTATTCTTCGGCACTCGATAACGAATCGCAGTTATTTATTGGTACTTAAATAGTGGCGTTAAGCTGCTAGCATTACATAATGATCAATTTTCAGAGCCTATTTTTATTACAACTTTGCTTAAAAGGTTGAAAAGTTTATGTTACAACGACACTAACAATACTCTTTAGTTACAAACATGACTGAACTTTACCATTGGTTTGATTTATTCGGCGTAGCCGTGTTTGCTGTCTCAGGAACGCTACTGGCGTACAACAAAAAAATGGATGGCTTTGGGGTTGTTGTGTTAGCCACAGTCACTGCTATTGGCGGTGGTACAGTACGCGACGTTATTTTAGATGTTCCTGTATTTTGGCTGCATGATCAAAGCTACTTTTGGGCTATTTTATTGTCTGTATTTGTCACCACTCGTTTAATCAATAAGCAGCGCTCGATTTCACTTAATGCGCTGCAAGTTGCAGATGCATTTGGTTTGGCATTTTTTGCGGTGATGGGCACACAAAAAGCCATGCTTGCAGGTATGCCAGACACTACGGCGATTATTATGGGTGTAATAACAGCCTGTTTTGGTGGCGTTATCCGTGATGTGCTTGCTGGAAATATGCCGATGCTGTTAAAAGGTGAGCTCTATGCTATTGCTTGTATTGCTGGTGGCATCGTTTATACATTAAGTATCTCGCTTGGTTTAGTAACCGAAGTAGCCATGATTTTAGCAATGCTAATGACCTTATCGCTTCGTTTAGCGGCAATGAAGTGGCAACTTACACTTCACGTTTTTAAATATCCCGACTAAGCTTAGTATTAAGGATTAATGATAGGGACATCATGGATTGTGTCTTTAGCTAGAATATTTTCACGTGCACAAGTAGGTGTGCAAGCCCCTGAAGTAATTGTTGAAGTACACCTAGGAAATGGCTTGCCAGCTTTTCATATCGTTGGCTTGCCAGAGGCATCAGTCAAAGAGTCGAAAGACAGAGTGCGTAGTGCTCTCGAAAACTCACAGTTTGGTTTTCCTGACCAACGTATAACCGTCAACCTTGCGCCTGCCGATTTGCCTAAAGAGGGTGGTCGTTTTGATCTGGCTATTGCTGTGGGTATTTTAGTCGCCTCTGGGCAAATAAACTGCCCTGATATACATCGATATGAGTTTTACGGAGAGTTGGCTTTAAATGGTGAAGTAAGAGGGGTTAACGCTATTTTACCATCGGTATTGGGAGCAAAAGAGCTGGGCCGCTGTTGTTTCTTACCCGCGGAAAACGATAACCTCGCAAGCCTAGTGTCGGGCGTTTCTCGAAAAGCCGTTTACTCCTTACAAGATGTCTGGAATGACTTATTAAATCAGCAACCTTTACCACTTAATATTAGCTATCCAGAACAGCAGTCGCAGCGTGATTCACTACTCGATTTAAGCGATGTGAAAGGCCAGCCTGGCGCAAAAAGAGTGCTCGAAATTGCTGCCGCTGGTGGCCATAATTTGCTGTTTCTTGGTCCTCCAGGTACTGGTAAATCAATGCTTGCCCAGCGCATGCCAACGATTATGCCAACTATGTCCGATGATGAAGCAATTAGTACTGCCGCGTTATATTCTATTATTGGTCAATCGGTTGATTTATCTAATTGGCGTGAACGCCCCTTCAGAAACCCTCATCATACTTGCTCTGCAGTTGCCCTAGTCGGTGGTTCTTCGAACCCTAAGCCGGGTGAAATCTCCCTTGCTCATAATGGCGTACTGTTTTTAGACGAGCTGCCCGAATTCGAAAGAAAAGTGCTCGATTCACTGCGTGAACCAATGGAAACGGGCGTGGTGACTATATCGCGAGCGGCACGACAAATGGAATTTCCATCGCAATTCCAGCTAATCGCCGCATTAAACCCTAGCCCCACAGGAAGTCATACCGATAAACGTGCAACACCAGATCAAGTTCTGCGGTACTTATCTCGGGTGTCTGGGCCATTTATCGATAGGATTGATTTACAAATTGAGCTGCCGCGACTTACCAGTAGCCAATTACAGAGCACGCAAGTGGAAGAGAGTAGTGAACAGGTGAGAGCCAGAGTCGAAAGAGCCTATACAATTCAGCTTAATCGACAAGGTAAAGTGAATGCGCGATTGAATAATAAAGAAATGAGCATACATTGTACGCTTGCAACTGCTGAGCTACACTTTTTAGCAAAAGCCAGTGAAAAACTGGCCTTATCACCCCGCTCGTATCATCGTGTTATTAAAGTTGCGCGTACCATTAGCGACTTAAAAGCGCAGCCTTCAATTACCTTAAACGAATTAAAAGAGGCGCTGAATTATCGCGCCTTTGAACGGTTAATTAGCCAACTAACGCAGTATTAGCAAGCTTGTTAAATAGACAGCATGTAGCCTTTGCCGCGAACGGTAACGATACGTTTTTGGTCTTTTTCATCGCTTAACTTTTTACGTAAGCGGCCAATAAGTACATCAACGGTACGATCGCTTGGGCTCCAGTCAGGTTGACCAATTTCTTCGGAAATTTTTTCACGTGATGTGGCCTTACCAGCATTTGCAATAAGACAAATAAGTACCTTGTGCTCTGCCTCTGTAAGACGAGACTCTTCACCATTAGGAGTGATCAATGTGCGGTTATCTGGGTGCAGTTTAAAGTCGGAATATTCTATAAATTCTTCACTTTCATCATCATGCTGTGAGCCTTTTATACGTTTAAAAAGGGCGCGCATTCTTAGTTCAAGTTCTAGTAAGTCAACTGGCTTGCAAATGTAGTCATCGGCACCTTGTGCAAGTCCGGCAATACGGTCAGCTTGCGAGTCACGACTAGACAGTACAATAACACCAATATCAGTTAAGGCGTTAAGTTCTTTGGCAAGAAGCAGCCCATCGCGCTTTGGTAATACAATATCGATAACTGCTAGAGAAATTGCTTCTTTAGACGAAGCACGTGATTGCACAATGCTTAGTGCATCTGCACCCGTTGAATCTACCTCAATATTAAACTCAGTTTCTTTAAAATGATTAAGAATGCGTTTAACGAGTAATTCGTCGTCTTCAACCAATAAAACTTGAATAGTCATTCGCTTTAATTTCACACTTGATTTGTTGTTATGTTAGCACTGTATGGCAAAGGCTGAGAAGTGTCATGGCGAAGTTTGTAACTATTTCTTACAATTTAATAGCTTAGCGTTTTTTAAATAGAGGGAAAACTGAGCACTCAACGAGTGCCCAGTTAAATAACTAAACTACTTTTCAGGATAAAGATATTGCCACCATTGTGGCTGATCTTTTAAGTTTTTATCAAAATAAGCCAACATCGTATTCCACCAATCAAAGCGCTTATCGCGAGCAAATATTTGGTGATCAGCACCCTTGTACTCAATCAGCTCAACATCCTTACCCAATAATTTTAATGCCGTGTACATATTGTGACTTTCACCAACAGGTACATTGGTATCTGAGTCACCGTGAAGTAGTAATAACGGCGTTGTTACTTTGTCAGCATGAAACACAGGGCTATGTTGGCTATAAAGTGTAGGATTGTTCCAAGGGTAGCTATTTTTAGATGCCTCAGCTGAGTATAAGTAACCCCACCAACCTTGGCCCCAATACGAGGTGATATTTGAAATCCCCGCATGGGCAATCGATGCACTGAACATATCCGTTTTGGTTGCTAATAACATGGTCATAAAGCCACCGTAAGATGCACCTAGATTACCCACACGTTTACTATCTACGAAGCTATATTTATCTAAAAAGGCTTTTGTGCCGTCAATGATGTCGTTGGCTGTGTACTCACCCCATGCGTTTACGTGTTTAGCTGAAAACTCTTGGCCAAAACCTGTTGCACCAGTAGGTTGTACAACGTAAACAACATAGCCATGCTCAGCCCATAAGTTAAATGGGTAACGACCCGTAAAACCACGTGTTACAGGCGATGTACCGCCATAGTAATAAACCAGTGCAGGGTATTGTTTATTGCTATCTAAATCATGGGGCAGATAAACACGGCCTTTAATTTCAATGCCATCTTTATTAGTAAAGTTAAACTCTTCCAGTGAGGCTACTTGAGTATCTTCATAGCCAATTGGCTTAGAGTCCCACAATACTTTAGCGCGATTCTTACCTAAGTGTAGTTGTTTTAACTGCTGAGGTGTTGACGCTGTGGTGCCGGTAACCAAGATCCGCGGGGTGCGTTCGTGTGAATAGCTAACTTGCTCAACAACATCAAAGCCCGTATTCACTTTATTAAAACGTTTTTTACTCAAGTCGAATTGATAAAGCTGCACAGTGTCTCGCTCGGTAACTTTAATTAGTGCATCACCATTATCAAGCACATTTAACTGGCCGATAGCTGGGTTAAACTCTTTACTTAGAGCGCTGGCTTTTTTACCGTCACGGCTCAGTAGATAAAGTTGACCGTCATAGTTATTAGCAAGCATTCCTTCAGGAAGATTACGACCTAAGCCATTATTAAAATCAGGGCCGGCAGTGACATAAATACCGTCATCAGTATATTTAGCCTGATTAAAGGTATTGTATTGACCAAGTACTGTGAGGGCCGATGTAGTTAGGTCTAACTCAACAAGTTCAGTTGCGGGTTGTGGTGATAGCTGCATTGCTTGTGCTGAGCGGCTCATTAAAACGTGGCCGTTTTTAGCATCAAAATCTTCAAGTGAATGGCTAAGCGGGCCTTGGCTTAAGATTTTGCTTAGACCTGTAGCGATATCGAGTAAATATACTTGCGATGTAGTACGAGCATAAGACCAACGGTCTTGCAGGCCTTGATAATGTTTAGTGAGCTTACCATTATCTGTTGGAGATTTTGACCAACTAAAAATTAAGCTGTTGTTATCAAAAAACTGAAAACCATTTGCACCAGCAAGGTTTTTAGCAATCACGTTAAGTTGCATGGTTTTTAGGTTTAAACGTTTAAGCTCGCCATTTAATAGATACACTAAAGTTTTACTATCTGGGCTCCAAGTAATGTTACTCGGTTGGGCTGACTCAAAACGATAAAGGGTGTTGTTTTTGGCGTCTTTAAGCTCAGTAACATATTGCGCTTGATTAGCGGTTGCATCTTCGTAATGACGTTGGCTAGTAATGAAGTAATCGCCATTTGGCGCCATTGAAATATAACTTACCGTTGGCGCATCGAATAATTGCTTAGCAGACAAACCGTGTTGTTGTTTAGCGCTAAATTGCACAGCATCTAGTTCAGACTTAGCTGTAAAATCAAGCTCAACCTCATTCCAGTTGGCAACTTGTTCAGTAATGATAACAAACTGATGATCGCCTTGGCTTAAAGCTAGCTCATAGCTTTTATTCTTTTCTGTTTGCTTTTCACCATCAATAAATAGCTGTGCGTTTTCAATGCCTTTAAGCGTTAATGAGCCTTGGCTAAAGCGCTCAGCTGAGGCGGTAAATTTAAGGGCTTGTAAACCACCAAGTGTTAGCGCACTAATTTTGTCGAATGATTGCCAGTCAAGCTCATTACCAAATACACGAATGCTATTGCTGCTTTTCTGTAAGCTAGGTAATAGGTTGGCAATAATGGCATCACGATGGTCCGTTTGATATGGCTTAAGTTGCATATCTTCGCCAAGAGGACCAATAAATTGCACCGCTGATTTATCAATGGCAGCGGCCATTGCAGTATTGCTTAATGCACATAGCGCTAATGCACTAAATGTTGTTTTTAGCTTGGCTGATTGGCTTAGCCAAGTAGTTGAAAGTGTCATAGTTTCGCCTGTTGAAGGTAATTTAAACCAATATAGCACGCTGCAAATTACCCAAAAAGTGCTCTGCGTTAGATTGCAGTCGGGTTTGAGCTTGTGGTTTTCAATTGCTATGGTGAGCAGGTTAACTTTTTAAGAGGGCTTACAGTGACATTGTTACTTGTTTATATGTTTGTTGCCATTGCGGTTTCGTTTTTGTGCTCAGTGATGGAGGCGGTACTGTTAAGTATTACACCAAGTTATGTTGCCATGCTCAGAAAGCAACAACCGCAACTGGCAAAACGTGTTGGTAAGCTTAAAGATAATATAGACCAACCTTTAGCAGCAATACTGACGTTAAATACCATAGCGCACACGGCAGGCGCCGCTGGCGTTGGCGCACAAGCTGCAGTGGTGTTTTCAGATGCAGCAGTTGGCGTTGCCTCCGCAATTATGACGTTATTAGTACTGGTGCTTTCTGAAATTATTCCTAAAACATTAGGCGCTAATTATTGGCGAGGATTAACCCCCATTGTTAGTGTGAGCCTCATTTGGTTGGTATTTATTTTAAAACCTTTTGTGTGGTTTGCAGATATCTTAACGCGCTTTTTGGGGCGTAATTACGATGAAGCTTATTACATCCGCCAAGAGATTGAAGCAATGGCTGATATTGGCTCTGAGTCAGGAGCGCTTGGGCAAGATGAATCTGAAATCATTCGCAGCCTGCTGCATTTTCGTCATGCCAAACTCGATACCTTAATGACGCCACGTACGGTGCTTTTTAAAGTGCATAAAGATTTAACTGTAAACCAATACTTGTCGGAACATGGTTCGTCTTCGTTTTCAAGGGTATTGGTGTATGACAAAAATGGTGACGATATTATTGGCTTCGTGCATAAAAATGACATCATGCTGGCTTATCATCGCTTAGGTGAAGACTATAAAATTAGCAAGCTCGTTAAGCCTATTTACACGGTACCAGAAACCTTGCATGTGCCTACATTACTCGAGACTTTACTGTCAGAGCGTACTCACATTTGTTTAGTGGTAGATGAGTACGGTGATGTACAAGGCATTGTTACTCTTGAAGATTTAATTGAAGCATTAATGGGACTTGAAATTGTTGATGAGCATGATCAATCAGCTAATATGCAAAAAGTCGCCAAACAGCGCTGGCGACAACGTTTAGCATCGAGTAATACCATCGTTAGTGACGATAAGCGTAATCCTTAACGGCGGTGTCCTGCTGCCGTCTTTACCATTTGCCGCCATGAGAGTGACCAATTTAAAAAATCTTCTTTGGCCTTCGGGCGGCACAGTAAAAAGCCCTGCATTAAAATAAACTCTTTGTAGCGGTCAAGGTACTCAAGCTCTTCCACACGCTCAATGCCTTCAGCAACAATGGCAAGGTCTTCTTGAATTGCTATATTCACCAAACTACTAACAATCACTTGGGAAAACTGGTCGGTTTCAATATTGCTAATCAGGGTACGATCGATCTTTATTTCGGTAAATGGCAGCGTTTTTAGCTGCTGAACATTAGTAAATCCTGTGCCAAAGTCATCAAGTGAAATACCAAAACCGCGCATTCTCAGGCGGTTGAGTGTTTCAAGTTGAGCAGTACTACGGAGCGCATACTGTTCGGTAATTTCTAAAATTACTTCACTTGGTGTTAAATTGTTAAGGTGAAGTATTAAAGCGAGTTTATCTGGGCAACTTAAGTCCTCGAGCTGTGAGGGTGATAAGTTAAACGCCAATTTTAAGTTAGGATCAAACTGCTCTTTGATTTCTGCAAAGTCGTTAGTCGCCTTTTCAAATAATTGAAATGTGATGAGGTTTATTAAATCTAGGTCTTCAGCTATGCAAATGAAACGATCCGGTAAGATTATTTCCTCTTCTTGGCTAGTATTTATACGGGCAAGTACCTCAATACTTTCGACCCGATTATCATGGCGATTAATCTTAGGCTGATAAAACGGAATAATTTCATTATGGCTGATAGCGTGTAGTAACAGTGACTCAGAAATAGGGGTTTTGGTGCGCTCAACATGAATAGCAAAGTGCTCAAGTTTTTGCAGTAGTAAATAAACCTGATTTAGCTGTACCGGTTTAGTGACATTACCAATTAAGTGGGCGTTATGCTTACGTGCCAGATCAGCAGCAAGGTCAATAACTTTAGGATCCATTTCCGAAATAATAGCAATTGCTCCATGGTACTTCATAGAGCCTAAATGACGAATAAGCTCCATACCATCCATGTCTGGCATGTTGAGATCAGTAAAAATAGCATCAAAAAAGTGAGGGGCTTTTTTCACCTTTTCTAATGCTTCTTCGGCACTTAGACAGGTTGTTATATGCGGAACCTCAAGCTCATTTAAAATGGCATGCATAACAATCAAGATGGCTTTAGAGTCATCTACTACGAGAATGTGTCTATTTGACTTCACCATATTCACTCCATGAACAAGAACGCTAAAGTTAAAAGTAGTAGATAAAAGGTATTTCGTCATGTTTTTTACCTGTTTTATAGCGTAAAAAATACACAACCTTGTCCCTAAAGGAAATTAGTAATTTTGCAAGGCCTAAGTATAATGGCCGCACTTTTTATTCGTATATATAAGAACTATGGTCAGACTTCAGCTGAGTCTCGCAGACGAAACCTTTATTTTGCATTTAAATGGCTCACAGTTAATTCAGCTTTTTCATCAACAACAAGCAATTGCCTTCGATAACCCAGAGCTCGAACTTTATGAGTTTGATTTTCAGGGGCAGCGTATTGGTCTTGATACCAGTAAAGTGCACGAAAAAAGCTTAGCAATTTTTGTTAATCAGCAGCAGGTGAGCCAACTTGCTTTACCTGAGTTACAAGAAGCTGAACCAAAACGCGGCATTATAGGTTTGCTGGCACTGGGTTTTAAATTATTCAAAAGTGCAAAAGTAGTGAAAGCAGCTTTAGCGGGCGCTTCGGTGGCAGGCTACGCTTGGTTATTTTCCATTGAATTTGCCTTAATGTTAATTGCTTGCTTGGTTGTACATGAATATGGTCATGTGCGTGCTATGAAATATTTTGGCATTAAAACTAAAGGTATTTACCTTATTCCCTTTATTGGTGGTTTGGCTGTTTCCGATGATAAAATTACCACGCGATGGCAAGATGTGGTGATCTCACTCATGGGGCCCGCTTTTGGCTTAATTACCTCAGTACTGGGAGTCGTGCTTTACTACGCCACTGAAATGGAAATATTCGCTGGTGTGGCGGTACTCAGTGCACTGTTAAACCTATTCAACTTGTTACCTATTCTGCCCTTAGATGGCGGCCATGTACTTAAAAGTATTAGTTTTTCGATGCGTTCATGGATAGGTCTAAGTGTGTGTTTGTTAGGTGTGTTATTTGGCTTATGGCTAAGCTACACCTTTGGTTTGATGCTACTTGTGTTCTTCTTATTTGTAGGGGCACTTGAGATTATCTTTGAGTGGCGCGGACGTCACTACTCACACCTCATCCCTCTTGATACTTATGGGCAAGGCTTCTCAGCGGTAATGTACGCACTGGTTGTTGCAGGTCATGTGGCAGTGATGATGCACTTTGCCGATTCAGAAAGCGCAATCCTAAGCTTACCAATGAAGATTTTAGCAAGTTAATAAGCATTGCAATATTAAATATTAGGAAGTGTTTTTTCACTTCCTAATTTTGAGTTAAGGATAAAAGCTCAGCATCAAAGATATAAACACGCCGGTGATGATCAGCTGTACAAGGCAAAAGCCCATGATGTCTTTTGCTTTTAGGCCGGCAATAGCAAGCACAGGGAGTGACCAGAACGGTTGAATTAGGTTGGTCCAGGCATCGCCCCATGCAACCGCCATAGCAACTCGTGGCATATCAGCGCCAAGTGTTTGTGCGGCTGGAATGACAATCGGCGCTTGCACTGCCCACTGGCCGCCGCCTGATGGCACAAATATATTCACAAACCCTGCACTTACAAAGCTCCAAAATGGCAGCGTCTCGGCGGTTGCAATGGCAATAAACCCTTCAGAGATTTGTTGAGCGAGTCCCGTTTTTACCATAATCGCCATGATCCCAGCATAAAATGGAAATTGAATGACAATACCAGCGCCGCTGGGGATTGCTTGTTGTAAGCTGCTTAGTAAATTATGTGGTGTTTGATGCAGTAAAATTGCACTGAATAAGAAAATAGCGATCACGCTATTTAAGTTTAAGCCGCCACCGTTTAGCACAAAATAATAGAATAAATAGGCAAGACCAACGGCACCTACCCCCATACCAAGCAAGCGACTGTGCTCGATGACTTCGGCAGGGCGGGTAGGCGTCGCCATTTGTTGTGATTCATCTTCAAGCTTTGCTAGGTCAACATAAACGCTGTCTTTTTCGCTTGGCAACATATAGCGATTTACCAGCGGCATAATAATAAATAAGCCCACAACGATGGCGATATTGAATGCTGAAAAGATCGTGTTCTCGGTGCCTATTATGCCAATGCTTTGCTGTGAAAAGTGACCATCGGTTGCGATAGTCAGCGGTACTGAGCCGGCTAAGCCGCCATGCCAAACAATAAAACCAGAATAAGCACTGGCAACTAGTAAACGGTAATCAACGCGGGTTTGTTTCGCAATAGCTTTGGCGAACAAAGCGCCAATCACTAAACCAAAGCCCCAATTTAGCCAGCTAGCCAATAAAGACACGAGCGTAACGAGTATGATCGCTTTGGCAGGGCTGTTGGCGAGAGTTGCAAGTTTGTTGAGTATGCTGCGCATAACAGGGGTACTCGCTAGCATGTAGCCCGTTAGCAGCACCAGCAGCATTTGCATGGCAAATTGTAATAGGTTCCAAAACCCACCTCCCCAAGCCGCGAGTACCTGCGTGGGCGTTGACGGCGTAAAGAGGCTCGCAACGATAAAGCTCAGCAAGGTGAGTAAAATAACAAATACAAACGGGTCGGGTAGATAACGCTCAACTAGTTTAGTGAATGGTTTAGCAACGCGATTTAGCATAGTTTTTATTGTTGTCGTCGAATCGATAATGCCAATAAATCATGAATAACGATAATTGGCAAATTGCGACGCCGTTGCTTTAGCTGATGCGTTTAAAAACAGATGCTATAGCGATTACTGTGAGTCTTGCTCTAGCACGGCTTTTAAGCGAGCTTGAACTTCTTCTACTAATAGTATTGGCTGGAACTTGGATAAAAAGGCATTACAGCCAACCTTCTCAACTAAAGCTTGGTTAAAGCTTCCGCTTAGGGATGTATTAAGAACGATATGTAAGTTCTTCATTCGGCTGTCGTTACGAATTTCGTGTGTTAAACGATAGCCATCCATTGCTGGCATTTCAGCATCGGTGATCACCATAAGTAATTCTTTCTCAACATCTTTGCCTTGATCAGCCCAGCCTTTTAACATCTCAAGAGCTTCAAGTCCGTTACGAGCAGGTATGATTTCGATACCAAGTTGCGATAATGTATCGCTTACTTGCTTACGTGCTGTAGGTGAATCATCGGCATGAAGAATTTTGCGGCCTGCAAATTCGTTCACGATGCTTTTATCAAGAATATCTTCAGATATTTGGACTTCGTACTCAACGATTTCGGCGAGCACTTTTTCTACATCAATAATTTCAACCAACTGCTCTTGGTCATCACGTTTCAATTTCGTTAAGGCAGTTAGGTAGTGATTTTTACCAATAGCAGTTGGCGGCGGCATGATATCTGACCATGTCATATTGACAATTTGATCAACTTTACCAATTAAAAAGCCTTGCACGGTGCGATTGTACTCAGTGATAACGAGGTTTGTATCTTCGATGTGTTTAGCTTCTGGCATGTTTATCGCTTTGCGTAAATCAATCACCGGAATGGATTCGCCGCGAATATTTACGACCCCAGACACTTTAGGATGCGCATGGGGAATTTTACTAATTTGCGGTAACTTGACCACTTCTTTTACTTTGAACACATTGAGTGCGAATAAGTGGCGACTGTGTAGGTAAAATAGCAAAAGCTCTAAGCGGTTTTCACCGACCAGTTGCGTACGCTTATCAACAGAAGCAAGAACACCTGACATATTTCACCCTAAATACCTAATACAGAGATAGTATAGTCTACTATTATTTTTCATCGACATGCATTAGGAATTTTCCATCAGTTGCCAAAGAGCAAGCATTACAGTACCGTATCGATAATTTCCTCCACTATAAATCGCAAGGATTATGCATCATATATTTAATCGTTTAGTGGTACTTATTCGCAGTCATATAGATCAAGTAAGTTGGCAGGCTGTGGTATTTACTACGCTTTTGCATATGCTACTTATTTGGTGGCTACTTATGCTTGCAGGAGAGCAAGCGCTCACACCACTCAGTACTTATTTTTATTATTATGTAGTAACAACATCAACAGTTGGCTATGGCGACTTTAGCGCTAGCACAGAGCTTGGCCGTTGGATTGTCGCATTACTACAAATACCTTTTGGTTTAGCATTATTTGGCGTTCTGTTAGGAAAAACAGGGCAAACAGTAACTTATTTAATTAGGCGCGCTATGACGGGTGATAAAAGCTTCGCACATATAAACAATCACATAATTATCTTTGGTTGGCACGATACACGGACTAAGAAGATGGTTGACTATATCTTGGCCGATCATAAACGTTTAGATCGTCGTATTCTATTGGCGGTCACAGAGCAAATGGAACATCCATTTTTAGCAAATCCGATGGTTGATTTTGCTCGGCTAAGTAGCTTTACTGACTTAGATGAGTTGAAAAGAATCGCCATTGATCGCGCCGACAAAATTATAATTGATGGCCAAGATGATGACCAAACCTTTACAACAGCCCTGCGTATCAGCAAGTTGGTCAATGAACAGTGCCACATCAGTGCGCACTTTACTGATGAAACTAAAATCGAAATGCTACATGAGCATTGCCACAATGTAGAATGTAGCAGTGCTAAATCAGCAGAGATATTAGTGCGTTCAATGCAAGACCCAGGTTCAAGCCGCGTGCAAGAAGAGTTGTTATCGACACTACACGGGGATACTCAATTTAGTTTACCAATTCCAAAAGGCGTGCAAGCAATGGAATTTGGCAAGCTGTTTCATCACTTTAAATATAGTCACGATGCTATACTACTGGGTGTCGCACATAACTTGAGTGCAAAAAATATGGACTTAAACCCACCACTTGATTATGTAGTAAGTGAGGGAGATATTTTGCATTATATTGCTGCGGAGCGTGTTTTGAGCGACGAAGTTGATTGGTCAGCGTTGGTATAGTACCAATCCGCAATAATACTTAATCATTTTGAGGGATTAAACCTGTTGCTAACTGCGTTAAAAATTCCTCATTTAGAACAACTAAATAACAAAATTTTTGCCTTGCTATCAACAAGGTTTTATTGCCTCAAAATGGACCACTTAATTAAGCGAATTGGTATTTATGAGTGAAGTTGCGTTTTTAATTATTGTATTGAGTGCCTACATCTTACCTGTGGTCATTGTGCTCAATAGTAAACGCACTCAGGGCCACGAAAAGAATGCTTGGTTAATAGGTATCATCTTCTTTTCGTGGTTAGCTTTAGTGATGTACTTAACAATTATCCCCAAACACGGACGGGTCAAAAAACACCGCAAAGTAAAACCCAAGGGTTAACTTACGCCTTAAGCTTACAGCTGCTGTATCACTTCAACTGTTTTAGTTTATGATCTATCACAGGGTCATCCGGTGAGAGTTGCTGCGCTACTTCTAATACCTTAATAGCATCGTTTGGGTGTTCATCTTGATGTTTGATTGCAACATCAATCAGCGGTTGCACATCAATCGCATCCTTTTGCTCTTGCATATGCTCAGCTTTTTCTTCTGCTAAAATTGTATGCGCGGTGCTTAGTAAGGCTAAACGATGTGGCGAACTCTTGTTTGCTTTATTTAGACGACGATAATAGTCTTCTTTAAAGCGCAGGGTTTTTGTTTGTTGGCGGAACTGGGCTATATCAACTTGCTGGTGGCTAATAAAATCAACAGCAACATCTTTATAAAAGCCAAACTTATTTAAATATGTTGCATGAACACTATGGCCCATACCAAACACGCGTAAGTGGGTTAGTTGTGGGTAACGTTTAGCATGAGCGCGGTCGATGCGATTAGTTGGATCGTAAATAATATAACCCTTTGCATGGCCTAAATCTAAATCGTGGTAGTCACCGTTCCAATCGAATTTTTGCGCGATTTCGGTGCTTGAACGATCATCCCATGGCGCTTTTTCTTTGTTTTTTGTGCTAACAGGGTGAAAGAGTAAAACTTTATCAAGCTTTAATAGATTGGCAAATGCACCAACGGCAAAGCCTCCTCGACTCAAGCCATAACCTAACCGCTCTTTAAATCCACCAATCAGTGGTGCTAGCTGCTCAATGAAAAACAACAGATTACGGTGTCTAAACCAGTTACTAATGCCTAAATGTTGAAAGGCGATAATATTCACATCTTGCTTTTTCGCGAGCTTATAAGCCCAAGGCGAAAAATCATCAGTGATATCATGTTCTTGATAATTTGTTCCAGCAGGAGAGAAGGTAATTAGCAGGGGCTTATTGGCATCAATGATATGGTATTTTACATAAACATCGCCGAGCAAGTCACCGCCGGTCATAGGAGTAAGGCTTTGTTGCTCATCGCGGGGGAGACTGGTCCATTCCTCTAACCAATACAGTAATTTCATACATCCCCCTTAGTACCTCTAAAATAAAGGGGCGAAATTATAGCAAAAATAGCAGCTCATTAAAAATGGTCGCTACTTTGATTCGCTCATTGCTATGATCTGTTGCCAATCGTGTTCGGTTACCGGCATTACTGACAGTCGTCCGCCTTTTTTAAGGGCTATTTCGGTAATTGACTCATTGACTTTAATTGCTTGCAGGCTAACTAGCTTTTTAAGGTGTGATTGATATTTCACATCGACCACAAACCAGCGCGGGTTATCAGCGGTTGCTTTGGCATCGTAGTAATCGCTATTTAGATCAAACTGTGTTGGGTCGGCATAGGCTTCGCGAGTTACCGTAGCGATACCTGCAACACCCACCTGTTTGCAACTTGAATGATAAATCATCACCAAGTCACCTTGCTTGATACCATCGCGAAGAAAGTTGCGGGCTTGATAATTACGCACGCCATCCCACATAGAGGTTTGCTCAGGTGCGTTTTTTAGATCATCAATTGAAAATGCATCGGGTTCGGTTTTAAAAAGCCAATAAGCCATAATTAGGTGCTCTTACAAAGATTTACTTCCAATTAGTCTATAGTATCATTAAACGCTTGTCGGGATTGAGGATAAATAAATGAGCCAAGTATTAGATGACCTACTGTCATTAATGTCGTTAGAAGAGATCGAGCAAGGCTTGTATCGCGGGCAAAGCCAAGATTTAGGGTTTAGAGCTGTATTCGGTGGCCAAGTAATGGGGCAAGCCCTATCTGCAGCAAAAGAAACATTACCACAAGGGCGTATTGTTCACTCTTTACACTCTTACTTTTTACGCCCAGGTGATGCTGCAAAGCCGATTGTCTATGATGTCGAGAATATTCGTGATGGTAAAAGCTTTAGTACTCGCCGTGTAAAAGCAATTCAATACGGTAAGCCGATTTTTTACATGACCGCCTCATTTCAAGGTGAAGAAGAGGGCTTATCACATCAAGCGCAGATGCCTGATGTACCTCAGCCTGAAGAATTAAAATCATCTCTTGAATTTTACCAAGCAAATGCAGAGCTTATTCCTGAACAAATTCGTAATAAGTTCATCCGTGAAGTACCGATTGAAATGCGTCCTGTGACTTTCCATAACCCGTTCAAACCACAAGTTATGGAGCCAGTTAAGCATATTTGGTTTAAAGCAAATGGTGAGATGCCTGATGACCAGCGTATTCATAATTACTTACTTGCTTACGCGTCTGATTTTGAATTTTTACCAACCGCATTACAACCACACGGTGTATCGTTTATGCAGCCGAATATGCAGGTTGCGACGATTGACCATGCAATGTGGTTCCACCGTCCTTTTAGACTTGATGATTGGATTTTATATTCGGTTGATAGCCCAAGTGCGAGTTCTGGTCGTGGTTTGGTACGAGGTCAGTTCTTTGATCGTCAAGGCAATTTGGTTGCCTCAACGATCCAAGAAGGGGTCATGCGCCAGCGTTAATTTTCTGAATGCTGAGCTTGGCTTTGCACTATATCATCAATTGACTGCCAGACCCGTGCTGGCAGCAATGCTTTAAGATATAAATACACTTCACACAGCTCATTGCTGCCCGTTAAGCCTTGCTCTGTTTCGGTAATTAGCTTTTGCTCACGTAAGCTTGAAATAAAACCAATAAGCACTTTTTTATCAAAGAACTCTGGGGTTTTAATGCCATGCAAGGTGCCTAAGCGCTCTGCTAACACTTGGCTTTCGTGTTCAAGTTCTTCACGCTCAATACCACTGCTAGTTTGAATAAAGCCAACCACGATAGCGTAACGCTGTAGCGTTAGGTTTAAGGCACGACCTAGCATTTCGAGTTTTGCTAAACAGTCGTTGCTGTTGGTGATCTTGATATTATCGCCATCAATTTCAATGAGATCTTGATCAACGAAGCTTGCTAGAACCCGAGTAATGTAGTTTTCATCTAACTCATGTAGGAACCACTCTTTGGCAAACAGCGGGTAAAAACGCGCAATTAAGGCTTGGCACTCTGCTAAGGTCGTTTTGTGTGCCTTGAATAAATGCAGCGCCAATAAGCTTGGAACTGCAAATAAGTGCAATACGTTATTTCGGTAGTAGTTAAACAGTGTTTTTTCTTTATCGTTGATAGCGATAATTTCGCCAAATTCATCACTGATAACATCAAACTTATTAAGTTTGAGTGCATGCTCTAGTAGCTGTTCTGCGCTTTCGTCTGGTGTGGTCACCTTTTCACTGTAACTTGCGCTACGTTGTAAATGAAGATAAAACTCAAGTTGAGCAATCAGCTTAGGTCTACTCAATGCATGTTTATCATTAACTAATAAAATCATGGCAAGTAGATTCACTGCATTTAGTGCAGCAGCACTATTAATATTAACCATTACCTTATCAGCAAGTTCGGCGACCTGCGGTCCAAGCCATTGTGGTTTCTGAACATCAGTTGGGTGAATAGATTCACGCCAATCAGGTTGTTGATCATTTAGGTATTGATTAATCGAAATAGGGTCGCCAAAGTTTAAATAACCACGACCATAGTTTTTCAGATTTTTTATCGCTTTAAAGATACCTAATACCGACTCACCTTTTTTATCGTTACCGGCAAGCTCTTTTAGGTAGGTATTTATTTCCATTACGTGTTCATAACCAATATATACAGGCACAATCGAAATAGGGCGATCAATGCCACGTAACATGGCTTGTAGTGTCATGGCTAGCATACCTGTTTTTGGCGGTAACAAGCGACCCGTACGGCTACGACCACCTTCAGTGTAAAACTTTACTGAATAGCCTTTGATAAATAACTGACTCAGGTACTCTTTAAATACTGACGAATACAGTTTATTGCCCGCGAATGAGCGGCGAATAAAGAAAGCACCACTGCGACGGAAAATCCCCCCTGCAGGGAAGAAGTTTAGGTTGATACCCGCGGCGATATGCGGCGGAACTAACCCTAAATGGTATATAGAATAGGTCAGCAATAAGTAATCCATGTGCGAGCGGTGACATGGCATATAGATAATTTCGTGGCCTTTATCTGTAAGCTCATGCACTTGCTCAGAAAACTTAATATCAATACCGTTATAAAGCTTATTCCAAAGCCAAGTTAAAATACGGTCTGCAACACGAATAGTGGCGTCGCTATAATTGGCGGCAATCTCATCAAGTAACTTCAGTGCATTTTGGCGAGCTTGCTCTTGGCTGATGTTTTTTTCTTTCGCTTCTATTTGAATTGCTTTTTTTATTGTTGGTGATGCAAGTAGCGAATTAAATAGCTGTTCACGTGATGGCATTTTCGGGCCTGTCGCTGCCAACTTTTGGCGACGAAAGTGCACGCGGGCTACACGTAACAGCTTATGTGGTAGTTCATCAACATCGGCTTTTTCATTGACCAATAACGATAAATCGAGCGGCTGACTAAAGCGAATAAAGTTATCGCGCCCAGAAAATAGCAACACAAAGAACTTACGAAACCAGCTAGGAGTTAATGAGTGAGATACCAAAGTCCCCAAACCTGGCTTTTCTTTTCCTGGGTTTCTGCCCCATAAAATCGTCACTGGGATCACTTGAACGTTTTTCTCACCTGATTGCATCAGATGGTCAATAATCTGTTTGCCTTGTTGCAGGGCATTGCTTGGTTTGCTTTTGTTACCAATTAGCGGTGGCGGGTTTTGAATACCAATAAAGCGATCAAGTTCAGCATTACCTAATAACTGTTCTTCGGTTGGGTCTGGTAAACCGTATTTCTTACATACCCGTGCGAGTGCGGCTAAATCAGAACGCGCATTAAGCCTAACAATATAGAAGGTCGGGTTGGCTGGGTTTAGATTGTATTGTTCAATCGGGTTTTCTGGTAGCACCTTACTTTTTACAAACAAGCGGTTCATACCGGCAGAAATGAAATTTAAACAACGATTAATGATACGCATCAACTCACCAAAGTTATTAGTAGATATTAAATAGACCGAGTGTGGTCAAAAATAAGCAGCATAGAATAACAATTATTAACTGGACTGACCATTTAAAAGCGATTTTCTAGCTCCTTTACCGAACCAAGTATAATTTAAAGACGCTAATGTTATTGATAAAGTTCGAAAAATAAACAAAATTTAATTTAGACCTTGGGGATTTTCAAAATAGTTGTTGCATTTATCACCAATCTATCTATAATACGCAGGCTTTCAAAATTCCCTCGGGAACTTGGAAGGAAAAATTAAGCTTGGATTTCAAGCTAATAAACAGGAATTCCGATTTGGAATTCAACGTAGATATAAGAGAACAGCCGACATCTTAATTAATAAGTATGTTTCGGTCGTTTTTTTATGCTCTTTTTAAATGCTCTTTATATTGAGGTTTAAGAATGTCAAATCAACGCATTCGTATTCGCCTAAAAGCTTTTGACCACCGTTTGATTGACCAATCAACGGCGGAAATCGTGGAAACTGCGAAACGCACTGGCGCACAAGTACGTGGTCCAATCCCACTACCTACACGCTTTGAACGTTTTACTGTACTAACTTCACCGCACGTTAACAAAGACGCGCGTGATCAGTACGAAATCCGCACCCATAAACGTCTGATCGACATCGTAGAACCAACTGACAAGACTGTTGACGCTCTTATGCGTTTAGATCTTGCTGCTGGTGTTGATGTTCAAATCAGCCTGGGTTAATCGGAAGATTAGAGAGGTTTTAGGAAAATGGCATTAGGTCTAGTCGGTCGTAAAGTGGGTATGACACGTATCTTCACTGAAGATGGTGTATCTATCCCTGTGACAGTTATCGAAGCGACTCCTAACCGTATTGCTCAGATCAAATCTGAAGCAACTGACGGTTATAACGCGCTTCAAGTAACCGCAGGCACTAAAAAAGCAAGCCGTGTAAACAAAGCAGCAGCGGGTCACTTCGCTAAAGCTGGTGTTGAAGCGGGTCGCGGTCTGTGGGAATTCCGCCTAAATGGTGGTGAAGGCGATTTTGAAGTAGGCGCTGAGCTTACTGTTGAATTATTCAACGAAATCAACAAAGTTGACGTAACCGGTACTTCTAAAGGTAAAGGTTTCCAAGGTGGTGTTAAGCGCTGGAACTTCAGCATGCAAGACGCTACTCACGGTAACTCTCTATCTCACCGTGCTCCTGGTTCAATCGGTCAAAACCAATCACCTGGTAAGGTGTTTAAAGGTAAGAAAATGGCCGGTCACATGGGTGCTGAGCGTGTAACGACTCAAAACTTAGAACTAGTTCGCGTTGACGCTGAGCGTAACTTGCTTTTAGTTAAAGGTGCAGTACCTGGCGCTATCGGCGGTGACGTTATCGTTAAACCAGCTGTTAAAGCATAAGTCCTGGAGATTTAGTGATGGAATTAGCAATTAAAGACGCTTCTGGCGCTCTTGAAGTTTCTGAAGCTACTTTTGGACGTGAGTTTAACGAAGCATTAGTACACCAAGTAGTTGTTGCTTACGCAGCAGGTGCTCGTCAAGGTACTCGTGCTCAGAAGACACGTTCTGAAGTAAGCGGTGGTGGTAAAAAACCATGGTCTCAAAAAGGTACTGGCCGTGCACGTGCTGGTACAATTCGTAGCCCAATTTGGCGTTCAGGTGGCGTTAGCTTCGCAGCTAAACCACAAGATCACAGCCAAAAAGTAAACCGTAAAATGTACCGCGGTGCGATCAAAAGCATCTTATCTGAATTAGTTCGTCAAGAGCGTTTAATCGTTGTTGAACAGTTTGGTCTTGAAGCACCAAAAACTAAAGAACTAGTTGCTAAGCTTAAAGAACTTGAGCTTAAAGATGTTCTAATCGTGACTGAAGAAGTAGATGAGAATCTTTTCTTATCGGCACGTAACCTATACAAGGTTGACACGCGTGATGTAGCTGGTATCGATCCTGTAAGCCTAATCGCTTTCGATAAGGTACTTATTACAGCTGCTGCTGTTAAGCAACTTGAGGAGGCGCTAGCATGATCCGTGAAGAACGTCTTTTAAAAGTGATCCTTGCTCCACACATCTCTGAAAAAAGCACTATCGCTGCTGAAGAAAACAACACGATTGTTTTCAAAGTAGCTTCTGATGCAACTAAAGCTGAAATCAAAGCTGCAGCAGAAAAGCTTTTTGAAGTAGAAGTAACTGGTGTTCGCACACTAAACGTTAAGGGTAAAACAAAACGTACTGGCATGCGTTTCGGTCGTCGTTCAGACTGGAAGAAAGCTTACGTTACTCTTAAAGAAGGTAGCGAGCTAGACTTTGTCGGCGGCGCCGAGTAATAAGGGGAGTTAGAATTATGGCACTTCAAAAGTGTAAACCAACTTCTGCGGGTCGTCGTCACCTGGTTAAAGTGGTTAACCCAGATCTACATAAGGGTAAACCTTACGCACCACTACTAGAGAAAAACTCTAAGTCTGGTGGTCGTAATAACAAAGGTCGTATCACGGTTCGTCACATCGGTGGTGGTCATAAGCATCATTACCGTGTAATCGACTTTAAACGCACTAAAGATGGCATTCCAGCTGTTGTTGAGCGTCTAGAGTATGATCCAAACCGTAGCGCAAACATCGCTCTTGTATTATATGCAGACGGTGAGCGTCGTTACATTATTGCACCTAAAGGCTTAAAAGCTGGTGATTCAATCCAATCTGGTATTGATGCACCAATCAAAGCTGGTAACACGTTACCAATGCGTAACATGCCTGTAGGTTCGACTGTTCACAACGTAGAATTAAAACCAGGTAAAGGTGCGCAAATCGCACGTTCTGCTGGTGCATACGTTCAAATCCTTGCTCGTGAAGGTCAATACGTAACTCTACGTCTTCGTTCTGGCGAAGTTCGTAAAGTTCTATCTGACTGTCGCGCAACACTTGGTGAAGTAGGTAATGCTGAGCATATGCTTCGTTCACTAGGTAAAGCTGGTGCAAATCGCTGGCGTGGTATCCGTCCGACAGTTCGTGGTGTTGCCATGAACCCGGTAGATCACCCGCACGGTGGTGGTGAAGGTCGTACATCTGGTGGTCGTCATCCTGTGTCTCCATGGGGTAAACCGACTAAAGGTGCTAAGACACGTAAGAACAAGCGTACTGATAAATTTATCGTACGTCGTCGTACTAAATAATAGTTGAGGAATAGCCATGCCACGTTCTCTCAAGAAAGGTCCTTTTATTGACCTACACTTGCTGAAGAAGGTAGAGAAAGCGTTGGAAAGCGGTGACAAGAAGCCAATTAAAACTTGGAGCCGTCGTTCAATGATCATACCTAACATGATCGGATTGACCATCGCTGTCCATAATGGTCGTCAGCACGTTCCTGTGTTCATCACAGACGAAATGATCGGTCACAAACTAGGTGAATTTGCACCAACTCGCACTTACCGCGGTCACGCTGCGGATAAGAAAGCGAAGAAACGTTAAGAGGGGAATGATAAATGCAAGCATTAGCTAAACATAAATTCGCCTCTGGTTCGGCGCAAAAAGCACGTCTAGTTGCAGATCAGATCCGCGGACTTCCGGTTGATCGCGCTCTAGAAATCCTGGCGTACAGCCCTAAAAAAGCGGCTGTATTAGTTAAGAAAGTACTTGAGTCTGCTATTGCTAACGCAGAGCATAACGAAGGTGCTGACATTGATGAGCTTCGTGTAACTACGATCTTTGTGGACGATGGTCCAACAATGAAGCGTATTATGCCACGTGCTAAAGGACGCGCAGACCGCATCCTTAAGCGTACAAGCCACATCACTGTTGTGGTTTCAGATAGCTAGGAGTATAAGTAATGGGACAAAAAGTTCATCCTACTGGTATTCGCCTAGGTATCTCTAAACCTTGGGTTTCTACCTGGTACGCGAATTCAAAAGATTTCTCTGATCAGCTTTTTGGCGATCACAAAGTACGTACATTCCTTACTAAGGAATTAAAAGCGGCTTCTGTGTCTAAAATCGTTATTGAGCGTCCAGCTAAATCTATCCGTGTAACAATTCACACAGCTCGTCCTGGTGTTGTTATCGGTAAAAAAGGCGAAGACGTTGAAAAACTACGTCAAGCAGTAACTAAGATTGCAGGTGTTCCGGCTCAGATTAATATCGCTGAAGTTCGTAAGCCTGAACTTGATGCACAACTAGTAGCTGACGGTATTGCGTCACAGCTAGAGCGTCGTGTTATGTTCCGTCGCGCTATGAAGCGTTCGGTACAAAATGCAATGCGCATTGGTGCAAAGGGTATCAAAGTTGAAGTTAGCGGTCGTCTTGGCGGTGCTGAGATCGCACGTTCAGAATGGTATCGTGAAGGTCGTGTACCTCTACATACTCTTCGTGCTGATATCGACTACGCAACTTCTGAAGCCTTAACCACTTATGGTATCATTGGTGTTAAAGTTTGGATCTTCAAAGGCGAAGTTATTGGTGGTTTACCACTAGTACAAGAGCAAGAGAAGCCAGCTAAACGCGCGCCAAAGAAAGCCAAAAAAAGTGCTAAGTAGAGGTAGCGAGTAATGTTACAGCCAAAACGTACAAAATTCCGTAAAATGCACAAAGGCCGCAACCGCGGTTTAGCGCAAAACGGTAACAAAGTAAGCTTCGGTACTTTCGGTTTGAAAGCTACTGGCCGTGGCCGTATGACTGCTCGTCAAATCGAAGCAGCTCGTCGTGCTATGACACGTCACGTAAAGCGTCAAGGTAAAATCTGGATTCGTGTATTCCCAGATAAGCCAATTACGAACAAACCATTAGAAGTTCGTATGGGTAAAGGTAAAGGTTCTGTTGAATATTGGGTTGCTGAAATTCAACCTGGTAAAGTACTTTACGAAATGGAAGGTGTTTCTGAAGAGCTTGCTCGTGAAGCATTCAACCTTGCAGCGCGTAAATTACCATTCACAACAACTTTCGTAACTCGGACGGTGATGTAATGAAAGCTAGCGAACTAAAAGACAAAAGCGTAGAAGAGCTAAATGCTGAACTTCTAGGACTTCTTCGTGAGCAGTTCAACCTGCGCATGCAAGCAAGCACTGGTCAGTTAGCTCAGACACACACGCTAAGAACAGTACGTCGCGATATCGCGCGTGTAAAAACAGTTATTAACCAGAAGGCAGGTCAATAATGAGCGATAAAATCCGTACTCTTCAAGGCCGTGTAATCAGCGACAAGATGGACAAATCTTTCACTGTTGCTATCGCACGTTACGTGAAGCATCCAGTATATGGTAAATTCATCAAACGTACGACTAAACTACACGTACATGACGAAAACAACACAGCTCAAACTGGTGACGTAGTTACTATTTCTGAGTGCGCTCCTATTTCTAAGACTAAGTCTTGGACTTTAGTAGACGTTGTTGAGCGTCCAAAGAAAGCTTAATTTTTAATTAAGTTTCCTTACTAAAAAGCCCCGGCATCTGCTGGGGCTTTTTGTTTTTAAAATACAGCAATATGCTGATCGAGAGAGTGGCTTTTTAACTTGAGTTCATTAACTCAAGTTTGTTACCGCTATGCCAATTCATTTCTCACATGCTTTAAATAGGCTTGTAGGCTTTCTTGCCAAAGTACCATGGCATCAGTTAATGAATCCTTCAAAGGTTTGTTATCGAGTAGCCTACGCTCAATTTTCTTAAGTTCTAAACCATAGCGGTTAAAGCCTAGTTGCAAAGCTGTGCTAGCTTGGCGGTGGAGTAGCTTGATACACTGATCTTTATCGTCTTCGACAAGCTGCTGGCAGCGGATCAGTTTGTTTCTAGCTGAGAGTACAAACTCGTTGTAAATTGATGACATCTCATCTTCATTGAATGAACTTACAAGAGTGGCTGCGGCCGTTTCATCATAAAGTGTATCACGCAGTTCTACGGCAATACTTGCTGCTTGATTCGTTTGTGAATCACTGAGCGCTTGGCGTAGTTTTTGCTGCTTTATTGGCTTGCCTACAATGTCTTTAATACCGAGTGCTAAGTACTCTTTAATTTCATCCGGACTAAGGCTTGCGGTAAACGCTAATACAGGGGTTCGTTGGTTTAAATGGTCAATATTTTTTAGCTTTTTCAGCACTTCTTGGCCAGTTAGATCTGGTAAATTCATATCCAATAATACTACATCAAAGTGATGTTTCTGCATCAGTTCAATTGCGCTGGTACCATCTTTAGCAAGCTTAATTTTGTGTTCATCATCGGCCATAAATTCAATGGCAATTTTCTGGTTTAAATCGAGATCTTCAACTAATAAAACATCAAGACCGGTTACGTAATCTTTTGATTGATGGCGTTGTTCAACTAAGCTGAGTTCACCAATAGCAAGAGGAATATCAAAGCTGAAAGTACTGCCTTTATCTAGTTCACTTTCAATAATCAGTTTACTGCCTAATTTTTCGAGTAAACGACTGGTGATCGCTAAGCCAAGGCCCGTTCCGCCTTTTTCTTTACCTGCGCTGCTTTGTACATAAGGTTCTGTTAGGTATGCAATCTCTTCATCTTCAATACCTGGACCTGAGTCTATTACACTAACACGCACAAGGTGATCTAATTGACCTTCATTTAGCAGTTTAACATGGATTTTCACGGCACCGTGGTCGGTAAATTTAATCGCATTTCCAACAAGATTAATAATTACTTGCCTGAGTTTTTGTTGGTCGCAGTAATAACATGCTTGTTCGGGTAGGTTGTAAATAAGTTCAAATTTTAAGTGTTTTTGCTCTGCTAAAGGGCTTAGTAAAAGGCAGAGGTTATTGAGCCAGGTTTTAAACTCTACGTCTTCTTCGTAAAGCGCTTCATCACGTTGGTCGAGGCTTGCATAGTCGAGTACTTTATCTACCAATAGGTTTAGTGATTCAGCTGAGTTAATTATCGCCTCACAGTAAGGCTTATCTCGTGGGTCACTCGACTGATTCATTATTAACTGTGCACTTCCTAAAATTCCATTTAATGGTGTGCGTATCTCATGGCTGATAGTTGATAAGAATAAGCCACGTATTTCTAGATCTTTATGCGCTTTTTCGGCTAATTGGTTTAAGTTTTGTTCGCGACGTTCATTACATAAAAGTGCCATACCTGTTGCGTAAAAGATCGGCGCGATGACGCCATTTATCAACAAAGGGATACTAAACCAATTTGTAGATAGTAGATTAGCTGCAGTGACATTTTCCATCATTACAGTACGGCCTGTGAAAACCGCTAGAAGAATGCTGAGAATTAAAATATAAACAATACTGCCATTTGGGTAACTTTTACGACCATTACGAATGAATAAAGCCAGTAAAAATAGTACCTCAACGATATGTTGAAGGTCTGAAACCAGAATTCGACTACGTAATTCTGCGCTGTCGGAGGCAAGGTAAATTATACTGATAGCTAGTACGACGGTAATAGCAATAAAGGTTTTAAAGCCAACGCATTTGGCATTTAAAAACTGGCAAATAGCGAGTACATGAATAATGGAGGCACTAAAGAGCAACGTATTTGCAATGCCAACACTGGCAATATTATTGATGTGGCCATGTAATGCAAAACTCATTACTGATGCAAACATCACTAAAGGATAGAAAATATAAAGTAAAGTACCCGGAGTTTTTTTATTGGTTCGCCATGTAAGATAGTTAAGAAGGGTCATCACTGCCATCATGGCTGCACTGGCGTAATATAAAGTAACAGAATCGAGCATTGTATTTCCGGTGTTTTGCAATCAGTTTGAGCATAAAGTCAATTGCAGTGTTTAGCAACCAGAAACAAAAACAGACGCGGCTGCGTCTGTTTTAATTAGTAGGATGTTTGGTTTAACGAATTTCGTCTGGAATATTTTGCTGTGCCCAAGACAATAGCTCGATACGGTTACGACATTTAGTTTTTCTAAATGCACTATATAAATGAGTTTTAACTGTATGTGGGCTGATGCTTAAGTCTTCAGCAATTTCTTTATTCTTCGAACCTTTACTCATTAGTGAGATAATTGCTTTTTCACGTTTAGTAAGTTTAACCGGTTCGATATCACCATCTGTCAATTTGTGGAGTGCATCTTTATTGAACTGCAACATACGATTTAGTGCGTTACACATGATATCGCGGCGGTACCATAGTTGATCTTCAAGTAATAAACGAATGCCTTTCATTAACACATCTGCATTATCTGTTGTGTAAAATACACCACGAATACCACTTAATAGAGCACGGTTAGCAAGTTCAGGGTTTTCATCTAAGTTAAACAGTACGATATCGCATTTCATTCGAAGATTAACTAGTTGTTCTTTTAACTTACCCCACGGATCAGTGCTTGAAGTTTCAATAAATAACAAGCGTGTTCCTTCTGGTACTTCAGAGATATCAGTACCAGATGTCACTGCAAGTCCTTGTGTTTTTAACAATGGCTCTAATACGTTTATGCCAATAGTGTTAATTGGCTCTGGATCTAATAATAAAAAGGCTGAACTACTCATATATATACACTCTTGAATAAAGTTGACAGTTAAATCCTATCACGCAATCCACCCCTTTCGTATTAGAAATTTCTGAGAGTTGTGCAGGAAAAGTACAGTTTGTGTCTGTTTTCTGTCAAAAATTACAGTTAGTTAACAAAGTGCAGTATGTTAACTAACTGATATATAATTATTATAGCCGAAAATAATATGTTTGTGCTAGTTTTTACAATTGTTTACATATCAAAGTATTAGATCGGTTGTTTTTTCTTGTCTTGATATGGAGGCCAGCCCATTTCTTTACCTGCTAGCATGTGTAGATGTATATGGTACACAGTTTGTCCACCATGGTCATTACAGTTCATTACGACGCGAAAACCGTCTTCACTAAAGCCAAATTGCTTGGCGAGCTTTGCTGCAACCACATATAAGTGACCGACTAAAGCTGCATTTTCTTCTGTAACATCGTTAATTGTCGCTATTGGAGTTTTTGGGATGATCAGTACATGAAAAGGGGCTTGCGGGTTGATATCTTTAAAAGCCAGTGATAGCTCATCTTCATAAATAATATCAGCTGGGATCTCTCGGTTAATAATCTTTGTAAAAATAGTCTCTTGGCTCATACTTAGCTCTCTTATAAATGTGGTTAAATGACCACCCACTAATGACAAACTTTATTTGCAGTGTCAAACTGAAACTGCCGCAAGTTGAACAACCAAGGAGTGAACATGCGTAAGTTAGTATTACTGAGTAGTGCGTTAATGCTATTTAACAGTTTTAGCAGTGTAGCTGAGACTATTCACTTTCCAGAAGAGTTTGTACCTTTACAAGTTGGAGAGCGCCTTATTGAGCAGTCGTTTTTCAGTCGTGTTGACGATGTTGAGCTTGCTCCTGGTACATACCAAGTGAAGATGAAATACACAGATCTATACGAACAAGGATATGATGACCATCAAGTTGTTGAGTCTGAGCCGTTTTGGGTTGAGCTCACGGTGGAAAGTGGCAAAGACTATGATTTAGTGTTCAATCGTGCCAATAATGCTGTTGCCGCAGAAGTATTTGCTGAAGCACCGCAAGTAAGCTTAAAAGCCAAGGGCAGTGAACTTGCTGTGCCTTTATCTATAGTTAGCTATCGTGTAGCAAGCACGCCTGTACAAGCTGTGGCAAGCGCCCCAGTTGCTGCTACAAGCAACAAGCCTGCGACTGCAAAACCTGTTACATTGCCTGCAAAAGTACCCGGCGGACAAGCAGGACTTAAAAATATGCCAAATGCGGCTGCTATGCTTGAATTTTGGTGGCAACAAGCAAGCCCTGAAGAGCGCCGTGCCTTCTTACAAAAAGTAAGTAACTAATAAAAGAATTAAAAAAGGCGCTGATTTTCAGCGCCTTTTTTGTGTTTGATGACTTACTTTGCAAATAAGTCGTCAACAGTACCTTGTGCAAGTGGGTGGTAACCCGGACGTGCTTTTAAGTACACATCATGTGCCCAGTCTTTTCTACCGTTTTTAATAAGTGCTTTATAGAGTGGCACAATTAATTTACGGCGACCGATGCCTGATAGATGTTTATCTAAAGCAGGGTAGATAGGTTGATAACCATTACCTACCGCTAGCATAAACCATGCGAAAGCGCGCTCTGCATTAGTTGACTGTGTTAGGTTGAATTGATTATCCAGCTCAGTCATTTTTGCAATGCTTAAATCGCGAGGAAGATTATTTAAAAAGTGTAGCCACTCATGAACTGACCAATCTGCTGTTGGTAATTGGGCTGCACTGATCTCACCGTTTAACCATGTTTTGGTTACTGCATCAACTTTATCGAAGGCATCAGAGGTTGGATTCGGTGCATCGCTTGGTAAACCAGGCTCAAAGATCCATTCATTGACTTTATCCATGCTCACTACGCCAGGATATTTGTCGATAAGGTTGGCTTTTAAGTAAGTAACAAATTGAGCTGTTGTAAGAGACTTAAACGCAAACTGGTCAAAGTAACCTTTTACGAATGGGTCGAACTTGTCACGGCCAAATTTGTTTTCAAGATAAATTAAGAAAAGCTGACCTTTAGTGTAAGGCACTGAGCTAAATGCATCATCAGGATCGCGGCCATTAAGTTTTAAGTTAAGGCGCGTATCTGGTGCTGGCAGAGTTTTAAGTAATGCACGTAAGCCGGCTGCATCAAGCGCTTGTTCCATAACTGCACGGTCACGGCCAAACACTTCTTCCATAATGCGGTTTTCAACGTAAGACGTGAAACCTTCATTTAGCCATAAGTCTTCCCACGTCGCATTAGTCACTAAGTTACCAGACCAAGAGTGAGCAAGCTCGTGAGCAATTAGGTTTACTAAGCTTTTATCACCAGCAACAACTGTTGGGGTGATGAAAGATAAGCGTGGGTTTTCCATGCCACCAAATGGGAAGCTTGGTGGTAGCATTAATAAGTCATAACGACCCCATGCGTATTCACCATACATAGCGTTAGTTTTATCGATCATCGCTTGTGTGTCGTTAAACTCAGCAACAGATGCATCTAAAATTGTTGGCTCAGCAAAGATACCTGTTTGCTTAGACATGGCTTTAAATTCTAAATTACCAGCACCAATTGCGATTAAGTATGGCGAAATTGGTTGTGGCATATTAAATAAGTAATCGCCGTCTTTATAAAGAGCATCTTTATTATCAGCACTCATTACCGCACGAATGTCTTTAGGGGTGTGAATACGTGCCGAGTATGTTACGCGCATTGCTGGCGTATCTTGTACTGGGATCCAGCTACGAGCATGAATTGCTTGTGATTGGCTGTACATAAATGGGTGTGATTTACTGGCTGTTTGCTCTGGCGTTAACCACTGTAAACCTGAAGCTTCTGGGCGGCTGTTGTAGTAAATACGAGCTTTAACCGCTTGGCTTTTAAATTTAATTGTTAATTTTGAGCCCTTCACGTCATCACGTGCAGCAAGGGTGAAGTCAGCCTTGTGCCAGCTGCCTTTTTGATCTTGATACATTACTTTGTCGATATCTAAATCGCGTGTATCAAGTACTAGCGTTTTGCTTGTTGCATTGTGCCAATCTAGCGTGTGCTCAACAAAACCTTCTAGTTGTTTGTCATCAAAATCAACATCTAAATCTAGTAGTAGGTGAGTGGTTGTTACGTCATCTAAGTTTGCGTAAGTGTGCTGGCTGATTGCATCTGCAGTTGCTTGAGAGCAAGCACCGGCCATAGCAAGACTTAAAAGTAATGGTTTAAACTTCATAATAACCCTGGAACGGAAATGAAAAAGAGCTCGTTTTATAACATGATTAGTGCAGTGGGTTGAGTGATTTTTACAATCTAATGCGTATTTTGCGACGATAGGTTACACTAATGCGATTAGTTACCGGTAACCTTTGAGGCGTTTTGTGGCTCAGTCCCTGCAATCTTTTCATACCTTTTCTTTGCCTAGCCAATGCCAGCATTTTTATCAAATTGATGAAGTGGATCAGCTTTTAAGCACAGACTTTTCTAAGCCATTTTGTATTTTAGGTGAGGGTAGTAATACGGTGTTTTTATCTGACTACCAAGGTTCTGTGATCCACATGAACACGAAGGGCATAGATATAGAGCAGCAAAGTGATGGCTTTTTATTGCACATCGCAGCCGGAGAAAACTGGCACCAATTAGTCTCTATGACCGTTGCCAATGAAATGCCTGGGCTTGAAAACCTTGCTTTAATTCCAGGTACTGTTGGGGCTGCGCCAGTGCAAAATATTGGTGCTTATGGTGTGGAGCTTGAAAAGTTTGTTAGTTATGTTGAGTACTTTGATATTGCAACCAAAACGATAAACCGCTTAGCTAAGAATGAATGCCAATTTGGCTATCGTGATTCTATATTCAAACATGCCTTGAAAAATAAAGCTGTGATCACCCAAGTAGGGTTACTGTTACCTAAAAAATGGCAGCCAGTGCTTAGTTATGGACCATTGCAACAGCTTTCAGCTCCCTCTCCTCAGCAGGTGTTTGAGCAAATCATCGCAACTAGAAGCAGTAAATTACCAAATCCAAACAAACTTGCGAATGCTGGCAGCTTTTTTAAAAACCCAGTGATCAGTAATGAGCAACTTGCGTTACTTTTAAAACAGTATCCTGAGTTACCTCATTACTTTGTTGATGCTGAGCACCATAAGGTTGCGGCAGGATGGTTGATTGAACAAGCAGGATTAAAAGGTTGTAAAATCGCAGGTATTGAGGTTCATCAACAGCAAGCGTTAGTGCTAGTCAATCATGGTAATAGTACAGGCGATGATTTAATTGCCATGGTAAAACATGTTCAACAACAAGTTTGGCAAAAATATCAGATTGCTCTACAACACGAAGTACGACTGATTAATGCCGTTCATGAGTGTCACATTGAATTAGGAGCTTCATTATGAAAGCACCAGACGGTAATAAGCTCGCTATTTTACATGCTCTGAATACTGGTGGTTTTATTTCTGGTCAGCAATTGGGTGAGCAACTTGGTATTAGCCGCGCAGCAGTGGGTAAACATATTCACTCGTTACAGGAAATGGGGCTCGATATTTTCAAGGTCACTGGTAAAGGGTATTGCCTTAACAATAGTGCAGGCTTACTGAACAAAGATAAAATCGGCCAGTATTATACTGTATTGGGTGGCAGCACCGCTGAGGTCGAAGTGCAGCCAATTATTGATTCAACTAACAGTGAGCTTATGCGCCGTTTGCAAACAGAGGTACCACTGCCATCTGGTAGCGTGTTAGTTGCAGAAATGCAGCAAGCTGGAAGAGGACGCCGTGGGCGCGTTTGGCAATCTCCGTTTGGTGCAAACTTATACTTTAGTTATTTTTGGCGTTTGGATGATGGTTTGCAAGCTGCTATGGGGGTATCTATTGCTGTTGGGCTGGCTGTTTACGATACACTTAAAGCCTTGTACCAATTGGATGTAGAGCTTAAATGGCCAAATGATATCTACTTAAACCGTGAAAAATTAGCAGGTGTATTAGTTGAACTTGATGGTCAACCACAAGGACCTTGCCAGCTTGTAATAGGTATAGGTATCAACTTACATATGCCAGAAAGTGTTAGCCAACACATAGATCAAGCATGGACTGACTTAAGCCAGCATGTAAAGGGGTTAGATAAAAACAAGCTGGTGGCTTATTTGTGCTTTTATTTAGAAAAACGCTTAACCCAGTATCAGCAATCAGGTTTAAACGGTATGTATCTACAGTGGAATCAGTTAAATGCATTTGCAGGCGAGTGCGTTGAGCTAAATACTGGTCATCGAAGCTGGCGTGGCATTTGCGAAGGGATTGATAACCAAGGTGGCGTGCGCATTCGTCAAGATGGCGAAGTAAAAAGTTATTATGGTGGTGAAATTTCATTACGTAAGGCTGAGCTATGAAACTATTAGTGGATGTTGGCAATACCGCAATTAAAGCCGTTTTATTTGATGGTAAGGGTTATCAAGCATGTGAGCTCAGCAATTTACCTTGGTTACAAATAAAAGAGCTGGTATATGCCTGCGTGGGTAGCGCTGAGCTACTTAAACCTTTATTGGCACAGGCGCAGCAACATGCTGTTCCTTACTTTGAAGCAGAGGTGACAGCTAAACTCGCTATGTTAACCTGCGCCTATCAGCAGTTTCAAAACTTAGGAATTGATCGCTGGCTCGCGGTGATAGCTGCGTATGTAGAATATCCTCAGCAAAACTGCATCATTATCGATGCCGGTACCGCAACGACAATCGATGTGCTCAACAAAGAAGGGGCGCATTTAGGGGGCTGGATTTTACCCGGTCTTGATTTAATGACGTCTTCACTTACCCAAAATACGCAGCGGGTATTTGATGATAAACAAATACCCTTTACTACAGATTTAGGGCGTAATACTCCAAATGGTCTAAAAAATGGTGCCATGGTTGCTACCCTAGGTGCAATCGAGCTAGCAAAACAACATCTTAACCAACAAGATTGTCAGCTATTATTTGCTGGTGGCTATGGCAAACTGTTAGCAGATTCATTTATAGATGCTAAATTTGACAGCTTACTGGTTTTTAAAGGGCTGAATTATTGGCATGAAATAGCCACAAAATAGTAAAAGTATGGGTATTTGTCTGAATAGTGAGCGTTTAACACATAAAATCACATTTTTTTTAATTTTATGGTTGCATCACAATAAACCTTACCTTAGAATCTCGCCCCGTACTAAAGCAGTGCCGACTTAGCTCAGTTGGTAGAGCAACTGACTTGTAATCAGTAGGTCATCCGTTCAACTCGGATAGTCGGCACCACTTTCCTTTTACCGGAAGTGACTTAGTAAAGAATTTTCGTGGAGGGGTTCCCGAGCGGCCAAAGGGATCAGACTGTAAATCTGACGGCTCAGCCTTCGCTGGTTCGAATCCAGCTCCCTCCACCACTTTATTCTTGACGGTTAGAGGTAGTTTAAGAACAGGTTCCTATGCGGGCATCGTATAATGGCTATTACCTCAGCCTTCCAAGCTGATGATGCGGGTTCGATTCCCGCTGCCCGCTCCAGACTTCTGGTGTTGCTGATATAGCTCAGTTGGTAGAGCGCACCCTTGGTAAGGGTGAGGTCGGCAGTTCAAATCTGCCTATCAGCACCAGTATCGAGAACTCATCTTAATATCTTCCTTTATCTGTCAGAAAAAACTATTTGAAATTTGAAAAAATTAAATTAATCTACCCTCGGTGGATTATTTTCATATGTAATCTAGATACACAAAACTGATAGGTTCCGTCATGGCAAAAGAAAAGTTTGAACGCGTAAAACCGCACGTAAACGTTGGTACAATCGGCCACGTTGACCACGGTAAAACAACTCTAACAGCAGCAATCACAAACGTACTTGCAAAAGTATACGGTGGTG
>NZ_JAGDEC010000008.1:0-218513 GCF_040148775.1 Pseudoalteromonas sp. NFXS39 | reverse complement strand
AAGGCGATTAACGACCCAAATTTGCTTGGTGACAATAGCGTTTTGGACCCACCTGACCCCATGCCGAACTCAGTAGTGAAACGAAACAGCGCCGATGATAGTGTGGCATTTGCCATGTGAAAGTAGGACATTGCCAGGCTCCAAATTAAAGAAAGCCCGATTCGAAAGAGTCGGGCTTTTTTGCGTCTGGAGCTGTCAGCTTTCAGCCGTCAGATGTCAGCTGAAATGTGGGGTTGTATAGTGCGGAGACTCCCTCAGCAACAAAACTTTGTAGGAGGCACGTCAGTGCCGTATCTAGACCTTAACAAACACATTCATGGCTAAAGTCATTCCTACAACGACACTCTTCCTAGAACCTAGAACCTAGAACCTAGAACCTAGAAGCTAGAAGCTAGAAGCTAGAAGCTAGAAGCTAGAAGCTAGAAGCTAGAACCTAGAACCTAGAACCTAGAACCTAGAACTTAGAGCCTTTATGACTTACTCTTTCTAACTCGCAAATCGTGTTTTGTTCAGCTTACTCCCCTTGTCTTTGTTCAGCCTTGGCTAATTGAATGTATTTGGTTTCTACTAGCTGTGAGAGTGGAACAAGTTCGAAGCCTTGCTGTTGTAGTTTTGGGAGTGCTTGCTGTAGAAATGCAACGGTTTCTGGGTAGGGGTGTGCAATAGCGATTGCATAGTTGAAGTGCTCAGCTTTGGTCTTTAGTTCTTCAAGTTGATGTTGTAGCTGGCTTTGGGTGATATTGTTATCAAGGAATACATGACGAGATACGTTTGCGACACCATAAAGGTTGGCAACATTTTGCGCTTCACTTTGGCTAGTTGTTCGACTATCTAAGAAGTACAAACCACGCTTTTTTAGGACTTCCATGGTCCATTTCATAGGCTCAGTTAGCTGTGTTAGCTCAGACCCCATATGATTATTGACACCTTTTACTTGTGGCAATGAGGCTAACGCATGCCCGAGAGTTGTTTGTAACTCGGACTTAGTCATGGTATCTGTTAGGGCTCCTGGACCAAGCGCTTTGCTTTTATCAAGCGCTTGCATTGGAACATGTAAAAGCAATTCTTTATGAGTTTTACTGGCGCGCTCTGCAAAAATTTGCGAATAGGGGGTATGGGGCAAGATTGAGAATGTCACTTGCCCTGGTAATTTTAATATTTCAAGATCGCGCTGATGATTACCTATATCATCGATTACTATGGCTATTTGCTTTGCTTGGCAGAATAGCGGTAGGCAACATACGGCGAGTAATAAGCCTGTTCGTAGATTCACTTTTTGTAATTATTATATCCATTGTGAGCATTTACTTACTGCATAATAACTAGCTGCTTTGCTGTAAGTTGCTTTTTGTCTTGTCTATCTAGAAGTGAGCTAAAAAGCGCCAATTCTTGAATGTTTTTTATTATAACGTCTTGGTCAATTTCTGAAAGCATTGTTTGATTAATACTCACATCTGGGGGAATCCCTTTACCATCGATTGATTGACCTGCAGGTGTATAATAGCGTGCTGTGGTCAATTTTAATGCCGTATTACCGTTACCTAATGGAATAAGCGACTGCACAGAGCCTTTACCAAATGAGGTTTCGCCAATTAGCACTGCTCGTTGATTATCTCTTAATGCTGCAGCGAGTATTTCAGCCGCAGATGCTGAGTTCTCGTTAATAAGTAGGGCGATAGGGGCACCATTGAGTATGTCACCCTTATGCGCTTGATACTTTTGATTGGCTTCGTTGAAGCGACCTCTGGTTGAAACAATAGTGCCGTTATCTAAAAACAGATCAGCGACTTCAATGGCCCCTTGTAATGTACCACCAGGATTGTCACGTAAATCAATTATTAGCCCAGAAAGTGGAAAGCTATTGGTGACTTGCATTTTTGCAAGTTCTCGAGCAACATCGTGCAGTGTGTGATTGTTAAATGAATTGATACTGATTAGTGCAACGCCTGTATCTGCTAAATAGCCACTAACGCTCTGCAAATTAATTTGTTGGCGTTTAATCGAGAAGTTGAGCTCAGCTTCTTTCTCCCTTTTAACTGCTACATCGACAGCGCTTTGCCCGCTTTCACGAATTAATTTCGCTACTTCTTCAATGCTTTTATCTATAATTGGCTGTTGATTTATACCAATAACTTCATCATTTACTTGTAAACCAGCAACTGCTGCAGGTGATTTATCAATGATGTTGACTATAAATACTCGACCATCTTCTACTTTGACTTCGATACCTAGTCCTGTGTATCGACCATTAGTGCTACTGAAGATGGCATCGAGCTCATTCTCATCCAGATACTTTGAGTAAGGGTCAAGGCGTTCGAACAATTCTTCGATTTGTAAATTATCTGGCTGGTTAACAAATGAATTTTGTAGTTTAAGATCATCTACATAATACGTATGAATATTAAAAAGGATTTCGTTTAATTCATGATGCTGAAGAGACTGTAACGAGGGCTTAGAATGAGCCTGAAACGATTGCAGCATCAGGCAGAGAAAGGTTATAAGCATCACTAAAGACAGCTGAGTGAAAAACTTAGCTGGGGAAAAGTGTGCTTTGCAAGAATGTTTAGTTTTTAGCATCAGCTGCTCCTCATAGAGTGCAGCTATTTAATCAATTAAATGCGTCTGCACCATTTTACAGGATTTACTGCGCGTCCTTTGTGGCGTATTTCGAAGTATAGACCAGGATCCGGTTGTCCGCCGCTTTGACCTACTAAAGCAATTGTCTCCCCTTCTCTAACAAGGTCGCCAACATCGCGAAGTAGAGTTTGTGCGTGGCCATACAAGCTCATGAAACCATCGCCATGATCAATAGCGATAACCCAACCAAAGCCATTTAGCCAGTCAGCGTAAACAACTTGGCCGTTCTGTACGCTTTTTACATTACTGCCTTCTTTAGCGCTGATAAGTACGCCTTTCCAATCTATGTTGCCGTGCTTACGTTGCCCAAAGCGATGGCGTAATGACCCTTTAGTTGGCCAGTCAAGTTTGCCTTTACTACTTTGTAAGCCTAGTAGTTCTACTTTTTGGTTTCGTTCTTGTTCTAGCTCTTCTATTGCGGTTATTAGGGTTTGCTCGTTTTCTTTTAAATAATCAATTGAGCTCTTTGTTTCTTTTAATGCTGATTGTAGTTTATTGAGGTTAGTTTTACGTTCTTGCTGTGCATTGACTAAGGCTTGCTGACGTCTTTTTTGTTCGTCATATAAAGCAACTAGGCGTTGTTTAGTTTTTTCAAGTTCAGCTTGGTTGTCTGCAATTTCTTGCTGCAGTGCTTTGAGCTCTTCAATTTGTTCGATGCGTGCTTTATTTAAGTAATTATAATAACTTAGTGTACGTTCAATTTTGGCAGTGTCTTGCTGGTTAAGCAGCATTTTTGAGTAGTCATGGCTACCAGCCATGTAAGCACTTTTTAACTGTGCAGCTAATAAGGTTTGTCGCTGTGCTTGTTGGGCTTTCAGCTTTTGTGCCTTTGCTTGCTGTTCACGCTGTTGTTGCTCGTTTTCTTTAACCGATTGGGCTGCAAGATTTAATGCTTTTGCATTTTTAGCAATGTCGAGTTCATGGGCGCGGAGATCTTTGCGCATTTGGGCAATTGACTTGCGTTGACCTTTAAGTTCAGCCTCTGTTTTTTGTAAAGCTGATTGAATATCTGATAGGTCTTTTTTGGTTTGATCTTCATTAGCAACAACCGAAGTTGCTACTAATGAAGTCAGTATTAAACCAATTTTAAGGAAGTGGTTAATACATTTACTCATAGCTTATTTCAGCGTCATGATTGGTTTACCAGTCATTTCACTTGGCTGCTCTAAGCCGAGTAGGTGGAGCATGGTTGGTGCCACGTCACTTAATGTCTTACCATCATGCGGTGTTGCATCACGGCCAACATAGATAAATGGCACAGGCTCACTTGTATGTGCAGTATGTGCTTGCCCCGTTGCTGGGTTAGCCATTTGTTCAGCATTGCCATGATCGGCTGTGATCAGAGCTTCACCGCCATGTTCTTCAAGTGCTGCAACCACACGACCAATACAGTGATCAACTGCTTCACAAGCTTTAACTGCAGCTTCAAATACACCTGAGTGACCTACCATGTCTCCGTTAGGGTAGTTACAGATGATAGCATCGTATTTACCGCTAGCGATTGCTTCAACAAGTTTATCGGTCAGCATTTCAGAGTTCATTTCTGGTTGCAGATCATAGGTTGCTACTTGAGGTGATGGGATCAGTTCGCGAGTCTCACCAACAAATTCATCTTCACGGCCACCGCTGAAGAAGAAGGTAACGTGTGCGTATTTTTCTGTTTCAGAAATACGTAGCTGTGTTTTACCTTGTTTCTCTAACCATTCGCCCAATACGTTTGTTAAAGGTTCCGGTGCAAATGCAATCGGCGCTTTGATGTCTGCTGCATACTCAGTCATCATTACAAAAGCGCTTAACTTAGGTGATTTTTTCTTATCAAAACCACTGAAGTCAGCATCAACAAAGGCACGAGTCATTTCACGTGCTCGGTCAGCTCTGAAGTTAGCAAAAATAACTGTATCACCGTCATTAATTTCAGCAGCTGATTGGCCCTCTGGCACAACAGTTGTTGCAGCAACAAATTCATCGTTTTCGTCACGTGCATAAGCGGCTTCAAGTGCGGTAACGCCATCTGTATAGCTGTATTCAGCAATGCCACTAACCATAACGTCATAAGCAAGCTCGACACGGTTCCAACGGTTATCACGATCCATTGCATAGTAACGACCAACAAGCGTAGCTAAACGGCCGCAGCCAAGTTCTGTAAATACGGCTTCGATTCGTTCAATTGATGCTTTTGCACTGCGTGGCGGCGTGTCACGGCCGTCTAAGAAACCGTGAAAGTAAACTTCTTTTGCACCGCGCTTGGCAGCAAGTTCAATCGTTGCGACAATGTGATCTTCATGACTATGAACACCACCTGGGCTTAAAAGACCCATAATATGAACGGCTTTGCCAGCCTTTACAGCTTTGTCAATATTATCAACAAGTGCTGGGTTGCTATCGAACTCACCATCATCAATCGCTTTAGTAATGCGAGTGAAATCTTGGTAAACAATACGGCCAGCACCTAAATTTACGTGGCCTACTTCAGAGTTACCCATTTGTCCTGCAGGTAAACCAACATCAAGTCCCGAACCTGAAATTAATGTATGTGGGCGGGTTGCCCAAAGGTTATCGAGTACTGGGGTATTAGCAGCAAGAATAGCGTTACTTTCTGTGTCTTCACGGTATCCCCAACCGTCTAAGATCATTAATACCAATGGTTTTTTATGCTCTGTCATTATAGCTCCTGAAGATTGGCACTTATATATCACTAGCATACCGTGTTTTATGGTTTTGATCAGCTATCAATATGTCATATTAAAATATTTCACGCCCTAGCATTTTCAATTCAAGCACGTATACTTGCGTGGCAAATTTTAATTAACCCATGGCTATGCGCTGTGGCACCTAAATTTCTTAGTGGAAAACGCATGGATCAATATATTGAATTTATCTCAAATCATCCGGTTTTGAGCATTATCTGGTTGGCATTAGTCGCAATGCTGATCAGCAGTTGGTTTAAAAGTAAATTTTCGGCTATTCGTCAAATCAATCCACAGCAACTTACTTTGCTAATTAACCGTGATGATGGTCAAGTCGTTGATATACGTTCACAAAAAGAGTTTAACTCTGGCCGTATTGCAGGCGCAACTCACTTAAATCCAGAAAAAGCAAAGCAATCTGATTTTTCAAGCCTTGAAAAGTTTAAGACTAAACCCATTATACTAGTATGTACCACGGGCATGACTGCCTCAGGTATCGCAACTGCAATGCATAAAGCAGGTTTTGAGCGTGTTTATGTATTAGCGGGCGGTATGGGCGCTTGGCAATCAGCTAGCTTACCAACAACGA
Organism: Pseudoalteromonas sp. NFXS39; assembly: GCF_040148775.1. Classification (NCBI taxonomy): domain Bacteria; kingdom Pseudomonadati; phylum Pseudomonadota; class Gammaproteobacteria; order Alteromonadales; family Pseudoalteromonadaceae; genus Pseudoalteromonas; species Pseudoalteromonas sp. NFXS39. The sequence continues at coordinate 212,600 of NZ_JAGDEC010000008.1, read as the reverse complement.
CCGGTCGTTAAACAAAGCAGCTAACAGCCCGATAGAGGAATTATTATGAGTAAAGTTGTTCTTTACACCAAAGCATACTGTCCATTCTGCCAACGCGCTTTGGCGTTATTAGAGAGCAAAGGTGTAAACTACACGAATATCGATATTGGTGTTCACCCTGAGCGTCGTGATGAAATGATCGACAAAGCTAATGGTGGTTACACGGTTCCGCAAATTTTCATTAATGATGAACATATCGGCGGTTGTGACGACATGATGGCAATTGAAGCGCAAGGCCTTTTAGACGCAAAGCTTAACGCTTAATAAATTTTAAATATAAAAACGAATACAAGTTAGGAATTACAATGAACGAAGAAAATCAAAACGCAGCAGCAGAACAACAAGCAGGCGCTCAATTCTCAATTCAACGCATTTATACTAAAGATGTTTCTTTTGAGACACCTAATTCACCTGCTATTTTCCAAAAAGAGTGGACCCCTGAAGTTAAGCTAGACTTAGATACTCGTTCTAACAAATTAGAAGAAGGCGTGTTTGAAGTTGTTCTTGCTTTAACTGTGACGGCTTCAATCGGTGAAGAAACAGCATTCCTTTGTGAAATCCAACAAGCGGGTATTTTCACTATCGGTGAAGTTGAAGAAGTTCAGCTTGCGCACATGTTAGGTGCTTTCTGCCCGAACGTACTTTTCCCTTACGCTCGTGAAGCAGTATCAAACCTAGTTAACCGTGGTACTTTCCCACAATTAAACTTAGCGCCAGTTAACTTTGACGCACTATTTGCTCAATACATGCAACAACGTGCTGCTCAAGACCAACAGGCAACTGCAGACGCATAAGCTATGAGTACAGCACAATCAGCTGTTACAGTATTAGGGGCGGGGTCTTATGGCACCGCCCTTGCTATTTGCTTTGCCAGAAATGGTCACCCAGTTACCTTGTGGGGCCGCAATAGCGATGACGTTGCTACGCTTGCAGCTGAGCGGAAGAATCAACGTTATGTTCCTGATGTTAGCTTTCCTGAAACGCTTCAACTAGAAGCTAATTTAGAAACGGCAGTTAAAGCAAGCAAGATCATTCTTGTTGTTGTGCCAAGTCATGCGTTTGCAGGTACGCTTCAAAAAATTAAACCTTGGTTGTCAGAAGGTGCCGAAGTTGCATGGGCTACTAAAGGCTTAGAACCTAATACTGGCCGTTTATTGCAAGAAGTAGCAGTGCAAGAGCTTGGGGATGATATCCCATTGGCTGTGCTTTCTGGGCCTACTTTTGCTAAAGAAATGGCAATGGGCTTACCAACGGCTATTTCGGTATCGTCGACTTCTAAAGATTTTGCAAAGCAGCTGGCAGACCTTTTACACTGTGGACGTTCATTTAGGGTGTATAACAATGATGATTTCATTGGTATACAACTTGGCGGCGCGGTTAAAAATGTGATTGCAATTGGCGCAGGTATGTCTGACGGCTTTGGTTTTGGTGCTAATGCACGAACAGCCTTGATCACTCGTGGTTTAGCTGAGCTTTGTCGTTTAGGTTGTGCATTAGGTGCTCGTTCAGATACCTTTATGGGGATGGCTGGCCTTGGTGACTTAATCTTAACCTGTACAGATAACCAATCTCGTAACCGTCGTTTTGGTCTTGCGCTTGGTAAAGGTGAAGGGGTTGAAGCTGCGATTGAATCAATAGGTCAGGTCGTAGAAGGCTATAGAAATACCAAAGAAGTGTACCTACTTGCTGAGCGTACAGGCATAGAAATGCCAATTACGGAGCAAATTTACAAAGTGCTTTATGAAAATAAAGATGTAAAAGAAGCTGCGATGGCGTTGCTTGGCCGTGAGCAAAAATCCGAATAAACAATCTTAAAAATTCAGATTGTGCACTGTAAAATAAAAAACGCGATTCATGAATCGCGTTTTTTATTTGCAATTTTAACTGCTAGCTAGATTGCTGGTTCTCTAACGTGTCATTAATAAATTCGCTGACTTGCTCGGCTTTTAATGGTTTACAGTAATAATAACCTTGCTGGAAATGACAACCCATAATATGCAGCATATAGGCCTGCTCCTCAGTTTCCACTCCTTCAGCAACCACATTTATATCTAAATATTTAGCTAGTCGCACTATGGTGGCAGTGATATTGCGATCTTGTTCATTCTTATCGATGTCTTTTACGAATGACTTGTCGATTTTGAGCGTATCTATTGGAAAACGCTTTAGGTAACTTAGCGATGAATGGCCAGTGCCAAAGTCATCAAGCGCGATATGTACACCAATTGATTTAATCCGTTTCATTTGCTGTTCTGCAAACTCAGGGTTATCCATCATGGCGCTTTCAGTGATTTCAAGTTCTAAGCAATGTGCAGGCACGTCAAATTTAGCCAAGTTGTCGATTAGCGTTTCGATAAGGCTGCTTTGTTGAAAGTGTAAGGCTGAAATATTAATAGCTACATTACCAAATGAAATGCTTTGCTTTCGCCACTGAGCCAGCTGATTAAGAAGTTGCTCCATCAGTAATTGGGTGAGCGGAATAATTGCCCCATTTTGTTCTGCGAGAGGAATAAACTCATCAGGAATAATGATGCTGCCATCCTCTTGTGGCCAACGAACTAAAGCCTCAAAACCGTACAATTGGTTGTGCTGAGCATCAAACTTAGGTTGAAAGTAAAGCTCAAACTCATTGTTGGTAATCGCTCTAAATAAAGCGCTTTCTTTGGTTAATTCGGTTGGGTCGAGCGTGTGGCGGTCTTTATCAAAAAACTGATAAGTATTACGGCCCATTTTCTTAGCATGATTTAGGGCACTATTTGCGCTGCGCATTAAGTTTTCACAGTTGTATGCATTGTCTGGGTAGATAGCAAGGCCACAACACGCTGTTAGCGAGGTTTCAAAACCATCTAACATAAAAGGGGTCTTAAATTGTTGTAGTACGATGTCTGCGGTCTTTTTGGCGAAGAACACCGTTTTGCCAGAGTATAGGTAGGGCGGCACCAGTACCGCGAATTCATCAGCACCAATTCTTGCAATAGTAAAGCCTGAATTTAGGGAGTCGGTTAAACGACAGGCGACTTCTTTTAACAGAACATCGCCAATCGTGTGGCCCAGTGAGTCATTAATTTTTTTGAAATTGTCTATGTCGATAAAGATGATCAACAGGCTTGGGTAAGTGTCATTACAGGCTTTAATTGCTTTTTCAAGTGATTCTATAAAAATGGCGCGGTTTGATAAGCCTGTTATGCTGTCTTTGGTAGTGAGCTTGAGCATAGCTCGCTCGTTATTCTTACGAGCAGTCACATCAGAAAACATACCAACGTATCTTACAGAGCTTTTCGCAAAGCGTGGTGTGGTCACTTTTGTTATACACAAATCAATGGCGTAGGGTTGCCCATCTCTACGTAAATTCCAAATTTCGCCAGACCAATAACCGTCATTACTTAGCTCCTGTTGTATGATTTCTTCGAGTTGCTTATCGCGACCAGCTTGCGTTAATGCTTTGAATTTTTTGCCAAGTACATCGGTTTTTTTATAACCCGATATTTCACTAAATGCGTTATTGATTTCTATGATCCGAAACTGCTCATCGCTGACCCAAATTCCATCTTTAGACTGAGAGAGTAGGGCATCCAATAGCGTCATCTTTTGATTTCTTTGATAATAGATTACCGCACCAATAAGGATGACAATAGCTAAAAGAATCAGCAGTAAAAGGGGCGCTATGTTTGGGGCTTGCGAGATAGTGGGATTTGAAACAGCAGTAGAAGCAGCACTAGAAAAGTGCTGCATCAGCAAAATGATACTGCCTACTTGGGCGAAAAAGCGCATTAAAATCCATCTTTAGGGAACAAACTAACCTATTTAGGTTAGTCCATAAAAAATGGTCGTGCTAAACAATTAGTAAATATTTATTACGAGCGTTTTTTCAATAAGTTATTGACCGTTCACAAACCCCAGTTGACGCCAAGACTCATAAACAAATACAGCCACAGAGTTAGATAAGTTCATGCTACGGCTATCTTTTTGCATCGGAATGCGAACTCGCTGCTCTTTAGGTAATGATTGAATGAGCTCATCAGGTAGGCCGCGGGTTTCTGGACCAAACACTAAACAATCGCCTGGTTGGTATTGCGCTTGGTGGTGAAATTGGCTGCCTTTAGTGGTACACGCATAGACTTTTTTCGGCTGGCACTTTTCAAGATATGCTTCAAACGACGCATGGCGCTGTACATGGCTAAATTCATGATAATCAAGACCAGCACGTTTGACCCGTTTATCATCCCACTCAAAACCAAGTGGTTCAATTAGGTGCAGCGCATAACCCGTGTTCGCGCATAAGCGAATGATATTACCCGTGTTCGGTGGAATTTCTGGTTGGTACAACACAATATCAAGCATTTGAATCTCATTTAAAAAGGATTAGATCTGCTGCTGAGTATACACGAACTAGAATGAAAAGATGATATACTCAGTCTAGTTACTCTCTGAAGGTAAGTTGTTGTGCAGCATCGTAGTTATGAGTTTTGGGTTAGAACAGCCAGTCTAGTCACCATTGTAATGGTGAGTTTGATGATTGCGGCAAAAAGCTGGGCTTGGCTTGCATCAGGCTCAGCCTCGATGCTCGGTTCATTGACTGATTCGTTAATGGATATCACTGCATCACTGATGAGCTTTTTAGTCTTAGGTTATGCATTACGTCCTGCTGATGATGATCATCGCTTTGGTCACGGTAAAGCTGAAGCGTTAGCTGGGCTTGCACAAGCCGCTTTTATTGCCGGCTCGGGTTGTTTCTTAGCTTTTCATGCTGTTGAGCGCTTATTTAACCCTGTTATTTTAAAGCACTCTGATCTCGGTATTTGGGTTAGTATTTTTGCTATCGTTTGTACGCTTGTGGTGGTATTTGTTCAAACAAAAGTGATTAATCACACTGAGTCAATTGCGATAAAAGCAGACTCTATTCATTATAAAGGCGATTTAATCTTAAACTTGGCTGTATTACTGGCAATCGTATTAGCTAAGTACGGTGTCGCTTATGCCGATCCTTTGTTTGCAATTGGTGTGGCTGCTTACTTACTTTATAACAGCTGGGATATTGCTCGTGAAAGTGCTGACCACTTAATGGATAAAGAGCTTCCTGATGAAGAGAAACAACAAATATTGGAGATTGTGAATAGTCATCAAGACGTGTTTGGCGCCCATGATATCCGTACTCGCCAAGGTGGTAAAATTAAGTTTATTCAGATGCATTTAGAGCTTGAAGATTCATTATCATTGATCAGGGCGCATCAAGTTGCAGATGAAGTAGAGGCCTTAATTCAAACACATTTTGATTGTGAAATGGATATTCTCATGCACCTAGACCCACTTTCAGTGGTTAATAAAACACGTCAAAGTGCAGCACAAAACTGATAAAAATCACTGAGTACAGCCTGCCTTATCTCGTCGCGTTCACATAACAGTTCGTGGCGTGCACCAGCATAGCTTTTTAGTTGTGCCTGTTTTTGTTTATGTGTAAGTGCAAACTGAGCGGCGTTATCGACCACTGTATCTTGCTCAGCACTGGCGATAAACAAAGGAATATCGACTTTTTTATCGACTAAAGAGGCGATAAAATCAAACGATGCATTGAGCCAACCATAGGTTACCCCACCTAACTGTAAATCATTTTCTGCAGCATACAGCTCTCTGAACAGTTTATAGCGAATTTCACTACTGGTTAGCTCATTGGCTGCAAAGTCGACCGGTAAGTAGTCGCTTTGGCCAAATGCATAACTGTGGCTAAGACCAATTAAAGATGCAATTTTAGCAGCCAGTTTTGCTACAGGCTTTGGTGTCCCTTTGGTATAAATATCAAACATGGGCGCTGACAAAAATGCCCCCGAAAATTGATGTTGATATCGTGACAGGTAATCATAGGCAATGGCGCTCCCCATTGAGTGTCCGAGCAGTACTTGTTTTCCTTGCCAGTGTTGCTTCACCACTGTATCTATAAACATAGCAAAGTCATCAGCATAATCAGTAAAGCGGTTTACATAGCCTTTATGTGTGTTTTCTAAATGGCGATAAGAGCGGCCTTGTCCTTGGTGATCAACACTAAAAACAGCAAAGCCATTTTGATATAGCTCCCATAGCAACTCTTTGTATTTAACCAAAGACTCTATTCGACCACTACTAATAACAACAGCGGTTTTTGCTTGGCGAGGAATAGCATAACCGTAATAAAGCTTACCATGAGCTGTACTCAGAAAGTCTTGCTGTAATTGCTCAGAAAAGAACTTATTAATATTAGGTATGTTACTGACAAGGCTTGCTTCGCTGCTATAAAACATTTACTCACTCTTAAAAGGAAGGCGGATGTTTACACAAAGTCCACCGTGTTCTTGGTTTTCAAGTGTTAGTGTACCATCATGTACTGAGATAGCATTCTTTGCAATTGCAAGACCTAAACCGGTACCACCTGTACTCCTATCGCGGGAATGCTCTTGACGAAAGAAAGGCTCACAAAGTCTTGCAAGGTTACTTTCTTCAACCCCTTTACCGTCATCACAAATAGTGATGTAGATAGCATCTGATTCAATTAAACCTATTGAAATAGAGTGCTCAGCGTATTTAATCGCATTACGTAGAACATTCTCGAGGGCGCTGGCAATTAAGGTTTCGTCACATTTGATGTCGGCTGTTAGTGCCCCATTGACAATGAGCTCTTTATTATTTTGCTTGGCTTCAAATTTAGCATCGTTTAGTACGTGATTAACAATCACTTGCAGAGATTGTTTACTTAACGCCAGTGTTTGGCTTTTAGCCTCTAAGCGAGATACTTGGAGGACATCAGCAATCATTTTATCGAGCTGATTTGCCTCTTTTTCAATGCGTTCTAAATAAGCGTTTTGTGCGTCATCGGCTTGCATTTGCGCAAGTCCCGTGGCCATTTTTAAACGCGTTAATGGTGAGCGTAGTTCATGGGAAATATCTGCGAGTAATCGCTTTTGGGCGCTTATAAGCTGCTCAAGTTGCACTGCCATGGTATTAAAGTCTCGGCCAAGTACACCTAGCTCATCTTGACGAGTAGGGGATACATCGGCACGGGCAGTTAAATCACCATGAGCCAGTTTTTTTGCGGTTTCTTTTAGACTATTAATAGGGGCAATTAAATTACGGCTAAAGAAGAAACTAAGCATTAATGAAGCAATTAAAGCAATGAGTAGTTTTAGCCAAATTGGCATCAGCCATAAGCTGACAAAAAACGGTTTTTTGCGTTTTTCATCAATCTCGTAGAGATAAAATTTACCTTCAGGTACATTCAATACTACAGGCCCATAGGCTTGATATTCATCGGTAAAAATAATTTGCGGACGCATATATTTGGTAAAGTTAAGCAAGCTCAAATCAATGTCTTTGGATACCGGTTCGCTGAGCATCTCAACACCATGCACCTCACCATTTAAGTACAATAATTTATGTTTGGATAAGCGCGGATGAGATAGTACCTCTTGAGTAGATTTACCGTGTTTAGCAACTATGCGTTCAATACTTTTAGCGGTGTACTCAAGATTTTTAAGCATCGGTCCACGCAGGTCATCATTGCCTACATTGCTCGTTAACTGGCTTAAAAACACCAATATAGTGATAGTGGCTATGACAGTAACCCAAAACCAGGCAAAGATTTTTAAAAATAAATAGTGGCGGGGATGCTTTAGCCAGCTCGGTGTTTGCATATTATTCGCCTTGTATTAGTACATAACCACTGCCACGCATGGTTTTGATCCGTTCATTACTCACGTGTTCTGCAATCTTTTTACGAATGTTACTTACATGCATATCGATTGAGCGGTCAAAAGGGGCGAGGCGTCTACCCAGGACTTGCTCACTTATTTGTTCTTTACTTATCACTTCACCTGCATGCTGTACGAGCATAGTAAGAATTTCATATTCAGTGCCTGTTAGGCTCAGTACGATGTCGTTTACCGAAGCCTCTCGCGTTGCGAAATTGATATTGATACTGTTTACACTCAATGAGCTGGCATGTTGACTCGATAAGCTATTGATATGCTCTATACGACGGGTTATTGCTTTAACGCGGGCTAGCAGCTCTCTGTGGTTAAATGGCTTAGGAATATAATCATCTGCGCCCAGTTCTAAACCAAAGATGCGATCAAAGTCTTCGCCTTTCGCGGTTAGCATGATCACTGGGGTAAGCTTATGCTGTCTTAATTGTTTTAACACCTCAAAGCCATCCATAGATGGCAACATAACATCAAGCAATATGAGCTCATAGCTATGCTTAATAGCTTGTTTTAGGCCCTCAGCACCATCATGAACACACTCTACTGTAAAACCTTGTGCTGATAAGTACTCGCTGAGTAATTCACACAATCCTGTATCGTCGTCGATCATCAATAGTTTCATTTTGACACCTAGCTATTTACTTCTTTAAGGCTATTTTACTCACTAAATTGTGTAAAGGTGAATCTTTACACAACCTTTACACTGGTTTGCGTTCCTTTGCATTGAGTTAGATATAGTTATCACATTGGTCGGAAACGACAGTAGAGCACAACCCAACAAAAGGTAATGATTATGACTATTTCAAAAAAGCTTTCTAAATTCGTACTTGTTTGTGGTTTAGCAGCAGCCAGTGTAGGTGCTACTTCAGCAATGGCGAAAGGTGACTTTAACCGTGGTATGAACCCACAGGCTCGTTTTTTACTTTCTGAGCGCGGCATTGATAAGTTACAACTTAGCGAAGATCAGCAAACGCAACTAAAAGCGATTTTTGCTGAGCAAAAATCGCAATTTGCAGCACTTCGCGGTGATAAAGATGCAATGAAAGCCTCTCGTGCAGCACACAAAGAGAAAATGGATGCGTTATTAGCAACGAAAGCATTTGACGAAAATGCCGCATTGGAGCTGATTAAAGCTCGCCAAGAAAAAGGCCAGCAGTTTGCAATGCTGAAAATGAAATCTGACCATGCAATTTGGCAAGTTTTGAATGCAGAGCAGCGCGAAAGTTATCAAAAAATCAAACAGCACCTTCGTAAAAAAGGTCACAAAAAGGGCCATTATGGCCTGAATAAAGGCGAGCGTTCAGAAGGTTAAAAGTAAATGTATATGAAAATGCGGCAAATGCCGCATTTTTTGTATTACACTGCAATCAGACTTTATTCTTTAAAGAATGCATCATCATTTTTAGCCAGCATCGCTTCGATGTCTTCAATCATATCTTGGCTTAGCTCATTGGCATTGTTGATAGGACTAGAAATTTTATTATTTTCAAACGACCACTCGCCTAAATCAATTAGCTGGCAGCGTTTTGAACAAAATGGGCGATGCGGACTCTGCTCCGACCATTCGACTTTTGATTTACATGTTGGGCAGTTTACAACTGTTGGCATGGAATAACTCTTAAATAAGCACTTTAGTCAGATCTTACTGAACAGTTAGCTGATAATCCAGTAACGAATTTGTTTTAAAAACTCGTTACTCGGTTTATTTCTTTCAATGAGGTAACTCCATCGGCAGCTTTTTTAAGACCAGATAAACGCAGATTATTAAAGCCTGAACGAAGCGCTACTTCAGCAATTTCTAGCGAATTACCACCACGCATAATGATTTGCGCGATTTCAGGGGTAATTTGCATTACCTCGTAAACACCAACTCGACCCTTATAGCCATCTGTACAACTATCACAACCATTTGGTGCAAATAATTGGACTTCACTGAGCTTATCTTTATCAAAACCTTGGCGAATCAGCTCTTCTTCAGGAAGTGTTTCTGGCGTTTTACACTTAGGGCAAAGACGTCTCGCTAGACGCTGAGCAATAATAAGGCTGATTGAGCTTGCTACGTTGTAAGCTGGTACACCCATGTTCAAAAGACGGGTGAGGGTTTCAGGTGCTGAGTTTGTATGCAGGGTAGATAATACCAAGTGACCTGTTTGTGCCGCTTTAATAGCAATTTCAGCTGTTTCAAGGTCACGGATCTCACCAACCATTACCACATCAGGATCTTGTCGTAAAAAGGCCTTTAATGCATTGGCAAAGGTCATATCTGCTTTCGGATTGATCTGTACTTGGTTAATCCCTTCAAGGTTTATCTCAACAGGATCTTCGGCTGTACTGATGTTACGTTCTGGCTGGTTGAGAATATTCAAACCTGTATACAATGATACTGTTTTACCAGAGCCCGTTGGACCCGTTACTAAGATCATGCCTTGTGGTTGATCAAGTGCATCCATATACAGCTTTTTCTGCTCTGGTTCATAACCAAGAACATCGATACCCAGCATAGCACTTGATGAGTCGAGAATACGCATAACGATTTTCTCACCCCAAAGGGTCGGTAATGTACTGACACGGAAATCGATACTTTTTCGTTCAGTAATTTTAAGCTTAATACGGCCGTCTTGAGGTTTACGTTTTTCTGCGATATCAAGTCGTGACATTACCTTGATCCGCGCCGATAAACGGCTGGCTAAGCTATTGGGGGGGCTTGCCATTTCATGCAAAATACCATCGATACGGAAACGCACACGGTAGCGGTGTTCATAAGGTTCAAAATGCAGATCCGAGGCACCCTTTTTAATCGCATCCATCAAAATTTTATTGATGTAAACAATAATAGGTGCATCGTCTTTATCTTCATCTTTAGGTGCTAAGTTTTGTGGGCTCTCTGATTCTAAATCCCCAAGTTCTTTGAATTCGCTTTCACTTAGATGCAAGCTTCCTGCAGCATCAAGTAATTGCTCAATTTTGTTTTCAAGTTGAAGATAATCAACAACGACCACTTCGCATGAAAGACCGGTACTAAATTCAAAGTTTTCAAATGCACCGTAGTCGGTCGGATCTGAGGCGGCAATATAGAGCTTACGGCCTTTTTTTACTAACGGCAGAATATGGTGTTCACGAATGAGTTTGTCTTTAATAAGCTCTTCAGAAATATACGCTACATCAAAATCTCTAATATCAAAATAAGGCACACGAAATAGGTCTGTACATTGCTCCGCAAGTTCATGCCCATCCATTCCACATGTTTTAGAAATAAGCTCGGCAGTAGAGCTGTATTCGCGCTGCTTTGATTTTACGGTCTCTGCATCAATACGACCGAGTGTAATAAATTTTCTAAGTAGCGGTGAGTTTATATTCATTGAACACCTAGTTTGATCCTTTATTTGCCACAATCTAACAGAAAAAGTAAGGCTATTACATCAGTCTTGTCTGATTTAGGAAAAATTGCAAAATAATTTCACCATAAACTCAGTCATTTAGAATGCTTGTTGGTACTTTTGTATTGGTTTTGGGTAGGCTTTGTTTAATGAAAATCTATAAACAAAATCAATAGCCTAGTTCGAGTGTGGCAGGTACTTTTTATGTAGCTTTAGCACATCAATTTTTACCTCTTCAAGAGGGCGGTTGTTATCTAATATATCCGTTGCTTTTTTTTGCTTGTCAGCTCTCGACATTTGTGAGGCTATGATTTGCTTAGCTAATTCAGTAGATACATTATCACGAGCTGTAGTTCTTGTTATTTGCACTTCAACCGGAACATCAATTAGTAAGGTGTGATCGCAGTATTTTTCTAGGCCATTTTCAAAAAGTAAGGGAGCAACTAAGATGACATACTGGCTGGTGGCTTGCTTTAATTGCGTGATCATTGACTCCCTAATAAGTGGGTGTAATAAGCTGTTTAGCCATTGCTTTTCTGATTCATTTGCAAAGATAATCTTTCTTAGTTTTGCACGATCAAGCGTGCCTTCGCTAGTAAGTATTTCATTACCAAAATGTTCAGTAATTTTTTTGAGGCCAATAGAGCCTTGCTCGACGACTTCTCTGGCTACGATATCGGCATCAACAACTTGAATACCAAGCTCTTCAAACATGGCGCTTACTGCACTTTTGCCAGAACCAATACCACCGGTTAACCCTAAAACCCAGTTTGCCATAATTAGTAACCTAAATAGTTAAAGTAATAGCTTTGAATTTGCTGACCCCAAAGCAAAGTTACCCAACCTGCTATGGCAAGGTAGGGTCCAAAAGGGATTGGCGTGGTTTTGTCCTTACCTTGAATAAAGATTTGCGCAATGCCGATGATAGCACCGACGACACTTGATAATAGCACTATGGTTAATATATCTTGCCAACCTAGTAGCGCACCGAACACGGCTAATAGTTTAAAGTCACCATAACCCATGCCTTCTTTACCAGTGGCAAGCTTAAATAACCAGTAGACACTCCATAAGCTTAAATAACCAACAGCGGCACCTATTATGGCATCGGTTGGGGCAATGGTAATATCAATAGTAGCGGCAATCAGCGCTAGCCAAACCAATGGGAGGGTTAGCTGGTCAGGCAGCAACATGTGATCTATATCGATAAAGGTTAAAGCGACTAAAACCCAAGTAATCACTATATAAAGAAGAGCAAGCTTCGTTGGGCCAAAAACAGCAGCAACAATTAAACTTAAAACTGCTGTAAGCATTTCAACAATAGGGTAACGAACAGATATAACGGTTTTACAATTTGCACAGCGACCCTTTAATAATAACCAACTTAGCACAGGGATATTTTGCCAAGCTTTGATCGGTGCTTTGCATTTAGGGCAGGTCGAATTTGGCTTTACCAGATTAAATGGCGCTTGTTCTGTCTGTTGTTTTGAATTGAGCTCACCGGCCAATAAGACACGGCATTCAGTTTGCCATTCTCTTTTCATCATCAGTGGTAAACGATAAATCACCACATTTAAAAAGCTACCAATACATAGGCTGACTAAGCCGACGGTCAAAAAATAAAACCACTGCTGAGTTTGCATCGCAGTGGTTATATCAAGAAAAAAGTTTTCCATTAAAATACCTAACTTCTGGCCATTTACAGGCCGATTTTACTTCGCTGTGTTGAACTATTCTTATTATTCATTTTATCTTGCAAGCTATCAATCAGCGGTTAGAGTTTTGCTTACAGCTATATTTTAAATCACTGATCCTAATTGGAAGATAGGTAAGTACATAGCAACAATTAAACCACCGACAAGAACACCTAAAACCGCCATAATAAGTGGCTCAAGTAAGCTCGATAAACCATCAACGGCATCATCCACTTCCTGCTCATAAATGGTGGCCACTTTGGCAAGCATACCATCGAGTGAACCTGACTCTTCACCTATGGCAACCATTTGTACGACCATATCGGGGAATATTTTTGAGTTTCGCATTGCCCAGTTCATTTGATTACCTGAGCTTACTTCGGCTTTAATTTCTAAAATTGCATAGCGGTAAACTGCATTACCTGAGGCCCCAGCAGCTGAGTCGAGTGCATCAACCAGCGGCACACCGGCAGCAAACGTGGTTGATAAAGTACGAGCATACCTAGCAACCGCCGCTTTATTCAAGATCATACCTATAACGGGCAGTTTTAATATCGCTCTGTCATTGGCATCCCTGAGTTTTTTACTTTTAAGTAGCGCTTCTTTATAGATAAAGCCAATAGCGATAATAGCAATGAGTATTATCCACCAATATTCCTGCATAAATTCAGAGATACCAATCACCATGAGAGTAAATGCAGGTAGTTCAGCACCAAAACCACTAAAAATATCTTGGAATTGCGGCACTACAAATATTAGCAAGATAGATGTAACTATTAGAGCAACCACTAACACCGCGATTGGGTAGAACATGGCTTTTTTAATTTTTGACTTTAAAGCCTCAGCTTTTTCTTTATAAAGGGCGACGCGATCATATATTTTATCAAGGGCACCGGACTGCTCACCTGATGCTACAAGGTCACAGTATAAATCATCAAAATAACGAGGATATTTACGAAGACTCTGCGAAAGAGGAATACCTGCTTTAACATCATCGCCAATACCTTCCATAAGCTTAGCGACACTTTTATTCTTTGCGCCAGAACCTATCATCTCAATTGACTGTATTAGTGGTACGCCCGCCATGAGCATAGTGGCTATTTGTCTAGTTATCAGTGCAATATCTTTTGCTGTGATTTTTTGTACGCGAGCACCAAACAAAGGTTTTGCTTTGCGTTTTACTTTCGACGGAATAATACCTTGCTTGCGTAGCTGTGCTTTAACCAAAGCAATACTTTGTCCTGAAAGCTCACCTTCTAACTTTTTGCCACGCGCACTCACTCCAACCCATTCGAAAGTATCTAAGTCATTATTTTTGGTTTTTGTCATGATGAAGATAATGCAAGGGTAATAGCGCCCTCGAATGAAGGCGCTTTAAATTTTATCGGCAACTAGATGGTAAGTATGTAGTAGACATTGTACCTGCAGAACAAGTCCAGCTAATCGAACCTGTAGGAACTGTCCCTGAGGCTAAAGCAGCCCCTCCTGCAGTTGGAGTAAGTAAAACTGTGCCACCTCCCGCTGAAGCAGTATAAGTAATAGTGATAACACCAGTAGCTTGTGTAACTGCAACACTTGCCACATTTTTGGTTGCTGTCGGAGCTACCCAGCTTTGGTCTAGGGCATTACCATTCATAGCGTTTTCTGTAACAGTAGTTTTAGCACCTGATGCTAAAGATAAGCCCTCTGTTACTTTTGCTCTAATCGCATAATCTTGATAAGCAGGCAGTGCTACCGCTGCCAAAATACCGATGATTGCAACAACAATCATTAATTCAATTAGGGTGAAGCCCTGTTGCTTTTGTTGTGTCATTTTGTTCCTCTCCTAAAGGATATGTTTATTGTAAGTTTAGCTGTAACTTCAGCGTTGTAAAACCAAGGCTCAATTTACAGGATAAATCTTACAGTTTTACTTAAAGTCAGTTTGAGTAAAGCTTGATGATTAACAAAGTTTTACTAGAACATCCTATGTTCAGAGTTCATAAAATTTACTTTAGCATTATTAAGCGTTTTTGGAAGCCATTTTCCTGTTCAATAAGCAGTTTTTCAGAACTTTCCTACCTTTGTTTGATGTAAAATAAGCTTAGATCTAGTTCTTTGTACTATTTATAAACACCGCATCTCTTTAGGAACTTATTGAATTGATTGCAATCTTGTGTAGGTTCAGGACGTGGGTATACAAAATAATTAAAAACGCTGAATGAATGTTGGTTTTTTGTTACTAGCTCAGGCTTTTTACGTATTTAATGCTTTTTTTAATTTCTTGTCAATGAATTAGGTAAAGCATTAAATACGTAAAGGAGAGTTTTAGCCGTTAAATCGCATTGAAAGGTCGATTGATTGTAAATTTTTTGTAAGTGCACCACTTGAAATAAAGTCTACACCTGCCTGTGAATAGGCTTTTAAGGTTTCAAGTGTCATATTGCCAGATACCTCAAGCTTTGCGCGCTTATCTGTAAGCACGACTGCTTGTTGAATTTGCTCTACGGTAAAGTTATCAAGCATGATGATGTCAGCCCCTGCGTTAATCGCTTGTTCAAGCTCATCAAGTGATTCCACTTCCACTTCAACTGGCTTTGTGGGGTGGTTGATTTTAGCCTGTGCGACTGCTTTATCAATTCCACCACAGGCAGCAATGTGGTTTTCCTTAATTAGGAAGGCATCAAACAAGCCGATGCGATGATTCGCGCCGCCACCACACTTTACAGCATATTTTTGTAGGGCACGTAAGCCTGGAATGGTTTTGCGCGTATCGAGTAGTTGCGTGGTCGTGCCTTCAAGTTCTTTTACATAATGAGCGGTTGTTGTTGCTGTACCACAGAGGGTTTGTACAAAGTTAAGGGCAGTTCGCTCTGCAGTTAAAATAGCCCGAGCTGAGCCAGATGCAGTGAAGAGCGTAGAATTTGCTGTGACTCTGTCGCCGTCATTTACTAGTACCTCAACTTTTACTGAAGGGTCGACTTGGTTAAATACTTCTAAAATAATGTCTTTACCACAAAATACACAGTCTTCACGGGTAATTACCTTGGCATTGGCTAGCTCGTTTTCTGGAATTAGTTGCGCGGTAATATCACCGTCATTTGCGCTTTGGTAATCTAAATCTTCATCAAGGGCAAGTTTTACCAGTTGGCTAATTAAAGTGTGAGGGACTGACATGTCAAAAGCTCATTGTTTATTAATAAATTGGCGAAATTTTACTATGTTTAACTTCTTAATAGAAGACAAAGATTGCCCACATTTATGTAACCTTAGCCTCACTTTAAGCGAGTAAATTAAAGCAACTAGACCCTGAGTTTTTAACCCTTTACACTATTTAACTTTATTGTCATCGTTAGTTTTTAATATGCATATAAATGAATTAGGGCAATTAAACAATGTGTTACAAAGGCCTTGTACACATTTTGATGAGCGCCCTGAAAACGAAGTATCATTACTTGTTATTCATAATATCTCATTGCCAGCGGGGCAGTTTGCAACGCCCTATGTTGATGATTTATTTATGGGGGCAATTGATTGTACGGCACATGAAACCTTTGTTGATTTAAAAGGGTTAAGAGTGTCTGCGCATTGCTTTATTCGTCGCACGGGTGAAATTATTCAGTACGTGCCTTTTGAGAAGCGAGCTTGGCATGCGGGTATCTCAATGTTTGAAGGTAGAGAGCAGTGTAATGACTTTAGTGTGGGCATTGAGCTTGAAGGCACAGATACGCAAGCGTATACCCAAGCACAATATAATGCATTACACTTAGTGACTAAGGCGTTAATGGATAAGTATCCTGCAATAAACCGTTCACGCATTGTTGGCCATTGTGATATTGCTCCCGGCAGAAAAACTGATCCGGGTAGTAGTTTTGATTGGCAGTACTATTTTGATTTAGTGTTTTAGTTGAAAGGATATAGTTAAAAGCATGATCTTAATTTCAATAATTATTGCTTTGGTGATTGAGCGTTTAGGAGCTCGAGCTGATTACTGGCAAATCGGTTTTTATGCCAATACCTATTTAAAGCATTCGCAAAAGCAACTGTCAGAAAAGGGGTTGTTTAATTCGCCAATTGGTTTTTTGATATGGTTAATGTTACCTGTACTTGCCGCGGGGTTAGTTTATCAACTCTCTGATTTTATTATCTGGCAGTTGGCTGTGAATGTTGCTGTGCTGCTGGTTTGTTTTGGCTGTGCTAAGCAACGTGCTTTGTATAAGTCTTACTTAAATGCTTTAACACGAAACGATCAAGAAGCGGCTACCTTATATGCATTACAAATGGGCCAAAAGAAAACAGAAGATGAGCCGCTTGGTGAGACCTTTGGCCAAACTTTAGCTTGGTTAAATTTTCGCTTTTATTGTGCCGTTATTTTTTGGTTTGTGGTTTTAGGTGTACCTGGTGCGGTTCTTTATGCGCTGGTTCGTACTTTTGCTGACAAAGTAAGAGATGATCACCATGTTCCCTACGCTAAGCGTTTTAAACTAATCCATAGTTTATTATTCTGGCTTGACTGGTTACCAGCACGGGTTGCGAGCTTTGGTTATTTAGTGATTGGTAACTTTAATAAAGGTACTAGTTGTTGGCTGAAGTATGTGCTCGACTTTTCAGTGAGTAACCGAAAAGTTGTTACGCAAACCGCTCTTGCCGCTGAGCAAATCGAGCAACAACATTTTGGCTGTACTTATGAAGCCACTTGCATGATGAAGCTTGTAAAAAGAAATGTCTTGTTCTTTTTAGTGATCATTGCAGCGTTAACCCTGTTTGGTGGCTTGGCGTAGGCGCGATTTTATATCGCGTTTTGATTTATAGGTGTGTACGAGTTTTGTCGCGGGGTAAACCCGCTGCTACAAAGCTACTCAATTCAACTAACATCTAAAACCTGACCTCTAAAAGCTCAGTTGCCCAATCTGGTCTGACCATTTATTTTTTATTGTTTTTTCCTTTAGAAAAAGCCACTTTAATCCATACTGTTTAATCTTTAGACGAATTGCGTTAGGGTGTAACCGGGCGCTGAGTGTAGTGAAATTGACAGAAATTCGGGTTTTTGATAACGTATGCGATAAATTTGGTATGACCAATTTACCTTTTTGGTCAAAGCACAAGGCTAAGTACCCGATATTTATGGGGTTAGCGCATAATAATGCGGACGTTAATAAATGTCTTTAAAGATTAAAGCAGCAAAGTTATCTGATGTAATTTTACAACAACTTGAGAATATGATTCTTGAGGGGTCGTTAGCGCCAGGCGAAAAGCTGCCTCCTGAACGTGAATTAGCGAAACAATTTGAAGTATCGCGACCATCATTACGAGAGGCAATTCAAAAACTTGAAGCCAAGGGATTAGTAACGCGTCGCCAAGGCGGTGGAACGTTTGTAAAAAATCAGCTTGAAGAGGGGCTCACTGATCCGCTTTTTGATTTGATTAGTAAGCATCCAGAGTCACAATTTGATTTACTAGAATTTCGTCATGCCCTTGAAGGAATTGCTGCATACTATGCGGCTATGCGCGGTACGACAAATGACTTTAAAAAAGTAAAACAAAGCTTTGACAATATTGCGCTCGTTAATGACGACCTTGTGCAAAAAGCAAAAGCAATTAACGCATTTCATTTTAGTGTGGCAGAAGCATCTCATAACGTTGTGTTACTACATTTAGTACGTGGCATGCAGGCATTGCTTGAGCAAAATGTATTACAGAATTTAACTGTACTGTTAAAAAAACCACAGATCAGCCAACAGCTCGCAGAACATAGACGACTGTTGATGGATGCGGTTATTGAAGGAAACCCAGAGCAAGCTCGTCTTGCTAGTAATGCTCACTTAGCCTTTATCGAAGAAGCCTTACTTGAGGCTGGCAAAGAGCATTCGCGAATTGAACGTAGTTTAAGACGCACCAAACAACATTAAGCAAGTGATTAGCTAAGTTTAGTTAACAACTTAATTTTAAGATTTATTAAAATAATTAGTATTTTAAACATAAGGAAACCTCCATATGTCTGAAGTCAATAAAATTGACGTAGACGCGCTAGAAACACAAGAGTGGTTACAAGCCCTTGAGTCTGTTGTGCGTGAAGAAGGTGTTGAACGTGCTCAATTCTTACTTGAGCAAGTGTTAGAGCAAGCCCGTTTAGACGGTGTTGATATGCCTACTGGCACAACCACTAACTACGTTAATACCATTCCGGTAGATCAAGAACCTGCTTACCCAGGTGACGTAAACATTGAACGTCGTATTCGTTCAATTATCCGTTGGAATGCGATCATGATCGTATTACGTGCGTCGAAAAAAGATCTAGACTTAGGCGGCCATATGGCTTCTTACCAGTCTTCAGCTGCATTCTATGAAGTATGTTTTAACCACTTCTTTAAAGCACCAAACGATGTAGATGGCGGTGACTTAGTTTATTACCAAGGCCACATCTCTCCTGGTATTTATGCTCGTGCATTCGTTGAAGGTCGTTTAACAGCTGAGCAGCTTGATAACTTCCGTCAAGAAGTTGATGGTAACGGTCTTCCTTCATACCCACACCCTAAATTAATGCCTGAGTTTTGGCAGTTCCCTACAGTATCGATGGGTCTTGGTCCAATTGCATCAATCTACCAAGCTCGTTTCTTAAAATATTTAGATGGTCGTGGCTTAAAAGATACTAAAAACCAACGTGTATACGCTTTCTTAGGCGATGGTGAGATGGATGAGCCAGAATCACGCGGTGCAATCTCATTCGCAGCTCGTGAGAAATTAGATAATCTATGTTACCTAATCAACTGTAACTTACAGCGTTTAGATGGCCCAGTAATGGGTAACGGTAAGATCATTCAAGAGCTTGAAGGCCTATTCAAAGGTGCTGGCTGGAACGTAATTAAAGTTGTATGGGGCAGCGGTTGGGATATCTTACTAGCTAAAGATACAACAGGTAAATTGCTTCAGTTAATGAACGAAACCATTGACGGTGATTACCAAACATATAAAGCAAAAGATGGTGCGTACGTACGTGAGCACTTCTTTGGTCGTTACCCTGAAACAGCAGCGCTTGTTGCTGATATGACTGATGAAGAGATCTTCGCGCTTAAGCGTGGCGGCCATGAGCCATCAAAACTTTACGCTGCATTCAAAAAAGCGGAAGAAACCAAAGATCGTCCAACAGTAATCCTAGCGAAAACTGTAAAAGGTTACGGCATGGGTGACGCTGCTGAAGGTAAAAACATCGCACACCAAGTTAAGAAAATGGATATGACCCATGTTGAACACTTACGTTCACGTTTAGGTCTACAAGACTTAGTTTCAGACGAAGAAATTAAAGACTTACCATACTTAACTCTTGAAGAAGGCTCTGAAGAGTATAAGTACCTTCATGCACGCCGTGAAGCGCTACAAGGTTACACGCCTAAGCGTATTCCAAAGTTTTCTGAAAGCCTAACATTGCCAGAAGTTGACGCGTTCAAGCCGCTACTTGAAGAGCAAAAACGTGACATCTCTACAACTATGGGCTTTGTACGTGCACTTAACGTGTTACTAAAAGATAAAGGCATTGGTAAAAACATCGTTCCTATTATCGCCGATGAAGCACGTACCTTTGGTATGGAAGGTTTATTCCGTCAAATTGGTATTTATAACCCGCATGGCCAAAACTACACACCTCAAGACCGTGATATCGTTTCTTACTATAAAGAAGCTACATCAGGTCAAGTACTACAAGAAGGTATCAACGAGTTAGGTGCAATGTCATCATGGGTTGCTGCTGCAACATCATACAGCACTAACGATTTACCAATGATCCCATTCTACATCTACTACTCAATGTTTGGTTTCCAACGTGTAGGTGATATGGCGTGGATGGCTGGTGACCAACAAGCTCGTGGTTTCTTACTAGGTGCTACTGCAGGTCGTACAACGCTAAACGGTGAAGGTTTACAGCACGAAGATGGTCACAGTCACATTCTTGCTAACACGGTTCCTAACTGTATTTCTTATGACCCGACATTCGCATACGAAGTAGCGGTAATCATGCAAGACGGTATCCGTCGCATGTACGGTGAAGACCAAGAAAACGTGTTCTATTACCTAACGCTAATGAACGAAAACTACCATCAACCAGCAATGCCTGAAGGCGCTGAAGAAGGTATTCGTAAAGGTATCTACAAACTTGAAACTGTGGCTGGCGAGAAAGCGAAAGTACAGTTACTAGGTTCAGGTACTATCATGATGGAAGTGCGTAAAGCGGCACAAATCCTAAGCGAAGAGTATGGCATTGGTTCTGATGTATTCTCTGTAACGTCATTCAACGAGTTAACACGTGACGGTCAAGATGTTGAACGTTTCAACATGCTTAACCCTGAAGCTGAGCAAAAGACTGCTTACATCACAAATGCATTAACAGATGCAGTGACTGTAGCTGCAACAGACTACATGAAGAACTACGCAGAACAAGTTCGTTCATTTGTACCAAGCAGCAACTATAAAGTGCTGGGTACTGATGGTTACGGTCGTTCTGATAGCCGTGAAAACTTGCGTCGTCACTTCGAAGTGAATGCTGGTTATGTTGTGGTTGCAACACTATCTGAGCTTGCTAAACGTGGTGAAGTTGAGAAGTCAGTGGTTGTTGAAGCAATCAAGAAATTTGACATCGACACAAACAAAGTTAACCCGCTATACGCATAAGAGGTTCCAATGAGTATTGAAATTAATGTACCAGATATCGGTGGCGATGAAGTTGAAGTAACCGAAATCCTTGTTAGCGTTGGCGATAAGGTTGAGGTTGACCAATCGTTACTAACGGTTGAAGGCGACAAAGCATCAATGGAAGTACCTGCTGCACAAGCAGGTACGGTTAAAGAAATTAAAGTAGCTGAAGGTGATACAGTAACCACAGGTTCACTTATCATGATCTTCGAAGGTGAAGAGCAAGCTTCTGCACCTTCTGAAACAAAAGAAGCAGCTAAAGCAGAACCTGCTCAGCAATCTTCAGGTTCAGCTACACAAGAAGTCACTGTACCTGATATCGGCGATGATGAAGTTGAAGTAACTGAAATCATGGTTGCGGTAGGTGACACGGTTGAAGAAGAGCAATCTTTATTAAGTGTTGAAGGCGATAAAGCGTCAATGGAAGTACCAGCGCCAATCGCAGGGACTGTAAAAGAGATCAAAATCGCGACTGGCGATAAAGTAAAAACGGGCTCTTTAATCTTTGTGTTTGAAACTGCATCAAGTGGCTCAGAAGCACCAGCTGCAGAATCAGCTCCAGCTGAAGCGGCTCCAGCTGAATCAAGCACTAAAGAAGTAAATGTGCCTGATATTGGTGGTGATGAAGTAGAAGTAACCGAAGTGATGGTTGCTGTTGGCGATAAGGTTGAAGAAGATCAATCAATCTTAAACGTTGAAGGCGATAAAGCATCAATGGAAGTACCAGCACCATTTGCCGGTACTGTTAAAGAAATCAAAGTAGCAGCTGGGAATAAAGTATCAACTGGCTCACTTATCTTTGTATTTGAAGTAGCGGGTAGTGCACCAGCTGCAGCGGCACCAGCTCCTGCAAAAGCTGAAGCAGCTCCTGCACCTGCAGCAAAAGCGCCTGCGGCTGAAAAGCCTGCATCAGCACCTGCAAGCAACGAAGGTTTTGCAGATAACAAAGCCTATGCACATGCATCGCCAGTTGTACGTCGTTTAGCGCGTGAGTTTGGTATTAACTTAGCAAACGTAAAAGGCACGGGTCGTAAGAATCGTGTTGTGAAAGAAGACGTACAAAACTACGTGAAAGACCTTGTGAAGAAAGTTGAGTCAGGTCAGCTTTCTGCAGGTAAAGGTAATGCCGGTGGCGGTGAGTTAGGTCTTATTCCTTGGCCGAAAGTAGACTTTGCTAAGTTTGGTGAGATCGAAGAGAAGAAACTTTCTCGTATTCAGAAGCTATCTGGTGCTAACTTACACCGTAACTGGGTACAAATCCCACATGTTACACAGTTTGATGAAGCGGATATCACAAGCCTAGAAGCATTCCGTAAAGAGCAAAATGCCCTTGCAGAGAAGAAAAAGCTAGGTGTTAAAATCACGCCGCTTGTGTTCGTAATGAAAGCTGCTGCGAAAGCACTTGCTGAATTCCCAACGTTTAACTCTTCTCTATCTGAAGACGGCGAAAGCTTAATCTTGAAGAAGTACATCAACATTGGTGTTGCAGTTGATACGCCAAATGGCTTAGTTGTTCCTGTTTTCAAAGATGTTGATAAGAAAGGCATCATTGAGCTTTCTCGCGAATTGATGGATATTTCTAAGAAAGCACGTGAAGGCAAATTAACTTCATCTGATATGCAAGGCGGTTGTTTCACAATCTCAAGCCTCGGTGGTATCGGTGGTACAGCGTTCACACCAATTGTGAATGCGCCAGAAGTTGCTATCTTAGGTGTATCTAAATCAGAAATGAAGCCTAAGTGGAATGGCAAAGAGTTTGAGCCTAAATTAATGGTTCCATTATCAATGTCATACGACCATAGGGTTATTGACGGTGCACTAGCGGCACGCTTTACTGTGACACTAGCAAGCTATATGAGCGATATCCGTCAATTGGTGATGTAATCGTTTCATAATTTATAAAGAATCAAATCCCAGCAAGTTGTTTTTTGCTGGGATTTTTACCATTGGCAATGATACAATCTTTGCCATAGAACAATCTTGGTATAGATATCTGCTCTCCCTTTCTGCCTTGCAGAAACATGGCAGTTAAACTTAAGGGCAGTGTCCCGTTCAAACATTTAAGGTAATAGCATGAGCAACGAATTAAAAACTCAAGTTGTTGTACTAGGCGGTGGTCCTGGTGGTTATTCTGCGGCTTTCCGTGCTGCTGACTTGGGCTTAGAAGTTACATTAGTAGAATCTCGCAACACGTTAGGCGGTGTATGTCTAAATGTGGGTTGTATTCCTTCAAAAGCACTTTTACACGTAGCTAAAGTGATTGATGACGCAGCTGAAATGTCATCTCACGGCGTTACTTTTGGTAAGCCTGAAATCGACCTAGACAAAATCCGTGATTGGAAAGAGTCTGTAATCGGTCAATTAACTGGCGGCCTAGACGGCATGGCTAAAATGCGTAAAGTGAAAGTAGTTAGCGGCTACGGTAAATTCACTGGTAGCAACACCCTTGCTGTTGAAGGTGAAGACGGTACAACAACGATCACTTTTGATAATGCTATTATTGCTGCAGGCTCTCAACCTGTTAACTTACCTTTCATCCCTGAAGATGACCGTGTAATTGATTCAACGGGTGCTTTAGAGCTTAAAGACGTTCCTGAGAAACTACTTGTTTTAGGTGGTGGTATCATCGGTCTTGAGATGGGTACTGTATACCGTGCGCTAGGTTCTGAAATCGACGTAGTTGAGTTTGCTGATCAATTAGTACCAGCAGCTGATAAAGACGTTATTAAGATTTACCAAAAATACGTTAAGAACAAGTTCAACGTAATGCTTTCTACTAAAGTTGTTGGTGTTGAAGCGAAAGAAGACGGTCTATACGTTTCATTCGAAGGTAAAAACGCACCGGCTGACGCAGTACGTTACGATAAAGTACTTGTTGCTGTGGGTCGTACACCTAACGGTAAATTACTTGACGCAGACAAAGCGGGCGTTAACGTTGATGAGCGTGGTTTCATCAATGTTGATAAACAGCTTAAAACAAACGTTGATCACATCTTCGCTATCGGTGATATCGTTGGTCAACCAATGCTTGCGCACAAAGCGGTTCATGAAGCTCACGTTGCTGCAGAAGTTATCTCTGGCCAGAAACATTTCTTCGATCCTAAGTGCATTCCTTCAATCGCATACACAGATCCTGAAATTGCATGGGTTGGTGTAACTGAGAAAGAAGCTAAAGAGCAAGGTTTAAGCATCGAAACTGCAGTATTCCCTTGGGCAGCTTCTGGTCGTGCGATTGCTTCTGCACGTACTGAAGGTCAAACTAAGCTAATCTTCGATAAAGACTCAGGTCGTGTTATCGGTGGTGCTATGGTTGGTATCAACGCAGGTGAAATGTTAGGCGAAATCGGCCTAGCAGTTGAAATGGGCGCAGACGGTGAAGACCTAGCGTTAACTATTCACGCTCACCCAACGTTAAACGAATCAATCGGTCTAGCTGCTGAAATCTTCGAAGGTTCAATCACTGACCTTCCAAATAAAAAAGCAGTTAAAAAGAAGTAAGTTCTTTTGACGAATAGCTTAAAAACCCAGCTTCTGCTGGGTTTTTTGTTTTAGTTTAGAGCTATAACAAACCACTCAGATTAATATCTATTCCCCTTATTTTTAGCTACAATACGCGCCGTTCAATTTTCTGGTAAATACAGTGGCTACTATCTCAAATAACTCCGTGTTAGTACTTCGTGCTTTACAAATGGCTGAGTCTCGTCGTGAATTTAAAGCGCGAGGAGCTAAATTAACGCGTTGTGAGCGCTGTTTATTAGCTGAGCATTATTGTATCTGCGAAGGGGTAGAGCAGGCTGAGTGTGAATCGGCGGTCTGCTTACTTATGTATCACAATGAGAGTTTTAAGCCATCAAATACTGGGCGTTTAATTGCTGAGATCGTTCCAGATAACCACGCTTTTAAATGGGATAGAACGAACCCAGATGATGCTTTGTTAAGCTTATTGGCAGATCCACAGTATCAGCCCATGGTTATTTTTCCTGCTAGTGATGTTGAAGATGAAACCCGTGTGATCACTGAAGTAGTGCCTGAGGACGGTAAACGTCCATTGTTTATCTTTTTAGACGGTACATGGCGCGAAGCAAAGAAAATGATCCGTAAAAGCCCTTATCTAGATAACTTACCTGTGCTTTCTATTACGCCTGAAAAGCTCTCAGATTATCGATTGCGTGTTGCCCCACATGAGCATCAATTAGGCACCGCTGAGGTTGCTATTATGGTGCTTGAGCTAGCTGGTGAAATGGATGCTACGAAAAAGCTAGAGGAACATTTTTTTAAGTTCAGAGATGCATACTTGCTTGGTAAGAGAAATAAAGGGCGTCCAGAGTAGTTCCTTTTGGATAAAAGAAAAGCGCGAACTATCTCTAGTCGCGCTTGCGGAATCTTCTTAATTTTTTGCATCCTGCAATTGAATCTAATCAACTCCCTAAACTTTGCCACTCCATGCGATTACACTTTACTTATTGGTTCTGTGTAATATAAGGCAATCCCGCCTTGTTTCCTTGTAAGTCCATTACATCCTTGCTGGTAATTACTTTACCCTTCCCTTACGTGTCATCCAGACACTATCCCTTTATTTGCAAATCCGTTGCGATGCCCTAACGGCCTGTCCTTTGTTCCACTTTTTTAACTTCCTGTATAACAACATCCTGCTGTTATTCCATTCCACATCATCCTGATGCTGTCCGTAGGTTGTCACTCCTTTGCGTTACTCTTCCTGAGCCTGTCCTTAATTCCTTATTCTCCAAATGAACCTTATTCCGCGGTTTTATGAGTAATGCTTCCTTATCCATCTACTCATTAAGCTTCTTGCTTAGTTGATGTAAGTAATTATAGAGAAATGGTCAAAGCTGAGTAGGTCAAAATCCTACTTAATCTATTGGTTATTTTATTGTCATTTAATATATATTATTAAATTTCAATTGGTTATGTGTTTTTGGGCAGTGTTTTCTGGTGCTTTTTACTCAATTGCTGCCATATAGGTGAGACATCTCTTACATGTAAATTCCTAAATGGCAGCTAGGTTGATTGAAATATGAGTTTAAACGGGTGCACTTTGCGCTAACTCTAGGTAAAATATTTTGATAATTGTTATTATTTAGGTGCTATAAAATGAAGAAAACAGCCTTAGTATTAGTTAGCGCATTATTGAGCGTGCCGGCATTTGCTGCAGACGTAGTAAATATTTACTCGTTTCGCCAGCCATTCTTAATTCAGCCTATTTTGGATGATTTCACTAAGCAAACTGGCATTAAAACTAATGTGGTATTTGCGAAAAAAGGTCTGATTGAGCGTGTAAAGCGTGAAGGCAAGCACAGTAAAGCTGATTTAGTATTAACCTCAAATTTTAGTGCACTTATTCAATTAGAAGATTTAGGTTTAACACAATCAATTAATAGTGATGTGGTAAATGCGAATGTGCCAAGCACCTTTCGCGATGCAGATGGTCAGTGGATAGCGCTTACTAAACGTGTACGTAATG
Source organism: Pseudoalteromonas sp. NFXS39 (assembly GCF_040148775.1). Taxonomy (NCBI): domain Bacteria; kingdom Pseudomonadati; phylum Pseudomonadota; class Gammaproteobacteria; order Alteromonadales; family Pseudoalteromonadaceae; genus Pseudoalteromonas; species Pseudoalteromonas sp. NFXS39. Next base: position 185,620 of record NZ_JAGDEC010000008.1, on the reverse strand, counting down.
TATACTCTGCAAAAGAGCGTATTGGTGCTCTTTCTGAGTTAACATATGAAGATTTAGCCGATCCAAAGTACAAAGGCAAAATTTGCACGCGCTCAGGCAAACACCCATACAATTTAGGTTTAGTTGCTTCGATGGTTGCTCACCATGGCGAAGTAAAAACTAAGCAATGGTTAGAAGGTGTTAAAGCTAATTTAGCGCGTAAGCCGCAAGGTAATGACAGAGCGCAAGTAAAAGCTGTAAAAGAAGGCTTATGTGATTTGGCGTTAGGCAACAGCTACTATTTCGGTAAAATGCTGCAAGATGAGCAGCAAAAGTCTTGGGCAGAAGCTGTTTATATTAACTTCCCTAATCAAACTAACCGTGGTTCTCATATTAACGTATCGGGCGTTGTTATGACCCGTTACGCTAAAAACCCTGAAAATGCCTTGAAACTGATTGAGTATATGACCGACAATAAGGCGCAAAATATGTATGCTTCAGTTAATATGGAATACCCAGTAAAGCAAGGGGTTGCATTATCTGAGATGGTTGCATCATGGGGGGAATTTAAAGAAGACAGTCTTCCTCTTGATGAGATCAGCAAATATCGCCCTGTGGCACTGAAGCTAATTGACGAAGTAAAATTTGATTTATAACGAGAACACACCTCGTTTTATAAAAGCTGTTTTTTAACAGCTTTTATTTTATCTGGTATTAATCCACTTATGCATGTGAAGTTTTCGCTGTCGCGTTGGCAGCTTATAGCCTGGCTTATTGGCCTGTTGCTTGTTACGCCATTAGGCTTTTTGTTATTTGAATCTCTGCAAGGGGATTCAGACGTATTTCAGCACCTATTTGACACGGTGCTTTGGGATTATACCCGTAATACGCTATTACTCATTGTCGGAGTGGGACTATTAAGCTGCGTTATTGCTTTACCGTTAGCTTGGTTAACTGCCTATTGTGATTTTCCGGGACGTAAGCAGTTTGAGTGGGCTTTAATGCTGCCATTAGCAATGCCAACGTACCTCATAGCTTATGTGTATACTGACTTACTTGATTATGCTGGGCCAATTCAAATAGCGCTAAGAGAGTGGTTTGGTTGGCAATCACCAGATGATTATTGGTTTTTTGATATTCGTACGTTAACCGGGGCCATTATTATGATTGCTCTGGTACTCTATCCATACTTATTCCTTATTTTTAAAACAGCGCTTAGAGAGCAGTCTTTTAAATTAGTACAAGCTAGTCAGTTGATGGGGTTATCGCCATTTAAAAGTTTCTTAAGAGTTAGTTTGCCCCTTGGTCGAGGGGCTATTGTGGCAGGAATAACATTAATCAGCATGGAAGCAATGGCTGACTTTGCCACCGTTAATTATTTTGCGGTGAGTACATTAACGACTGCTGTTTACGATACTTGGCTTGGCTATTACTCATTGACGGCTGCAGCGAAAATCTCTGGCATTATGCTACTCATTTTATTTTTAACCATCATGGTGGAGCGCTTTAGCCGACGTAATCAAGCTGTATATGAACGTCAGTCAAGTATCAACAGCGCAACATTATATCGCTTAAAAGGCTGGGCTGCATGGGCTGCAAGCTTAGCTTGCATGTTAGTTCTGTTACTTGCTTTTATACTGCCTGTAGGGGTGTTAATTAAGTACGCCATTGCGTATTCCGATGAAGCATGGAATGGGGCATTTTTTAATTACGCTTGGCAGAGTTTTAAAGTCGCTGTTGTGGTGAGTATTGCAACCATCCTATTGAGCTTGTTGGTATTGTTTTATCAGCGAATTGCTAAACAAGCTTACTCTTTACTTCCTGGACGTTTAGCTAGTACAGGTTATGCCTTGCCAGGTACAGTGTTGGCCATTGCCGTATTACTCCCATTAACTCAGCTAGATGATGCATTAAATAACTGGCTTGAGCCTTTTGGTTTATCGCCTGGGTTACTGTTGAGTGGCACTTTATTTGCCATGATCTTTGCTTATGTTGTGCGTTTTTATGCGATTGCGCATGGTGCGCTTGAAAGTAGCTTTCTGCGTATTAGTCCATCGCTAGATATGGCTAGTCAATCAATGGGCAAAGGACCATTACAAACCTTATGGCGGGTACATTTACCGTTGTTAAAACGAGGGATTCTTACTGCTGGTTTGTTAGTATTTATTGAGTGCATGAAAGAGTTGCCAGCAGCTTTATTACTTAGGCCTTTTAATTTTGAAACGCTTGCGACCCATGTTTTTCAGTATGTTAGTGATGAGCAGTTAGAGCTTGCGTCTATTTCAGCTTTGTTTATCGTGTTAGTTGGGTTAATACCTTTGTATTTCGTTAATCGTTCGATGGAGCAAAATCACTCATGAGTCATTTGATAATTCAAGACCTAGCTTATCAGTATAATGGCACTAAGGTATTGAGTGAACTCAATCTTAATGTTGAGCAAGATGAAATTGTTTGTTTGCTTGGCGCAAGTGGCTGTGGCAAAACCACCACCTTAAAGGCAATCGCGGGGATTTTACAGCCCGAGCAAGGCTATATGAGCATAGATTCAAATGTGGTCAATGATAGCGGACTATTTGTTGCACCTGAAAAACGTAATATCGGCATGATGTTTCAAGACTATGCGTTATTCCCTCATCTAACGGTTAGTGACAACATTGCGTTTGGCCTCAGTAATATGAGCAAAGCACAAAAGCGTGAGCGCGTGGACGAAATGCTCAGCCTTGTTAAATTAGATGGTTGTGCTGGACGTTACCCTCATCAACTTTCAGGTGGTCAGCAGCAACGAGTCGCGATTGCTCGTGCTCTTGCTTATAAGCCAAGCTTATTATTACTTGATGAGCCATTTTCGAATATTGACACACAAGTACGCTTTGAGCTTATTGCAGATATACGTCGCATTATTAAAGATCAGCAGGTATCTGCGGTATTTGTTACCCACTCGAAGGAAGAAGCTTTCGCGTTTGCCGACACGCTTGCGGTTATGCATGGTGGAAAAATCGCCCAACAGGGCTCCGCGGAGCAGTTATTTAGCCAACCTAACTCAAAGGTGGTTGCAGAGTTTCTTGGTACGGGCATATACTTAACGGCGAAAGTATTAACGCCAACTGAATACGAAACGGCGTTTGGCGTGGTTCACTCATTGACGGCGAACAATGTAGATTGTCAGCAAGGTCAAGTGTACATAAGACCGCACTATATTCAGTTGTGCGAAGCTGCTCACAGTGACGCAAACAGTTTAACAATCTTGCAAAGACGCTTTATCGGTACGCGTTATGTGTATCGTATCAATATTGCAGGGCAAGAGTGTGAAGTTGCCGCAGAGCAAGATCGCGTGTTAGCTGTTGAGCAGCCTGTAAAAATAAAAATAATGCCGCACACAGTCAATTTTTTTCATGATTAATCAATCTTGAATCCTTGGCTAGGTGCAAATAACGAGAAGCTAAGGATTCACTATGGCGCAAGCGCAATCTGGGATTTGTGCTGAAGCAAACTTACATGGTTTGCACCTGTTTTTTAATGTTTACGATGGCCATGATGAGTCATTACGTAAAAAACTAAAACGCGTCAGCGTTATTCAAGATGAGTTTGCAGATCAGTTCTCTGAAGCCATGCTGTCGTGCGTGGTTGCCCTTGGTGCTCAGTATTGGCCGCATATCCTGCCCGAATTTATTCCAAGTCAATTACAAAGCTTTCCTAATGTGACTCATAGTGAGCATGTGATCAGTGCACAGCCTTTTGACTTGTTTGTACAAATTCGCTCAGACCGCGAAGATGTAAACCATCTATTTGCTCTGCAAATTCTAAAGTTATTAACACCGGATGTAGAGCTGGTGGAGCAGGTACGTAATTTTCGGTTTTTAGATGGGCGTGATTTTAATGGCTTTATTTATGCTGGTGATACCCCTCATGGTCGTCAAAAGCGTAGCACGGCTCTTATCAACAAACCGGGGCACTTTGAAGACCAAGGCAGCTATATTCATGTGCAGCGTTTTGTGCATGACTTGAGTGTCTGGCAGCATTTGTCGTTGTTCGAGCAAGAACAAATCATGGGGCGTACGCGTCTTGATAATACCTTGATTGTGCCTGCTGTAGAAACTAGTCATGCGGTTCGCAGTGAACTAAAAGATGAGCACGGTCAGCCACTATTACTTAATCAAAGCATGCCATTTGGTGATGTGCATAAACAGGGGATTTTGATGGTTTCGTGTGCGGCGCAAGGGGATGCGTTTGAGCAGGTATTAAAGAGCCGGTTGGGGCAGGGCGATTGCTATGATCATTGGCTCGATTTTACTCAAGCCGATATGGGATCTGCGTTTTTCGCCCCGTCAGTAAACTTTTTAAAGCAGCTTTAAACTGTATCGAATAAAGTGCGCACGCGATCAAGCGTGACATCGATTTCTGAAATCTTCGCAGGGGCGATAAAAATAGTGTCGTCGCCTGCAATAGTGCCTAGTACACCATCCGCCTTACCTAGAGAATCAAGTAATCGAGCAATTAATTGAGCTGCGCCTGGGCTAGTACGAATAATGATCATCATTTCGTTATGCATAATATCGATAACAAGCTGACGCAGCGGGCTTTTCGCTGTTGGTACACCCATTTCAGCCGGTAAACAATAAACCATTTCTTGCTTTGCATTACGGGTACGTACAGCACCGAACTTGCTTAACATGCGAGAGACTTTACTTTGGCTAATATTATCAAAGCCTTGCTCTTTCAATGCTTCGACAATCTCACCTTGTGAGCCGAAGTTTTCTTCTTTTAATAGCGCTTTAAACGCTTTGATTAGTGCTTCTTGTTTGTCTTGTGGTTGCATGTTGCCGTTTCTTTATTCATAAAATGTGGAGTAATTCTACACAACTCTGCATATTTATGCAGTATTAGTTTACAAAGTCGTCCAAAATGCTGTGTCTTTACAGCTAAGTTTACAACTATGGTCGAAATTATACGCGAAATAAGCAGGATAAATTTGTTTTTAGTCGCTAATTTCATTATCTTTAGGGCCACAAATATTTCCTACCTCAAATTACGGAGAATTCCAATGAAAGTTGCTGTTTTAGGCGCAGCTGGCGGTATCGGCCAAGCATTGTCTTTATTATTAAAAACAAGTTTACCTGCAGGTTCTGAATTATCGTTATATGATGTTGCCCCTGTTGTTCCTGGTGTAGCGGTTGATCTTTCTCACATCCCAACAGACGTTAAAGTTGAAGGCTTTGGTGCTAACAACTTAGACGCAGCATTAGCTGGTTGTGATATCGTTCTTATCCCAGCGGGTATGCCACGTAAGCCTGGCATGGACCGTGCGGACCTTTTCAACGTAAACGCAGGTATCATCAAAACATTAGCTGAAGGCATCGTTAAAAACTGTCCTAAAGCGTTAGTAGGTATTATCACTAACCCAGTAAACGGCACTGTGCCAATCGTTGCTGAAGTATTCAAAAAAGCGGGTACTTACGATGCTAACCGTGTATTCGGTATCACAACGCTTGACGTGATCCGTTCAGAAGCTTTTGTAGCTGAACTTAAAGGTTTAAGCGCAACTGAAGTTAAAGTTCCAGTGATCGGTGGTCACTCAGGTACTACAATCCTTCCTCTTCTTTCTCAAGTTGAAGGTGTTACTTTCACTGATGAAGAAGTTGCAGCATTAACACCACGTATCCAAAACGCAGGTACTGAAGTTGTTAACGCTAAAGCCGGTGGCGGTTCAGCAACTCTTTCAATGGGTGCAGCAGCAGCGCGCTTCTGTATGTCTTTAGTGAAAGGCCTACAAGGTGAAGAAGTTGTTGATTATGCATACGTTGCAGTTGAAAACGGTGACGCAGCATACTTCGCACACCCAGTACGTCTAGGTAAAAACGGCGTTGAAGAAATCCTTTCTTACGGTGAGTTAAGTGCATTCGAAGAGCAAGCTAAAAACGACATGCTAGCTACACTTAATAAAGACATCCAAGAAGGTGTTGATTTCATCAACGGTTAATTCCGCCGGATGATAGGCGCTTTGCTTATTCGTTAACTTAGTAAAAGCGCTGAAAACAAAAAAGCCTGCAAATGCAGGCTTTTTTAATGGCTCGAATAAATAGAGTTTAATGATCGCGGGCAACGGCGATGCGGGCCAAACTCTCTAATGCTTGTTTGTAAGGTGTGTCTGGTAAGAAAGCAATACAAGCAATCGCTTTGTTAGCTTCTTGTTCTGCTTTTTGCATCGCAAACTCAAGCGCTTTAGTGTCAGCTAGTGCTGCTAGAATGCTCTCTAAGTGATCCATACCATTACCAAGCTCAATAGCTTCTCGTACCAGCTTAACTTGCTCGGGAGTGCCTTTTTGCATTGCGTAGATAAGCGGTAGGGTAGGTTTACCTTCAGCTAAATCATCGCCAATGTTTTTACCAAGTTGCTCGGCATCGGCGTTGTAATCAAGGACATCATCTACTAGTTGGAATGCAGTCCCAAGATGCATTCCGTATAAGTTTAATGCTTCAAGGGTTTGTTCATCTTGCTCAGTAATAATTGCGGCAAGGCCTGTTGCAGCTTCGAACAATTTGGCTGTTTTGCTGTAAATAACCTGCATGTAGCTTTGTTCTGTGGTGTCAGGGTCGTTACAGTTCATTAGCTGTAATACTTCACCTTCAGCGATGACATTCGTTGCATCAGCCAAAATTTGCATAATTGGCATTTTTCCAAGGCCAACCATTAGCTGAAACGAACGTGTATAGATAAAATCACCCACCAATACGCTTGCTGCATTACCGAACTCAGCATTTGCTGTAGGTGTGCCGCGGCGCAAATGTGACTCGTCGACAACGTCGTCATGCAATAAAGTAGCGGTATGAATAAATTCGATGATAGTGGCAAGCGTAATGTGGTCTTTACCCTCATAACCGAGTGCTTTTGCCGCTAAAATGGCCAACATAGGACGAACGCGTTTACCGCCGCTGTTTACTATGTATAAACCGAGTTGGTTAACCAAAGCGACATCTGAACGCATTTGGGCATGTATAAGTTGATTGACGTCATCCATTTCATTTTCGATTAACGTCTGGATAGCTTTTATATCCATTGATCTCCGAGCCAATATTTATGGGTATACGGGGCTGATTGTACAACAAAAAAAGCACTTGCTCGATATTTTGTGATGATTCATTAAAAAAACACTGTAAAGTTTTTTATTTGAGATCAATTTTGCCGAGATAAATTTATAACCTTGATTAATAAGTGATCAGCTTTTTGAATTTTCAAGGTGCGTATTATTAGCGTAATTTAATTGTCATGAGATCGTAAAAACCGCTTGGCATGTGGTGTTTTTAAGATAGAATAGAGAAAAATATTGAATTGCTCTCAATGCAGCTATTTTTTATTCATTTTATCGAAAAAGAGGCTTGCTAGTTTTTGCACATTAGCGTAAACTTCGCGCCCTATTGAAGAATATTTTAGTTGCGTCGATTTGAGGGCGCACAGACGGAGTTAATTATGTACGCGGTTTTCCAAAGTGGTGGTAAACAGCACCGTGTGACTGAAGGTCAAACAATTCGTCTTGAGAAATTAGACGTTGAAACTGGTGCAGCAGTTGAATTTGATTCAGTACTTTTAGTTGCTGATGGTGAGAAAATCGAGATCGGTGTACCGTTCGTAAACGGTGGTAAAGTAACAGCTGAGGTTGTTTCACACGGTCGCGGTGAGAAAGTTAAGATTGTTAAATTTAGACGTCGTAAGCATTCTCGTAAGCAAATGGGCCATCGTCAATGGTTCACTGAAGTTAAAATCACTGGCATTAGCGCTTAATTAGAGGTACTGAGAAATGGCACATAAAAAAGCAGCTGGTAGTACTCGTAACGGTCGCGATTCAGAAAGCAAACGCCTAGGTGTTAAGCGTTTTGGTGGCGAATCAGTTCTAGCGGGTAGCATCATTGTTCGTCAACGTGGTACTCGTTTCCACGCTGGCGCAAACGTAGGTATCGGTAAAGACCACACTATCTTCGCAAAAGCAGATGGTAAAGTTCAATTCGAACAGAAAGGTCCTTTAAACCGTAAATACGTAAATATCGTAGCTGAGTAATCAACTCGATATTTGAAAAACCCCGCCTTTGCGGGGTTTTTTGTTTTAAGGCACATAATAGTGCGTATAAATATATACCTAAGCACCTTGGCATTGGGTGCTGAATAGGGCACTTAGGTATATAATAGAGTTATTAACAAGCCAATCTTAAAGTGAGTAATCATGAAGTTTGTAGATGAAGTAGAAATTCGTTGTGACGCGGGTGATGGCGGCAGCGGTGTCGTATCTTTCCGACGTGAAAAATATGTACCAGATGGCGGTCCTGATGGCGGCGACGGCGGCGATGGCGGCAGCGTTTATCTACAAGCCGATGAAAACTTAAATACGTTAATTGATTACCAATTTGAGCGTTTTCATAAAGCAGAGCGCGGCACAAATGGTCAAAGCCGTAACATGACTGGTAAAAAAGGCGCTGATTTAACGCTTAAAGTACCTGTGGGTACACGTATCATTGATGTTGATACTGAAGAGTCATTAGGTGATTTGACCAAGCATGGTCAAAAGGTTGTTGTTGCAAAAGGTGGTTTCCATGGCTTGGGGAATGCACGTTTTAAATCAAGTACAAACCGTGCGCCTCGTCAAAAAACATTAGGTACACCTGGTGAAGTTCGCAGCTTACGCCTAGAGCTAATGCTACTTGCGGATGTTGGCTTACTTGGTTTACCAAATGCCGGCAAATCAACGTTTATCCGCAGTGTTTCTGCAGCTAAACCAAAAGTGGCTGATTACCCGTTTACGACGCTTATTCCTAATCTTGGTGTAGTACGCCCAGACGCTAATAAGTCATTTGTAATTGCTGATATCCCTGGTCTAATCGAAGGCGCTTCAGATGGTGCTGGCCTGGGTATTCGCTTCTTAAAGCACTTAGAGCGTTGTCGTGTATTACTGCATATCATTGATGTTATGCCTGTTGATGGCACAAATCCGGTTGATAATGCCTTTGCGATTATTAATGAGCTGCACCAATACAGCCCTAAACTTGCTGAAAAGCCGCGCTGGTTAGTGTTTAACAAAATTGACCTATTACCAGAAGGTGAAGCTGAAGCCCTGTGTAATGAAATTGCCGAAGAGCTAGGTGAAGAGGCTAATGTTTACCGTATCTCTGCTGCGAATAAACAAAATACTCAAGCACTTTGTCATGACATTATGGCGCTACTTGATAGTATGCCGAAAGAGAAATTCGCTGAAGAAGAGAAAGAAGAAGTTGAATTTAAGTGGGATACTTATCATCAGAAAGCGACCTCTCAAGACGATGATGATTGGGATGACGACTGGGATGATGATGACTACGATGTAGAAGTTATCTACCAACGATAAAATTTAAAACTGAAAAGGAGCCATGCGCTCCTTTTTTTATTAATAAGAAAAAAGTATTAAGGTTTAGTGTGAAAATTTCAATGATTGCTGCTATGGCAAATAACCGAGTAATTGGTCAAGACAACCAAATGCCATGGCATTTACCTGCCGATCTGCAACACTTTAAAAAAGTAACCATGGCAAAGCCTGTGATCATGGGCCGTAAAACGTTTCAATCAATAGGCCGCCCTTTGCCAGGCCGTCAAAATATTATTATCACGCGAAATGCTGATTATACCGCAGAGGGTATTGAGGTGGTTACTTCACCTGAGGCTGCGCTGGAATTGGTTGCTGATGTTGAAGAAGTTATGATTATTGGAGGTGGAAATATATACGAACAATTTCTATCTCAAGCAGATCGTCTATACTTAACATTCATCGACCTTGAAGTGGCCGGTGATACGCAGTTTCCAGATTACGAAAGTGTTGCTAATTGGACAGTTGTAGAGCAAGAACAGCATCAGCCTGATAACAAAAACTCTTACTCGTATACCTTTGTAACGCTGTATAAAAATTCGTAACATTATTGCGGTAAAAATAATTAGTTGGTACAATATTACACAATCTTGGTAAGAAGAAAGTATTACATAAGGGCAAAATATGATGAAGTTACCAAATATGTTACTTGCAGCGGCTGTTGTTTCAGCGTCAGTTGCGTATACAGCACCAGCAAAAGCTGATGATCAATTAGCGGTTTCTATCTGTGAGTACATCGCAGCTGATGATAAAAACCGTTTACGTAGTAAGCTGAAAAGCTCACGTGTGAAAATTCGTAACATCTTTGATGCTGTAAAATGTAATGGCAAAAATATGCTTCGTCATGCAATTGAAAGCGGCGCTGCGGATGCTGGTGAATACATCGTTAAGAACTTATCTAAAAGCTCTTTAGAAGACGGTGCAGACATCGCATGGGCTGAATCAAACGGTCACGGTGGTTCACCACTGATCGCTGTTATTAAAGACCGCGCTGGCCTTTAATTTAAACGCCAATAGAATTTAAGAAACCGCACTCGTTGCGGTTTTTTTGTGCCTGAATAACACCTTATAAAGTGAATACATATAAAAAAGCCGTGTTTGCTTTCACAAACACGGCTTCTATCTTTGTTAGATCGTAGCTCGTTTGCAGCTTCTTAAACTTTAAACGCATCTACCGATAAACGAAGTTCTTCTGCTAACTTAGCAACTTCTGAACTCGAAATATTGGTTTGGTTTGCGCCTTCAGCTGTTTGCTCTGCGATTGCAACAATCGACTCTAAGCGTTCGCTAATTTCTTGCGATACTTGTTGCTGTTCGTGAGCGGCTGTCGAGATCTCTTCACTTACATTATGAGCTTGTGCAACGGCTGCGGTGATTGAGTCAAGAGCTGTGTTGGCAAGGTCTGATTGCTCAACACACGACTCAGCCTGTTGCTTACCTTTCGACATTGCCGATACAGCAGCCTCTGCACCAACCTGAAGCGATTCAATCATAGCTTGGATCTCTTGCGTCGATTCTTGAGTCTTACTCGCTAGAGAGCGTACTTCGTCAGCTACAACAGCGAAGCCTCGACCTTGTTCGCCAGCACGTGCAGCTTCAATTGCAGCATTCAGTGCAAGTAGGTTAGTTTGCTCTGCAATGCCACGAATAACATCTAAGATGCCACCAATTGATGCGCTATCTTTGTGTAGCTTATTGATAACTTGTGATGCATCATCAACTTCACGAGCAAGTTGTTCAATAGTCGCTTTGTTTTGCGAAGAAATACCTTTAACACGGTCAGCTTCTTTATCTGCGTTCTTGATTTCACTAAGTGCCTGTTGAGCACTGCTGCTTACCGCTTGTGATGTGCTGCTCATTTCAGTGGTTGCTGTCGCAGCTTGTTCAACTTGCGCTTGTTGATTACGAATGGCCTGGCTAGATTCTTCAGTGATTGCTGAAGTCTCTTCAGAGGCTGCAGCAAGCTGTGTAGAGCGAGAGATAATGCCTTGAATAAGCGTACGTAAACTTTCGATTAGCGTATTACAACTACGCGATAGTTCTCCAAATTCGTCTTTAGCTGAATCGTCTAGACGTTGAGTCATATCGCCGCTAGCGACAATATCAAGAATACGGTTTACTTCAGAAAGCGGTTTAGTAATACGGCTAACAGTAATAGCTGCAACAGCAATGGCAATTAAAGTGGCGATAACCATGGCAATCCAAGTCCAAATGGTTGCCGTAGATACGTTCCCACTTACATCTTGCTGTAAGTCAAAAGCAAGGACCGTTGCTTGGTCAACAAGCTCTTTAAGTTGCTTTAGAGCTTCAGTGGTTGATTTTTCTGCATTAGCCAGCTCAGATTGAGTTTGTGCAATTGCATCAATGAGACGTTTTTTATTTGCTGATAAACTGTTGTTGCCGCGAACGTTGTCAGCAAGACTTTCAAAATAACCATTTAGGTCATTATATAAATCCGCATTATTATCAATGATAGCTGGACGGATAAGGCCAAGGCTTCGTTCAACTTCTTCTAGGTAATAAGTTTGTTCGTTTTTGATGATATCTAAGGTATTAAGCGTTTTAACCGTTAGCATGTCTGTGCTATTAGTTACTACTGATTGGAAGTTATTTTCCATGTTATTGGCAGCTTGATAAGCACGCGAGTGGTTTTCTTCAAGACCATCAATATCAATAATATCAAGTACAACAGAGTTAGCATCTTCAGCACTTATCTCGATGTTTTCAAGCTGGGTGCGCAGTGTTTTGTTGAGCTCAAGTTGAGTTTGTTTGTCTGCAAAAAGGTTATCGACAGATTTAGCAAAGCGTTTATAAGTTTGTTCAACTTCTTGGCTGCTTTGTTTCAGTTTCGGATCGTTACTAACTACCTGTTGTAAATCTTGGTAGGAGTTATCGTAACGCTTTTTCTGTTCGTTAAAGTTTTTTCTAAGTGCAGCTAATTCATCTTGTGATGTAGTGTAAAAGCTCGCTTGCGCTGACTTACTCATCAAAATGAATTCAACTTGCAACTCATAACTTTTGTCGAGAGCCGGTAATGACAGCTGATTAACTCGCTGTGTCGATTGATCAATGTTGGTAATTCTGATCAACGAGTTACCACCAATAAATAGCAGGAGTAACGTAATAACAATAAAGCCACCCCAAATTCGCTGTCTAACGGTCAAGTTCATATGTAATTCCAGAAAATAGTACTAATCAATACTTATCGGCAAGGTTGCCAATTAGTTAAGTAATTAAATTTAATTAGCTTTAAATTAAATCAACTTTAATTTATATAAATCTAACAGATGTTCAGCTATTTTTCAGTTTATTTAGATAAAAGAGTGGGATTTTTCGACAAAACAGTCTTTTTTGCTGAGTTCCATGAGTGTCATTGCGCCTCCCCATACACAGCCTGTGTCGAGGGCATGAATATTTTCGGCGTTTACTTTACCTTCTAAAGCGGCCCAGTGACCAAATGTGATCTGTTGATTGAGTTCAGAAATATTCGGATGCTCAAACCAAGGTAGTATTGAGCTATCTTCACTAACGCTGGTTTTATTGCTGAAATCTAGCTCACCGAGCAAATTTACAAAACGCATACGAGTGAAGTAATTAACAATATAACGAAACTTGGCTTCATTACTCATCGTTGATTGCCATTCTAATGGATGGGAGTCATACATATTGGCAAAGTAATGATTGGCATCACTACCTTGATAGCAACTTTCTGCAAAGCGAGCGCGCTTTAATGCTTTTTTAATTGACCAATTTGGGTTTAAGCCGGCATGGCTTATTAGCATGTCGTAGCGTTCAAGCCACAAGGCTAAAGGCTGTTGTTGCAAAAAATGAATATATTCAGAGCGTTTTGGACTAGAAAAAACAGCATCAAGCTTATCTTTAGGATTTGCTGGTTTATTTAAATAATGACAGGCAATAAGGTGTAAGTCATGATTACCGAGGGTAATGGTCACACTGCCTTGCATTTTATAAAGACGCTCGAGGCAGGCGAGTGAGTCAGGGCCTCGAGCGACAATATCGCCAACTAAGTAAAGGTGATCTTGGCTTGGGTTGAAGTTGACACGTTTGAGTAACGTATCAAATTCACAGTAACAGCCTTGTAAGTCACCAATTGCGTAATCAGCCATTGTTACCTAGTGCAAAATGTTTGGACAGGCTAAACGAAAAACGTCGATTGGCGCTTCAAACTCAGTACCAAACTCGTTACGCATGGTGTAGTGACCTTGCATTGTGCCAACCGGGGTATCAAGTACAGCACCACTGGTGTATTTATAGCTTTCGCCAGGAGCAATAGTGGGTGTTTCACCAACAACACCTTCGCCTTGTACCTCAACTTCTTTACCATTGGCATCGGTAATTAACCAATAACGACTTAAAAGCTTAGCGCTACATAAGCTGTGGTTTTTAATGGTGATTGAGTAAGCAAAAACGTATTTATCTTGTTCAGGCTCTGATTGACCTTCTACATAGAAGGTTTCAACCGAAACCTTAATTGGAGAACCTAAATTACTGCTTGTTGTCATAAATCCAATTAGCTATATCAATAAATTGTTGTAAAGATAGGCTTTCTGCACGAAGAGTGATATCAATACCTATACCTGTTAGTTCTTCAGCTGTAAGTAAGTTAGATAAGCTATTACGCAGTGTCTTACGACGTTGGTTAAAAGCTTCTAAACAAACGGTGTTTAATAACTTAGTACTTTTAGCTGAACGTTGTTCTGGCTTTTTAGGGATCAAGCGGATAACCGCTGAATCTACCTTAGGTGCAGGCTTAAAGCATTCAGGTGGCACATCAATCACTGGCATTGCGTGGCAGTAATACTGTGTCATCACACTTAAACGACCAAAGGCTTTACTGCCAGGGCCTGCAACCATACGTTTGACAACTTCTTTTTGCAGCATAAAGTGCATGTGCTCAACATTATCTGCGAACTCAAATAAATGGAATAGCAGCGGGGTCGAAACGTTGTAAGGTAAGTTACCAAAAATCTTTAACTTTTCGTCAGACTTGATCAGAGAGCTGAAATCGAACTTCATTGCATCGCCTTGATGCACTGTTAATTTAGGCCCTAAAAATGGGTGGCTCGTTAAACGTTCTGCTAAGTCTTTATCTAGCTCAACAACAGTTAGATGGCCACTTAATTCAGCTACAGGCTCAGTGATTGCACCAAGGCCTGGGCCGATTTCTACTAAATTGTCTTCAGGTTTAGGATCAATAGCCGTGACGATTTTGTCGATGATCATGTCATCGTTTAAAAAGTTTTGACCAAAACGCTTACGAGCGCGGTGTCCTAAATGTACTTTATCTGTCATTGATTCTGTGCTTTTTCATGGGCGAGCTTAATTGCTTCGCGGATCGCTAATTCAAAACTACCTACATCAGCAGTACCAGTGCCAGCTAAATCTAGTGCCGTACCATGGTCTACTGAGGTGCGAATAAATGGCAGGCCAAGGGTAATGTTGACCGAATTGCCGAAACCTTTGTATTTTAGCACAGGTAATCCCTGATCGTGATACATTGCAAGCACAGCATCTGCTTGTGATAGATATTTATCTTGAAACAGGGTGTCAGCTGGCAATGGGCCAATTAAGTTCATACCTTGGTTATTCAGATGTTCTAAAGTTGGCGTTATGGTGTCAATTTCTTCAGTGCCTAAATGGCCATCTTCACCCGCATGCGGGTTGAGTCCACACACTAATATACGCGGCTTTTCAATACCAAACTTAGTTTGTAAGTCATGGTTTAAAATCGTAGCCACTTTACTTAAACGTTCAACAGTAATCGCACGAGACACATAAGCAAGTGGTATATGTGTTGTTACGAGTGCCACGCGTAAGCCTTCTGTTGCTAGCAACATAACTACATCGGCAGTATTTGATTGCTGTGCGAAATACTCAGTATGACCACTAAACGAGATACCCGCTTTGTTGATAATTCCTTTATGGACAGGTCCTGTGACAACAGCTGCAAATGTACCATCCATGTTTTTTTCGCTGGCGATACGTAGCGTATCCAACACGTATTGACCGTTAGCGTCATTAAGTACGCCGACTTCAACGTCAGTGCCTAAATCCACTTGATGTAAGTAAACACTGCCAGCAGGTGCAAGGCTTGGCGCTTTGCTATCATCAAACTCAATTAAGTTGATATCTAAGCCAAGTAATTTGGCGCGCTGTTTTAAAAGCGCACCATCAGCAATCACCACCAGTTGGGCATCCCACTGGTGCTGCGCTAACTTGATAAGTAAATCAGGGCCAATACCGGCTGGCTCACCTGGGGTAATTGCGATTCTAATGGTCATAATTTTTATTCTGTTGGGAAAATATCAACGTGCGCTTGCTCACGCATTTCTTGCTGCCAGTTGAAACTTTCTTCTTTAAATTTACGATTAAACAGTAGCTGATGTGCGCGGTTGCGCTTAGCTTGTTCAGTTTTATCTGCTACACGCTTGTCAAGAAGCTGTACAATGTGCCAACCGAATTGAGTTCTGAATGGCTCACTGATTTCATTTTTATCTAGAGAAAGCAAAGTATTTTTGAATTCTGGTACATAAGTACTTGGATCAGTCCAATCATATTCACCACCTTTCAATGCTGAACCTGGATCTTCAGAGTATTCTTTAGCAAGTTCGCCAAAATCTGCTTTGCCTTCACGTAGATCTTTAGCAAAGCCTTTTAGCATGTCACGGGCTTTTTCTTCACTTAAAATTATTGATGGTTTAATTAGAATATGGCGTGAACGAACTTCAGTCGTTTCAACTACTTGGCGGCCACGAACATCTTGCACTTTGATAATGTGGAAACCTGCACCTGAACGTAGAGGGCCAACGATATCGTCTTTTTTATGGCCTTTTACCGCTTCAGCAAACAGCGATGGCATTTCGTTGATACCCATCCAACCTAGCTGACCACCTTCAAGTGCTTTTGAGCCACTTGAAGATGAAATAGCGATACGCTTAAACTCTTTGCCTTCTTTTAAAAACTCGATAACCTTTTCTGCTCGAGTTTTAGCACTCGCGATTTCATCTGCTGACGCATCACTAGGAATATCAATCAAGATGTGACCGATATCGTATTCTTCGGCACTTTTGCCTTGGGTTTCCATGATTTTTAGAAGATTATCGATTTCTTGCGGGCTGATATAAATACGACGGTCAACGTTCGCACGCATGACTTGTTGCGTGGTGATTTCTTTACGAATTTCTTCACGGTAAGCTGTATAGCTTTCACCTGCTGCTTCGATAGTACGGCGTAAATCCGCAATTGTACCGCCTTGCTCACGAGCCATGTTTTCAAGTGTTTGGTCTAACTGAGAGTCAGAGATCTCTAAACCCATTCGCTCAGCAAGTTGCATCATCAGAGTTTGGTTTACTAAACGCTCAATAGCTTGAATTCGAAGCGTGTCATCAGACGGTAACTCTTGACCTTGCTCTGCTGCTTGAGTTTTTACACGGTTGATAATGGTGTCGACTTCACTTTGTAGAATAACACCTTGGTTAACAACACCAACGACTTTGTCAATTTCGACAGGTGTTGCGAAAACGCTTTGGCATAGGCCAACTGTTAATAATGCAGATGCTAATAATTTTTTTAAATTCATACTTTTTCTAATACTCTTGCTAATAGTACTGCGGTACTAGTTATTAAGAAAATACGGTCTACGATAGCCAAAAATACCTTGTTGTAATAATTTTTGTGCATCATAACGGCTTTTACTTCCAAGCCCTTTTAATACGATATTGAAGCCAATACTGGTATCAAAAGTTGCTTGTTCTTGACCAATCGCCTGGTTCAAATCTGTTTCGATTTGACGACGGCCTGTGATTTGAAACGCCCAACAGCAGGATTCATACTGAAGACCGCTGAAAACTTCAATACTACGACCGCTTTCTAAATCGCGGTGGTAGCTACCAACAAACTGCCAATCTTGCGATAGCGGAATGCTTGTAAATAAACCAATTTGCTCGATTGTATTGCCTGAGACATCATTTGCATAGCGATGGTTCAATTGCACGAGCTGTTTATCGTCACCTTTATAATCTAAGGTGATATTTGATTGAATAATATCTTTGCCGTCAGTGTCGTACTGAATCCCACCTGATAAATACCAGCGACGGTGCCAATGTAACATGGTTTGCGCTGCGAACAAGGCATTGTAGTTAGTATCAACATTAATGCCTTGTGTTGTAGGTTTTGCGTCATTACTTAAATAAAAGATTTGTCCGGCACTAAAGTTAAATACTTCTTCGTTTTCATTGCTAAATAAGCGGGTTGTCGCACCTAACGTAAATTGGTTCGCAGTGGCAATACGGTCGATGCTTGAGAATCGACGGTCTCTAAATAAACCAAAAAAGTCGTCTTGTAATTTTGTTGTATCGTAAAGGCCAATGTTTGATTGGTCTTTATTAGGGGTGTACAAATACTGAATTTGTGGTTCAAGTGTTTGAATACCATCTTTAAAGAAAAACCCAGTATCACGTTCAAAATTTAATTGGCTGTATAAACGCACTTTTGGCAGAGTACGCGTGACCTTTTCGTCGTAGTCGGTTCCTGTTAAATCACCATGCTGGTTATATTCTGTATGCAGTAAACTGAATTCAGATAAAAATGACCATGCATATTCTTGGTAACCAAAGCTTGCTTTCGGTTCGATATGAACACGACTTGCTTCATCAATGACTGCGTTATCATTAGTGAAATAGCTAAGCTCACCATCAAGGGTTAAATCAACGCCATAAAAATCATACGCATCAGTTTGCGAAAAGCTAATTTGTGGCAGTGCCGCGTATGACTCGCGGTGATCACCAAGTACTTCAAAACTTTGCAACTTGATATTGGTACGCCAAGTGTCACCTAAGTGAGTTAGTGAACCTGTGCGGTATAACTGAGTATCTGTGCGAGTCGCATAACCAGAATTTAAATCAGTTAAGTAGTTATCATCACTAACGTTAGTAATATCTATATTACCGCGCCAGTTTTCACCAAAGTAGCTTTGCTGCTGCCAATGGAATAGATAACGCGAGTCAACATTTGGTTCTTCATCATCTTTATCTAAGTATTCAACAGCAATAAGACCGTTGTTTTGCTCCGTTAAATAACGAAATTCACCAATAATCTGTAAACCGCGCTTTGACATATAGCGAGGCGTAATGGTGGCGTCGTAATTAGGTGCAATATTCCAGTAATACGGTGTGATGGTTTCAATACCGTAGCGGCCTGAACTTGAGAAGTTAGGTGTTAATAAGCCTGATTTACGGCGGTCATCTAATGGAAACGTAAAATAGGGAATATAAAGAACCGGCGTATCAAATACCCGTAATACGGTATTGTGGGTTTCGCCCCAACCATCTTCACTGGATAGATCAATTTCGTCAGCTTCAATTGCCCACACCGGTGTTTCGCCCGGGCAGGTAGTAAAGCTTGCGTTCATCAGGTTTAAGCCAGACTCGTTTACTGTTAGTTTTTCTGCGCCACCATGACCAAGTTGGTCGGTGAGCTTATAATCAGCACCAAGCAAGCTTAATTCAGAATTATTTAAATCCGCATTGAGCCCAGAACTATTAATTTGGCTTACTTTATCGCGATAAACGATAGGGCCGGTTGCATTAAGTAACCCACGTTGTTTGTCAATCAGTGCACTTTGTGCGGACAAATTCATCGTTAGGGTGTTAATATCTACATTACCGGTAAATTCTGCGCTTTGGGTACCCAATAGTTCAATATCATCTGATTTGATATCGATCATATTAAGTTCAAGGCCAGGGAGCGGTTGCCAAGCTCTGGTTTGCATTGAAGTGCCACAAAGATTGTGTGTCAGTTCAGTTTCGGCGAACGATGGTGCGCTAAGTACGCTTAGCATCATTATGCCCCAGGTTTTGCTCATTTAATGACCTTAATACTCTTTGGTTGGATATAAGCTAGACATAATAAAGGAAAACAATGGCAAATACAGTAATTGACTTAGTGAAAAATAGATATCTTACTAAATGAATCGTTATAAAAGTTTACAGCAGTTTTTAAATCCTCATTTTAAAGAGGATGAATATCAATTAGCCGCCATCACTGGGGATGCGAGCTTTCGCCGTTATTTCCGCGTAAATACAAGTGAACAGAGCTATATCGTCATGGACTCAGACCCCAATAAATTAGATAACACGCCTTATATAGAACTCAATAAAGTGTTTTCTCAACATGGCTTTAAATTACCAAAAATTCTTCAAGCAGATGAAAAGCAAGGTTTCTTCTTATTGAGTGATTTAGGCAATACTCATTTGGCCGATTTACTGGGCGACGAAGACCGCACTTTACACTACAAACATTTAATAAAGTTAAGTGCACAATGGGCGCAAATCCCACCTGCCCAATATATGAAAGTATTTGATGGCGAGTTTTTACAGTTTGAACTGAGCATTTTTAGAGATTGGTTAGTTGATAACTTTATTGGTGAGAAGTTCTGTGATGCCGAACTGCAAATGTGGCAAGAAGCTTGTGAGCTATTAGTTAACAATGCGCTTGAACAACCAATTGTGACGGTGCACCGAGACTTCCATAGCCGTAATATTATGCGCACAGGACAGCAATGGGCGATCATTGATTATCAAGATGCCGTACAAGGGCCAGTGTGTTATGACCTTGTTTCGTTATTAAGAGATTGCTATTTTAAGTTGCCAGAGCAAGAGCTCGATTACCTTTTACATTACGCTTATGACGAATTTTGCGAGCAAAAGCTTTTGCAAGACATCTCATTTACGATGTTTAAACGTTGGTTTGATTTAACTGGCGTGCAGCGTCATTTAAAAGCGGCAGGTATATTTTGCCGTTTGAAATTGCGTGACGGTAAGTCTGGCTATTTGAGTAATGTACTGCCAACCCTTACATACATCAGTAATGTCAGTAAAGAATACCCAGAGTTAACAGCCCTTGGCCAGTGGATAGAGCAGACTATTATCCCACTGACTAAGCAGCGTTTAACAAAAGAGATGAAATGAAAGCAATGATCCTAGCGGCAGGGCGCGGTAAGCGCATGATGCCGCTAACAGAAACGATGCCAAAGCCGATGCTAAAGATTAACGGCAAGCCATTATTAGAGTATCATATTAATAACTTACGCCAAGCAGGCATTACCGATATTGTCATTAACCTTGCTTGGCAAGGTGACAAAATAACAGAGTATTTTGCTGATGGTTCGCAGTTTGGTGTATCGATCACTTACAGCCAAGAGCAGGCTGGGGGTCTTGAAACCGCCGGTGGTATTATTCAAGCATTGCCGTTATTGGGTGAGCAATTTATTGTCATCAATGGTGATGTGTTTACTGATTACGATGTTACTTCGTTGATGCAGCTTCATCTGCAAGCAGGGGAGGCGCATATTGTCCTTGTTGAAAATCCTGCTCATAATCCTGATGGTGATTTTGCTCTAAGTCATCTAAGCCCAGATAGTCAAAAGTATACTTTTTCGGGTATAAGCCGCTATCATGTTGATTTTTTTGAAGGTCTCAGCGCAGGTATTCGTCCACTTGGGCCCATTTTGAGAGAAAAACTCACAGAGCATCAAGTTTCTACTGAGCTTTATTTAGGTCAGTGGGATGACATTGGCACGCCTGCCAGACTCGATGAAATAAATCAGCGTTTCACTTTGTAATAACAACAGAGGTTTGCCAAATTATGTGGGGAAAAGTACTCGGTTTTTGTTTTGGCTTTATGTTTGGCAAGTTTATTGGTGCCTTACTAGGTTTATACCTAGGCCATATGTTCGATCGCAGTTTAAAACAAGACTTTGATAAAGCAGGTGGTTTTTCTGGTTTGTTTAAAGGCGATGACATTAACGAACGCCAAGCACTTTTCTTTTCTAGCTGTTTTGCAGTGATGGGGCATATTGCCAAATCGAATGGTCGCGTTAGTGAAACGCATATTCGTGCTGCAAGTTTGTTTATGGACGAAATGGGCCTATCGGGCGATGAGCGCCGTGAAGCTCAAGATGCCTTTCGTAGCGGTAAAGAAACGGACTTTTCATTAAAAGAAACCGTTCATGACTTTAAGGAGCGCTTTGCCCGACGTCATGATTTATTGCAATTATTCCTCGAAATACAAATTCAAATGGCCTTTTCTGATGGCCACCTTGCAGAGCAAGAAAAGCAGCTCTTGCAAGAGGTGAGTAAGCAGCTTGGTATTTCGCGCACTCAGTTCGGATTTTTATTAAAGCGCTACCAAGCCGAATTTGCGTTTCGCCAGCAACAACAGCGCTTTTATGAGCAGCAACGTCAACAAAGCCAGCAAAATCGCAGCAGTCATAGTGAACAAAGAGGGCACAGTGTGCCACCCAATAATGGTATGAATCGCGCGCAAGCTTTGGCTCTTTTAGGCTTAAACAATGATGCTTCTGCGCGAGATATTAAAGTAGCCTATCGCAAACTCATGGCTCAGCATCACCCCGATAAGCTGGTATCGCAAGGTTTACCAAAACATATGATGGAAGTGGCAGTAAAGAAAAGCCAAGATATTCAAGCAGCCTATGAGTATTTAAAAAAGGCGGCGTAGGAAGCCATCCACTTCTTTGAGCAGCCTCTCGTGCTGCTCAGGCTCTGAAGGCACACCAAATAACTCTCTTTGTCGATAGTCATATTTTGCGTGTTTTCTTACCCAGCGTTTCCTGTCTTTTACGCTTTGCAGCGTGTCAGGGTTACCCTCACTATAGAAAATATCTAATAACGGTGGGCTGATGGTCGATAGCGTAGCATTGAGATGCTGGTTACGAATACTGTTGGGTAAATAACTCCCTAAGCTAATAAAGGCGTTTAGTTCGTTATTTGGAAAGCTAGCATAGTGCTCAATTAATAGCCCTGCACTGGCACCTTGAGCCACAACAATTATGTTGCCGCCCTCATCCATTGCACTGTTATACAAGGCATTGAACCTGGCTATTAACTTTAACTTGTAATCATCAAGCACAGCTTCACTAATATTGGGTGCACCTGTAACAAAATGAGGCGCTTGTTGTGCTTGGGCTGGCGTGGCAGGAGCAGTTTGTTCATCGCTTTGCGTAGTTGACTCTTCAGCGTCTTCAGAGCTCTCAGATGGCTCAGGCATTGCCATGTCAGCAGGGTGCCAATCAATGTCTGGCATAGTCATGGCAAGAGTTGCATAGCCAATTTCATTTAACTGTTTACGTAAAAAGTTAATGCCAGCATTGTTTGTTGGTAAGTGCTGCCAATCGGGAATAATGAGCACAATTCCACGTTGACTTGCAGCCATCGATTGACGATATAAGCTGATAAACTCATCTTCACCAGCAAGCAGGGGACGCACTTCATCAGTTGGTAAAAAACGTTGAATATCATTTGTGACCAAGCTTGACCAAGGCGTCGGTTTGATAAAGTCGGCTGCATTCACGCTGCTAATCAACGCAAAACAGGCTGCGTAAACTAAGCGATGTGAGGGTTTTAAATTCATGCCGATATTACCTGAGTCATTAATTAAATCAGTGATTAACTAGGTTATCGGCAGTGTTTATTAAATATTTAGCGAATTGTCTTAAAACTCAGGAGCAGCTTCAAAAATCAGTGTTTCACCGCTGGCTGGGTGAGCTAAGGTTAGCATTTCGGCATGCAGTTGTAAGCGAGGAGCCATGGCGAATGCCTCGGGGTGAGCATACAACTTATCGCCTAAAATAGGGTGACCCAATGACAGCATATGCACACGCAGTTGGTGAGAACGCCCTGTAATTGGGGTCAGCTCAACACGAGTTGCATTACCTTCATATTCAAGCACTTTAAAATGGGTTAATGACGGTTTGCCATTGTCGTGATCAACCATTTGCTTTGGTCGGTTCGGCCAATCACAAATAAGTGGTAAATCTACCGATCCAGTTTCTTGCTCAAGCTTACCAAATACACGAGCAATGTAGCGTTTCGCGGTTTTTCTATCTTGAAACTGAATGCTTAAATTACGATGCGCTTCTTTGTGCATAGCTAAACAAATAATGCCAGAGGTAGCCATATCAAGGCGGTGAACAATTTTCGCCGTTGGAAAAACGCGATTAATGCGAGCAATAAGGCAGTCAGCGTGTTTTGGGTCTTTTCCCGGCACAGTAAGTAAACCACTTGGTTTATTCACAATAAGTAAGTCATCATCTTGATAAACAATACTTAAATAAGGTGTCATTGGGGGATTATAATTGAGTAACACAGCCAGCCTCGATGATATGCAAGGGCGCTATTTTAAAGGAGTATGAGCGCATACACAATGCCAGTGCTGGTTTTTGAGTAGTAGCTAAGATACAGTAAATTAAGCTACGGAGTTTAAAGAAAAGGACAAATGAATGTTTCGCCTTGGTTTAATTCGCTGTAAGCCTTGTACACGTTGTGGCTTAGAAGTAAATGACCGTGAGCCAGAGTGTCCGCATTGTAAAGGCTTTTCAGACCTACAAGCAGTATATTTGAAGCAAGCTTACAAAGACGATTTAATACAAAGAAATAAAAGCTTAGCTAAGTTATTTTGTAAGCTAGCGGCAGTGGCCGTAATTATTACCCTTGTGGTGTTTTTTGTATAAAAAAACGCGATGTGAAAGCACATCGCGTTTGTAGTTTTGAGTTTAGCTATTTAACGTTAGTGTGAAACGACAATTAAACGAATTGCATCCAGTTTAACTTGGGCTTTTTCGATGTAAGTCGTGAGTTCGCTACGCTGTTTATCAAAGAAGCTAAGCTCTTCATCACGAATATTCGGGTTGATCTGTTTAAGTGCCGTTAAACGAGCTTGCTCTTCACCCAGTGCAGTTTGCATTTTCTCTAGTGATTCAGCACGCAGTGCTTCTAGCTTGGTTTGTGCCATGCCTTGTGCGCTGGTGATCATTGGGTGAATGGCACTTTGTAGCGCGCTGGCTAATTTACTTGCAGTTTGGCGACCAACCGCAGACAACTGCTGATTGAAAGCATCAAAAGCAACATTATCAGCCAGATTGTTACTGCCCTTATCTAATAAGATACGGATAGGCGTTGGTGGCAAGAAGCGGCCAACCTGAAGTGCTTTAGGCGCCATCGCCTCAGCAATGAAAATGAGCTCTACAAAGAAGGTACCAGCAGGTAGCTTTTTGTTTTTCAGTAACGCCACAGAGGCAGTACCAAAGTCATCATCACAAATCATGTCTAAGCTGCCTTGCACCATTGGGTGGTCCCAGCTGATGAAATGGGCGTCTTCTTGCGAAAGCGAGGTGCTGCGATCAAACGTTACTGTGATGCCATCATCTTTTAAACATGGGAAAGATGGATTTAGCATGTGCTCAGTTGGTTTTAAGATAATGGTATTTTCACCTTTATCTTCTTGGCTTACACCAAAGGTGTCGAACACATTGATCATATAACTTGGTAGCGTGAATTGATCGTCTAATTCTTCGATATCAGCAACAAGACTTTCGGCTCGGCCTTGGCCACTTGAATGCAGCTCTAGTAAGCGGTCACGACCACTTTCCATTTGCTTACGAAGCTTGGCATTTTGACCTGCAACTTGTTCTAGCAGTGGGTCTAGCTCTTCTTCATCGCAATTGTGTGCACCAATAAACTCAAGTAGTTCTTCGCCATACTCTTTATACAGCATTTGCCCTGTTGTCGATGTCGTTTCAAACGCATCTAAGCCTTCGTTGTACCAACGTAATAACACTTCCTGTGCGGTGTTTTCAAAATACGGCACATGAATGTTTACGTCTTGAGTTTGACCAATACGGTCAAGACGACCAATGCGTTGCTCAAGTAAGTCAGGGTTGAGCGGTAAATCAAACAATACTAAGTGATGCGAGAATTGGAAGTTACGACCTTCAGAGCCAATTTCAGAGCAAAGTAGAATTTGTGCGCTGTCGTACTCGTCGGCAAAGTAAGCGGCTGCACGGTCACGTTCAACAATCGACATACCTTCGTGGAAAACAGAGGCTTTAATCGCTTCACGCTCACGTAGAATCTGTTCTAGGCTAAGTGCGGTTTCGGCTTTAGCACAGATAAGCAGTACTTTTTCGTGTTTAAGGGTTTTTAACGTTTCGATTAACCAATCAACACGTGGGTCAAATGCGCCCCAGCTAGCATTTTCACCTTCAAACTCTTGGAAGATCTTTTCAGGAAATAAAGCTCGAAGGGCTGTTAGCTCAGCATTTTGAATGCCGCCCATGTTACCCAGTACCGACATCGCCGTTTTATATTGTTTAGGCATTGCCATAGGGTATGCATGAAGCTTACGGCTTGGGTACCCATCAATACCGCTACGGCTATTTCTAAATAAAATGCGACCCGTACCATGGCGGTCTAACAACATTGATAAAATTTCGTTGCGCGCCGTTTCATCACCTTTCTCTGCTTCGGCTAAAAGATCAGTGATATCGGTTTCTTTTAATAGCTCTTTTAATGTTGCACGAGACGCATCATCAAGGCCTTTTTCACCGAGTAATTGGTTGGCTGCTTCGGCAACCTCTTTGTAGTTACTTTCTTCTTCAACAAACGCATCGTAGTCGTAGAAACGATCTGGGTCGAGTAATTGCAGGCGTGCGAAGTGGCTGCGATGGCCTAGTTGATCTGGCGTTGCAGTTAATAAGATAAGGCCTGGAATGTCTTGGCTTAACTCCGCTATACGTTGGTATTCAGTGCTTGGTTTACCATTATTGATACTTAAATGGTGTGCTTCATCAACAACCAGTAAATCCCAATCAGCCAGAGTTGCTTGCTCAAACCAGCGTTTTTTCTTACTTAAAAATTCAAGGCTAGTAAGTACTAACTGTTCTGTTTCAAATACGTTTGGTGAGTCAGCAAAGGCTTCATCGCAACGCTCTTCATCAAAAATAGAAAAATGTAAGTTAAAGCGGCGTAGCATTTCTACTAACCACTGATGTTGAAGGTTTTCAGGCACAACAATCAGTACGCGACTAGCGCGGCCACTGATGATTTGTTGATGTAAAATCATACCAGCTTCAATGGTTTTACCTAAACCCACTTCATCAGAAAGTAATACGCGTGGCGCAAAACGTTTACCGACTTCTTGTGCGATATAAAGCTGATGCGGAATAAGGTTTGCTCGCTGACCAATTAAACCTTTTAAAGGTGATTGTTGGCGCTCAAACTGATGCTGCCAAGTTTGGTAACGTAGAGTGTAGCGGTCAAAGCGGTCCACTTGGCCTGCAAATAAACGGTCTTGTGGTTTATTGAATTTGATAAAGTGATCTAAAAAAGTTTCTTTTAACTGTGCTTTTTCACCGTTATCAACGCGTGTGCCATGATAGCATAGTAACTCGCCTTGCTCTTCAACTGACTCAACTTCTAATTCCCACTCTTCAACGCTGCGAATAACATCACCTGGATTAAATGCGACACGAGTAACAGGTGCTTCTGTTAAAGAATAAACTCTGTTTTCTCCACTGGCTGGAAATAAAATGCTGACCTGGCGGCCTTCAAGGGCAACTACGGTGCCTAATCCTAAATCTGACTCAGTATCACTGATCCAACGCTGACCTAAGGAAAAATTCATGTATGTCTCGTCTATGAAGAAAAAAGGCGGCTATGTTACCTGTAACGCCATGCTACTTCAAGGCAGTAAACTCGCCGCACACAATTAAATTTAGTCAACCTTTTTAAGTCATTATTAAAGGTAAAAATTGTATGTATTCTAACCGGTTAAATAATTATATATTTGTTTGTCATAAAAAGGACTTTTGTCGTAAATAGACTAAACTGAGTATATACCTGACGAATAAACCATAGCTTCATCCGCCGCTTGTTTAGTTTATTGGGTATAGCATAAAAATCATAAAACGTAAGGAAAGTGCTATGGAAAAAGCTTCGAACCTTGATAGTAAAATGTATGTGCTTGATACCAATGTGTTACTCCACGAACCCCTCGCTTATTTATCTTTCCAAGAACACGATGTTGTTATCCCCATGACAGTATTAGAAGAGCTCGACCACATTAAAGATAGAAAACATGACGTTAGCCGTGACGCCCGTGTTGCTATTCGTGGTTTAGATGAAGTGCTAAAGGACGCTTCGCCAGAGCAAATGTTGCAGGGTGTCGCGCTCCCTAGTAACAAAAAGGCTAAAACAGATTCTCGTGGCCGCTTAATTATCGTTAATGACCATTTATTTGCAGACAGTATTTCAGGTTTACCAGGCAACGAAAATGACCACCGAATTATCAATTGTGCTGTGCATTTACAAAAGCAACATAGCGACAGCAAAGTGGTGCTTGTAACTAAAGACATCAATATGCGCCTCAAAGCGAAAGGGGCCGGGCTTAAATTTGTTGAAGATTACAGAACTGACCAATTAATTGATGACATAGCGTTGCTTACTAGTGGCTATAAAAAAATTGAAGGCGACTTTTGGCAACATGTTGGTGAGTGCGAAACAGAACAACAAGGCCGAGATACCTATCATCATGTGGCAAAAAGCACGATTAGCGATGTGTTCTGTAATGAATATATTTTAGATGAAAGCGACCACTTTGCGGCTCGAGTAACAAGCTACGATGATAAACAAATTACTTTAAAAGATATCAGTGTTGAACGTTTGATGAGTCATACTGCTTGGGGCGTTAAACCAAAGAATGTGTATCAAGGAATGGCACTTGATGCACTGCTTGACCCAAGTATTGAACTAGTGATCTTAACCGGCCCCGCTGGTTGTGGTAAAACCTTACTCGCGCTTGCCAGCGCCCTTGAAATGATTATAGAAAAAGGCATTTACGATAAAGTTATTGTTACCCGTAATACTCCTGAAATTGCTGAATCAATCGGCTTTTTACCAGGCACGGAAGAAGAGAAAATGGCGCCTTGGTTGGCTGCGATCACCGATACCTTAGAGGTACTACATAAAGGCGATGAAAACCCAATTTCGAGTCGCAATTACATTATGGAAAAAGCCAACGTACAGTTTAAATCAGTAAACTTTATGCGTGGTCGCAGCATTCAAAATGCCGTTGTTATTTTGGATGAGAGTCAAAACTTAACTGCGTCGCAGTTGAAAACTATTATCACTCGCTGTGGCGAAGGCACTAAGCTAATTTGCTCAGGTAACCTTGCTCAAATCGATAGTAACTACTTGACCCCAGTGACCTCTGGCTTAACTTATATTGTTGAACGTTTTAAAGATTTTGAGGGCAGTGCTACTGTTAACTTAAATGGTGTAGTACGTAGCAGGTTAGCCAGCTTTGCTGAAGAAAATTTATAGCTTGCCAGTATACTTATGCCTCGTTAACCTAGCTGTAACGAGGTAAGGTACATATAAGCCAGTGAATTTTTTACCATTAAAGCATTATTATCGCTCTTTGGCAGTGGCACTTATTGTGCCGCTGCTGGTGGCGTTTTTTTTGTGTTTACACCTGTATAACTTAAAACTTGAGCGAGTGATAGAAAGCAGGCAAAACGGATTTAATAATATTACTGCTCAGCTTTCCCATGCGATGAATGCCGCGGATGGCCTCATAGACACCATGTTCAAGCTTTATGAACAGCCACTTTCTTATGATTTTGATCCTAGTTGGACACGTAATGTGAATCAATATGATCACTATTACTATCAAAGTGTGGGCGATGGAGTGGGGGAGATAGTCGGGCAAGGAAAGTTTGCCTCAACGGCTTATGCAATTAATCAATGGCGACGAGTTATTGCCCTCGGCCCCTCGTTTAATACCACTCTGTCACTTATTCAATCTTTAGAAGCCGTGGCTTATGTTAATGAGCAAGGTTTTGTTTACATCAAGCGCCGTAGCATAACAAAAAGTGAATTTCTGACCAGTTTGTTAGATAATAAATTTCGACCTTTATTAATAAATAGCAACAATCTTGCCTCTAGCTCAGTGTTGACCATTAATGGTCATGCCTATTTTGCAATTGGCAAGCAAAGAGCTGCTAATAGTCGCGATTACATTGTGTTGATTTATGATCTTGAAGCAATTTCTAATTGGTTAAAAAAAATAGCGCCTAACTATGGTGAGTATATTTTTATCAATCAAGATAACCAAGTTATTGCCAGCTCAAAGGCAACGCTTAATACGACCATTAGTGCCAGCGAACATTGGCCGCATGTCGCGGTAGATATGCGCAAAAATAACGATAGTCATTTAGTACAAGAAGCTACCAACTTACCTATTTACACTCGTTTCTATGAATCACAGCAAGCTCTTAGTGAACCAGTTGGCTATGACATCTTTTTAGAGTTCGCATTTTTGAGTGTTTTTTTAGTGATGATGTTCAGCGCTGTTTTTTGGTTGAGTCAGCGCATTTTTGTAAAACCGATGACGCACTTAATGAATTACCTTGAGCAGCATGATGAAGGCAAACAAGCGTTAGTTCATTATCGGATTCCTGTTGATTGGCAGCCTTGGTTCAGCCGTGTGAAAAAGGTGTTTAGTCGTAATGAGGAGCTCGTTCAATCTTTACAAGAGGCAAATAAAGCGCTTGATTCCCAAGTACAGGTAAAGTCAAAACAATTGCGCCGTAGTATTGATGCGAAAGAGCGTCACTTAGCGTTATTAAATACTATGCTAAATAACGTGCCGGATCTTATTTACTTTAAGAATATCGATGGCTCGTTTTTAGGCTGTAATAAGGCGTATGAGCGTTATATTGGCTTGCCACAAGAGAAGTTAGTGGGCCAGCAATTATGTGATATTAGTGATGATAAAGGCGAATTAAACGAGCTTGAAAAGCAAGTGCTTAAAGACCGCCAAGCTTATCAAAAAAGATTGACCACAGAAGATAGTAGTTATCTGTTTAGCATTGTGCCATTTTACAACGAGCATCAGCAATTTCTTGGCACTATGGCGATTGGTCGTGATATTACCGAGCAGCATAATGCGCTTAATGCATTACAAAGCTCTGAAGCTAAATTACGCAGTGCTATGGAATATGCTGCTAATGGAGTGCTGTTGGTTTCGCTTGAAGATCAGGTGCTGCAAGCAAATAAAGCAGCACGTAGAATCTTTGCAATTGAAAACGCTAATGACCTCAAATTAATAGACTTATTTGCAGAGCCATCTTATCAGACGCTAAAGGATACCTTGACAGAGTTACTGCATGAGAAGAAAAAAGTTTATCACTTTAGTCTTGAGCAGCAAGAGCAACAACGGTGGTTACAAATTAGCGTGTCATTAGTTTGGAATGCTGAGCAAACACCGGATTACTATGTTGTTCATGTACAGGATGTGACGGATTTAGTGCAAGCAAAAGATGATGCTGAGCGAGCAACATTAGCTAAAAGCCGTTTTATAGCTAACCTAAGCCATGAAATACGCACACCACTTAATGCTGTACTAGGCTTAATTGATGTGATTGCACTGCAAGGGTTAACACAGCCGCAGCGTAACCATGCCGAGCAAGCAAAATCTGCAGCCAATAGCTTGCTTACCTTATTAAATCGTATGCTAGATTTTGCCCGCGCGGAAAGCTCGCAAGTGCAAATTAATAAAGCCCCTTTTAGTGTGCCTGATTTAATCGATTACTGTCAGGGGATCACAGCTCCCTTATGTGCGAATAAAAATATCGAGTTTAAAGTCAAATGTGACCAAAGTATTAGTGATAACTTGGTTGGTGATCAAATTTGCTTGCAGCAAGTATTAGCTAACCTACTCACTAACGCAGTAAAATTCACCGAGCAAGGTACAGTGACATTAAACTTAATGCTGGTGGAGGAATCTGCTGAGCAGCAACTTATTTGTTTTACAGTCAAAGACACCGGTATTGGTATTAGTAAGGCCGATCAAAGCCGCTTATTTGATGCATTTACCCAAGGCGATGAATCATTAACGCGCTCTCATCAGGGGGTTGGTTTAGGTTTAGCGATTGTTAAATACGAAGTTGCATTGATGGGAGGCGAAATTAAGCTTGAAAGTGAAAAAGGCAAAGGCAGTGAATTTTGCTTTTGCTTGCAGCTCGATAAAGCCGTAGAGCCTGTGAAAAAAGAGCTGGTTTCATTGCCTTCTAGTACTGATCTATCTGGACTTTTAGTACTTGCTGTGGATGATAATCCACTAAATTTAAGCATTATTAAAAGCATTTTAGAGCAAATTGATGTCACTGTTGTGTGTGCACACAGTGGTGAAAAAGGCATTGAGCTGGCAAAAAGCCTCAGACCTGATCTCATTTTTATGGATATTCAGATGCCAGAAATGGATGGTTGTCAGGCAACGCGTATTATTCGTCAGTCTTTCACTAAAGAGCAAATGCCTATTTATGCACTCACTGCACACAGTGAAAGCGAAGATATTGAGCATTCTATTTCGGCCGGTATGAATAAGCATCTCACTAAACCTATTGTTGCCAGTAAATTATTTTTAGCAATGAGTGAGTTGGATAGGCCAAAAGAAGTCTTTTTTGATCAAGCTTTTATAATGTCTCAGTTTGCAAATAATACTAAGTTAGTATTAACTATGTTGTCGAAGTTTGCGACTATGGCAGCTGAGCAGCTATTACAAATCTCTACATTAAAAACTACCAATGAGTTGGTTCGTGTAGTTCATAATGTTAAAGGATCAGCTGGCAATCTTGGTTTTAAGCGATTGTCAGCGTGCGCACAACAATGTGAAGCTAGGCTTAAAGCAGATGGCGAATTGCCCGAGCAATTAAATGATGAATTGCAATGGCAAATAAAACAGGTCATTGCATTTATCATTGAACAAGGATCTACTGATGTTGAAAAGAGCCAAGGTACTGATTGTTGATGACGATCCGTTAAATCGCTTGGTATTAGAGAAAACATTACAGCAAGACTATGATGTTTTTTGTGTAGAGAGTGGCGAAAAAGCACTGACGTTTTTAAAAACGCAGACTGTTGATTTATTGATCTTGGATATTGTGATGCCAGGCATTGACGGTTATGAAGTGCTAACTAAGTTAAAAGAAAACGCTGCCACCAGTATGTTGCCTGTTATATTCATTTCTGCAAATACCAGCCATGATGACGAAGCTAAGGGCCTTGAATTAGGCGCGATGGATTACATCACGAAACCATTTAGTGCTGCTATCGTTCGTGCCCGTGTACGCAATCAGCTGCTGATCAAACAAAAAAATGACTTACTCGAAATGCTCGCCTCAATTGATGGCTTAACTGAGATCCCAAATAGACGTTATTTGGATGAAAACTTAGCGCGAGAGTGGCGCCGGTGTCGTCGAGATCAAACTCCATTATCAGTGTTATTAATGGATGTCGATCATTTTAAACGTTACAACGATTGCTATGGCCATCGTGCAGGTGATGACTGCTTAAAAAAAATTGCTCATGCCTTAGTTGGGGCGTGTGAGCGAGGCAGTGACTTTGTTGCTCGTTATGGTGGTGAAGAGTTTGCTGCGGTACTTCCAAATACCTTTGCCAATGAGGCTATCTCGTTTGCAAATAAACTACGAAATGCAGTGAATGAGTTAAACATTCTACACAAAGCGTCGCTAAATGCCGACCATGTCACAATTAGTATTGGTATTGCGACCACAGAAAATGGTCAGGTTTATGCAGAACAAACCTTGCTAGAAGAGGCTGATTTAGGTCTTTATCAGGCTAAAGATGCCGGGCGAGATCAAATTGTATCGAGAATGATCGCTGTAACTGAATCAGAGTAGGCAAAGCCTACTCTTAACTTTAGCTTGCTAATTAGCCGTTACTTAGCGATTTATAAATTGTATCACCCACACCAATTAACTTATCATTTTTAAATACGAGTGGCGTACACTCGTCTTTAGTCATCTTGCCATCAGAATGAATGCTATGTGTTACATAGAATAATACCTGATAAACATCATCACCTTGCTTTAACAACTCGGTAAAGTTAGGTGTATTCAGTTTGTTTAATACGGTTTGGTAGCTTGTATCTAATGCGAGATTAGAAATCACTTCACGGTTACTTTTATGCTGTTTTTCCCAGCTAGAAGAACTACCAGCCCAATGAGTGTCGGCTTCACCGTCAGAAACAGCGATGACACAGCCAGTTAAAAATGGTGCAGTTAGAGCGGCAATTAGAAGTGCTTTTTTCATGTTTTTTATCCCTAAGAAATTGTTTTATAGTTAAACCTTGATAGCAAACTGCTTGCCAAAAATTTTATTTCTAATAAAATCATTGGGTTAATGTTATTTTGCGCAATGGGGCTAAGTAAAAAATCACTAACTACTTAGCTCTATTGACTAATATATTGCCTTTTAGACCAACCTGTTACGCATCTCGCCCTGATTAAATGCCTGAATATTTAAAGCTATTTCGTTAACTAAGCGAACAATAGACTCTTGGCTTGCCCATGCGATGTGAGGCGTGAGCAATAGGTTTGACCCTTTGTAGAGTGCTAGCGGGTTTGATTGCTCTGCGGGTTCTTTGCTGAGTACATCAACACCAGCTCCAGCAATGATATTATTAGCCAATGCATCTGCTAAATCAGCTTCATTGATGATACCACCACGGGCGGTATTAATAATGATGGCTGACGGTTTCATCATTCTTAACTCTTCCGCGGCTATTTGGTTGCGAGTTTCATCAGTTAGCGGGCAGTGAACACTAATAATATCCGCTGTTTTTAGGGCGTCATTAAAACTGACGCGACCTTCACGAGGTGCTTGGCCTTTACGCTCACTGATGATGACTTTGGCACCAAAGACTCGTGCTACGTCGGCAACGGCTTTACCCAGTGACCCATAACCAACAATTGCCAATGTTTTGCTGGCAATTTCATTAAAGCTGTAATCTAGGCGACAAAACATCGGGCTTTTTTGCCATAAGCCTTGCTGACAATCATTAATGTATCTGTGAGTATTACCCAATAAATTAGTGATTAGAGTAAAGGTATGTTGCACCACACTTGGTGTTGAATAGCCCGCTACATTTGTCACTGCAATGTTATGCTTCTTAGCCGCCTCTAAGTCAATGTTGTTAGTACCTGTGGCTGCAACGCAAATGAGTTTTAAATTAGTCAGCTTAGCCATGGCGTGCTGATCAATCACCACTTTATTACTGATAACTACATCTGCATCTTGGCTGCGCTCAACAACTTGTTCTTGGTTGGTTAAGTCATAACAGGTTAATTTACCTAATTGCGCTAAGGCATCTAACGAAGTGTTGGCTAATGTCGCTGCATCAAGGACAGTAATATTCATGTGCTTTCCTTTTTTAATTTATTGCTTGACCTTGGGGTGTACTCCAAGGTTTATAGTGAGCATAATAAATAAACGCTTCACAATGGAGAC
Organism: Pseudoalteromonas sp. NFXS39; assembly: GCF_040148775.1. NCBI lineage: Bacteria > Pseudomonadati > Pseudomonadota > Gammaproteobacteria > Alteromonadales > Pseudoalteromonadaceae > Pseudoalteromonas > Pseudoalteromonas sp. NFXS39. The sequence continues at coordinate 151,071 of NZ_JAGDEC010000008.1, read as the reverse complement.
GGTGATGAAAATAGGTGAGTTTGCCCGTCAGTTGGGTGTCTCAACAGATACGCTAAGGTACTACGAAAAGCATGGTTTGTTAACGCCAAGTTCGCGTTCAGACGTAGGATATCGTTTTTACTCTGAGGATGATTATAAGCAAATGGCTTTTATTCTCAGAGCAAAGAATGTTGGCTTTAGTTTGGCTGAGATTAAAGAGCTACTTCAGATTAAATTTCATAAAGATCAGCACTCTTGCCATGAAGTTAAAGAGATGACGTTACAAAAACGTGATCTCGTTGCACAAAGAATTGCAGAGCTTACTCGCTTTTATGACTCACTTTCATTATTGGCAGATAAATGTTGTGGCGGTGAAGAACCTGCTGAAAACTGTTCGATACTAACGACGCTGGAGGATATCGATGGACTTACTCATTAATTTTTGGCACCTGTTTTTACTCTCAGCACCTTGGTTAATGCTAGGCTTATTCATCGCAGGTCTTTTAAATGTGTATTTGCCTGCCAACTTTCTTAATCGCCATTTAGGCAAAGAAGGCTTATGGACCACAGTGAAAGCGGCCTTTATTGGTGCCCCAATGCCACTGTGTTCATGTGGCGTAATCCCTGCGGCAATTGGTTTAAGAAGAGCGGGGGCGTCAAAAAGTGCCACCACAGCATTTTTGGTATCAACTCCTGAAACTGGGGTCGATTCGGTCTCCGTATCTTATGTGTTATTAGGTCCATTTATGGCGGTGATTCGCCCTATTGCAGCCGTATGCAGTGCGATTGTGGCAGGTGTTTTAGTAGGTAAAGACAGTGAACTTCATCAACAGCAAAGCACAATACCAAATAAAGAAAGCACTAAAACAGACTCTTGTTGTAGCAGTAAACAACCAGAGCCTATGACCGCATCAAGCTGTTGCAGCAAAGAGGCACCTGTTAAGCCCGCGCAAAGTTGTTGTAATAAGCAAACGCTTAAAGAACCTGAGCCTGTTAAAAAAACAAGTTGTTGTAGTAGCAAGGAACTGCAACCAACACAGGGTCAGCAACACAGTTGCTCAACAGAAAAAGAAGCACCTTCGCAGAAAAGCTGTTGTAGCAGTGAGCACTCAACTAAAACCGTTGAAAGTCGTTTTAGCAAACTGAAACGCGCGGTGAGTTTTAGTTGTAACAAGCTGCTTGAAGACACCATGATCTGGTTAATGATCGGTTTATTCTTTGCTGCTCTAGTACAAACTTATGTACCAGAATCTTATTTAAGCCAGTGGGGTAATGGCATCCTTGCGATGCTGGTGGTCATTTTAATCAGTATTCCTATGTACATCTGTGCGACTGCATCGACACCTATTGCGGCAGGCTTATTACTCAGTGGTGTGTCCCCCGGTGCGGTGCTCGTGTTTATGTTAGCTGGGCCAGCAACTAATATTGCAACGCTTGGTGTGGTTGGAAAAGAGCTTGGCAAGCGAGCAGTATTTGCCTACCTATTAGGGGTAATTGGAACGGCGCTAGCATTTGGCTTTTTAACCGATTATTTAGTGGCGCAGTATGGTTTTGTGGTTGCGCCTATGATGGGCGAAGAGCATGAAGTTTTACCTCATTGGTTAAGTCTTGCAGCGGGTATTGTATTGGCGATTTTAATGCTTAGATTGGTCCTCAAAATGGTATTTAAAAAGTCGTCTCAAACTGGTAAGAGCATTACTTAATTATTTGTTATAAAAATATTTTTTTTACATTGATTGGGATTTAAGTTGGTTAACTATCGCGTCTCGGTTCGCATTTAAAATTGTCTGAGTTATAATCCGCCAATTATTTTTAACGGCACGCATCGCGTGCCGTTTTTTAACTTAAGTAGTTTTTAATGAGTGAAAGTGTGGATAAATACGCCGACATAAGACCTTACAATGATGATGAAGTAGCTGATTCAGTAGCGCGTTTGATTGCTGATAATGCCTTTGTAGATGTAATCGCTAAGTATAACCTACCGCGCTTTTTATCGAACTTCCCATTTCTTACTCGTCCATTGGTACGCAGCCAACTGCGTAAAAAATGGGGTAACACCTCATCGGTTGAGCAAGTTCAGCATGAAGTGGCTGATTATTTAAATAAATTAATTACCCGTACGACTTCAGAAGTGACGTTTTCTGGCATAGATAAACTAGATCCAAAACAAGCCTACTTATTTATCTCTAATCACCGCGATATCGTGCTTGATCCTGCGCTGGTGAATTGGGGCTTGTTTAAGCACAATATGCCGACAGTGCGCATCGCAATTGGTGATAATTTACTGCAAATCCCTTATATCACTGAGTTAATGCGTTTAAATAAGAGCTTTATTGTGAAGCGTTCAGCGAAAGCACCCAAAGAGATGCTAAAAGCGCTGTCGCAGCTGTCTGCTTATATCTATGACTCACTCGCTGAAGGCCACTCAATTTGGATAGCGCAAAAAGAAGGCCGAGCAAAAGACGGTTTTGATCAAACAGATCCAGCCTTACTTAAAATGTTGCAGTTACAAGGTCGTAAGCAGAAGAAAGAATTTGCTGAGTACGTACGCGAACTAAAAATTGTACCTGTGTCTATCTCTTATCAATACGAGCCATGTGCGATTGCTAAAGCGAAAGAGCTTTATCATAAACAGCAACATGGTCAGTATGTTAAACAGCAGGGTGAAGACATTGCCAGTATTGTTGAAGGCTTTAGTACAGCCAAAGGACATGTACATTTAGCGTTTGGCGAGCCAATTGAGTCGGGCTGTGAATCGCCTGAGGAGCTTGCAAAAACGATTGATCAGCAAATAGTTGATTCGTTTTTCTTACACCCAGGTAACTATATAGCGGGTGGTTGCACGCAAGCTATAATTGATGAAGAAGATGCCGCTGCCTTTAATGAGCGCATGGCGAAAGTGCCAGAAGAGTTAAAACCTCTTGTATTAGCGATGTATGCAAAACCATTTCATCGTAAAGCAGAACTTGCTACAAGCGAGTCTGAGTAAGCGATACAGTTAGTTTAAGAGGCCACTTTTTAAAGTGGCTTTTTTTATGGTTAATTTTCAGGCTATACTTTTAATATTCTTTATTAACCGGCATTTGTGATGCAACAAATTGAAATATTTGAAATTCCAAGTCCTTGCAAAGGGATATGCCAAGTTAATAACCGAGGCTATTGTAAAGGCTGCTATCGCAGTCGGGATGAGCGTTTTTATTGGAATAAGTTTACTAACGCGGAAAAGCGTAAAGTGATTAGCTTATGCCAACAGCGTTACAAACGTTACCTTCAGAAAAAACAGCAAGCACAACAGCAGCAAACAAACCCTGAGCAAGGTGGTTTTGATTTTTAAAATTCAGTGAGGTGGTATTTTGATTTTAGAAAGTGCACCGTACCGTTTTCATCAAGCTTTTTGAGCACCCTGGTCAGTTGTGGAATTATTGCTTTATGGCGTTTGTGAACAAAGTGATAGCTCTGCATTGGCATTAACACTTGTTTATGAAAGGCTGTTTGATTAAAGTTTGGGTGCTTAGTTGACAGTAAAAAGTCTAGCAATATTGTCCCTTCAACACGTTTTTGTGTTAGTAAATTAAGCTGAGCAGTGACATTTCTGACTTTGATAACATCACCATTAAATGGGTGACGTTCGATATAACTCTGTGCAGCTGGGTAGCTTGATTGAATTGCTAAAGACTTGAGCTCTTCGTATTGACATTGCTGGCAATTTTTCAGCAGCACTAAATTAAAATCAAAAAGCGGATAATCGACTTTCAATAAATTAGGATAATTATCCTTAACATCAGCAATGCGACCTAACTGTCCATCGAGCACACCTTGGTTAGCGGCCACTAAAGCATTTTGATGATTGAAATCGATAATATGGACCTCATAACCTATTTCCTTATAAGCCATTTTCATTAAATCAATAACATAGCGAGCTTGTGGTGTATCGGCAGGACGATTAAAAATCAGTAAGTTTGTGCTGGCGTTACTTAAGAAGCAAAAAAGCAGCAAAAATAAGGCAAATCCGTAATTAAGATACTTCGACAACGTGCATTCCTTGCGTACATAAATTGCTCGTTAATCTACTTATATGTGCCTCCAAAATCAAGTTTGTCGTGGTCTTTTTAGCCTAATAAAAGCGATTAAAGCGGTCTAATTTTGTTATACTTGTTAAATCAAAAAATTTATTGCTGAGAAAGTATGAGTTTCAATTTATGTAAATTGCCGCGAGAGCAAAAATATCAAATTCAATTGGATTACGAAGCGTCTTTTTGGGCCTATCAAATAAAGCGCGGAAAAAACACGCGTGAGGGCGTCTATACTGCAATAAACAATCGCCCTATCTCTGAGCAAGCTTTTCTTAAGCAGCAATTTGAGCATTACCTTTCGCTAATGAGCTAACATGGCAGACTTCAGATTTTGTTTACTTGAGCCGATTAAAACGCCCTTAGTAAATAAATTTTATGACAAAAACAATGCCCGTGGTCGAGCGACCAAAGCGGATCAGGTGTGGGTTGTTTACAAAGAGTTAGAAATAATTGCTGCCTGCCGGGTTCAAGACCAATCAGGACAATTGTTTTTGTCTACTCTTTATGTTGATGAAATGTGGCGGGGTCAAAAGATAGCCTCACAATTGCTTACTACTGTAACTGATGCACAAAAAGGAACCGTTTTTACCTTCGTGTACCAAAATCTGATTGATCTTTATCTACAAAATGGGTTTAACTATGCATTAACATTACCCAATTCTTTGCAATCGTTGTTTGAGGTATATGCGCATCGAAAAGTAGTTGCGATGCACTTTACGCGTGACACAGTGCCAAGTTAGCAATTTGGAACGTCAATGACTAAGTTCTTCTCCAGTATAGCGTTATTTTTTATTTTGACTTGTGGCTTGTTTAGCCATTCAGCCTTTTCCCAGGTAAAACGTTTATCAACAAGTGAAGGCTTATCACAAAGTTATGTTAACACCATGCTCATCGATAATAGTGGATACTTATGGTTATCGACTGAAGGGGGCCTCAATCGTTACGATGGTTATCAGGTTGTGCATATCAAAGGCCCTAATGGTGAACTTGAAGACTCAATCATTGACCGTATTTACCAAGACCCGCAAGGTTATATCTGGATAGCTTCCCTGCAAGCGGGTTTATTCCGTTATGATCCCACCTCCGACACTTATCAGCAGTTTATTGCTAAACCGACCACTGAAGAGCAAATTTTTATTGAGTCAGTGTTTAGCATGGTGGCTGTTGATGACAAAACACTATGGCTAGGGCGTGGTTGGGATTTTGCCAAGCTAGACTTAGAAACGAAAAAAATCACCTCTATTTTTGAAATTCCTGAGCGGGTAAAAAGCAGTGTTATACGTGAACTTTACGCGTATCAAGGTTTTATCTTTATGGGCACTAGCAATGGCGCTTATGTTTATGAACTTGCATCTGGCAAGGTCCGTAAGTTAGAACATTTGCAAAATGAGCCAAGCCACATCTACCAAAACTATGTGAAGTCATTCTCGGTGATAAACAACAATACTTTGTTAGTTGGGGCTGTGAGAGGACTATATCAGGTAGATATTAGTAATTTGCAAGCCATGTTTGATACTCCTGACATCGCCTTTAAAAATAAATCACTGATCAGTGATTTGAATATTTGGAAGATTATTCCAGAGGCTAACTCAGTTACCTTAGGCACTGATAAGGGCTTATTTGAATATAACCTAGAAACTGGCGAGTTAGTTAAGAATATGCGCTTAAAAGAAAGTGGCTATACTCTAGCTGATACCAGCATTATTGATATAGTGAAAGACCGTTCTGGTGGGATGTGGCTAGCAACCAAAAATGACGGTGCCTTTTACCAATCTTATGATAACTACAACTTTATCAATGTTACAGCCAATACATTAAAGGGTGATGGATTATCTCATCATTCAATTTGGAGTATTACAGAGTTTCAAAATCGCCTTTGGCTTGCTACGCATAATGGTTTAACAGCGGTTGATTTAGAAACTTACGAAAGCGAGGTTTTCTTAAAGGATTATCAAGTCGATCTTATTACAACTGAGTTTAGTATCTACCAAGTAATGCCCTATAAAGATAAGCTATGGTTACATACCAATCGAGGCGTTTTAAGTTTTGATCCGAAAACAGGGCAGGCAACACCAGTAAAAGCGGCAGATCCAGAGAAACAGGTTTTAATTAATGATTGGGTTCATGGCATATTGTTGATGCCATCGGGTGACCTTTACTATGTTCATCCTGATTACGGCATGTTTGTTTATAATATTGATAGCCAAAAAGTCACCCGGTTAGGCGGTAAATTTGATGAGTTTGAGCCGTTCTTAGCTTACGGTTTTTTGCCTGCATTATCATCAAACCCAGAGGCACCTCTATTTTATAATGCAGGTATTCTCTATCAAGTAGATCCTAACACATACGAACTAACCACGATTTATACAGTCCCAGAGCAACACGAAAATGTGGCTGTGAATGTGATGTCATACATCATAGATAACAACAATGTACTGTGGTTATCATTATCGAATTTTGGTTTGATTGGTTTAGATGCCGATACTTATGAACATATTTACACAATTGATTTAGAAAAGAATAAGTTAGGTACATTGCTTTACGATATGGTACTTGATGAAGCGGGCATGATATGGATGAGTAGCCACAAAGGATTATGGCGACTAAATCCAAATAATCTGCACTTTCAACAGTTTACTGGCTCAGAGGGGTTATTCTCAACCGAGTTTAATAGTGGTGCATTTACTAAACTTGAATCAGGGCAAATTGTCTATGGTACGTTAAAAGGATTTACTTACTTTTATCCAATGGATAACCACTATCAGCAAGCTTTAATTGATCACGTTAATATCACTAATCTTGATTTGATGTCTCGTGATTTACCCGCTGAGTTAAAACAGCCAATCGACAGTGTTGTCCTTGAGCATGATGATATAGGATTAGAAGTTGCGTTTTCGGCAATGGCATTCAATTATCAAGAGCGTATTATTTATGAATATCAGCTTGGGGATGGCCAAAAAACGTACACACGAAATAACAACCGTGTGTTATTCCCTAAACTCAGCGCAGGAAAATACCATCTTAAAGTTTGGGCTAAAGATCCATTAACGGGAGATTTAACGCCGCCCGCTATTTTGAATATCGAAGTAAAATACCCACTTTGGCGCGCACCACACTTCATTATTTTATATGTGATTCTGGTTGCACTATTTGTAGCTGCTTGGATATTTAGACGTAATCGAATGCAACAAATATTGCTAGCAGCTCATAAAGAAAGTAAAGAGAGTGAAGCGCGATTAAAGCTCGCTCTTGAAGGTAGTCATTCAGGTGTATGGGATTGGTCATCGCAAAGCCCAATTATTTATCAACCACGTCTTAAAAATGAGCTCGGCTATGAGACCGATAGCGTAAACTTAGATGATTATTTAGCAAAGATTCACCCACATGATAAACAAACCTTCCGTTTAGAGTGGTTAGAGTTTTTATCGACTCAAAAAGGTTATTTCAATTGTACTTACAGGCTGCGTCATGCCGATGGTAATTGGCGTTGGTATAAAGACTTTGGCAAAGTGGTTGAATGGCAAGGCAATGCTCCTGAAAAAGTAGCTGGCACTTATACGAATATGACTCGTGAGTTAGTATTTGAGGAAAATGCTCGCTTGTTTGGTGCGGCATTCGAACAAACACGAGACTGGGTATTTATCTTAGATAAAAACTTACGTATTCGAGCTACCAATAAATCCTTTCAAGATGCATTTGGTTTTCCGGCTGAGCCGCGTTCTAGTCGCTCGTTAACCTTAGGGATGCCAATTCCTACACGAATTCATTACTTGCGCATTATGCAAAAGCTTAAATCTGGTGAGCACTTCTCTGCAGAAGATGTAGTTTCAGTTGCGAGCGGTGAAAAGCGCCAAGTATTGATAAAAATAAGTGCAGTAGCAGGTAATAACCGCCAACTTGATAGCTATGTGATTATTGTTACTGATATTAGCGCGCAAAAGCTGGCTGAAAGTGAGCTACATTTACTCGCTAATTATGATGCTTTAACCGGCCTACCTAATAAAACCTTGTTTAATGATCGGGTGGTCCACGCTATTGAACAGGCTGATTATCATCAAACAAAAGTGGCGTTATTAAACGTTAATATTAAGCGCTTTAAGCATTTTAATGATTCACTTGGGCGCGAAGAATCAGATGAACTAATCAAGCGAGTTGCTAAGCGCTTAAAGCATGTACTTCGCCCGCAAGATAGTGTGGCACGTTTCGATGGTGATGAGTTTGTGATCCTTGCTGAAGATTTTAAACAGCTGGATGAATTACTATTACTATGCGCTAAAGTAATGGATTGTGTTGATACACATATTGAACTGAGCCAACAAGCGGTAAAAGTAAACCTTAGCGTCGGTGTTGCTGTTTACCCAGATGATGCAAAAGACACAAAAGCGTTACTAAAAGCAGCTAATGTGGCACTTTATCACGCGAAAAGTCATGTTGAAGGATGTTATCAGTTCTATAAGCAAGAAATGAATTTACAAGTGCAGCGCACTTTGCATTTAGAATCTCAGTTAAGTAAAGCTTACCAAGAGCACGAGTTTTGTAATTTTTATCAGCCAATAGTAAGCGCAGAAACTTGCCAAGTTGCAGGGCTTGAAGTGCTTCTACGTTGGCCGAGTAATGATGAATATAAACCTGAAGACTTTGCTAATGCCGCAGAAAGTTCAGGGCTTATTACCAAAATTATGTTGCAAACTCTATCAAGAGCATTGATTGAATTGCGCCAGTGGCGTACTACGCATCCTGATTTATATATTTCAATTAATCTCTCCGCCCTTGATTTTGAAAGCGAAAATCTGGTTGAAAAAATACATCAATCAATAAGCGCAATTAATGTACCTGCGAGTGCATTAGTTTTTGAAATCACCGAATCAGTTATGATGCATGATTCGGATAAAGCGCAGCAAAGTATGGAAAAGCTCAAAGCGCTAGGTTGTCGTATTTATATGGATGACTTTGGTACGGGCTATGCCTCACTGACCTATTTAAAACGTTTCCCGGTCGATGTACTGAAAATAGACAAGAGCTTTGTTAATGACATCGGAGTTGATAAAGGCGATGAGGCTATCATTAACTCAACACTTACCCTTGCAAAAAGTTTAGGTAAAGAGTGTGTAGCTGAAGGAGTTGAAAATCGCACCCAGTTACAATTCTTACGTTCTTTAGGGTGTGAGTATTTCCAAGGTTATTTGTTCAGCAAACCTGTGGCGGGAGACGAAGTGAAAGCGCTTTTAGATACACAGTGGAGCGATGAGTTTTTAGGGTAAAGCTAAACGCTTTACCCTTTTAGTTAATCTTGGCGCTTTCCGCAATGGCGGCAATAAAGGCTACGATTACGGTTTTTCAGTTCGTTATGAATCGCTTTGTTCGCCTCTTGCTGACTTAACCCTAGTTTATAACGCAAGTTTTCTAAGTGTTCCTCTTCAACGGGTGAAAGATGGCCATCTTCAATAGCTTCGTGTACCGCATCGGTAAAAACTTGTCTACGTTTTCGTAGCTGCTCAGAAAAACTCGAAGCTAACAAACCGGTTGGAATTGCCACCATGCCCATACTAACGAGTGTAATAGCGCCACCAAATAAGCGACCAAGGGGGGTCACAGGCACGACATCGCCATAACCAACGGTTGTTAGTGTGACCATTGCCCACCACATTGCTGCAGGGATAGAGCCAAATTTATCGGGCTGAACATCATGTTCAATTAAATAAATACCACATGAAGCGATGATCAGCACCACAGCCATTATAAAAAATGCCGCAAGCAAGGAACTGCTTTCTTCTTTAAATGAGTTTAAAAGTAGTTGCATGGCGCGTGAATAACGAGTGAGCTTAAAGATCCGCATCAACCTAAGTACTCGTAAGAAACGTAAATCAACACTCACAAACACCATTAAAATGGTGGGTAAAATGGCAATGAGATCAATCAGCGCCATAGGCGAAAAGAAATACTTAATACGAATTTTTGAGTTTGTTAACGGGCTTTCTTTATGTGCGCTTTTATCTACACAACACCAAAGTCTAAGTACATACTCTAAGGTGAAAATACCGACAGAAATCAGCTCAATCATTAAAAATTCGTGATGATATTGTTTTGCTAAAGGGCCGACCGACTCTAAAACAATCGCCACTACATTGATCATGATCAGTGACATTAAGAACACGTCAAGTGTACGACCAATACGCCGATACTTGCCGTTGCCTTCAAAAACGCGCGCTGTGTAATTTCTTAACCGCTGCAAAATAATGATCCATTTATTAGTTTAGTTTTAGCACCATATTAATGCTGCCTTCTTCAAAATCGCGGGTGATCTTAAACCCTAGTTTTCGTGCCAGCTCAATCATGCCAGTGTTTTCCGGCAGGGTGATCCCGGCAATTTGTTTAATGCCTTGGTTTTTACAATGCTCAATCGCGGCATTCATTAGTATTGTACCGAGCCCTAAACCTTGGCAGTCAGAGCGCACCACAATTGCAAACTCTGCATCTAGCTTGTCAGGATCCATCAACACCCGAGAAACCCCTAGTGTGCAGGCTGAGCCGTTTTGCTCTTGACTGACAATAAATGCCATTTCTCGGTCATAATCAATTTGCGTCATTTTTGCCAGCTGATCATGATTAAATTGCGGTAACTCACCAAAAAAGCGCTTATATCTGTCTTCTTTACTCAGTGACTGATCAAACTCTAAATGTGCTTGTTCATCTTCAGGTTTTATAGGTCTTAATTGTGCTTGAGTGTTATTTTTAAGAGTAACTTCTTTAACCAGTTCAATAGGGTAGGGGCGAATACACAAACGTTTACGATTTGCTTTTGCTTTATAACGGCTCAGGCCAATTGTCGCATCAAGTACTAAAAATTGTCCATTGCTGGCTAAAATAGGATTTAGTTCGACACTGGTGATATCAGGTTGATCGATTACAAGCTGCGAGATACGTGTTAGCAAGGCGCATAAGCGATACTTATCGACTTTTTCTGGTAGTACGCGATCTTTAAGTACGCCTTTATCGTGCGCTGCAGCAATCAGGTATTTTGCCAAGTTCATATTCAGTGGTGGTAGTGCCACTGCAGCTTGAGCGAATTCAAGTCCGGTGCCTGCTTCGCCCAGTAAAATTACTGGGCCAAAGTTAGGCTCTGTTTTAATAGCGATACGCAGCTCATTAGCACCTGCTCGTGGCGCCATCTTTTGCAATGAAAAGCCTTCAATATGGGCATCAGGGTAGGTGTTTTTGATTCGTAGCAGCATGGCAAAAGCTGTTTGCTCAACTTCTTGCGCATCATTTAAGTTAAGGACAACACCACCGACTTCTGATTTAGAGGGAATACTTGGGCTAATTAGTTTTAACGCTACCGGAAAGCCCAGCTCTATGGCTTGTTCTTTGGCTTCGGTTGGTGTGTAAGCAACTTCAGTTTGAATACAATCAATACCATAATGAGTGAGTATTTGGCTTGCTTCATGGGTTGATAAATAGCTTTGCTCTTCGGCTAAAAACTCATTTACGACTGTGCGTGCTGCGTCTTTATTTATTTTTGCATCATCGGTGTTTGATTCTGGCGTTTGCGTTAAATGCTTTTGGTTACGGCGATAACTTACCAAGTGCATAAACGCACCAACCGCACCTTCAGGTGTACGGTAAGTTGGAATGGCATTATTAGCGCAGACTTTACGTGCGGCATACGCAGCATCTTCACCCATAAAGTTTGTCATAACATAAGGGCGAGCCATCTTCGGGATTTTTTCTAAGGTTTCGACAATAATCTCAGCATAGTCTTCACTCGGTGCAAGCGCAGAAGGGGTATGAATGATCAGCAGGTTTTTGACTTCTTTGGCTTGCAGCAAAATTTCTAAGGCTTGTTGATAGCGCCTTGGTGCTGAGTCACCAAAAATATCCACCGGATTCGAGGTCATCTCTGATTGCGGGATCACTTTATTAAGCGCCGCTCTGGTCTCGTCGCTAAGCTCAGCTAGTTTTCCTGAGCTCTGTAATAGCGTATCCACTGCCATGACACCTGGGCCGCCACCATTTGTTAAGATAGTCAGTTGTTCGACTTTTAGTAATTTTGGGTGCATTGCCAGTGTTTGTGTAGCAGCAAAAAGCTCACGTAAGTCGTTTACCCTTAGCATACCTGCTCGCTGGAATAGCGCATCATAGACTGCATCTGAGCTTTGCTTGCCACCAGTATGGATCTCTGCAGCAAGAGCGCCCGCACTGGTTTTACCGGTTTTAATGGCAATGACGGGTTTACTAAACGCAGCGGCTCTAGCTGCGGAAATAAAGCTACGAATATCTTCAATATTATCGATATACAACAAGATAGCTTTGGTTTTTGCATCTCGGCCTAAAAAGTCGAGTAACTCATCAAAGTCGATATCAAGGCAGTCACCGACAGACACAAAATATGAAAAGCCAATCTCTTTATTTTTGGCCCAATCAAGGATTGTTGAACAAACGGCAGCTGATTGGGATACAAAGGCGAGTTTTCCTGGACTGGCAATCGTATGTGAAAAACTGGCATTTAAGCCGATATGAGGAATGAGTAAGCCTAAGCAGTTAGGTCCTAGTAAAGACACATTTGCTTGAGTTGCAGCCTCTTTTAATGCTTGTTTTTGTTCTACATTTAAACCCGCAGCAATCACCACCGCATGTTTACAGCCAAGCTCACCAAGTTCATTAATGATGTTGATTAAGGTATTTTTGTTAGTACAAATAACGGCAAGGTCGGGTACTTTTGGCAGTGCAGCAATGCTTGGATAGGCTAATACCCCGTGTACAGCGCTGTGATTTAAACTAACCGGCATGATCGGGCCTTTAAAGCCCCCTTGTAGCAAATTGCGCATCACCACAAAACCCGCTCGATTAGGGGAATTTGAGGCGCCAATGACCGCGACCGATTTAGGATTAAAAAAATGGCTAATACGTTTAACGCTCATGCTGTTTCCTTCGCTTGCGCTGTTTGTTAAAACTTCAGGGTCTGTTAAGTTTAATACACCCAAACTAGAACCGACACGCTTCTAAAGTATTAAAAGTTATACTCATAAGATAACCTGTTTATAACTACTTTTCGAGTCAAAAACAGTGACCTACATCAAGGAGAAAAGCATGAATAAGACGCAACCATTTAATATCGTTATTGCAGCGTGTGCATTAGCGGTTGGTTTACTTGGATTAGGTTTTATTTTGAAAAGTGCGGCCCTTGATGTAAAGGGTATGGAGCGCACTGTCCACGTTAAAGGTTTAGCTGAAATGGAAGTGCCAGCTGACACCGTTATTTGGCCATTACAGTTTTCAGATGCCGACAATAATCTTGAAAAATTAGTTGGTCGAGTTGAAGAGAAAAGCGATGCGGTTGTGGCTTTTTTAAAGTTACATGGTTTTAGTGATGAAGAAATAAGTCTTGGTAGTCAATCCATTATTGATAAGCAAGCCCGTGAATATGGCGGCGAGAATCAGCAGTTTCGTTATATTGCCCGTAATAATGTCATTGTTTATTCAAATGACATCGAAAAAGTGCAACATGCCTTAGGCGCAGTAAGCCAATTAGCAAAGCAAGGCATCGCGATAGTACAAGACAATTACGAAACGCGTATTCAATATTTATTTAATGGCTTAAATGAAATTAAGCCAAATATGATTCAAGAAGCAACCGAAAAAGCCCGCGAAGTAGCAATGAAATTTGCCAAAGATTCACAGTCTAAATTAGGTAAAATTAAAACAGCGCGTCAGGGGCAGTTTTCAATAACAGATAGAGATTCAAACACACCTCAGCTGAAAAAAGTGCGTGTTGTTACCAGTGTTGAATATTATCTATCTGATTAAACCAAATACCACAGATAAAGGCAGCCGCATGCGTGTGCATACAATCACCATTCGGCAAAGCGCTCCAAGGATAAAGCCGCCACTAAACGCCACAGCCACCCCCAATAAGCCAAACTGATCTTTTAAAAGTACTGCCATTAAAACCGTGACACTGGTTGCGCCAAGTAATACGTACAAGTTGATAAGCGGGTTCCCTTTTAACTTGATCATGCTACTGGCTAAAATTCTTGCTGGTAATAACAGCTGCCCGAGTAACAGCAGCATTAAAATCGAAAACCCTTCTTGCAATTGGCTTTCGCCATAGAGAGTGAGTAGTGGCTTTGCGAGCAGGGCGAGTAGAAAAATAGCGGCAAAGTTAAAACGCCATACCACTTTCATTAACTCGCTAAGTTGCTGCTCGGTCGTCTCATCAGCCATTAAAATGGGTTTTAAATATTGGTTGGCAGCATTGCCTAAAATAGTCAGTAAGCCAGCAATCACTACCGCAGGAAAGAAGATACTCACGCCTTGTGCACCAAACCAGTGATGCACCAGTAAGACATCGAGTTTTGCTACCAACACGGTTCCTGCGCCACTGGCGAGCATGATCAATGAGTCTTTACACCATTGCTTGGTTTGGTAGCGGGCAGTGCTTGCGACGATCATTTTTTTGATTAACCAATATTGATAAATGACTACACATAAGATGCTACAAAACAACAGGATACAAATCTCGACTAAAGATAAGTCACCACGTATTAGATAGACTAAAAAGCAAAACCCAGCCGTTAGCAATTCAAAAATACACTGTTGCGTTATCAGGCCAATTTGGGGTTTGTTTAAAGCCACTAAAAAAGCAGATTGGCTTTGCATAATGGCGCCAATTGGCACCAGTAATAGTAAATAAACCACATGCTCTTGGGCGCTTTGGTGTGGTGAAATAGCCTGAAAGCTAATCACCACAGCAGCGACAAAAATCACCCCGAATAAACAAGATGCAGCTAAATAAACATGTTTTAAGCCGCGTAATAACTCATGTTGCTGAGCCTTGAAGAGCGGATAGCTAATACGCATTAAAGACGATGCAAAACCCATGCTCGCGGGTAATAAAAGAATTTCACAAAGTGCGAGTAATGCCGCGAACGTGCCAAACTCATCAGTACTTAATAACCTTGCAAGGCACAAGGTAAGTACAATACGGCTACCGTGGTTAAGGGCTGTAAAGCTGCTGAGCGATAAAAACGCTTTAACAACATCCTTATTCATGGAGTTATTGATTGAGCGCGTTTAATAACTGCGCCGTTGGCACCTGCAAATAGGCCGCACACAGTAGAACTTTGCTATCAGTACTCGTTGGTTTATTGGCACTGTAAAAATGCTTGAGAGTATTTATCAAGGCACTGACAGCAGTTGGGCTATGGCTTTGGTCTACTTCCATCATGGCTAATAATGCTGAAAACTCATGTTTTGCTAGCATTTGGGTTGTCGTGTTTTGCGCTATAAAGCAACCAATAGGGGTGAGCTGCTGCTTATTTAATGTTTTTAACGCACTTCCTAGGCTCTCGTTGCTTTCAAATAACATTAACGAGCGCAAATAATTAAAGGGCAGTTTATCGGGCTGACACTGAGTAAATAAATGATGTAGTAGGGTATTCCCTTGGTTGTCTGTTACGCAAAAGGCATTTTGAAACTTAAGGCCAGGAGTGAAAAAACTCAATTTATCGATATCATCAATCAAGCCCACAGCTTCACTTGGTAGCGGGCTTGCTTCGAGTAAATGCGCTGCAACATTTTGTAAAAACAAATATTTAACTTCACTACTGCAAGCTAATTGATAGATATGTTGTAATTGTGCCGCTTGCAAAACCCCCGATAAACTTTGGTAATCGGCAATGAGTTCTTTTAACTGATGATGTTGTAGTCGGCTGTTCAATTGCTCAATCGCGCTTTGCATGGAAATACTCGCTTTTTATTATTTATACATTTATAGCTCAACTACTTGTTTAAATAAATAAAAAAGGCCGCTGAGCGGCCTTTTTCAAGTCTTTATTGTTTAAGCTGCCTGTTTCTTAGCAACCCATTGGTCAACAAACTTCTCAAGTACGTTTAATGGTACTGCACCATTTTTAAGTACTACGTCGTGGAATTCACGAATATCGAATTTATCGCCTAGTTTTTCTTTAGCCGCTTCACGAAGCTCTAAAATTTTCAGCATGCCCACTTTGTATGCCGTTGCTTGTGAAGGCATTACAATGTGACGCTCAACCATTTTAACGCCATCAGACGTCGCATTTGGTGTGTTATTTACGTAGTAGTCGATACCTTCTTGACGAGTCCACTTCATAGCATGGATACCTGTATCTACTACTAGGCGACATGCACGCCATAATTCCATCGCAAGACGACCAAAATCTGAATATGGGTCTTCGTATAAGCCCATTTCTTTTGGTACTAGCTCAGAGTATAAACCCCAACCTTCAACATAGGCTGTGTAGCCCCCAAACTTACGGAACTTAGGCACACCTTCAAGCTCTTGCGCGATAGCAATTTGCATGTGGTGACCTGGAATACCTTCGTGGTATGCAAGTGCTTCCATTTGGTATGTTGGCATTGCTTCCATATCGTAAAGGTTTGCGTAATAAATACCTGGGCGTGAACCATCTGGTGCAGGTTGTTGGTAGAACGCTTTACCTGCTGCTTTTTCGCGGAATGCTTCAACAGCTTTAACCTTAAGGTCTGCTTTTGGCTTAACTATGAATAGCTCGTCTAGACGAGACTTCATGTTATCGATAAGCGCTGTTGCCTCATCAAGGTAACGTTGTTTACCTTCAGCGGTATTCGGGTAGTAGAACTGCTTATCAGTTTTCATGAATTGCATGAATGCTTTAAGGTCACCTTTAAAGCCTACTTTGTCCTTAATCTCACGCATTTCGTCGTGAATACGCGCGACTTCAGCTAAACCGATTGTGTGAATTTCTTTCGCTGTTAAATCAGTTGTTGTGGTACGTGCTAGCGCGTTGTTGTAGAACGCTTCGCCGTCAGGGAATTTCCAAGCACCATCACGGTCATCAGCGCGCTTTTCTAACTGAGCTAAGAAGTTAATTAGTTTAGTGTAAGAAGGTTTTACTGCTGCTTTTAAGGCTTTTTCTGCATCGCTGATAAGTGCTGATTTTTCGCTGTCGGCAATCTCTAATGCGTTTACTTTACGTTTAAAGTCAGCAAGTAACGTTGAGTCTTCACCATCATGGAATGGTGCGCCGCGTAAGATATTATTGCTTGAATCAATTACGTGTGGGAAAACAAACTTAGGGGCGATAATGCCTTTATCTGCACGTACTTCAAGGTCTTTGATTAGTTGATCAATAACCGTTGTAACACCATTTAAACGTGAGATATACGCTTTAGCATCTGACACATCAGCAATTTGATGTTGGTTGATTAAAAACGCTGGGATCATCGAGTGAACACCAAACATTTGGTTCACTGGGTAGTTGTAATGACGCCATTTGAAATCAGCAATTTCGTTTTCTAAATCTTGCTTTTTAAGGTCGTAGCTTACTTTCGTCGCGTCATCTAATAGGTCACGGTTAATTGCCTTAAGCGCAACTAGATCAGCTTTAGTTTGTTCAAAGTCTTCTAAAACGCGCTCTTCACTGCCATCGTCCCATTTGTCGTAATCTTTTTTGATGCCCATGTATGTTTGATAGATAGGGCTTTTCATTACATCACGGTTAAAAGTATCTTCGAAGAAAGCATTTGCTTTATCGATTTCACTTTGTACAGGTTGGCTTTGTACACTTGGTGCAGGCTTCGGTTGCTCTTGCATTTGTTGGCAGCCGCCAAGTAATGCAACACTTACCGCCGCAGCGATGAAGGTCAGTTTACGCATTATCGTTCCTTTGTAGTTGTTAGAAATTTAATTATAATTCTTAAACGAATAATTCTAGCAGGTCATTTAAAAAGCGGTGGCCTTTTTGGCTTACCTGCCAGTTATCTTTATCATCAATTAGTAAGCCTTTTGCAATTGCATCAGTCAAGGCTTGTTCCTGACTTGGCAGTGACAAACTTGTAAGCAAAGGTAAATCAGCTTTGGGGCAGGGTTCGACTAAACGAAAACGATTCATAAAGAATTCAAAAGCTAAGTCGTCTTCTGCTACTTGCCATTGTTCGTATAAATACGGTTTGGCAAGATCCATATAACCTCGTGGGTGTTTTACTTTCACCGTACGGGTGATGACTTTATTTTCATCGGTAATTTTACCATGTGCACCGCAGCCGATACCGAGATAATCGCCAAATCGCCAATAATTCAAGTTATGACGGCATTGGTAGCCGGGCTTCGCGTAGCCTGAGATCTCGTATTGCTCATAACCTGCAGCTGCCAGCAATGCTTGACCTTGTTCTTGAATATCCCACAGAGTGTCGTCATGCGGTAAGGTCGGTGGCTTAGAAGCAAATTGAGTATTCGGCTCAATCGTTAGTTGATACCAAGATATGTGTGGAGGATTAAGCGCGATGATTTTTTCAAGGTCGCTTAAGGCATCTTCAAGAGATTGTCCGGGTAAGCCATGCATTAAATCAAGGTTAAAGCTATTTAACCCCGCTTGGTGTGCCTGTTTAGCTGCATAGCTTGCTTCGTCAGCACCATGAATACGGCCAAGGGCTTTTAGCTTGTCATTTTGCATGCTTTGTACGCCAATCGAAATACGATTGATGCCAGCGGCAACATACTCTTTAAAG
The DNA here is from genome assembly GCF_040148775.1 of Pseudoalteromonas sp. NFXS39. NCBI lineage: Bacteria > Pseudomonadati > Pseudomonadota > Gammaproteobacteria > Alteromonadales > Pseudoalteromonadaceae > Pseudoalteromonas > Pseudoalteromonas sp. NFXS39. Next base: position 132,496 of record NZ_JAGDEC010000008.1, on the reverse strand, counting down.
CGACCTGTTTCGACGGTACCGGGATTAGCCTCTAGGGTAACTTCACAGTCATCACTTAGGCCAATTAATCTGTCGACTTCACCTAGTAAGCGGGTATAAGCGTCACCCGTTAATAAGCTTGGGGTACCGCCACCAATAAATATGCTGTGGATTTTACGCCCTTGCACTAAGTGCAAGTCGGCCTTGAGATCATCAATTAGATGCTGAACATATTCTTTTTCGGGGATTGTGCCTTTTTGGCCATGGCTATTAAAGTCACAGTATGGGCACTTTTGCACGCACCAAGGCACGTGCACATATAAACTTAAAGGCGGTAAACTCACAGGCCGCCTTTTTGCTGCAATTGCGCAAGTAGTTGTTTTAAAGCTTGGCCGCGATGGCTAAGGGCATTTTTTTGCTCCTTAGTTAACTGAGCGCTAGTGCATTGCTCAGACGGTACGTAAAAAACAGGATCATAACCAAATCCACCCTGACCATCTTGGCTATGGGTGATTTCGCCTTCCCAACTGGCACTACAAATAAGTGGTGTAGGGTCGTCGGCGTGGCGCATTAATACCAAAACACACCAAAAACGCGCACTGCGAACTGGGTTATCAGCAAGCTCTTTTAATAGCTTGTCGATATTATCTTGATCGCTTGCACCCGCTCCGGCAAAGCGTGCAGAGTATACACCCGGTGCACCATTTAGGCCGTCAACTTCAAGACCTGAGTCATCAGCAATAGCAGGCATGCCAGTGATCTTTGCAGCATGGCGCGCTTTAATAATGGCGTTTTCAACAAATGTGGTGCCTGTTTCAGGCACGTCTGGTACTTGAAAATCGCTTTGTGGAACCACGTTAATATTAAGAGGGCTGAGCATACTTGCCAACTCTTTTACTTTGCCAGGGTTACCCGTGGCTAAAACCAAGGTGTTATTCATAGGTCTATTAATCTACGTAAAATTTTTGCTGAAACTTCAGCGTTTGTACTTTGCCATTTTGATTTATTTCGATATCAAAACGGTAGATTTCTTCGTTGCTATAATCGATTTGAGCTAGGTAATAAATTGCATCGCCTTCAACAACTTCTTTAAATTTAAGCGGCTTTTTATTGCCAAGCAAATTACGTGCTGTGCCTGTTAAAGTTGCAGTCTGTGCTGTTTTATCGCTGTTTTTTAATACCGAAATATTAATAATCCCTTTGCTAGGGCTACGCTCTAAATCGTAGTTTTTGGCGATATTAGGCTGGATAAAGGTCGATGGAAATGCAATGTAGTGAACTTCCCAAGGGCCAAGTACCTTGTACTGAGCGCCTGCCTGTTCATCCGCTTTGGCATAGCTTGTAAATAAACTTAATACAATTAAAGAAAAATAAATAAATTGCTTCATGGTATATCTCACTTAACAAAAGAGGCCTTTCGGCCCCTTACTGCGTCACGCTAAACGTTTAGCCAATTAAATCCAACAATAGAAACTGTAAAAACTGTAGACCAATAATCAACACTAAGATTGATAAGTCTAAACCACCTAGTGGTGGAATAACCTTACGAATAGGGCGTAACATAGGTTCAGTTAGCTGGTGGAATACAGCTTCAATTGGGTTGTAACCCTGGCTTACCCAGCTTAGTAAAGCACGAATAATTAAAACCCAAAATAGTAAGTTTAAACCTTCTTTAACGACAGTTATTAAAGCCTGAATAAATACCGGACCTGGCGCCCAAGCATTATAAAACATCAGAAAAATAACACTGAGTTTCGCTACTGCAACTAAATAAGCAAGCACTAACGAAGCAATATCAAAGCCACCCACTCCTGGAATAATTTTACGAAGCGGGTTTACTGCGAACGAAGTGGCTTTCACCACAAACTGGCTCATAGGATTGTAAAAGTCAGCTTTTGCCGCTTGTAACCAAAAGCGTAAAAGGACCACCATTAAAAAGAGATCAAAAATAATCCCAACTAAAAAGTGCATGGCTTGCATAATTTTACCTTAAAAGTAAGCTTAAAGTTCTTTTTCCATCGCTTCAGCGCGGGCTATACAGGCATCCATTGCATCTGCAACAGTATCTACTAAACCTTGTGATTTTAGATGCTCAACCGCTTCGTGAGTGGTACCCCCTTTAGAGGTTACATTTGCACGTAGCTGAGCAATACTGATGTCTGGTTGCGAAAGTGCCATTTCGGCTGCGCCTAGTGCAGTTTGTTGTACTAAACGGCGCGCATCTTCATCACTAAAACCAAGTGCTTTAGCTTTTTCTTCGATAGCTTCCATAAATAAGAAGAAGTAAGCAGGTGATGAACCTGTAACAGCGATGATGTCGTTGATTTGTGACTCTTGCTCAACCCAAACAACAATGCCTGTACACTCAAAAACTTGTTGTACAAACTTGTGCTCTTCAGCGGTTTCGCCTGCGCCATATAGACCTGAAACACCACGACCGAGTAATGATGGTGTATTAGGCATACAACGCACCATTTTCACGTCTTGACCTAGCATTTCACGTAAACGGTTTACGCTAAGGCCCGCTGCCACTGAAATAAATAGCTTGTCGCTAAAATCAACGCCAGAGTCTTGGAATGATTGGCAAAGATCGCCCATCATTTGTGGTTTAACAGATAAGACAATTACATCAGCATCGCGAAGTGCCGCGTTGTTATCCGCGGTAGTTTGCACCCCGAAATCAGCAGCAACCTTAGCTAATTTTTCTTGGTTGCGATTGGTTGCAATGATGTTTTTAGCTGCAAAACCGTTCTTTACCATGCCGCCAATGATGGCGTAGCTCATGTTACCCGTGCCTATAAATGCGATTTTTTTGTCTGACATATGTCTGTTATCACCTTTTAATTTCGTTGGCCAAATATATCCGTGCCAATGCGTACCATGGTTGAACCCGCAGCTATCGCTGCTTCAACATCGTTACTCATACCCATCGACAAGGTGTCTACTTGGGGATATTGGGCCTTTAGTTTATCAAAGCAAGCGCTTAATTGCTCAAAATATTGTAATTGTAGCTGGGCATCATCGGTTTTGGCAGGAATAGCCATCAAACCTCGCAGGCATAAATTAGGGCATTGACTGATAAATTCGGCCAATGCCATTAGCTCGTCTGGGTGGCAGCCTGACTTAGCCTCTTCTAAACTAATATTGACTTGTATTAATACATTGAGTGGCGCTTTATCGGCTGGCCGTTGCTCATTAAGACGTTTTGCAATTTTTGTGCGGTCAACACTTTGCACCCAATCAAAATGAGAGGCTACTTGAGCACTTTTATTTGATTGAATAGGGCCAATAAAGTGCCAAATAATGTCTTTATAATCAGCCAATGCTGTGACTTTTGTTACCGCTTCTTGGACATAAGATTCGCCGAACTGGCGTTGGCCATGCTCATAGGCAGCAATAATATCGTCGGCAGGTTTTGTTTTTGAAACAGCCAATAGGTTGATTGATTGCTCATCGCGGCGATTATTTTTTGCAGCTTGAGCAATTCTTGCGTAGGCGGATGTAAGTCGTTCTGCTATTGTAACCATATAATTATCAGTTGGTTGTGGAGTCATAAATGGATATTACCGAATTATTGGCCTTTAGTGTGCAACACAAAGCCTCGGATTTACACTTGTCATCAGGCGTATCACCTATGATACGTGTTGATGGTGATGTGCGTCGTATTAATATTCCAGCATTAGAACAAAAAGATGTAAATAGTCTGGTATACGATATTATGAACGATAATCAGCGTAAGGACTACGAACAAAATCTCGAAGTGGATTTTTCTTTTGAAGTACCAAACCTTGCGCGTTTTCGTGTAAACGCATTTAACTCAAACCGTGGCCCAGCGGCGGTGTTTCGTACTATCCCAAGTGATGTTTTAACGCTTGATGACTTAGGTGCGCCTGATATTTTTAAAACCATTTCCGATAATCCGCGTGGTTTAGTGTTGGTTACAGGCCCGACTGGTTCTGGTAAATCAACTACCTTAGCGGCGATGGTTGATTATATTAATCAACATAAGCATCACCATATTTTAACTATCGAAGATCCTATCGAATTCGTGCACGAGAATAAGCTGAGTCTCATTAACCAACGCGAAGTTCACCGTGACACGCATAGCTTCTCTAATGCACTTAGAAGCGCATTACGTGAAGATCCGGATGTAATCTTGGTGGGTGAGCTTCGTGACCTTGAAACAATTCGCTTAGCGATGACCGCGGCAGAAACAGGTCACTTGGTGTTTGGTACCTTGCATACTACTTCTGCACCAAAAACTATCAACCGTATCATTGACGTATTCCCTGGTGAAGAAAAAGACATGGTGCGTTCAATGTTGTCTGAATCACTACGTGCCGTAATATCACAAACCTTACTTAAAAAAGTGGGCGGTGGCCGAGTAGCAGCCCATGAAATCATGATAGGTATTCCTGCTATCCGAAACCTAATCCGAGAAGATAAAATCGCGCAAATGTATTCATCAATTCAAACCGGTGCGTCCCATGGAATGCAGACCATGGATCAATGTTTAGCAAGCTTAGTTAACTTCGGTATTATTACAACCAATGATGCGCGTGCTAAAGCACAGGATAAAACCCAGTTTGGTGGTTAACGGAGTTATTTAAAATGTCTTTACCTTTAAATCATTTTTTACAAGTTATGATCGACAAAAAAGCGTCTGACTTGTTTGTTTCTAGCCAACTGCCTGTCAGTGCAAAAATAAACGGTGAGCTAGTACATCTTACCGACGAAAAGCTTTCTGATGAAGCTTCACTCGATTTGGTTGAGTCAGCCATGAGCGATAAGCAGCGTAAAGAATTTCATGATACTAAAGAGTGTAACTTTGCGATTGCAACTGATGAGGGGCGTTTCCGTGTTTCTGCTTTTTGGCAGCGTGACAGAGCTGGCATGGTTATTCGTCGTATCGTGACTCAGATACCTGATGTCAATGAGCTAGGGTTGCCGTCAACCTTAACCGATGTGATTATGGCTAAACGTGGTTTAGTTCTGTTTGTGGGGGGGACAGGTACGGGTAAATCGACTTCACTCGCCGCACTTCTAGGTTATCGTAACCGTAACCAGCGAGGTCATATTTTAACGATTGAAGATCCTATTGAATTTGTTCATGAGCATCGTAAAAGTATCATTACTCAACGTGAAGTAGGTTTAGATACAGAAAGCTTCGAATCAGCGCTAAAAAGCTCGTTGCGTCAAGCGCCTGATGTAATCTTAATTGGTGAAATACGCTCACAAGAAACCATGGAGTATGCATTAAGCTTTGCAGAAACAGGTCACTTGTGTGTGGCAACACTGCATGCGAATAATGCTAACCAAGCAATCGACCGTATTATGCACTTAGTACCTAAAGAAAAGCACGATAAGTTAAAATACGACTTAGCACTTAACCTTCGCGCTATTGTTGCTCAGCAGTTGGTTCCAACTGCCGATGGCGAAGGACGTGTAGCTGCTATCGAAATTTTGCTAAATTCACCTATGGTGGCAGAGCTTATTAAAAAAGGTGATGTTGGTTCTATCAAAGAAACCATGGCGAAATCGAAAGAAATGGGTATGCAGACCTTTGATCAAGCATTGTTTGAGCTTTATAAGCAGCGTCGCATTAACTACGCCGATGCGTTGCATCATGCTGATTCGCCAAATGACCTACGCTTAATGATTAAGCTACAAAACAATGAGCAAAGTGGCGCAGGCTTTTTACAAGGCGTGACTATCGATGGTCTTGATGGAAAGAGTGACACATAAATGGGATTGCGAGTAAGTTTAATCAGCTGGTTATTATTATTAGTGAGTACGTTTCATGTATACGGTAATGACAATAAAGGTGTGGTTATTTTTATTCGCGATGATGTTTATGACGATTACAGTCGCTTTTTGAATGGTCGTAAGCCTATTGAAGTTAAAGACTTCAGTGGTGCTTACATTCGTCGCGATGTAGTCGATATGATCATAGCTCAACAAGCATTGAATATAGGCGGCTACACTAAGCCATTTCGCTACCACAAAGGAAATGCTAATTACCGTAATACCAAGCTGTTAGAAGATGGCCAGCTTTTACTCAGCTTTGATAGTGTATGGTCTGTTGATGCAAAGTCGCTTGCAGAGTCGGTGTACATATCAGAGCCTGTGATTCGAAATGGTGAGTATTTTGCGGGCATTTTTACCTCACCGAACAATAAAAAAGCGCTGCAAATAAAACAGCTTACTGACTTTAAGCAATTAACTGCGGTGTCAACGCCACGCTGGCAAACCGATTGGCAAACGTTATCGGCTCTGCCACTGAAAGAATTACTTAGAGAAGACGAGTGGCTAGGACAAGTCCGCACTGTATCGATGCAGTGGGTTGATTTTATGATGATGCCCCTGATGCCCAGCCTCAATAATCGTTATTCCTTAGAGAATATTGAATTGGTTGCTGTGCCTAACCTTTTACTTCAGCTTAAAGATAGCCGCCACTTTATCATTTCGAAGAGTCATCCCGATGGCAAAGAAGCCTTTGCTGCAATTCAAAAAGGGCTTGCACAACTTCGTCAATCAGGTGCAATTGAAAAAGCCTACCGAGAGGCAGGCTTTATTCCAGATTTAAAAGACTATATTGTGATTAACGAAGAGCGCTAGTCGCCGTAAAATTGTTCAAAGAAGCTTTCTAAGATGATCACTGCAGACATGTTATCAACATTGCCTTTACCAAGGTTTCGATAGCCACCTTGTTCGAATAAACGGGCTTTGGCATCTGCAGTTGTTAGTCGTTCGTCATGAGTTTCAACCGGAATAGCAAAGTGGTTGTGTAAGCGATTAGAGAACTTCTTCGCTTTAAAGGTCACCTCTTGATTCGTACCATCCATATTAAGCGGTAAACCAACCACCATTAAATCAGGTTGCCATTCGTCCACTTGCTTTTTAATGAGCTGCCAATCAGGAATACCATCTTTCGCTTTTACTGCTTGTAAGCTTGATGCTGTTCCTGTGAGTTCTTGACCTATAGCTATACCAATGCTTTTGGTTCCAAAGTCAAAACCCATTACGGTGCGTTCACCCACCGGCTTAAAAGTTCGTTTTGTCATAGTCTTAAAATTTTAAATGTTAAGCGTGGCCTGCTTCAGAGCTTAATTGCCCGACATCAAAACCGAGCATAGAAACCGCTTTTTCCCAGCGTTTTTCGACTGGAGTATTAAAGATGATTTCAGGATCAGCTTTGATAATTAACCAGGAGTTTTCTAACAGCTCTTGTTCTAATTGGCCTTGATCCCAGCCAGCATAGCCAAGAGTGATAATAAATTGATCAGGTGCCTCACTTGTGGTTAAGCTTGCTAACACATCTTTTGAGGTCGTGATCATAATGTCACTGCTGAGCTTTTGACTCGCTGCATAACCAGGCTTTGGCGAATGTAAAACAAACCCGCGATCGGTTTTTACAGGTCCGCCAGCATACACAGCTAAGCCTGCAGCTTGTTTGCTTTTGTCGTTATCAATTTCGATTTTATCGAGTAGCTCGCCCACAGTGATGTTGATAGGCTGGTTAATCACCAAGCCCATTGCACCATCTTGATTGTGCTCACAAATATAAGTGACAGCACGCTTAAAAAAAGGGTCTTGCATGCTCGGCATCGCGATTAAGAAATGATTCTCTAATGACTGCATAGGTCGCCCCTTTTGTTGTTTAAATTAAGTATGGCTCAGTTTTCTTTCAATGGCATCAAATAAGTGACCAGTGATTGAAATATCATAAGCAGCTTCAATCTCTTTTACACACGTTGGCGCAGTGACATTGATTTCAGTTAAGCGGTCGCCAATGATATCTAGACCAACAAAAATAAGGCCTTTTTCTTTCAATGTTGGCGCAACTGCTTCAGCAATTTTGCGGTCTGAGTCGCTAATAGGGCGTGCTTCGCCACGACCACCCGCTGCTAAGTTACCGCGCGTTTCGCCATTTTGTGGAATACGCGCTAAGCAATATGGCATCACTTCACCATCAACTACAAGTACGCGTTTGTCGCCTTGTTTGATTTCAGGAATATAATTTTGTGCCATTGCAAAACGGTTACCATGCTCGGTTAATGTTTCGCAGATCACACCTATATTCGCATCATCCTCTTTAACACGAAAGATAGATGCCCCTCCCATGCCATCAAGCGGCTTTAAGATAATATCTTTATGCTCAGCTAAAAATGCACGAATGTCTGCTTGGCTTCGAGTTACCAACGTATCAGGGGTATGTTCGCTAAACCAAGCTGTAAATAGCTTTTCGTTGGCATCACGTAAGCTTTGAGGCTTGTTGATAATAAGAGTACCGGCTTGCTCGGCACGCTCTAAAATATAGGTTGCGTAGATATACTCAGTATCAAAAGGTGGATCTTTACGCATTAAAATTACGTCTAAATCAGCTAAAGCAATAGTGGCTTTTTCTTCTAACTCGTACCAGTGATTTACATCATCAAAAACACGGGCTTTGGCTGCAGTTGCATAGCCTTGACCTTGACGCAGAGACAGGTCATCCATTTCCATGTAGTAAATTTCGTAACCGCGCTTTTGTGCTTCCATCATCATTGCAAAGCCAGTGTCTTTTTTAATATTAAAGCCACTTATTGGATCAGAGATTATGCCTAACTTAATTGCCATTATTTTGCCTTAGAATCGTATGCCATACTGTGTTTTGTTACTTTGATATATGGGTGTTTTTACGGTTTTCAATTCGCTAAATCGCCAAACTGTAATTGCAGTGCGCTTAACACGGTCAGGGCCGCTGTTTCTGTCCGCAAAACACGAGGGCCTAAACGAATATCAACAAAATTTTGTTGTTTAGCTATATCGATTTCTTCATCGGTAAAACCACCTTCAGGACCCACTAAAAAACGCACGCCCTCGCTAGGCACATGAATAGTTTTAATGCTGTGCTCAGCACGTGGATGTAAGGTGAGTTTTATTGCTTCACTTGCTTGCTCTAACCATTCTTTTATATCGATAGGAGGATGTACAACAGGTACATAATTGCGGCCAGATTGTTCTGCTGCAGCAATTGCAATTTTTTGCCATTGTTGGTGTTTTTTCTGCAGTCTATCGCCACTGAGTTTTACACCACAACGTTGACTAAAAATAGGAGTGATTTCTGTGATACCTAACTCTACAGATTTTTGAATAGTGAAATCCATTTTATCGCCACGAGAAATACCTTGGCCCAAGTGAATTTTTAAAGGCGATTCAACATTATGATCAATAAATTCTTGTGGCTCGACCACCACATTTTTTTTGCTGACTTCAATAATCTCACTGAGGTATTCACCTCCTTCACCATTAAAAATCGAGACCTTATCACCGACTTGCATACGTAATACACGGCCAATGTGACCTGCTGCATCATCATCAAGTGCTAATGGTGTGTTTAAAGAAATCGCTGAGGGTTGGTAAATATGTGGAACTCGCATGGCTGTCACTTATCAATAATTTTAGCAATATGGTAAGTATACAGCGGTTTAGGTGCAATTATTTATTTGTTATTTAAACTCATCTTTGGCAGTTAAGGCGTGGGCAGTTGTTTCGGCTATTTCAGATTGGCAAGATAAGTGATTAATGTGAGCTGCATCAGGGCAGGGAGTAAAGCCAAAGCCTTGTCCTTCTTGCTGCACTAAGTAACGTATTTTGTGCAATGAGTTATAGATAAACTTTTGTGCGTCGTCTGCCAGTTGGTAGTCAGTTTGGTTTATCAATACACCTTGTATGTTGTGATGTTCATGTAAATAGCTAGCTAATTCTGAAACACTAATCTCATTACTAAAATCACAGTAGCAATAATCTTTAACGAGTTGATCGAACATGAGCTTTACCATGCTACGGCTATTAGCTCCAGCCACCACAAGGGTTGAGTTTTCGGCATTTGCAAAATAGTGCTGAGCAAATGCACGACTAAACTCATTATCGATATCAACTAATAAATAATTATTAACTTTAAATGGCATAACGCCTCACGATTCAAGAACTTCCGTATCAAATTGAAAACATACTTATTAGTAAATAGCCTATTGCACCGAAAACGGCAAACTCAATACAGGCTATGCCAATGTTATCTTGGTGGTCTACTTCTAACGATGTGTCGATATTGGGTAAAGATATATATTTAATAATATAGCTCAAAATATACAACAATACCCACATTGCACCGCAATGAGATACTAGAGTGAATAAATTTTCTACCATCTTACCACTAATAAAGGATGCACTGGCAAGACCAGCATAACCCGCAAGTGCTAGGCCAATAGACTTACCCGCATAGCGAATACCAATAGAAGTATTTTCAAGATTAAAATTACTTTGTAGCGATGCACCTTGGTTGGCTTTGGCAAAGCGATACTCTCGGATTTTACTATCAAGGGCAAACATACCTTGCAGCACAAAAAAGCTTACAGTGGCGATCAGCAAGCTGCTATAGCCTTGGGTATGGCACCAGTTATATAGACCAAGAGCAATAATACAGTTTGCGATTAACATGCCTGAGTCGACTAAAGCAGCACAGACATTTTGTTTTAATATGGCCGCTTCTTCGTTAAAGCGATGCAAAATCCATTTACGGTGAATTAAGTGACCTATTTTGATAAAGCTAAATAACAGCACAATAAGTAATAGGACCTTGAGCGGGTTAGACTGCGCTGCACTTAAGCTAATTTCATCAAATATATAGGCAATGGTAGCAATAACAACCATGATCTCACTGGCAAAGCTGATCCCCATAGCAAAGTTATCATGCTGTGCAAGCTCTTCTTTAAGCGCTTGTTTTGCTTTGATTTGCGTTAGAATACGTAGCAGTACTATAGTGACGCAAATTACAGCGAAACTAATAGCAATCGCGACTAAACTAGTGTTAGATAGTGATAAATATGACATGCAGGTCCCTGCTAAATAATTCTTTGATAATCATTCTAGTACGGTTATTGGCAAGTTAAAAGAGAGTATTTAATGAGTAATTTACACGCGCTTACCGAGTCACTACATCAGTTAGGCCAAACCCGCTTCGAGAGCCTGTATAAAGGGCAAGCGGAGCAAGAGAAAATTATTAACTTATTGTCTTTAAGTGACTTTGCGTGGAATTGCTTACAGTCTCAACCAGACCTAAAAGATTGGTTACTAGATGATAATGAACTCACTAACCGTAAGATTGAAGCTCCGTTAAACAGTGCTGAAATTAGCGAACTTGACGACAATGCAGCGATGGCAAAGCTGCGCTTATATCGCGAAAAGTACTGGTTGAAAGTGGCTTTTCTTGATTTGTGTTGTGCTAACCCAATTGCTGACAGTATTGCTTATATCTCAGCGCTTGCGAACCAGCTTATCGATAGTGCTAATCAATGGGCATTTGCACAAGTAGCTAAAGTCAGCGGCATGGCGCTTGATGATGACGGTAATGCAATGCCAATGTTAGTTTTAGGCATGGGGAAACTTGGCGGAGGAGAACTTAACTACTCATCTGACATTGATTTAATTTTCTCTTATCCACGCGATGTTGCAACACAAGGTGGTCGCCGCTCCATTGAAGCCCAGGTGTTTTATACTAAAGTGGCGCAAAAACTAATTATGGCGCTTAACCAAACTACGGTAAATGGCCAAGTATTTCGGGTCGATATGCGTCTGCGCCCATTTGGTGAAAGTGGGCCTTTGGTGATGAGTTTTAATGCAATGGAAGACTATTACCAAGAGCAAGGGCGTGAGTGGGAACGTTATGCCATGCTAAAAGGGCGTTTAATTGGCTCAGAAAATCGTTATTGGGACGAGTTTTATGAATTGCTTCGCCCGTTCGTTTATCGTCGCTATATTGATTTCTCGGTGATTGAATCGTTACGTAAAATGAAGCAAATGATTGCTCAAGAGGTACGCCGAAAGCGCCTTACAAACAATATTAAATTGGGTGCAGGCGGCATTCGAGAAGTGGAGTTTATAGTGCAAGCTCTGCAAATGGTGCGAGGAGGGCGTGAAGCTAATTTACAAACTCAGTCATTATTGGTTGCTTTAAAAGAGCTCGTAAACAACCAAGTTATGTCGAATAAAGAAGCTGAGTTATTAACACAGAACTATTTAGATTTACGTCAAATTGAGCAGTACCTACAGATTTTCGATGATAAACAAACGCAAACCTTGCCTGATGACGAGCTAAACCAACAACGTTTATGTTATTTGCTCAACAAAGAAGATTTTAATCAGTGTTTAATTAGCATTGAGCAGACCATGTCCCAAGTACATAGTGAATTCGAACAAGTGATTGGCTTTGAAAGTGAAACGGCGGATCCTTGTGAAAGTGAGTATATTAGCGCTTGGGAAATGACTGATGTTAGCCTGATGTGTGAGCCGAACCTTGATTGGCAACCGGCGCTTGAAGATTTTAAAGCGCGATTAACTAAGGCGAAAATTGGCAGTCGAGGTCGTGATATCCTCGATAAATTAATGCCGCTTTTACTTAAACAACTCACTGTAACTAAAGCGAGCTGTGATGCCTTTACCATGATTTGCCAAGTACTGAATAAGATCATTTCACGAACCGCCTACTTGGAGCTGTTATACGAAAATCCCGGTGCGTTAAATCAGCTGGTTTCACTTTGTTGTCATAGTAAATGGATAGGTGAGCATATTTCTCGCTACCCAATTTTACTTGATGAGCTGATCGATCCTCAGGTGCTCTATAAACCGACGCCTCTGTCTGCTTACAAAAATGAAATTAGACAGTATTTCTTACGCATTGAGCATGGTGACTTAGAATTGCAAATGGAAGCACTTCGTCAGTTTAAACAAACACATCAATTACGTATTGCCGCAGCAGATGCAACAGGTGTTCTTAGTGTAATGAAAGTAAGTGATCACCTTACAGCGCTTGCTGAGGCTATTGTAGAGCAAGCTGTAAATATAGCATGGCATGCCTGTGTTGAGCGCTTTGGTCAGCCAGCGAATACTTCAGAGCAAGAAAAAGGCTTTGCAGTGATAGCGTATGGCAAAACGGGCGGTTTTGAAGTCGGTTACGATTCAGATCTTGATCTTGTGTTTGTGCATAACCACGATGGTAGCAGTTACACTGATGGTGATAAGTCGATTGATTCTAGGCAGTTCTACTTAAAGCTGGCGCAGCGCTTAATGCACTTATTCAATACTCGCACCGCTTCTGGCATTTTGTATGAGCTTGATACTCGCTTAAGGCCTGAAGGAGCGTCTGGGTTACTGGCTATTAATCTAGAAAGCTTTTATCACTATCAACAAACTCAAGCATGGACTTGGGAGCATCAAGCACTAGTCCGCTCACGAATGATTTATGGGCAAACCTCATTGAGCGAGCGTTTTGCACAAATTCGCAAAGACGTTTTATGCCAAGCCCGCGATAATGAAAAGCTGAAAACAGATGTCGTTGAGATGCGTGAAAAAATGCGCGCTCACCTTGCTAAAGGGAATGATGAGCTATTTGACTTAAAACAAGATAGGGGCGGTATTACAGATATTGAGTTTATCACTCAGTACTTGGTGTTGAATAATGCTATGCAGCACCCTGAGCTAACTACTTGGTCTGATAATGTGCGTATTTTAGCTGATGCAGCTCGTTTGGATTGTATCAGTGAACAAATGCAGCAAGAGTTAATCGCTGCGTATATTGCGTATCGTTCACGCTATCATGTGATGAGTTTGAATCAGCAAGGGCGTTGTGCGCCACGTGCTGAGTTAACTCAGCACATCGACTTAGTAAGTCAGGCGTGGCAGCAGGTGTTTTAGCTTTTTAAGCGACGGCAGTTTTCGCGCACATAAGCTGAGGGCAGCTCGGTTATTACCGCTGCTCTTTGCTTAAAGCAGAAGTAAGTGTAAACCTCATTTTCGAAATCATCGTTGATGGCGCGGCCAACTTGGTAAAGTGTTGAGACAAAATTACTATCAACGCGAAAATGGTCTTTTACCACATAGTCTTTACTTAAATACCAGTACAGCACAATATCTTCGTGGCGGGCATAATCCGCGAGTACATCTTTTAGAGTATTACCACTTTCAAAACGACGTGGTTGAATCTCTCCAGTCCAGTTTGGCGATGAAGGATCGACTACTTTTTCACGTTCAAAAAGTGCTACATCAAGGCTGGTTTCTGGCGTAGGCAATTTAAGAACGTACTTATCTCGTTCGTTATTTTTGTCATTTACTTGGTTACGTAGTGCTGCATAAAAGCGCGATAAGCCTTGTGCCGCAGCATTCTTAGTATCTTTCATGTCCATTACTGGACCACTACCGAATAAAAAGTAAATAGCAGCAGCAATTAAAATAAATGCTAGTGATAAATGCTTAACCCAGAACCACATTTCTAATACTCTTGTTGTTGATTAGCTTTATAAAACCATACAAACAGCAAAATGTCACTCTACTTGTAATAAGAAGGGGCATTCTTGTCTGGACGGGTTTTAAAGCGGCGATGTAGCCACATGTACTGTTCTGGCGCTAAATCGATGGCTTGCTCCATACGTTGATTTACATGAGTAACATCAACAAGATCATCACCACTTGGGAAGTTTTCAAGAGCAGGTAACACTTCTAGGTGGTAGCGACCATTTTCATCACGACGACTAGTTAAACTCACCGTTTCGCAGTTGCGGCTACTTGAAAATAGCAGCGTCCCCGTTGTTGTTGCAGCTTCTTTTACCGCATAAAAGGGGGCAAATTCACAGCGTTTACGGCCGTAATCTTGATCTGGCAAGTAGTAGCAAACTTTTTTATTTTTAAGTGCTTTTAATAAGCCTTTGACATCTTTTTTGCCAATTAAGTATTCGTTTGAACGAAGACGACCGTTAGTCGTGAAATATTCCATCAAAGGGTTATTGTGTGGGCGATAAAAGCCAATACCTTGGTGTTTTACACCCATAATACGGCTCGCCATTTCTAAGTGTAAAAAGTGTGGCACAAGTAACAGAACACCTTTACCTGCTTGCTGAGCCTTTTCAAAGTGCTCAAGACCTTTAACTGAACCAAACACTTTATTGATACGCCACTGGGGCCACCACCAAGCCATGCCGGTTTCCATCATTGCAATACCGGTATTTTCCATATTTTTAAGTACTAATTCACGTTGTTCATGTTCTGGCATATCAGGAAAACATAAACGAATATTCACTTCAGCAATATGACGGCGGCGCTTCATAAAACGGTGTACTAAACGACCAAGTAGTTTTCCAAGCGCTAGTTGTAATTTATGTGGTAACCAAGAGATAAGATATAAAAAGAACACGCCAACCCAAGTTAACCAGTAACGAGGGCCTAAAAAAGACGCCTTAAAAGGAGATGAACTAACCACAAAAAAATCTCTGAAAATAAAAAAGCTAGTTTAACTGTATGTCTTTAAAAATACAAAAAAGCCAGCACGAGGCTGGCTTTTAAATAAGGACTCATTAGAAGAAATTACTAGATTTCTTTTAAACCTTGGTTAATTGCCGCAAGGTCTTCGCTTGTTAGTGTACCAGCAGCTTGCTTCAAACGAAGTGTTGAAACAACATAGCGGTAACGAACGTTTGCTAAATTACTTTTTGCATTATAAAGGTTTTGCGTGCTGATCAGTACGTCTACGATAGTACGTGTACCAACTTCAAAGCCTGCTTCAGTTGCTTTAAGCGCACTTTCAGCAGAAACAACAGCTTGTTGTAGAGCTTTATAAGTTGCGATGTCAGATACCACTTGGTTGTATGATGTGATAACTGAGCGGGTTACTGCACGTAAGCTTGCTTCTAAGTCTTCACTTGCCGCGACATAGTAAGCACGAGCTTGCTCAGTTGCAGCGGTAGTTGCACCACCTGAGTAGATAGGCAGGCTAAAGTTTACGCCAATTTTAGCACTATCTTCACGTGGCTTATGTGAGTTACTGTTTAAGTCAGTTAGGCTGTCACCATATGAAGCATTTAATGTTAGCTTCGGATAATGCCCCGCTTTTGCTAAATCGATTTGATCTTTAGCAATATCAACCGTGACTTTTGAAACTTGCAGATTTAAGTTGTTGTCTTTTGCAATTTCGATGTAGTCAGTTGACTGTTTTTTAGGTGCAACCGTTGAAAACGTTTCGGTATTCAACATATCTAATTTAGCGTGGTATTTACCTGTGATTTCGCGAAGCTGCTCACGAGCTGTTTCAACACTATTCTTAGCAACAATTTCTTGCGCAACAGAGTTATCGTACTGAGCTTGTGCTTCGTGAACATCAGTAATCGCTGTTAAACCAACCGCATAACGTTCTTTTGTTTGTTGCAATTGGCGCTCGATAGCGCGCTTTTCTGCTTGTACGAACTCAAGGTTATCGATTGCACTTAGTACGTTGAAGTAACCCTCAGCAACACGAACGATTAAATCTTGGCGAGCAAAGTCGTACTGAGCATTTGCTTGTAGTGCTTGTTTATCTGCAATACCAAGTGAATTCCATGCGCCTAAATCAAACAGTGTTTGGTTTAAGCTGATACTACGGCTAAACTCATCAGGATCATAGTCATAACCGGTATAACCCGTTGCATCATTACCGTCATAAAGATCTGATTTGGTTGATTGGTAACCAAGGCTTAAACCAATTTGTGGTAATAGTGCACTTAACGCGCGATCGCTCTCATAGGCTTGCGCATCTGCTTGGGCTTTTGCTTTAAGTACGGTAGGATCGTTTGCCGTAGCAATCTCGTATACTTGCAGTAAGTCTTCAGCATAACTAGCTGTTGCAGTCAGTGCGCTTGAAAACCCGATCAGCGCAGCGAGTAGTGTTTTTTTCATTGTTCGTTCAGTCCTTAGACAATTTTGTACTGTCACCATGGTACTCTTTTTTAATGAATAACCAAAAAAAAATTACGTAAATCTGCATGTCCAAGTGTAACAGAATATAATTGGCCGTAACATTTACTTAAAACGTAAAGGAAATAGTGAATGAAAATATCAGCAATCTCACAATTTAACCATGATGACATAGAGTTAAAGCCGATTGAGCGTGTTTATGATGGTTTCTTTAAAATTAATACTTATCGCTTTCATCATGCATTGTTTGCTGGTGGTAAATCGGTAGAAGTTAAACGCGAAATATTAGAACGTGGTCATGCTGTTGCAGTACTTCCTTATGACCCTACGACCGACCAAGTTTTATTAATCGAGCAAATCCGAATAGGTGCGTTAGCATCCAAGCAGTCACCTTGGTTGCTTGAGTGTATTGCAGGCATGGCTGATGGCAGTACTGATTACGAAGATGTTGCTAAGCGAGAAGCATTTGAAGAAGCGGGCATTGAGCTTAATGAGCTAGAATTTATGATGTCTTACCTTTCAAGCCCAGGTGGTACAACTGAGCGTTTGTATTTATATTTAGCACGCACTGACTTAGCTGGGTATCAAGGTGGAATTTTTGGTTTAGATAATGAAGATGAAGATATCAAAACTCATGTAATGTCATACGATGAGGCTATGTTACGTTTAGAGCAAGGTGAAATAGACAATGCTGCCACAGTTATCTCATTACAGTGGTTAGCACTGAATAAGCAACGTATACTGTCTGATTGGAAAAACTCATAGGGGATTATTTTGTCGTATGTCAGTGCCCAGCAGCGTTATATTCAAAGCTTACCTAAGTATTTAACTTTGTGTGAGCATAACTATGTGCGTGCGCTTAAACTATTACCACATGAGCGTCGTGTAGGTCAGGAGCGAAAGGTGCAATTAGGCCATAGTACCTTTGCTGTTAAAGTTGACGATACAGCAAAATACACCACAGATATTTCTATTAGCCAAGAGGCGGGTAATTTAGCCTCAGTTAAGCCTTTGTATTTAACTGTGCGTATGTACCATGATGCGAAAGTAGCCGAAATTGTGCATCATGATTTTCATCAGCGTATTAAGCCTTCTTACGCTTATCCAAACCCGAACATGCATCAAAAAGATGAAAAATATCAGCTTAATGCCTTTTTGTATGACTGGCTGATTGCTTGTGTTGAAAATGGCCGAGCAGTTTTAAATTGGGATGTAAACAATGGCTTGGTTTAGTAATGCCTACCATTTTGATAAAACAGCGCTAAAAGTCGCTCATATCACTGACTGCCATCTATCAAAAGATACTAGTGGTGAATACTTTAGCGTGAATACGGCAGCATATTTTGCGCGTTGTTTACAGGCTATTGCTGAGCAAAATGCGGATTGTGTGGTGTTTGGTGGTGATTTAACACAAGATCACAGCAGTGAGTCTTATCAGCTTTTTGCTAAGTTAATAGCAGACGCAGCGCTCAATTGTCCGGTATTTTGGCTGCCGGGTAATCATGATGAACTTTTTGAATATGAAGCGCTTACAAGTTCACAAATTCTAAGTAGTAAACGTATTACCTTTTTAGGTGGGCAACTACTTTTGGTAAACTCAAAAGGTTCGACCCCTGCAGGCTGGGTAACACAAACACATTTAAATGAATTAAGCGAGGCGATAGGACAAGTCCCGAGCGTAGTGTTTTGTCATCATAATCCGCTACCTATTCAGGCTTACTTAGATAAGCATATGTTAGAAAATGGTCCGCAGTTTTTAAATACCTGTGTCAACAGTCAGCAGTGTATTGGCGTGTTCCATGGCCATGTTCATCATGAGTACACTCAAAACTACCGTGATCTCAGCGTGTTTGCGACACCAGCCAGTTCGATACAATTTACTAAGCACACCATGGCATGGCAGCAAGAGGACTTAGGCCCTGCATTTCGACTCATCAACTTAAACATTGATGGGCAACAAAATTTACTGTTAAGCACGGATGTAGTATGGCTAAACGAGTAATTTATATACACGGTTTTAATAGCTCTGAGCAATCTTATAAAGCAGTTCGTTTTGGTAAGCATATGGCGCAATTCGATGTAGATTATCAGGTGCCGCGACTAACTCATGAGCCGTTACATGCAATTTTACAATTAGAACAACTGTTAAATGATGATACTGTATTACTAGGTAGTTCATTAGGCGGTTTTTATGCGACCTATTTGTCGCAACGTTATTCGATACCCGCGGTGGTAATTAATCCTGCGGTTCGCCCATTTGAGTTACTCGATAACTATTTAGGGGAAAATTATAACCCGTATCAAGATAGTCACTATGAACTTGGTACTCGTCACATGGATGCATTGCGCAGTTTATATTTGCCGCAATTAGACACCCCTTCATTGATTTATTTGTTACAGCAAACGGGCGATGAAGTACTGCCTTTTCAGCAGGCGGTTAAATATTATTCTCAGTGTAAGCAACACGTTGAATTTGGAGGCGATCATAGTTTTATCGGCTTCGAACAAACCTTTGCAAGTATTGTAGATTTTCTTAAAATCACGTAAAACATAGCTAAGCGCATAAAAGATATAAAAACTATGAGTCAGCAAAATTATAACGCCGAAGCAATTGAAGTCTTAAACGGGTTAGAGCCCGTAAAACGCCGCCCAGGTATGTATACCGATACGGTTCGTCCTAACCACTTAGGTCAAGAGGTTATCGATAACAGTGTCGATGAAGCAATGGCAGGTCATGCAACAAAAATAGATGTCATCCTTCATGAAGATAACTCGCTTGAGGTTATCGATGATGGCCGTGGTATGCCAATTGATATACACCCAGAAGAGGGTATTCCGGGTGTGGAACTTATTTTTACCAAGCTGCACGCTGGTGGTAAGTTCTCTAATAAAAACTATCAGTTTTCAGGTGGTTTACACGGTGTAGGTATTTCGGTTGTGAATGCGCTATCGACTCGTGTTGAAGTTACCGTCCGTCGTGATGCACAGCAATTTCGCATGGCCTTTGAAAACGGCGATAAAGTTGAAGACTTAAACGTGATTGGCACTGTGGGCAAACGTAACACAGGTACAACCGTGCGTTTTTGGCCAGATGCCAGCTATTTTGACTCAGCTAACTTCTCTCTTACTAAGCTTAATCATTTATTAAAAGCCAAAGCGGTATTATGCCCAGGCCTGCGCATTAAGTTTACCAACAAGCAAACTAAAGAAAGCCAAGAGTGGTATTACGAAACGGGCTTAAAAGACTATCTAGTTGAAGCAGTTAAAGGCTTTGAAGTATTACCAAAAGAACCTTTTATTGGTGAGTTTTCAAGCTCAACAGAAGGCGCTGACTGGGCTGTTGTGTGGCTACCAGAAGGTGGTGAATCGATCGCTGAGAGTTATGTTAACTTAATTCCTACCGCTCAAGGCGGTACGCATGTCAATGGCTTGCGTCAAGGCTTGCTTGAAGCGATGCGTGAATTCTGTGAATTCAGAAACTTATTACCACGAGGCGTAAAGCTTACCCCAGATGATATCTGGGAGCGTTGTAGCTACGTATTGTCGGTTAAAATGCAAGACCCGCAGTTTGCAGGCCAAACGAAAGAGAAGTTATCATCTCGCTCATGTGCTGCGTTTGTCTCGGGTGTGGTGAAAGACTCATTCAGTTTATGGTTAAACGAACATACTGAAACCGCTGAATTATTAGCTGAGCTATGTATCTCAAATGCACAGCGCCGTTTACGTGCTGCTAAAAAAGTCGTGCGTAAGCGCATTACCTCAGGCCCTGCATTACCCGGTAAATTAACTGATTGTAGCGCTCAAGATAATGACCGCACTGAACTGTTTTTAGTAGAGGGTGACTCTGCAGGTGGTTCAGCAAAACAAGCGCGCGACCGTGAATTCCAAGCAATTATGCCGCTGCGTGGTAAAATATTAAATACGTGGGAAGTTGAGTCAGGGCAAATTTTAGCATCACAAGAGGTGCATGATATTTCTGTGGCCCTTGGTATCGACCCTGACTCAAGTGATTTATCTGGTCTGCGTTATAACAAAATTTGTATTTTGGCCGATGCTGACTCGGATGGATTACACATTGCCACCTTGCTTTGTGCGCTGTTTGTTCGTCACTTTCCATCGCTAATAAAACAAGGCCACGTTTACGTAGCTATGCCTCCGCTATTTCGTATCGACATTGGTAAAGAGGTTTATTACGCCCTTGATGAAGATGAAAAGAACGGTATTTTAGCGCGCATTGAAGCCGAGAAAAAACGCGGTAAAGTCAATGTTCAACGCTTCAAAGGGTTAGGTGAAATGAATCCGTTACAATTACGCGAAACGACCATGGATCCTAATACACGTCGTTTAGTGCAATTAACCTTGGACGAAGAAGAGCAAACTATGGAAATGATGGATATGTTACTTGCGAAGAAACGTTCGTCAGACCGCCGTCAGTGGTTAGAAGATCACGGTAACCGCGCTGAAGTTTAATAAAGTGTGTGGCAATCTAGTTTCTAGCAAAGAATTAAAGGGCAAGACAAAAATGAAAAAAATATTGACCTCAATATTATCGCTGAGCTTGTTATCAGCGCCTGTAATGGCAAAAGATATTCTTGATAAGTTAACAGTTACTGATGGTTTTTCTATTAGTCTGTTTGCTGATGATGTTGAAAATGCGCGTCAAATAGCGGTTTCAAAAAGAGGCATTGTTTACGCAGGTTCCCGTAAAGCAGGAAATGTTTATGCTCTGATTGATCACAACAGTGATGGTGTGGCTGATAGAAAAATGGTTATTGCCACAGGTCTTGAAATGCCATCAGGTTTAGCAATCAAAGACGGTGACTTATATGTGGCGGAAGTGTCACGCATCATTCGCTTTAAAGACATCGATAAAAACCTAAAAGATCCAAAATTCGATGTGGTTTACGACAAGTTTCCGACTGATCGTCACCATGGTTGGAAGTTCATTAGTTTTGCGCCAACGGGTGAGCTAATTGTGCCTGTGGGTGTGCCATGTAACATTTGTGCTGAAGACGACAAGTACGGTCGTATCTTTTCGTTAGATGTGGATACAAAAGAAATTAAAACAATCGCCAAAGGAGTTCGTAACTCAGTTGGTTTTGATTATCACCCTACAACTAATGCATTTTGGTTCAGTGACAATGGCCGTGACATGATGGGTGATGATATGCCACCTTGTGAAATTAACCGTGTTGGTGAAGGTGAAGAGGGCGCCCATTATGGTTTCCCTTATGTTCACGCAGGTGCAATTTTAGATCCTGAGTTTGGTAAAGGTAAAAGTATTGCCGACTACAAATCACCAGCTCTTGCATTAGGTGCTCATGTTGCACCACTGGGTATTCATTTTTATAACGGCAAGCAGTTCCCTGCGAAATACAAAGAACAGCTGTTTGTTGCTGAGCATGGCTCTTGGAACCGCAGTAAAAAATCAGGCTATAGAGTGATGCTAGCGAATGTTGAGCAAGGTCGTATTACTAAGTACACCCCGTTCATCACAGGCTTTATGCAAAACGAAGAAACATTTGGTCGCCCAGTTGCATTTGCAGAGCTTGCAGATGGCAGCTTATTGATCTCAGACGACTTTGCTAACGCGATTTATCGTGTTAGTGCTAAGAAAAAATAGGTAAGCGTTAATGAGTGATACAGATACCTTGCTGATGCAAGGCGTAGAACAACAAACAATGGGGCGCTTTACTGAAGACGCCTACTTAAACTACTCAATGTACGTCATTATGGACCGTGCTTTACCTCACGTAGGTGACGGTCTAAAACCTGTACAGCGTCGTATCATTTATGCAATGAGCGAACTGGGGTTATCGGCGCAAGCAAAATATAAAAAATCAGCGCGTACCGTGGGTGATGTACTAGGTAAATACCACCCGCATGGTGATAGTGCTTGTTACGAAGCGATGGTGTTAATGGCACAGCCGTTTTCTTATCGCTACCCGCTGGTGGATGGTCAAGGTAACTGGGGTGCTGCGGATGATCCTAAGTCATTTGCTGCAATGCGTTACACCGAAGCGCGTTTATCTAAGTTCTCAGAAGTTCTACTAAAAGAGCTTGGTCAAGGCACCGTAGATTGGACCGCAAACTTTGACGGCACACTCGATGAGCCAATGGTATTGCCTGCGCGTTTACCGCATATCTTACTTAATGGTGTAACCGGTATTGCGGTGGGTATGGCAACTGATATACCTCCACATAATGTTCGTGAAGTTGCCAGTGCTTGTTGTTTATTACTTGATAAGCCAAAGACTGAAATCGAAGAGTTGCTTGAGTTAGTGCATGCGCCTGACTACCCAACAGAAGCTGAGATCATCACACCGAAAGACGATATTCGTAAGATTTATCAAACTGGACGTGGCTCTATCAAGATGCGTGCAATTTACACTGAAGAGCAAGGCGACATTGTGATCACTGCGCTGCCTCACCAGTGTTCAGGTGCAAAAGTGCTCGAGCAAATAGCAGCTCAAATGAATGCTAAAAAGCTGCCGATGGTTGCGGATTTACGTGACGAATCTGATCACGAAAATCCAACCCGTATTGTAATTGTTCCACGCTCAAACCGCATTAAAGCTGAGCCATTAATGGCTCACTTATTTGCAACCACAGATTTAGAAAAAAACTACCGTGTAAACCTAAACATGCTTGGCCTTGATGGTCGTCCGCAAGTTAAAGATTTACGTAGTATCTTAACAGAGTGGTTAACGTTCCGCCGCGAAACAGTTCGCCGTCGCTTACAACACCGTTTAGATAAAGTACTCGCACGCTTACATATTTTAGAAGGTTTATTAACGGCTTTTTTAAACATTGATGAAGTCATCGAAATTATCCGTACTGAAGATAAACCAAAGCCTGTTTTAATGAAGCGTTTTGGTTTAACTGATATTCAAGCGGAAGCGATTTTAGAGTTAAAACTACGTCATTTAGCAAAACTTGAAGAGTTCAAGATAAAAGGTGAGCAAGATGAGCTTGCGCTTGAGCGTGACAAGTTAGAGCAAACTCTTGGTTCAGAGCGTCGTATGTCGACCTTGATGAAAAAAGAAATCCAAGAAGCGGCTGAAATGTACGGTGATGAACGTCGCTCGCCAGTCGTTGAGCGTGTCGAAGCTAAAGCTCTTAGTGAAAAAGATCTTATCCCTTCAGAGTCAGTCACCGTTGTATTATCTGAAAAAGGCTGGGCTCGTGTCGGTAAAGGTCATGATTTAGATGTTGAAGGACTAAGTTATAAATCAGGCGACAGCTATAAAGCCTCTGCGCGAGGTAAGAGTAATCAGCCAGCAGTGTTCCTTGACTCAAGTGGTCGTGCTTTTGCGACTGATGCGCATAGCTTACCTTCAGCACGAAGCCAAGGTGAGCCTATGACTGGGCGTTTTAATTTAAGTTCTGGCGCTAACTTTGAGCATGTGGTGATGGCAGAAGATAACCAAGTGTTGTTAATGGCTTCAGATGCGGGTTACGGCTTTATTAGCGACTTTAAAGATCTTGTGAGTAAGAACAAAAACGGTAAAGCGCTGGTTAGCGTACCTAAAGGCGGTGAATTACTCGCGCCAATTAGAGTTACTGATGTAGCGACAGATTACTGTATGGCTATTTCTAACGAAGGCCGAATGTTGTTATTCCCACTGCGCGATCTACCTAAGCTTAGTAAGGGTAAAGGAAATAAGATTATTTCTATTCCTAGTGCGAAAGTACAAGCTCGTGAAGAGTTCGTAAAAGTGCTCGCGGTTGTACCAGAAGGCAGTAGTGTAACCTTACATGCAGGAAAGCGAAAACTGACACTTAAACCAAGTGATCTTGAGCATTACCATGGCGAACGGGGTAGGCGAGGTAACAAGTTACCGCGTGGTCTACAACGGGTAGATGAAGCTGTTATTGAATTTACACAAGTTGATGATAATGAAGAGCCAACTTCAGAAGTAACAGAATAAAAATAAGGCCCGAAAGGGCCTTATTTTTTGCATCAATTCGCTATAACTTTCATTGATGCCGGCTTAGAAAAGTTAAGATAATGACCATTATCAGCTTTTACTTCCATTAATTCCTGATGACTTGTATGCCCGGTAAATTGAGCTGTTCGTCGATAAGAGAGGTTCGGCCAATCTGATAATACAACGGCTACACCGGGGGCTGCTTTTATATAAACTGGGTGTTTATAAATAAAAGAAGGTAGTTTGTAACCAGAGCGTTCATTTGCACTGAGGCAGTACTCACTTTGATCTATTAAGCTCACAATACAACCTAAGGCTTCTTTTGAACTAAAAACGCGCATTGATCTTGGCTTAGAAAAGTCAAGGTAATGGCCATTTTTAGCAAGTACTTTTTTAAGTTTTTCATGTTCAACAGTTCCATTGAACGTAGCTATACGGTTATAAGACAAATTAGTGTAATCAGATAACATGACTTGCAAACCTTGTGGTGCTCTCACATAAATTGGCTTCTTGTGCACAAATGCAGGTAAAGAACTTACTTTTTGCCCATCCTCAAGACAAAACTCCTCATTTGTTTCGATATTAACAATACAGGCTTTTGGCTTGTCGAATGTACTGACTATCGAGGTTGCTAAATTTTGTTTTGCGGGTTTTAAATTTTTAGCTGCTAAGATATTTGAACCACAGTGAATCGAAGCAAAAACAGGATTGGCAGACTGTTCGATATTGATATGAAACTTATTCATTTTATCTGTATTTAATCGATTCTCAGGCAAATTAAAAGTTTTTGTACCTGCTTTTTCAGTGACCACAATTAATTGGCAGCTAGACTTTGCAAAGTTATCTTTATACACCGCACCAGATGAGCCATGAAGCGCAGGATAGATAAAGCTTGAAAGATGCTTGTTGGGATCATAAAAGCCAATCAGAGTCGTAATGGCAACATCTTGCTTGTAAGGTGTTCTTTGCAAATTACTCTTCGTATTTGTATCTACTACAATATTACTCCACGGTTCCATTTTTTTACTAACAGGATTCCATTTTGTGAAACCTGTCATTGAACTTGGAGAAAAATTAGCTTTGCTTTCAAAAAAACGCTGAATATGATTTAGCTCATATGGAGTGTGTAACGTATATTTATTGAATTCGTAATACATTGGTCCACCACCAGACATTGATCCTTTACCATATTGGTGACCATTAAAAGACGCAATACACGTTTCCTTATAGCAACGGTCTTTGTAAGTTACTATAGATGAAAAGTTAGGTATAAATTTATCTAAATCCGCATCCCAACCCCAAGTTGAGTTACGTTCATCCGCAGGACGATGCAACACACCATCTACACCACCAGGGTAGTGTCCCATACCATAATTATGGCCAAGTTCATGGCTAAACTCATTTCCTTCAGAGCGGCGCAAGGTGACCATTCCAGCCCCTCCGGATAAACCATGAACAAAAATACCATTACTATATTTACCGATAGCATTATGAGCGGTTAATTGTGCACTACTGAATGGATGTGAAGTGGGACCAGACATTCCTGAAGCGTTAATTCCATAGTTAGCGTTATTAATACCGTGGGAAAATAAGTTTTTTGCGATTTGATGACGCATATCACCGCTATAAACCCCTCCTTTACTCGGATCTGAGTCGGTAAGTAAGTTACCATTTGGCAACATTACTTCAGTAAGGTGAATCGGCTCGAACTTATTAACTGTTAATTTACTGAGCGGGACTTGTTGGAAATACTGTCGATGTAAGTCTGGATCATTTTGAAATGTGAATTTGTCACGATAAGGCGTAAGTAAACCAATATCTATTGTGTTAATGATTAAGTTTGAGCTTCCACCTACAGTAACGTTCTTCAGCTCTCCTTGTTTCTCTTCAAACTGGAAAGAGAGGCGCATATTTGGTTTAACAACAGATGCGGGGATTATAGTTGAAAATGTGTCTTCACTATAACTAATTGGATTGTCACTATCTTCAAACCCAAAAGGTTTAGTGAAGTTTTCTGGCGAGCGCATATATGTTTGGTAAAGCAGGCTATTATTGTGATCAAGTACGCTTAATATAATTTTTGCATCATTATTCAATTTATCATGTGGCTTAAACATGATCATCGTTCTTCGTTCGGCTACCAAGTGAGGTTGAATGTCGTCTTCAACCCCATTTTGTGATGGCGTAATTGAGTTTTGTGCAAAAAGGACCGTGGCTGGGAAGTTTCCTGTTGTGTCACTATGAAACTCGTTTTGATTAAATGTATTGGTCTGTAAGGCCGATGCATTAAAGGAGTGACACAAAGCAAATGAGCCAAGTAACGCTATGACTATAGGAGTTTTTTTCATTAGCACTTACCGTTTTTTGTAGTTTATAAATAGGGTAGGGGTATGAAAAAGTTAGCATTTTAAAAGCCATTACTCTTTAAGAGGCTTCATAATTTTTTTTGAGAAAAATCTGTAAATACAAAGAGGCCTCTCACGTTTGTTTGTCGTTTTTATGCTCATTATTTGTAGTGAAATGATGATATATTGCTTAGGCTTACACATGTGCGCTTAAAGCTATGGCTATGGCACTTTTCACGTTATAATGCGCGCTGTTTAGTACGAGGAGAATTCGTTTGTTAGCTTTTTTTCGCATCATTTTCATGGCTTTATTTATAATTTTAAGCTGTGTGTTTGGTTTGCTCTTATGTATTGTTAAGCCATTTCATACCAATAATGTACATATTATTTCAGGTTGGTTTTGCAAGGTAGCTAAAATTTTAGGTGTAAAACTTGAGCTTAAATACCACGATGATCCAAAAAATATAGGCCCTGCTGTGTATGTGGCAAATCATCAAAATAACTATGACCTATTCACTTTACCGGCTATGGTGCCAGAAAACTGCGTAAGCCTTGGTAAAAAAAGCCTTAAATGGATCCCGTTTTTTGGTCAGCTGTATTGGTTATCGGGTAACATATTGATTGACCGTGCAAATCGTTCAAAAGCCGCAGGCACAATTTCTAAATCAGCTGAGAAAATAAAACAAAAAGGTCTATCTGTTTGGATGTTTCCTGAGGGCACACGAAGCTATGGTCGTGGTTTATTACCTTTTAAAACAGGGGCATTTCACACAGCAATGAGTGCTGATGTGCCCGTTGTGCCAGTTTGTATGAGTACAACGCACAAAACTATTAAGCTAAATCGCTGGGATAATGGTACAATTTACCTCGAAATGTTAGCGCCGATTTATCTTGATAAAGACGTATCTGCTCGTGACCATGCTTCACATGTTCATCAGATTATGGCTGCTAAAATAACTGAATTAGATGCTCAAGTGAGAAACAAATAATGGAAAATTGGCGCGAAATTACTGAAGACATCGTTACTTCATTACTTGAAGATGGCTCAGATCCTGAAGTACTTTATGAAGTGGAACACCACTTTGTTAGCGAAAATTTTGAAAAGTTAGAGCAAGCAGCTTTAGCCGCTTTTAAACTAGGCTACGATGTTGAAGAGCCAGCTGAACTTGAGCTAGAAGACGGCGAGAAAGTATGGAGCTTTGACGTGGTTGTTGAGTGTGAGCTTGACGTAGAAGCTATTATGGAAGATGTCGATAAGCTAGAAGCACTTGCTCAGCAAACAGGTGTTGAATACGACGGCTGGGGTACTTACTTTCAGGAATAAACAGCTAGAGAGCTGTCAGCTTTCAGGGATAAAGTTAGCGAGTTGCTACTTTCTAACTTTCCCCTAGAAACTTTCTAACTTCCTCCTTTCTAACTCATACCTATTTCGTATTCGCTAGCCAATCTATAGACATTTGTAATCAATTAGCGATAATAAAAAACTCGATATTTTTATGCGCTAAGCTCACATATGCTTATTACCTTACCCATTGCCGAACTTGTACCAGGGATGTTTGTTGACAGTGTCAGTAAGCAACAAGAGCATGTAAATAGTATTAAGATCAAAACACGTGGTTTAGTGCGTGATAAAACAATTATTCAACGCCTGATCTCTGAGGGGGTTGAAGAGCTACTCATCGACTTTACACAAAGCGATGTTGCACTGCCTAAAAAATACCAACCAAAACCTGAACCAGCTAAACCAAAAGTTGAACAAAAGCCTGCAGCTAATGGATCACCGCAAGGGATCACGGTTCAACAAGAGTTTCTAAAAGCCAGCGTGCATTACGAACAACATAGCCGAAAACTGCAAAGTTTCTACTCTGATATTACATCGGGTTTGAAAATGAATGTATCGGTGCTTGATGATATCGCCGTTGATATAGTCAGCTCGGTATTTCGTAATCACAATGCATTAACTATTTTAACTCGCCTCAAAGATAAGCATATTTATAACTGGCGGCACATGATCAACACCGCGATTTTGGTGAGTGTGTTTGCCAAGTATTTAGGCTACAAAGAAAAGACAATTAAAGAGCTGGCAATGGGTGCATTGATGCACGATATCGGTCAAGCGAAAATGCCACAAGGTGTACTATCTAAACCAAGCGCTTTGAATGACAATGAAATGCAAGTTGTTAAAAAGCATGTGGCACAGAGCCTTGGCTTAGTAAAAGGTGAAAAGGGCATTACACCATTAATGCTCGATATGATAGTAAATCACCATGAGCGTTTAGATGGTACAGGTTACCCACGTGGTATTGCTGCTGAAAAGCTTAGTCGCGCAGCACGAATGATGGCCATTGTTGATGTTTATGATGCGATGACTGCAGATAGACCTCATCAAATGGGTGAAGAGCCAATCTCAGCTCTGCGTTATTTACTTGCTAATAAACAATTGTTTGATTCTGAATTAGTACAACGTTTTATTAAATGCTTGGGTGTGCATCCAGTTGGCACAATCGTTAAGTTAAACAATGAGCGCTTAGCGCTAGTTATGGAAGGTAACCACGAAAATCCTATTAAGCCAAAGATAAAGGTTTTCTATAATGCTAAGCACAAGCACCATATTACAGCTAAAGATGTCGATCTAAGCGTAGAAAAAGAACTAAAAATTATGGCTAGCATCAAACCATTAGATTATCAGCTTAATTTGGCTCGTTTGTTAAAAGAGCATCTGCTTGTTTAGACTTAATACAGCGTTTTTTGGCGCTGCGTTTTGCTGATATAAATGCACCACTAAAACAACTTGTCATTAATACCAACCAAAGCAAAGAGCCCTTTTCCACATGTAAGGCCACGCAACAGAATAGAAGCGATAAAACAGCACTCAGCATAGCACCTAGCCAATAGTGATTAACTGGGTTATCGCAATCACCTGCTTTAGTACAAGCGCAATAGTTTGCTTTACAAAAATAATGAACGCTGACACCGCATAACATCAGTGCTGCAATAATCAATGCGATTTCCATACTCAAGCTCTACAGAAAAACCTTTATTTTTAGTCTAATAGGACGTGAAATAGATGTCAATGCAAATGATAACTACTATCACTTGGTGTTTTTGTAATCAGACCTCTGATGAGTTTTAATAAGTTGTTATCTTGTTGTTAAAATGTCGGTTTTTTACCTAATTCTAACGAAAAATTACAGTTTTTTGATCTTAATTAAGGTAATGTTCGAAAGTTTGTAATTATTAGAATAAAACATCTAATACCAACATACAGCGCTAATCTTTTATGCTTAACTAATAGGTTGCCCTCGTTGTTGGATTAGCTTTCGCACAAGTTTGCAAGAGGACACAGATTTATGAAGTTCACTAAAACACTTATTGCAGCATCACTTGCTGTTGTTTCTGCTGACAGCTTTGCTGCAGCTTTCCAATTAGCTGAGCAAAACGTATCAGGTTTAGGTCGTGCATATGCTGGTGAAGCAGCTGTTGCTGATGACGCGTCTGTTGTTGCTCGTAACCCTGCACTTATGTCTTTATTCAAAGACAAGCAAATTTCAGTTGCAGGTATTGCGGTAATTCCAGATGTAAGCTTAAAAGGTGAAAGTGCTGCGTACGGCTTAGATAAAAGCTCTATCGATGATGATAGTATCGCTCCATCTGCATTTATACCTGCAGGATACTTCACTATGCCTTTAAACGACAAAGTGTCTTTAGGCTTTGGTGCTTTTTCAAACTTCGGTCTTTCAACTGAATTTAAAGACGATTACGCAGCGGGTTCTATCGCAGGTGAAACTGAAATCGTTACAATTAACATGAATGCAAGCGCTTCATACAAAATTAATGAACAGTTCAGTCTAGGCCTTGGCTTAAACTATGTTTATGCAGATGCTAAAGTTGTTCGTAATGCAGGTACTAACCCGTTTGGTTTACCAGCTAGCACGCAAATCGCTCACCTTGAAGGTGACGACTACGGCTTTGGTTGGAATATTGGTGCAATGTATCAGTTAGACGAAAACAGTCGTTTTGGTTTTAACTACCGTAGCGAAACTGATATCGACTTTGAAGGTGAGTACTCAAACCAACTTCCAGCAGCTGTTGGCGGCTTAGCGGGTACTGTAGTACCTGGTGAGTTAAAATTAACTTTACCAGCAATTGCTGAGTTCTCAGGTTCACACCAAATTGATAAGAAGCTTGGTGTACATTACAGCATCTTATGGACTGGTTGGGACAGCTTCCAAAAGTTAGAAGCTTATACACCAAGCCAAGAAACGCCAGTATTCTCTAAAGCAGAGAACTTCTCTGATTCAATGCGTTACTCTATTGGTACTGACTACCAATACAGCGATGCACTTTTACTTCGTGCAGGTATTGCCTACGATGAGTCGCCAGCAGACCAATCACACCTTTCAATCTCTATCCCTGATACA
The DNA here is from genome assembly GCF_040148775.1 of Pseudoalteromonas sp. NFXS39. NCBI lineage: Bacteria > Pseudomonadati > Pseudomonadota > Gammaproteobacteria > Alteromonadales > Pseudoalteromonadaceae > Pseudoalteromonas > Pseudoalteromonas sp. NFXS39. The sequence continues at coordinate 101,062 of NZ_JAGDEC010000008.1, read as the reverse complement.
GATCGTTTTTGGTTCTCATTTGGTGGTAACTACGCATTTAGTGAAAACTCAAATGTTGATTTAGGTGTAAGTATCCTTCGTGGTAAAACACAGAACTTCTCAGAAAAAGACAGCTTAGCGGCTTCTTTAGGCCAAGATGTTTCATGGGAATATGAATCAAAAGGTCACGCAGTACTAGTTGGTGCTCAGTACAACTACAAATTTTAATTGTGACGCGACGTAAAGTCGCTGCTACAGAGCATTAAAAAGCCGCGCTATAACAATGTCATAGCGCGGCTTTTTTGTAAGCGTGATTTTATATCACGCTTAATTACTTGTAAGTTATAGACTTTCGATTTTCGCTTTTTGCGCTAATAGTTTGTCTTTCGCATCTGTAAATTCAGCCAGTTTAGCATGCTCTTTAGCAAGCACTGCTTCTGGTGCGTTATTTACGAACTTCTCGTTAGCTAACTTGTTTTGAACTTGTGCTAAGCCTTTTTCTGCTTTTTCAAGCTGCTTCGCGATACGAGCAAGTTCAGCTTCAACATCGATTAAGCCAGCCATTGGGATCATGATCTCAAGGTTGCCAACATACGAAGTTGCACACGCTGGTGCATCGTCTTTGTTATCAAGTAGCGTGAACTCCTCAAGCTTAGCAAGAGAAGCTAAGAATGCTTCGTTTTCCGTTAAGCGGCGCTTGTCTTCATCAGACGCGTTAGCAAGCAATACAGATAGAGGCTTACTTGGGCTGATATCCATTTCACCACGGATGTTACGAATAGCAAGAATGAATTGCTTAACCCACTCTAGGTCAGCCATCGCTTGGCTATCAACATTTGCTTCATTGTAAAGAGGGAAACCTTGAACCATGATGCTAGTGTTGGCAGTTTCGATACCTGCAAGTGGCGCAACACGTTGCCAAATCGTTTCAGTGATGTAAGGCATTAACGGGTGCATCAAGCGTAGTAGGCTTTCTAATACTGTGATTAAGGTATGACGAGTACCACGTTGTTGTGCTTCGTTACCTTTAAACAATACTGGTTTAGTAAGCTCTAGGTACCAGTCACAGAATTGGTTCCACGTGAACTCATAAATGGTGTTTGCTGCTAGATCAAAACGGTAGTTTTCTAGATGCTCAGTATAGGTTTTAACAGTTGCTTCAAATTGGCCTAAAATCCAACGATCAGCTAGTGAGTACTGTTTTTCAGCATCTGTAGCGAAGCCACAGTCTTGCTCTTCTGTATTCATTAATACGTAACGGCTCGCGTTCCATAGTTTGTTACAGAAGTTACGGTAACCTTCAAGACGATTCATATCCCAGTTGATATCACGACCCGTTGAAGCCATTGCCGCAAGGGTGAAACGCAGTGCGTCTGTACCGTGTGCTTCAATACCATTTTCGAATGTTTTACGGGTATTTTTCTCAATCTTCTTCGCTAGTTGTGGCTGCATCATGTTACCAGTGCGCTTTTCAACCAGGCTTTCAAGGTCGATACCGTCAATCATATCGATAGGATCAAGTACGTTACCTTTCGACTTAGACATCTTATCGCCGTTTTCATCACGGATAAGGCCAGTTACGTAAACGGTTTTAAATGGTACTTGTGGCTTGCCGTCTTCATCTTTGATGAAGTGCATGGTCATCATGATCATACGAGCAACCCAGAAGAAGATGATGTCGAAACCTGTTACCAATACGTCAGACGGGTGGAAAGTTTTTAAATCATCAGTGTTTGCCGGCCAGCCTTGCGTTGAGAAAGTCCAAAGCGCAGATGAGAACCAAGTATCTAAAACGTCTTCGTCTTGTTTAAGTGCAACATCATCAGCAAGGTTGTTATCGCGGCGTACTTCAGCTTCGTCACGACCAACGTATACGTTACCTTCGTTGTCGTACCAAGCAGGAATGCGGTGACCCCACCAAAGCTGACGTGAAATACACCAATCTTGTACGTCGTTCATCCACGAAAAGTACATGTTCTCGTATTGTTGAGGTACAAATTTAATATCGCCATTTTTAACTGCTTCTTTCGCAGGCTCTGCTAGAGGTGCTACGCGAACATACCATTGGTCTGTAAGAAGTGGCTCAATTACTACGCCAGAACGGTCACCGTAAGGTACCGTTAGGCTGTGATCTTCGATTTTTTCTAGTAGGCCAAGTTCTTCAAATTCAGCAACGATTGCTTTGCGAGCATCAAAGCGGTCAAGGCCGTGTAAACGCTCTGGAATTGGCGCATCTAACTCAAGCTCTTTACCGTCGAATGTGTAGCTTTCGCCTTCGCTTAATACAGCAGCATCTTTATTGAAGATGTTGATCATTGGTAGTTGGTGACGTTTACCCACTTCGTTATCGTTAAAGTCGTGGGCAGGCGTGATTTTCACACAACCTGTGCCTTTTTCCATGTCTGCATGCTCATCGGCAACAATTGGAATACGACGGTTTACGATAGGCAGTAAAATTTCTTTTCCGATTAGGTCTTGGTAACGCTCATCATCAGGGTTAACAGCAACACCTGAATCACCTAACATTGTTTCAGGACGTGTTGTCGCAACAATGATGTAGTCTTTACCATCTTTGGTTTTTACGCCATCAGCAAGTGGGTAACGTAGGTTCCACATGTGACCTTGTTTGTCTTTGTTTTCAACTTCAAGATCAGAAATCGCTGTGTGTAGTTTAGGATCCCAGTTAACTAGGCGCTTACCACGGTAAATTAAATCTTCTTTGTGAAGACGTACAAATACTTCCTTTACGGCTTCAGAAAGGCCTTCATCCATAGTGAAACGCTCACGGTCCCAATCTACAGAAGCGCCTAAACGACGTAATTGTTTAGTGATCGTGCCGCCAGAGTGGTTTTTCCATTCCCAGATTTTATCGATAAATGCATCACGGCCTAAGTCGTGACGTGTTTTACCTTCTTCAGCAGCAAGTTTACGCTCAACAAGCATTTGTGTTGCGATACCCGCGTGGTCAGTACCTACTTGCCATAATGTGTTGTTGCCTTGCATACGCTTTAAGCGCGTTAGCGTATCCATGATGGTATCTTGGAACGCGTGGCCCATGTGTAAGCTACCCGTGACGTTTGGTGGCGGGATCATAATTGAGTATGCGTCACCTTGGCCAGACGGTTTAAAGTAGCCATTTTCTTCCCAGCCTTGGTATAAAGACTGTTCAATATCTTGCGGATTATAGGTTTTATCCATTACACAGAACCTTAAATAAATGCTTAAATGTCAATTTCTTGCGTTGCAATATGGGCGCCCAGTTGGCGAAGCTTTTTAAACCGCTCACGGGCGGCTTGTTTAGCATTTGGCTCAACGGGTACGAAATCATAAACCTGCTGAAAACGACGGATAAAATCCGGTAGGTGTTCAGCTAAGTTGATTAATATTTTTCTGTTGCCGACAGGTGGAGTCATACCAATCTCAACCGGAGCGCCACCTTTAGGGCCTTCACCTTGTAAGTTGTGAGGTACGAAACTATCTGGTTCAAATGACCAAATAATGTCGTCGATTGTGTGGGCCGTGTCGGTGTTATCGGCGTAAATAAATACGCGATGACCTAGACGATACTGATCTGCAGCAATTTTGGCTGCAAGATCGAAAACAGCGTCTGCCGTTTGGTGGACACTATCATCTTGTTTTAGAACGTAAAATTGTGCGTTCATATTCATAGTGACTTTCGTCCCCACAGATACACAGATCAAAGCAGGGATTTTGACATAGAACGCGAATTGCTTCAATTAATAAGGCGCCATTTGGCGCCTTATTTAGGGTTAGTTTTAAGCTTTCGACAAGGCTTAATCGTGACTTGCTTCACTTATGCCCGCACGGTTTAACAAATACTGGGTTAACATAGGAACCGGACGACCAGTTGCACCTTTGTTTTTACCGCCGCTGCGCCATGCTGTACCTGCGATATCTAAATGCGCCCAGTTGTATTTTTTGGTGAATTTAGATAAGAAGCATGCTGCTGTAATCGTACCTGCAGCACGACCACCTAAGTTGGTAAAATCAGCGAATGGGCTTTCAAGTTGCTCTTGATAGTCATCCCATAGCGGAAGCTGCCATGCGCGGTCGCCACTTTGCTCAGACGCTTTAAGTAGGTCATGGGCAAGTGGGTTATGGTTAGATAGTAAGCCCGTTGCATGTGAACCCAGAGCAATAATACACGCACCCGTAAGTGTTGCTACGTCGACAACAGTATCTGGTTCGAAACGCTCAACATAAGTTAGGGCATCACACAGCACTAAACGACCTTCAGCATCAGTGTTTAACACTTCAACTGTTTGACCTGACATCGTTGTTAAAATATCACCAGGGCGATAAGCATTTGACCCTGGCATGTTTTCACAACCGGCTAAAACACCGACAACGTTGATAGGTAACTGCATTTGTACCAATGCGCGCATAGTACCAATAACACCCGCTGCACCACCCATATCGTATTTCATTTCGTCCATGGCTTCGCCAGGCTTGATTGAAATACCGCCTGAGTCAAAGGTTAAGCCTTTACCTACTAATACGATAGGTGATTGGTCTTTGTCGCCACCTTGATAGTTGATTACTGACATAACTGATTCATTAGCACTACCACGACCTACCGCTAAGTATGAATTCATGCCAAGCTCAGCCATTTTTTCTTCACCAATAATATCAACGCTTACATTATCGAAGTTATTAGCAAGCTCTTGTGCTTGTTCTCCTAAATACGCAGGGTTACAGATATTTGGTGGCATGTTGGCAACGTCTTTACATAATTTGCTACCTGCAGCGATTGCTAAGCCATGCTCAATGGCGCTTTCGCCAATTGTTAACTCGCGGCGTGTTGGCACGTTGAAAACAATTTTACGAAGTGGGCGACGCGGATCGCTCTTTTTGCTTTTCAGTTGGTTGAAGGTGTATAAGCAGTCTTGAGTTGTTTCAACTGCTTGGCGCACTTTCCAGTAGGTGTCGCGGCTTTTAACGTGTTGCTCTGTTAAAAAGCATACTGCTTCCATTGAACCGGTTTCGTTTAGCGTGTTAATCGTTTTTGAGATGATTTGTTTATATTGTTTGTCATCAAGCTCACGCTCTTTACCACAACCGACTAACAACACACGCTCACTCAGTACATTTGGTACATGATGTAATAGCAATACTTGGCCTGGTTTACCTTCAAGGTCACCGCGGCGTAGCAAATTTGAGATATAACCGTCACTGATTTTATCTAATTGTTCACCAATGGGGGATAAACGACGTGGCTCATAAACGCCTACTACAATACATGCGCTACGTTGCTTTTCTGGACTACCACTTTTTACGCTAAATTCCATTGTTACTCCTGATATTGAGTCGTATAACCTTAGTTTATAAGGGTAAGAAATTCTTTTTCGAGTCCTTTCTTACATTTTTTAGTTTAATAGCACTAATCTTAGTACATAAACTATGACTCTATTTATGTGTTTTTGAACTTTATCTTAATGTGAATATCAATATCACATAATAGACGCCATCTGCACCATTTATGCAAGATTATATGTTCTTGCTAGGTATGATATTTAACTTTGATGGCATATAATAAAGTGAGTAAAATAACTAGTTTACTCAAAATTCCTTACTATTCCAGTGAAACTCGATGTTTAACAGGGGCGAGCATTGCTAATTTTTCGTTATTTGACCACTGAAGTCTTCAAGTCGCAGGTCGCCGTATTTTTAACTTTGATGACTATTTTTGTGTCTCAAAAGTTTGTCGTTATCTTAGGAGACGCCTCTGAAGGGGGTCTTCCAGCTAAACTTGTGCTTTCGATGATTGCACTAAAACTTCCTCAATTAGCTTCTCTTATACTGCCTTTGAGTATCTTCTTGGGTATTATTTTGGCGTACAGTCGCATTTATGCTGACAGCGAAATGACTGTTTTCAAAGCCTGCGGTGTTAGTGAGTGGTATGTGGTTCGTGTCACACTTATCTCAAGTACTGCGATGGCTGTTTTAGCTGGGGCGCTGACACTTTATGTTGCGCCATGGGCCAGTGAACAAGAATATCAATTAAAAGAGCAAGCAAAAGCGGATGCTGGCTTATCGGCACTTCGTGCAGGGCGTTTTCAGCAAACTGGAAACGAAAAAGCGGTTGTTTTTATTCACAACATCGAAAATAGCGGAAAAGAGCTACACAAAGTATTTGTTGCTCAGCTACCCGATCGTGAAAAAGGTGACTTAGCACGTTTGGTGTATGCAGAACGTGGTGTGGTGATTGAGCAAGAAAACGGTGAACAGCAACTTGTTCTTAACGATGGTAAGCGCTACGAAACAGATGGCGAGTCTGCTGCGTTAAACTTAACAGAGTTCGATGGTTACAGTGTGCAAATTCAAGATCAAGAAATTGAACATCAGCGCCGTAAGTTAGAAGCTATTTCAACGCTTGATTTATTCAAAATGAAAACCTCTGAAGCCATTGCACAGTGGCAGTGGCGTTTAGCTATCCCGCTTTCAATTCCATTATTAACCTTATTAGCAGTACCGCTAAGTGTGGTGAATCCGCGCCAAGGTAAATTCGCTAAATTGGTGCCCGCAATCAGCTTGTATTTAGGGTATTTCATTTTACTGAATGCCGCTAAATTTGCAGTTGAAGATGGCAAAATCCCACCTTCAATTGGCTTGTGGTGGATTCATTTATCAGCTTTGTTTATTGGTGGTTTCTTGATTATTAAAGGTCGTCCGCTCGGCGCATGGTTAAGGTCAATTGTGACTAAGCGGGAGCTAAGCATATGATGAAAACTCTCGACTGGTATTTAGGCCGCAGCATTATTCAAACAACCGGTTTTGCTTTAATGGTACTGGTGGGTATTAGTACCCTGATTAAGTTTATTGAGCAGTTAAAATCGGTTGGTCGTGGTAGCTATGATATTGCAACCGCGCTGATCTACACCATATACAGCATGCCGGGTGATTTGGTTATTTTCTTTCCTATGGCTGCACTGATTGGCGGATTGACCGGTCTTGGCGCTTTAGCATCCAACAGTGAGTTGGTGGTAATGCAAGCCGCGGGTATGTCACGTCTGCAAATTATTACTTCAGTTATGAAAACCGCTATGTTTATGGCGATTTGTATGATGGCGCTTGGTGAATGGGGCGCCCCTGAAGCACAGCTCAAGGCAAAAGAAATACGCAATCAAGCAATTTATGGTGGTGATGTTTTTAATGCCAAGCAAGGTGTGTGGGCAAAAGATGGCAGCAATTTTATTAATATCGAAGATGTCGACCAGCAAGGTACGTTACGTGGCGTGCATATGTATCACTTTGATAAGTCGTTGCAACTTACTCAGATCACAAAGGCTGAAGAGGCATTAAATCGTAAAGATGGTTGGTTACTTCGTGATGTGAATAAGGTGGTGATCACACCTGAGCAGATCAGTACTGAACAGCACAAGGAAGAGTTTTACGACTCGCAGCTGACCGCTGAAAAGTTAGGAGTTGTATCAGTGAAGCCCGAGGCGCTTTCGTTTACTGGGCTTTGGTCATATTTAGGTTATTTGCAGCAAAATGAGCAAGACACCAGCACTTATGAGTTAGCTTTATGGCGTAAGGTTATGCAACCGGTATCTATAGCCGTTATGTTGTTAGTTGCCTTATCGTTTATATTCGGCCCGCTTCGCACAGTAACCATGGGTGCACGTATCATCATGGGTGTAATAACAGGTATTACTTTCCACTTAACCAATGAAATTTTTGGTCCTGTGGTGATGGTTTATCAAATTCCAGCTGTGGTTGGTGCTGTGTTACCAAGCTTACTGTTTATAGGGTTTGCTACTTATCTATTGAATAAACGAGTGTAATGCTCGTTTAAAATGCACAAAAAAAGCGTGGTTTGTTGCCACGCTTTTTTTGTACTTGATGTGTTGCTTAATCACTTAATCAAGTGAGCGATAAATACGTTTATTTTCTTCTTTGGTGAGGGTGATCACTTCAGTTTTTGCGATGTAATCTTGCAATGCGCGCTTATTTTTAAAATCGACCAACACCACTAAATTACCTAAACCTAATAGCGCAGTAATGGCTCTAAGTGCACCTTGTTGCCAGCTAATTAATTGACCATCGAGGGTTTGCACCTTTAAACGCCATGCCCGCATACCAATTGTTTGGCCACTCTTAGCCCAAAAGTAGCTAAAGAAACTAATACTCACTATTACCAATAATGCACTTCGAATGCCATACAGTAATGGCGAGTTTTGAATGAAAGCAGATACATCCTCAGCGTCACCAATGCTTAGTAAGTCTAAAGAAATTAGCCCTTGAACAGCTAATAAATACAGTACGGTAGTCAGCATCGCAAAGGCAATGATAACCAAGGTATCGTAGATTAAAGAGGCAAAGCGGCGCCAGAAACCGGCACGTGGAAACTCAGCTGACATAAACAATCTCATCCAATTAAATTGCGCAGTAGTTTAGCAAAGTCCTTCGCAAACAAGAAATACTTAACGGCCGTTTAGCAAGTCGACAAACAGGTCTGACCTGCTATAGTTGAGAAAATAATAAAAAATGAGCACACAATTATGGCCGTTTCTCAAAGCGAAACCCATCAGGTATTTAATCAACCCAAACCACTTGAAAACTACAATGCCTACGAGGCTGATACCGTATTACAGTATTGGCAAAACCGTTTTGCAGGGCAGTGGGGAACTGTGCATTTAGCTGCGTTTGGGGAGCAAGTGGGTGGCGTATTACTGCAAGCTGGTTTTTTAGCAAACAAACACTTACCAGAATTAACGACTCACAGTCGGTTTGGCGAACGCATAGACCAAGTTGACTATCATCCAAGCTATCATGAGCTGATGCAGCATGCCATAGAGCAAGGTCACTGCGCATTGCCTTGGCAGCAACAAAAAGCCGGGAGTCATGTTGTAAGAGCTGTGATGGCAGTGCTGCACAATCATGCAGATCCGGGCTCCGGCTGTCCATTAACCATGACTTTTGCCAGTGTGCCAGCTATTGCCAGCCAAGAAAATATCGCAGCTATGTGGCTACCGAAAATAATGGCAAATCATTACGACCCTGATAATAAGCCTTGGTCTGAAAAAAAGGGTGTCACTATAGGTATGGCGATGACCGAAAAACAAGGCGGCTCTGATGTTCGAGCCAATACCACTAAAGCCGCAGCTATTAATGAAAGTGGCGCAGGGCAATTATATGCTTTAACTGGGCACAAATGGTTTTGCTCAGCGCCCATGAGTGACGCATTTTTAGTACTCGCTAACACTGATGAAAACCAATTATCCTGCTTCTTAGTGCCGCGTTGGCTCGAAACTGGTGAGAAAAATGCCATGTATATTCAGCGTTTAAAAAATAAGTTAGGTAATCAATCGAATGCGAGCTCTGAAATAGAGTTCAGAGGCGCGCATGGCTGGTTGCTAGGAGAGCCAGGGCGAGGCATTGCAACTATTATTCAAATGGTCGCTTTGACTCGTTATGATTGTATGCTTGGTTCAAGTTCGTTGATGTTGCAAGCTGTGAAAGAAGCGATATGGCACACTTCAGGGCGAAGTGTATTTGGTAAAAACCTGCACCAGCAGCCACTAATGCTTAATGTACTGGCAGATTTAGCTATCGAGGCTGAAGCTGCACTTGCTATTTCCATGCGCATTGCACATGCTCTTGATAATCAAGGTAATAGCAATGAAGTTGCATTAGTACGCAGTGCCACTGCAATAGGTAAATACTGGATCTGTAAGCGTGCGGTGCAGCAGACCTATGAGGCTATGGAATGTATTGGTGGCGTGGGTTATGTGCAAGACAACATTATCAGTCGACTTTATAAAGAAGCACCTGTTAACTCAATTTGGGAAGGTTCTGGTAATGTACAGTGCCTTGATCTTTTGCGTGTATTTAATCGTGAGCCTGAATCTCTGAAGGTGCTTATGAATGAGCTTGAAAAGGCACGCAGTTTGAGCCTCGACTACGCGACAAAGTTAGATGAACTACAACGAATGCTCACTGATGCCGAGAATCTCGAAATGCATGCTCGACGCATAATTGAAAGGCTTGCGCTACTTTGGCAAGCATCAACGCTATTACAATTTGGCGAGCCACTTATTGCAGACGCGTTTGTGAAGAGTCGTCTAAATGAAGTGAGTTTTAGCCAGTACGGCTGTCTTAGTCATGACATCGATTGTCAGGCTATTGTTTCACGAATGATGCCAAAACTCTAAAGTTAACAACTTGTTTAATTATTGTGCGGTTGAGTAGTGGCACCGCATAAAACGCTTGCTGCCTTACCTATTCTTTGTATAATGCTTGGCATAGAGACAAAAGCAGTTTAAAAAGCTTTTGCTCTAAAGTGGTTTTTCTTTATCTTCTCGTGTTTAGAAGGTTAAAGAAAAATGAAGCCAGTATGATGGAATTGGTAGACATGACGGATTCAAAATCCGTTGCCTTCGGGCGTGGCGGTTCAAGTCCGCCTACTGGTACCACTTTTTAACCCTAGCCAATTGGTTAGGGTTTTTTTATGCCTGAAAGCTATCAGCTATCAGCTATCAGCTATCAGCTATCAGCCGAGTGATCGCCTATCGCCTATCGCCTATCGCCTAGTACCTAGAACCCAGAGCTTATAACTCAAATTTAAGTACCAACTCCACCACTATTAAAGCAACTTTTGTTCTATTTATAACCGACCAAGTTCAAACTATGTTTGATCTACAAATAACCATGAAAAATGTGTGCTTATTTGCTTGGAAAGTAACCGTTTAAGACTAGAGTACGATGGTGTTTGCATGCGTCTTATAATACAATTTGTTTTCTAAACTATAAGTGAGGTCAATCACTTAGTGCACAATATCGGGTAAGGTAACTTAGCGTGGGTACATACGACTTAAAGCGTATAGTTGAAAGTATTTCAAATTTAAAAAGTGAAAACTTTTATAATGCAATATGCCTGTCTTTATCGGAAGTGCTTGGTGCTTCTCATGTTTTTTTAGCTCAAGTTGATGAGTCGACTTTGCATGCGACAACCATCGCTTTGGCTGAGCATGACGAAATTGTAGAAAACATCAACTACGATATCCGCTGTACGCCATGCAACGATGTAAGGTGTGGTAGTATCTCAAGTTACAGCTCTGGAGTTCAGCAGCTATTCCCTAACGATCAGTTACTTGTTGATATGGGCATAGAAGCCTATGTGGGTGTGCCTTTACAAAGTATATCTGGCAAAACAGATACTATTCTTGTCGCACTATTTCAGCATGAAATAAACGATGCGATGCAAATAGAGTCTTTCTTCTCGTTATTTACAGGTCTTATTCAGCGAGAAATCGAAAAAGACCGCTTTATTGCTAAACTTGATTTTGCAAATCAACTTATCGAGCAAAGCCACGAAGCGATTTTTATTTGCGACCATAATGTACATATTACTTATGCAAATACGGCATTTACTGAAATGACCGGTTACTCGCTGAGTGAAGTATTGGGGCAAAACCCAAAAATTTTAAGCTCAAACAAGTATGATCCACATTTTTACAAAGCGATGTGGCATCAAATTAATACAGAGGGTAAGTGGTCTGGTGAAATAACGAATAAAACCAAACAAGGTAAGCTGTATACGCAATTTTTATCTATTACCAAAATGCAAAATAATGGTGAAGATTGCTATGTTGCGTTTATTTTGGATATCACCGAGAAAAAAGAAGCTGAACAGAAAATCTATTTTCACGCAAACCATGACCAACTCACCGGTTTAACCAATCGTTTTTACTTTAAAGAGTATTTATGCAAGCTAATATCGTCTTTGTCTTACCAAGATGATGCGAATACTAACTTAGCAGTGATCTACTTCGATGTTGATAAGTTTCAAGACATCAACACAGTCTACGGCTTAACGTTTGGCGATAAGGTACTATGCGAGCTGTCAAAACGGCTTAATGGCAGTTTTAAAGAGTGTGCTTTTTCGCGTATTGATGGTGATAGCTTTGCCATCTTACAAACTTATCAGCACGTTAGTGAACTTGAGCATGTTTGCAAACAAATTACCGCGTTACTTGTTGAACCTTTTTCGATTGGTGGAATTAGTCAGCAGGTTTCAGTTACGCTGGGAATGAGTCAATTTGAGCAAACTGAAACGGCTACTTCAAATTATAAAATTGAAAAGGTTGCCCGTCGTTTAATACGCCAAGCTGAACTTGCCACCTTAAATGCCAAGCAAACAGGTGATGAGTACCTGTTTTTCTGTAAAGAGATGGATAACAAGGTCAAAAAACACAATTTGTTAGTAGAACAGCTTACCCAAGCTGTGAAAAACAATGATATTGAAGTGTATTTTCAACCTATTATCGATATTGAAAATAACACAGTTGCTAAATTCGAAAGTTTAGTACGCTGGAATAATCAAGGCCAATGGCTATCACCTGCTGAGTTTATTCCTTTGGCTGAAGAGTCTCGGGTGATTATTCCACTCGGTGAACTCGTGTTGACTAAAACTTGTCAGCAAGTAAAAGAGTTAGAAGCAAAAGGTTATGAAAACGTTGTTTTTAACGTAAACCGTTCTTTATTTGAGTTTACTGAGTATAACCCTGAGCGTAATACATGGCTTGAGGTTATTAAAAGCCAAGGGGTTAAACCATCCCAAATTTCATTTGAATTAACCGAAAGTGTTTTAGCTCCAGAAAACACCAATCATCTAGATGTGTTAAGGCAGTTGAAGCAAGCAGGGTGTTTAATTTCATTAGATGATTTTGGTACGGGTTATTCGTCTCTTAGCTACTTACGCCGTTTTCCTGTCGATGTACTTAAGCTAGATAAGTCTTTTATAGACGAAGTACATGTTGATTCAGGTGACGAAGCGCTGGTCAAATCAATTATTCAAATGAGTCGTGTTCTGGGTATTAAAGTTGTTGCTGAAGGGGTTGAAGAACGCGAACAATTGGCTGTACTAACAGAAGCTGGCTGTGACTATATCCAAGGCTATTACTTTTCAAAGCCATTGCCAGCAAGCGATATACTGCCATTTTTAACGCAATTTCCTCGAGCGCAGTAGGTAATTACGGTATGATTTTGATATCAACCTGCTAGTAAAAGCTTACTATGTCAAAATCAACTGCGAAACAAAATATAAAGACGATAGTTTCAGCTATTAAGGCTGAAGAGCAGTCGCTAAGATCGCTTTATCCTATACTTAATCAGCAAAATACAATTGCTATGGCTATTCTACTCGTGTCGTTATGTTCACTATTCGGCGTTGCGACACTCTATTATTTAGCTATTATTCCTGCATGGCTGTGTATCATTTTGGCTGCTTTTATTACCTCGATATCGCATGAACTTGAACATGATCTGATCCATAAGCAGTATTTTAGTAATCGTCCTTTTACACATAACCTGATGATGCTAACCGTGTGGTTAATGCGGCCAAATACGGTTAACCCTTGGTATCGCAGAAAAATTCACTTACATCACCATAAAGTATCCGGCACCTCTCAAGATTTAGAGGAGCGCTTAGTGGGCAATGGCATAAAATCACCATTTTTGAGGGTGTTGGTTATCACTGATGGCTTGCTAGGTTTATTAATTAATACCAAGCGATTTAATAAAGAAATTAGTGGCTTTAAGTTTTTACGAGTTTTTAATGCAGGCTTTCCTGTTGCAACAGCGTATTTTGCGACTCTTTATGGGGTAATTGCTTACTATGCTCTGCAATTTGTGCAGCCATTTACATTACCCGCTTGGGGAGTAGAGTTACTTACTGGGGCTGAATTCTTAATGGTGGTACTTATCGTGCCTAATATCATTCGCTCAACGTCTCTTAACTTGGTGACATCTTCAATGCATTATTATGGTGGTGTAAATAATTTGCTAGAGCAAACGCATGTGATCACCAGTCGCTGGTTTTTACCGTTTCAATTATTTTGTTTTGATTTTGGTCGCACACACACAATCCACCATTTTGTACCGAATCAGCCCTTTTACATTAGGCAATTGATCAGCAAAAAAATACATCCTATTATGGCCCAGCATGGGGTACGTTTTAATGACTTACAAAGCTTAAAACATGCCAATCACTACCCAGTAAAAGAGCAGTCATCTCAACAAGGAATTTAATATGAAGGTAACAGGTCGTTGTCATTGTGGTGAGGTAACTTACAATGCAGAAGTTGATGAAAATAAAGTGATTAACTGCCACTGTACAGATTGCCAAATTATCTCGGGTGCGCCTTTTCGCACTGTTGTGGTGTCTGTGCCAGATGGGGTTACCTTTACAGGTGCTGAGCCAAAAGAATATATAAAAATAGCCGAAAGTGGTAATCAGCGTGCGCAAGGCTTTTGTGGTAACTGTGGTACAGCCTTGTACGCGACTTCTGTAGGTGCAGGTGAGCGTATTTATGGCTTACGTATTGGAGCTGTAGAGCAAGCTGATGAGCTTATCCCTAAAGCGCATATTTGGTATCGTTCACATAAGCCTTGGCTCGATAAACTAAGTGATATGAGTATCTTTGAAACCGCACCTAATTAGCTGCCCCTTTTTGTTGTTGGCCGATAGTTAGATTTCGGCCACTTAAATAACCAAACAAAGCACACAGTAGACTTGATGCAATACACAGCCAAAGTGCTCCTTCCCAATTATTAAAATAACTATGTAAGGCACCCGCAATAATAGGGCCGGTTGCAGCCAATAAATATCCGATACATTGTGCCATGCCCGACAAAGCTGCGGCTTGCATTGAGTCTTGAGTTCGCAGGCTTACGAATGATAAACCTAGAATAAAACATGCGCCTGAACAAAAACCTAGAGTGATTGACCAAAACATCGCGAAACTAGGTGCAACTAATAACCCAAGTGAACAAAGCGCCCCAAGTAACGCAAGGCTTAAAGTTAAAATACGTTGATCTTTTAATTTGGCAAGTAGCGGAATAAGCACAATCCCTGGCAGGGCGGAGGCAACTTGAAAGGCGCCTTGTAAAGCACCAGCATGCTGCGCACTATGACCAACCTCTATTAAAATGCTGGGCAGCCAACCTAGCATGATATAAGTGAAAAATGAGTTAAAGCCGAGCAGTGAAGTGATTTGCCAAGCAAGTGCTGAGTGCCAAATTTTGCTTTGTGTACTACTTGGCACAGATGATTTTTTTGGCATGGTATGTTGCTTAAGTTGTGGTAACCACACAACAGTAGCCAGTACAACTAATAGGGCATAACTGGCGAGGGCTAATTGCCAGCCAAGTTCTTTATATTCTGCCAGCGGAATGATTATTGCTGAATAGCTTCCGCCAAATATCCCCATTGCCAAAACATAACTAGACGTCATAACAGCCACTTTATGGGGAAAGTCCCGTTTTATCAGGCTTGGCAATAACACATTACCAATCGCGATACCGACGCCAATCACTGCAGTGCCAATAAATAACACTGTGGCTGAGTCAATAACGCGAGATACGACTCCTACGCCTATAAGCACAAGGGCAATGAACAGCGATACTTCAAGACCGCACTTTTTAGCAAGGCTCGCCGCCATGGGGGAGGCAATAGCAAACGCGATTAAAGGTAAAGTAGTCAACATACCGGCTTGTGATGCACTTAACTGAAATTGTTCAATGATTTGTTCAAGTACAGGTGCGATCCCAGTGATAGGAGCACGTAAACTGGCTGCAATTAGAAAAATGCCCAGTACTAATAGAAGGTTACGAATTACGTTTTGAGAAGATGACACGCTGTTTGGAAAGATAGCTATAGGTACTTTTATCATACCAAAACACTAAACAGCGTGGGTGAACTATGAGATAGCTCACCAAATAAAACGGTTACTTAAAACTGATAGCTTGCTGATATCATGGCGTTGCGCGGTCTACCCGGAAAGTAGCGGTCGCCACTAAATGTGGTGTAGTCTGCGCGCTCAGCATAGTGCTCATCGGTTAAATTGTTTATTCGTGCAGTAAGGGTAAAGTTAGGTGTTAGCTGCCATGCTGCTCTTAAGTTAACTAATGAGTGGCCTTCGTAACTATGCTGGTTTTCAGGATCAGTAAAGTAGCTGCTGGTGGTATGCAGCTCAAGTCCAACACGTGTTATATCGTTTGCTTGCCAAAGTAGCTGTAAGTTTGCAATGTTACGTGGTGCAGTATCAATGAGATTGCCATTGATATTAACCCCACCGAGTAACTGATTATAACTATATGTGTGTTTGGCATGACTTGCGGCTATTTGCATCGATAAGCTTGGTGTAATGGCATAGGCTAATTCAAGCTCAACACCACGATGCTGGGTTTGGCCGTCGTTGACATAATAAAAATCACTGTCGCGGAAAATGGTGTTCTTTTTATTCATTGCATAAATGCTAAATACATAATGCAGTTGTGCTTGTTGACCTTTTAAACCAAGCTCGAGGTTTTTAGCTATTTCAGAGTTAAGATCTGCAACATTTTGTTCGCGTTGTAATTGATAAAGCTCTGCCGCTTGCGGTGCTCGATACCCTTCTGAAGCATTGGCGTAGATAAACTGGTTATCAGCATATTGATAGCTTAAACCAAGCTTTGGCGAGAAGTTCGTAAAGCTATTTACGCTACTTTCTGGTCGAGAATAACGGCACCCGCCCATTGCGCATGCTGTGCCATCTTCTTTTGTACGACCAGCCAACATATGGTTAGTGTAGTCATAGCGCATACGCTCGTATCGACCACCAAGACTGATGAGTAAGTCATCAAGCTGCCAATCAAGGTTAACAAATGGTGCTAATAGGGTGCTAGTTACTTGATAATCGTAATGTTTACCTTGAGGCACGGTGGCGACTAAAAACGCTGAGCCTTGAGTCGGGCTATCCTGATATTGTAAAAAATCAGCATCTGTCAGCTCACCATCAAAGCCAACTGTTAAGAGGCTTGCACCAGTTAACTTATGCTGCCAGCTTGATTGAAGGCCAACACCTTGCTGAGCATTTTCTTCAAGGGGAGTACCCGGTAAAAAATGCTTAAAGAAGGTCATGTTTTGGTCGCGGATATAAGGCGTTAGGGTAAAGTTGTTAGCCTCATCTTGTGTCCAATTTAGTTTTGACCAAATACGTAAAGAACGCGCTTTACGAAACGCATCTGGATCAAAATTAGACTGTGCTATTTGCTCGTCTTTATAACTTTCAAAGCCTTCTATGTAGCCTGCAGTTTGTTGATCTAAGTGAGTGTAGGTTAGGCCTGTACTTACACTTAGTTTTTCGCCATCAAAACGGTGACGCAGTGATAGCTTTTCTTGGTCAACACTTTCGTCATCACGGTAACCCGTATCTCGGGTGATCGTGGCATTAATGCCTAAACCTTGCTGGCCAAAATCACGGCCAGTGCCCAGTTTGTAGCGGGTGTAGCCAAACGATCCGTAATCAAAACCAAGTTGGTTGTGGTCATAGGTTGTATCTGGGGTGATCACGTTGACTACACCATGTACTGCGTTTGAACCGTAAAGAGCAGAGCCAGGGCCTTTCAGTACTTCGATGCGTTCTGCCATTTCAGTGTGGGCTTCGAATAATTCATTGATGTTGCAAAAACCAGCTGCGCGAAGTGGAATACCATCTTCAGCGGTAAGTAAGCCGCCGCAGGCTCCTGCACCAGAAAGTACAGGCGAACGTAAAGCGGGTAAATACTCTTGGCCGTTACCGTGTTGAAGATTAGCACCAGCAACCTGTTTAAGGGCTTGTTCAATGTGAGTTGGAGCGATAAGCGCCAGTTGCTTTTGTGAAATACTGCTGACCACAACAGGCAATGGATCTGACAACACTTCGCTACGCGAGGCCGTAGTTGTAATATGTTCTAGTTCATTATTAGCAAAGGCTTGTTGATTAAATAATGAGGTGCTCACAAGCACTGAGAGTATCGACAACTTCATGAAAACCCTTTGGTTAGGTACAACAAAAACCAAAGGGTAACTGCTTTTTAGGATGGGTAAAAGCTTTCGCGATTAATAACTTTGTCTGTTATGAGCTTCGGCGATGCACTGCAAAACCTGCCAGTACTGCAACTAACCAAAACAAGCTACTGCCGCCAGTACCATTTCTGTGCGTGACATTGGCTACTTTTTCTTCTTTTACGCGGGTTTTAAATTGCGCCAATTCAGCATCGAGATTTGTGATCATGTCATCAACGGCACCATTAAAGCTTGCCAGCGACTGCTCTTTTGCCATTTCATCTATGCCAATAGCTGTGCTGCGTTGCTCTGCTTTATGAATACCTGGAGCGCGAAACAGCATTTTTCGGCTTTTTACATCAAATACGGCGGTATCTACAAAGGTTTGTACTGAGTTTTCATTGCCCGGAATCACATATAAACCAACAATAGTTAGATATAAAAATGCAGCGTTATTTTCTAAGCTTTGCGACACCTGGTCGTACGAAACAAGCGCCATAATATCCACATCATATAAACGAGATACTTGCTCTAATGCGGTAAACCCTTCGCCGCCTTTTAAATAAGTGCTTGGGATCACTTCAATGCGGTCTATGTAGTCATATTGCATAAACTGCTTTTTAACTTTGTTTAGCAGTGTCACTTCGTCACTATGATGCAAGCCACCATTGTACTTGTTAGGGATAAAGGCAATCCCTACAGTGGCAGGTAAGTTCAAGGTTGGGATGGTCGCTTGATGGGCAGCTCTATCTTGCTGATCTGGATAAAGGTACTCAACCAAAGAACTTGATTGCGTTTTTTGATTGCCATATTGACTCATCATGGCACTACAACCCGTAAGTGCAGCAATACTAAATATCAAACACCATTTTAGTGCATTCATAAATTATCCTTATTATGTAGTGAGGAAGCGTTTGTTTGCGTTGGTAAATATAACGACAAACGATGCAAACGGAGCTGTAACTCAGACCCAGTTTTTCATAAATAGTGCCAAAGAAGTTTAAAGAAATGTAAAGATTGGCTTTCTAATGTGTTGATATGTAAATAGTTACGTTTTTAAATTGTAACCCTTCATCTATGATTCAGGCTAAAACGTTAGGCTTTTTACCAAGAGCAAACGTTAAGGGTCTCTATTATGAATAAATTAATTACTATCTCAGTTGCCGTTTTAGGTTTAAGTTTGATACCTATGGAAGCAAACGCGAAACATGATCGTGACCATGATAGATACGAACAAAAACACGAACGTAAAAAGCATAAAAAGCACCATAAACATAAGAAACACCACAAGCATTATCATCATGACAAACATGATCGCTACTATGATCGATATGACCGCTACAGCTATCGTGATTTGCCACCCGGTTTATACAAAAAAGTAGGGCATGGTGGTGGCTTACCACCAGGTTGGTATAAGCGTTATCATCATGGTGATATTCTTGACCGTGATATATATCGCCATGGTCGAGTAATTAAACGTCGTGACCGAAATGGCATTATTGCCATCGAAATCGACGATCGCCTGATTCATCTAGTACACGATACGCGAGAGATTTTATCAATTGTCACTCGCCATCGTTAATCCTGTCGAAAGCCGCTTAGCGGCTTTTTTTTTGCTTGTTTCATATCCAGTTCAGAAAAACTTGCTACGCTTAACTGAAACTAATAGAAGGAACACTCGCATGAAAGCATTGTTAACTGTTGCAGTGATAGGTTTAAGCCTAGTGACGGCTGGCGCACTTGCAAAAGACAAGGATAAGGATAAAGGTAAAAGTCTCCCGCCGGGCCTTGAAAAAAAACTTGATAATGGTGGTGATTTACCACCTGGTTGGCAAAAAAAATTACGTAAAGGCGATATCCTAGATCGTGATATTTACCGCCGCGGTAAAGTGATTAAATCACGAGATAGAGATGGTCTAATTTCAATTCAAGTCGACGGTACTGTCGTGCGTTTAGTGGAAGACACCCGAGAAATTATTTCTATTTTGAGCCGCTAATTTTGTTTGCATCGATCATGACTTATGGATTGAGTTCACTATTGGCCATGCTGCTAGTGGTCTCAATCTTGCCATTTTCATACTCCCAACATTATCTAATTCGCAGTTGTGATTTTGTACGCTTGCAAGTGGTTTACCTTGCTTGTGCGAGTTTAATTGCGGCAGGTTATTTAATTAGCACCACTGATTCATGGCTTTTTATTGGTTGCGCAGTTGCAAGTATCATTGTGCTGATTTTGCAAGTCGGATGGATTTACCCCTACACAAAACTGGCTAACAAAGAAGTTGCCTCAAGCAATAAAAGCGATAAGCACAGTATTCGTATTATGTCGGCAAATGTCCTGATGTCGAACACCGAATATGACAAACTCATTGGTATAGTAAAAACGCACCAACCTGATTTACTCATTACTCTAGAGTCTGATCAAACTTGGCAGAATAAACTGAGCTGTTTAGAACAAGAGTACCCATATCGTGTTTACTGCCCAAAAGATAATCGTTATGGCATGCACTTGTACAGCAAGTTCAAAATTAAACGCCAGCAAGTCAGTGAGCTTATAGAAAGCGATATCCCCTCAATTCATATTTTGTTTGAAGATGCCGATGGCGTAGAAGTACAAGGGCACTTTATTCACCCTGCTCCCCCTAGCCCCACAGAGGAGGACAGCTCGCGACCCCGTGATACTGAGTTGATAATCTTAGCGAAAGCACTTAAAAACAGACTGCGACCTTGTATCGTTGCTGGTGATTTAAATGATGTTGCTTGGTCACGCAGCACACGTTTGTTTATGCGTATCAGCGGTCTATTGGACCCACGTAAAGGGCGCGGGTTTTTTAACACCTTTCATGCAAGTTACTTTTTTATGCGTTGGCCACTTGATCATCTTTTTCATAGTAATGAGTTCAGTGTCAAGCGAATAGAGCGTTTGGAAAAATATGGCTCTGACCATTTTGCCCTACTTACAGAGCTTGTTTATAACCCAGACTCAGCTAATCAAAAACAGCTAGAACAAATAGACAAAGAGGAAGCGATTGATGAGTTGAAAATGCCTGCTGCGTCTAAGCAGCAAGTGCCAATGTTTAAAGAGTAATAAATATTAGGTGTAATACCAACCCGCAATAATACTTAATCACTTTGAGTGATTAACCCTATCGTTACCTACATGAAAAATTTCTGACTTAGAAAAACTAAATAACTAAATTTTTGCCTGCTATCAACGAGCTTCTATTACCTTAAAATTGATCTCTTAATTAAGTGAAGTGGTGTAAAAAAGGGCTCATATGAGCCCTTTTTATTTTAATCGTTGACCATAATGGTTTTAATATTAACGAATTCTCGTAACCCAAATCCGCCGTGTTCACGGCCATAACCACTGTCTTTTACCCCCCCAAATGGCAAGTTTGGTTGCGCAAGACCATAGCCGTTAATATTGACCATACCAGTATCAAAGTGCTGCTTTGCAAGCTCAATGGCTGCCTGTTCGTCTTTTGAGAAAATACCGCCGCCAAGGCCATAGCGAGAGTCATTAGCGATTTGCATTGCCTCAGCATTATCTTTTGCTCTGATAAGTGATGCGACAGGGCCAAATAATTCATCATCGTAAGCAGGCATTCCTGGTTTAACATTCTCAAGAAGGGTAGCGGTGTAGTAAAAGCCGGTGTGCTCAGCAACCTTGCCACCGGTGATAATATTAGCTCCAGCATTGACTGAGTCTGTAACTTGTTGATGCAGTTTATCACGCAGATCTTTGCGAGCCATTGGACCGAGCGTTGTCTTTTCATCATTTGGATCGCCAAGCACAACTTGCTCAAATTGTTCTTTAATTAAGGCTTTAAAATCATCATATAACGCATCAACAACAATAAAACGTTTTGCTGCTACACAGGTTTGCCCATTGTTGATCAAACGACCTTGTGTACATGCGCTAATGGCAGTATTTAAATCGGCATCATCAAGTACGATATAAGCATCATTACTGCCAAGTTCTAGGACGGTTTTTTTCACTTGTTTGCCAGCTTGCTCAGCAACTTTTTTGCCAGTTTCATCGCTGCCAGTAAATGTCACCCCACGAATAGCTGAGTGCGCAATTAGCTCGCTTGCAGTTTTGCCGTCAATCAGTAAGTTTTTAAAGCAATAATCATCAAAGCCTGCTTGTGAAAACATTTGCTCAATCTTTTCGGCCATGCCAAATACATTACCAGCGTGTTTTAGCACCGTGGTATTACCCGCCATGATATTAGCGCAAGCATATCGAATAACCTGATAAAGCGGAAAGTTCCAAGGTTGGATACCTAAAATCACACCAATTGGTTGGTAACTAATAATTGCATGACCGTCCTGCATATCTCGCTTTTCATCAGCAAGCACTTGAGGCCCTTGTTCTGCGGTGTAGCGACAAATTGCAGCACACAGCTCAACTTCTTGAAGACCTTGTTGATATAACTTGCCCATTTCATCTGTCATCAGTTGTGCTATTTCTTGCTGATTAGACTCAATCACTTCTGCTAGTTGATTAAGTAATTTTGCACGGTGTTCATGTGATGTTGTGCGCCACTTTAAAAAAGCTTGATGGCATTGTTCAACCTCACTTTGTGCTTGTTGAAGTGACAGTAGATTATAAGTATTTAAAGTTTGCTCATTGGCTGGATTGATTGTAGTAACAGTATCAGTCATCATTATCTCCTTACAAAATTGTAGGAGAGAGTCTGCAAAGCTAATACCTGTTTTTTATTTTTCTATGTTTTTGTTTTGTAATAACTTTATTTTTATCTTGTGTTTGCTTCGCTCTCTTTTTATGTAAATACTGCAACAGGCTGCAAAACTTACAAGGAATACGTAATGACAAATTCTGTGTTAAATACTGAACTTGCAATTATTCAAGCACCGATGGCGGGTGTGCAAAATGCTAAGCTGACTGTGGCTGTTTGTGAAGCCGGGGGGCTTGGATCGTTGCCTTGTGCTATGCTTTCGACAGAGCAGCTTAAGTCAGAACTTGATTACATAAGCCTGAATACTGATAAGCCATATAATCTTAATTTCTTTTGTCATCAGACACCTGACTATACATTGGCTCAGCAAACTGCTTGGCATGGGGTGCTAGCACCTTATTTTGAAGAGTTAAATGTAGATGCCTCACAATTAACCCGTAATGCTTCTCGTCAGCCAATTAATCAACAAGTGATAGATATTATCGCGCCCTATAAGCCCGCTGTTGTCAGCTTTCATTTTGGTCTGCCAAGTAGGGATATTGTTTCTCAGATCAAAGCGTGGGGCGGGACTGTTCTTTCATCAGCCACAACGTTAGATGAAGCGCGCTGGTTACAAGCAAATGGGGCCGATGCGATTATTGCACAAGGGATTGAAGCAGGCGGCCACCGTGGGCATTTTTTATCGATGGATTTATCGTTGCAACCCACTACTTTGCAATTAGTACGAGAGTGTGTAGAGCTTGATATACCCGTTATTGCAGCAGGGGGGATCTGTACTTCTGAAGATGTAGCACAGTACCAAGCCTTGGGCGTGATTGCAGTGCAGGTAGGCAGTGCTTACTTACTTTGTGAAGAAGCTACGACAAGTGCTTTACATCGTGAAGTATTAAAAACGGCCGAGCCAGATTCTACAGAATTGACGACCTTATTTTCAGGTCGCCCAGCACGAGGAGTTCGCAACCGAGTCATGCAAGAGTTAGGTGCAATGCCAGAGCAGGCACCGCCTTTTCCTTATGCGTCGATTGCGATGACCGCATTACGCTCAAAAGCCGAAGCCAAAGGCAATAGTGGTTTTTCACCGCTTTGGTGTGGTGAGCGCTTTATTGTTCGAGAAGGTATTAACGCAGAGCAAATTACTGCGTTATTAATGCAAGGTTGGCAATCTTGACTGATCCCCAGTTACTTCCGCTAGGTGATAGTTATCATCAGCTTGCCAGTGAATTTCGTAACAAGCTTGCTGGGCAATGCTCTATAAAACGTTGCGCTAAAGGTGATGTTTTATTACAACAAGGCGACGGACAAGATGCTGGTTACTTAATTGTGTCTGGGGTGCTTGGCGCATTACATGTATCATCACAAGGCGTGCAAAAGTGTAAAGAGTTTTACTTTCAAGATGAATTTGCACTGCTTTATGGTAATTGGTTAACTAAAACCCCTGCGCTTTACCAACTTAAAGTAATACGTGATGCTGAGCTTATTAAGGTGCCTTTAGTTTTACTCGAGAGAGCCGACTGGCAAGCAATCAAACATAACCTGATTAGTCAGCAGCTACTATTTAAAGAAGCAAAAGAAGCATTTTTATTACTGAATACGCCAGAGCAGCGTTATCAATATTTACGGGATCAAAAACCGCACTGGCTTGAACAACTGAGTTTAAACGAAGTTGCTATGTATTTAGGGATCTCAGCTATTTCTTTATCACGAATTAGGCGGCGTCTTAACTTAAGTTAAGGCGCAGCAAAACAGTGAACATTACACTGCTGATTTTTCAGGAGTCGTTATGTTTATTTTATCTCAATGCTTAGTGGCCATTGCCACATTACTCGATTTGGCTTCATTTCAGTTTAAACAAAGACAAGCAATTTTAGCTTGTTTGTTTAGCTCTGTTTTACTCACATCTGTGCACTTTATGCTGCTCGATAACTTAAGTGCAGCATGTTTAATGCTGATCGCAGCA
This sequence comes from Pseudoalteromonas sp. NFXS39, assembly GCF_040148775.1. Lineage (NCBI taxonomy): Bacteria > Pseudomonadati > Pseudomonadota > Gammaproteobacteria > Alteromonadales > Pseudoalteromonadaceae > Pseudoalteromonas > Pseudoalteromonas sp. NFXS39. The sequence continues at coordinate 76,587 of NZ_JAGDEC010000008.1, read as the reverse complement.
CTACGTTATGGTTACTTTATTTTTGCGCGCAAAACTTGGGTGATGATTGCATTTATGCTTTTGAGCATAAGCGCAGTGCTATTTACTTGGCACACTTGGGTGAGTTTTATTGCCCTAACAGCGACCTTAATTCAGACTTATGCTTCGTTTCAGAGTAAAGATTTGTTACTAAGGCTTTTTATGCTCTTAGGTACACTATGTTGGTTAACACATAATGTTCTGATTTTCTCGCCAGTAGCAGTGGTAATGGAAGCAGTGTTTTTATTGAGTAATTTACTAGGACTTTGGCGTTTTTATATCGCTCCAAAAGCGATGAAAACATGTCAATAGATGCATATTCAAAGTGTTACAGCATGCTTTCCATTTAAATAAAACTAAAGCGAGTCAGCAATTCGCTTTAATAAAAAGGTCTCGCGCTGAATTGATAAGCCCTGTTTATCACTCATTGCCATAGTGGTTTCATTATGTGCTATGGCATCAAAAATATTTACCCATTTAGGGTGCATGCCATTTTGCACTTCGTAATGTTCCATTTTTGGGTCTGCAAATTCATCGCTTATTTCACAGAAGTAGCAATAAGACTTGATATGAACACAGTCGAAGTCGTCTTTGTACCAAGGCCTGATTTCTTCGTATAACCCCAGTGGTCGGTTTACTTGGATGTGTTGTGCGCCTGTTTCTTCATGTAATTCTCGGTGAAGCCCTTGCTCAATGCTTTCGCCTTCATCAACTCCACCACCTGGTAGGCTGTAGTCATCATAACGGGCGGTATATAAAAGTAGTATTTGTTCACCCTTTAATACGATAGCGCGCGCAGTGTTACGAATAAATATCGTGCCATAGTCATTACTTAAACTTGGGTGAATTACTTTTCTTAATAGCTTCATGGGATTACAACTTTAAATTAACGCAAGTACAGCTCAGCTTAATATTGAATGCGCCATAATAACCTTTTTTTCGCATTTAATTCATTATACTTACCCCAAATTGAAACTAATAAGGTAATATAACTGGAATTAAGAACTATTTAGGTATCTAGCGTATTTGGTTTTCTTTTCGAAAAAAATTTGCGTAGAATGATGAAAAAAGCTTAGGAAATGAATATGTTGAACGTACTTTTGGTCGATGATGACAGTGAATTTAGCGATGTAGTTTGTCATATAGTGGAGTTTCTTGGGCATAATATAAATACCGCAGCAAATTTGGCAGAAGCTGAGCAATGGTTTGAAAACAACACGTTTGATCATGTCTTTTTAGACTTCATGTTGCCAGATGGCAGCGGCCTTCATTTACTTGAGCATTTAAAAGCAATAGGTCAATCTCCTCGAGTCACATTAATTTCAGGGCACCCTTCAGTAAAAGGTAAGCTAGCAGAGATGTGTGAACCTAATGTAGGGCATCTTGTTAAACCTTTACAACGCGAAGATATCGAGCGTGTACTCAACCCGAAAAAATCAGCCCCTAAGAAAAAAGCAACACCAGCAATAAAACGTCATTTTGGCACCCTGATTGGTGAATCTGAGGTGATGCAGAAGCTTTATACTATGATTGAGCGTGTTGCAGCCACTTCTGCCAATGTGATGTTGATGGGTGAAAGTGGTGCAGGTAAAGAAGTGGTGGCGCAGGCAATTCATAATGCGACTGAGTGTGATGGTCCGTTAGTGGCAACCAACTGTGGTGCATTTTCAAAAGAGCTGATTGGTAGCGAATTGTTCGGTCATGAAAAGGGCGCGTTTACAGGGGCTATTGCGCGCAAAGAGGGTGTATTTGAACAAGCTGCTGGTGGTACTTTGTTTTTAGATGAAGTCACCGAAATGCCGATTGATATGCAACCAAACTTACTACGCGTTCTTGAAAGCAAAAAAGTAACCCGAGTGGGTGGCACCAAAGAGCAAGCAGTGAATTGCCGTGTTATTTCTGCTACCAACCGCACCTTAACCGACCTTGCGCAAAACAATGTTATTCGTGAAGATATTTATTTTCGTTTAGCGGTATTCCCCATTGATATTCCACCGCTACGTGAGCGAAAAGAAGATATTCCACTGCTCGCCAATGCCTTTTTAGAGCAACTCAATGAAGAAAACGGCACCGACTTTAAATGGCAAGCAGCGCAAATCAAAGAGCTAGAAGGGCATGATTGGCCTGGTAACGTGCGTGAGCTTCGCCACGCTATTCATCGGGCTTTTATTATGAGTGACCCTAAAGGCACAGCTATTACCTTGCCTGAATCATTAGAGTCTCCGTTCTCTAAAGTGAATAAAGAGAGCCAAGCAAATCAAGTTGTTGCAGGGCAAACTATTGAAGAAGTTGAAAAAGAGTTGATCCACGCTACTTTAGATAAAGTACAAGGTAATAAGACGATTGCAGCACAAATGCTGGGGATCAGTACTAAAACTCTTTATAACCGTTTAAATGCTTATGGAGGCATTGGCGAATATAAATAACAAAGGATGGCTATGAATAATAACGAGTCTTTACGAAAAATGGTGCACGACGCTCGTGCGCCGCTAAACCGTATTTCAATGAATGCAGAGTTAGTTAAGCTCGTATTAGAAAATGATATGCCAAAGCAAAAAGCACTTGAGGCATTAAATAAAATAATAGCTAATTGCCAGCAGTGTAGTGAGCACTTACAAGAAATAAGTGACACTCACGGGGCTGACTAAGCACTCATAGATTAGGAAGTAAATGCACAAACAAAAAGGAAAAATAGCGATCAATTGGGCTGGCTTTATTGCCGTGGTGCTCTGTATCGTGGTGGCTAACGCTTTTTTAGCTATTGATAGTATTCGCTCGCTCACTGAAACACAAAACAGCCTAGATAACACGAACTCGCTCAATACAGCAATTGAGCGATTACACTTATCTTTGGTGCAAGCTGAATCGGGTCAACGTGGTTATTTACTCACTGATCGTGAAGATTACTTAATGCCTTACAATGATGCAATTGCCTCGATGCAAGCACAGATAATGCTTGTGAAAAGTTTGCATTCAGAAATACCGGGTCAGGCAGATCGCATTGCTCGTTTTCTTTACTTAGTAAATGACAAAATTGCGGTAATGACTAAAACGACCGATCTGGCTTTAGCCAATAAAGACGTTAAGGCTCGTAGTTTGTTATTAACTAACCAAGGTCGCGACTTATATAAAGAAATTCGCCTAGCAGTTGATGAAATTCAAATGCGTGAGCTTAATTTCAAGATAGATCAGTTCACTAAACTCTCGCAAATAAAAGACGATGCTAAGTTAACATTTGCAATTACAGCTGTTACTAGCACTTTATTAATTATTGGTATGTTCTTGTTAACACGTATCAATTTGCGTAACCAAGCCAAGTACCGAGCTGAACTTGAAAATCAAAATGAGAACCTTGCGGCAAAAGTAGCAGAGCGCACCCAAGAGCTGACCATCTATTCAGATGAATTAAGCCGCTCAAATCGAGAGCTTGAAGAATTTGCTTTTGTTGCAAGTCATGACTTACAAGAGCCACTGCGAAAGATTCAAGCTTTTAGTGACCGCCTTGAAAAAATGTTTAAAGATGATCTTGGTGAAAAAGGCATTGATTATATTAATCGCATGAAAAACGCAGCTCAGCGAATGTCTAACTTAATCAATGACTTGCTTGAATTTTCACGAGTAACGACTCGGGGCAAAGACTTTACTGATACTGACTTAAATGAGGTTGTTGCAGAAGTACTTGATGATCTTGAAATCGCGGTTAATGAATCTGAAACCACTGTTAATCTCGATACGTTACCGCACATTCAAGCTGATCCAAGCCAAATGCTGCAATTGTTCTTAAACATTCTGTCTAATGCAGTGAAGTTTAGGCGTGAAAATGTGCCGCCTGTAATCAACATTAGTTACCAGCGAACCAAAGAGTTTAGTCAAGTTCATAACGCAGAGGTAGAGTGGGAAATAATTACTATTTCAGACAACGGAATTGGCTTTTCTGAAGAGTACCTAGAAAAAATATTTGTACCATTCCAGCGTTTGCATGGTCGCTCTCAATATAAGGGCACAGGCATAGGCCTATCAGTTTGTCGCCGAATCGTTGAACGCCATGGTGGAGAAATCACGGCGAATAGTCGCGTTAATGAAGGTGCAAGCTTTACAATTAAATTACCTGTGGAAACATCGCTTTTCACACTACAAGGAGAGGCGTAATGCCACTTAATAAAGTTAAACCAATTACTATTTTAATGGCTGACGACGACGAAGATGATCGTTTATTAACCCAAGATGCATTGGCCGAAAGCCGTGTATTGAACGAGCTATTTTTTGTTGAAGATGGTGTAGAGCTGCTTGAATATCTTGAGCGTAAAGGCAAATTTAGTGAAAAAGAAAAATCGCCACGTCCGGGCTTGATTTTACTTGATTTAAATATGCCGCGCATGGACGGTCGAGAAGCGCTCCAAGCAATCAAAGCGAACCCTAACTTGAAGGGCATTCCGGTTGTTATTTTAACCACATCAAAACAAGAAGAAGATATGGTTAGAGGCTATGACTTAGGCGCTGCATCATACATCACGAAACCGGTTACTTTTGAAGGTTTAGTCGAATTGATGCAAACACTAGGAAAATACTGGGTAGAGTTTGTAGAGCTGCCAACATCACGAAACGATTAATTCCGATTAGCGACAATACTTAATTAAGCTAATTGGCATAAGGAGCCAGAATGTTAGATAAGGTAACCCGATTACTCTTAGTAGAAGACGATGAAGATGACTATATTCTCACCTGCGACTACCTAGAACAATTAGGTTCCCATACATTCGATGTTGAGTGGTTAAGCTGCCCAGAACAAGCCATTAGTGTGCTTAGCGAAAACAAGCATGATATTTGTTTGTTAGATTATCGCTTAGGCGCCTCTGATGGCTTAGAAGTGCTGAAACGGGCCGTTGATAACGGTTTTCGCGGTCCGATTATTATGCTGACAGGGCAATCTGATGAAGCTCTCGATTCTGCAGCGCTTGATGCTGGTGCGGTTGATTATCTTGTCAAGAGTGAGATGAACTCTAGCCGCTTTGCCCGTGCTATTCGTTATGCTTTAGCTCGCCGAGATGTTGAAGATGAACGTGTAGAGCGCTTAAAAGCCGAAGCAGAAAACCGCTCTAAAGACCGCTTCTTGGCACATTTAAGTCATGAGTTACGTACACCATTGTCATCCATCTTGGGTTACACTGAGTTACTCATGCACAGCGATAAAAATCTACATGCCCAAAATGAGTTGAGCGTAATTTATAGAAATGGTAAGCACTTATTGAGCTTACTTAATGATGTCCTCGACCTATCAAAAATAGCTGCTGATAAACTTGAACTAAACTGCAGTGATGTCAATTTAGATAGTTTAATGACTGATGTTTATACCCTAATGCGTGTCTCAGCGCTTGATAAAGGCTTAACTCTTAAATTTGAGTCACAACAGGCACTACCTCTAGTGATCAATACCGATGCTACTCGGCTGCGCCAAATTCTAATTAACATCATTAATAATGCTATTAAGTTTACTAACCAAGGTGAAATTACCGTTCGCGCTTGGACTGCTTGGGTCCAGGAGCGTGAAATGCTGTTTTTTAGCATTAAAGATACAGGCTTAGGTATTCCAGCAGAAAAACAAGCATTGATATTTAAGCCATTTGAACAAATTGCTGATGTTGAATCCCGAGATGTGGGGGGAGCAGGGCTTGGCCTTGCAATTTGTTCAGAACTACTGAGCCGTATGCAAGGCAGTATTGAACTAGAGTCAACCCAAGGCGTGGGCTCAGAGTTTACTCTTTCTATTTACCCTGGCAACATTCGAGATATTGAACGCCAAGTACTTCGCTTTGATTCAAACCCAGATTTTCAGCAAAAACTAACCACGCTTAAAACAAGTGGGCGGGTATTAGTGGTAGACGACCTAAAAGATTTACGCAATCTGGTTGGTCATATGATCACCAGTACTGGCGCAGAAGTAGAATATGCAGAAAACGGTAAACAAGCGATTGAAAAAGTAGCTAATGCAGAGCAAGCAGGTAAGCCTTTTGATATAGTATTTATTGATTTGCATATGCCCGTTATGGGTGGCAAAGAAGCCACTATTGAGCTTCGCAAAATGGGTTATCAAGGGCCCATTATTGCCCTCACCGCCGCCACTATGAAAGGGGTGAAAACAGAATTAAGTGCGCTTGGCTTTAACGATATGATTGCAAAACCTGTTGATGCTGGGTTGCTTTACCAAGTGCTAAATCATTATATTTGCGAAGGTAAAACTGAACCTGTGGTTGAGCAAGATGACAGCCCTGAAATGACCATACAGAGCACTCGCTATTTATTGGTGGAAGATGACAGTGATGCGGCGCAAATCACTCAGTTATTGCTTGAAAGTTTAGGTGTTGAAACGGTAATAGCACCAAACTGTGTTGCGTGTCTTGCGACACTCAAAGACGATCAAAACTTTGATAAAGTCTTACTCGACATGCACTTGCCAGATGGTGAAGGCCTTGATTTAGCAAGCGAAATTAAACAGCGCCACCCTAACTTAAAGTTAGTTATTGTTAGTGGCGCAGAGCCAGAGCCTAAAAAAATCGAACCTCTTGAGATTGAGCAAGTCCTCTTAAAGCCGATTAATCTTGGCTTGTTATCAGAGCTTATTGACAGCTAATTGAATGCCTAACTACTAGCTCAGGTTCAAATAATGTTTGTAGCGGTGGGGTTTGTTTTTGATAAACATGATTTAACACCCAGTCCGCTGCCATACGACCCATTTCATCTATTGGGTAGTTAACCGTGGTCAATTGTGGGTAAACATGGCGGGTGAAAAACACGTTATCATAACCCATAATCGATAATTGCTTAGGTAAAGTTAAACCTAAATCTCTAGCACTTGCCATGGCACCAACCGCCATTTCATCATTGGCACATATCAAAGCAGTGAAAGGATGCGTTTGTTGATGAAGGGCTTTTAATCCTTCATAGCCGCTCTCTTCCATAAAATCACCTTGGAATAATAAGTTTTCATCAAACTCAAGGTTAAACTCATGTAGTGCTTGCTTATGTCCTTCTAGGCGGTCTTTGGCATCTTGTTTCCAAAGAGGCCCGCTGATGTAGGCAATTTTTTTATGACCATGCTCTAAAACATGTTTAGCAGCTAAATAACCACCTTTGATATTGTTAAGCAGAATACAGCGGTCACTGAGTTCACTGATATAGCGGTTGATCAATACAAAGGGAGTTCGACCTTTACTGAGTTTAATAAGATACTCGTCGCTAACTGCTTCAACATGCAAAATAAGACCATCGCAATTACGACTAATCAGAAATTCAATGCCTTGTTTTTCGCGTTCTTCATCACTGTGACCTGCAGCAATAATCAGGTGTTTGCCTTGATTACGAAAGGTATCTTCAATGCCACTCATCATAGGCCCGTAGAATGGACCTTGTAATTCAGAGACCAATAAGCCAACACTGTTAGAGCAATTTGATGCCAATGACTGAGCAATTGAATTAGGTCTATAGCCAAGTTTATCCATTGCAGCAGTGACCTTTTTACGGGTGGCATCACTGACATTTGCATTGTTGTTCATTACTCTTGAAACGGTTGCAAGGGAAACACCTGCAAGTTTCGACACCTCATAAATGGTGGCCATGTTATTCCTTACTAAACAAAGTTATGGATGCTGCTTTAACGATAAGTCGGCACTGATCTGCTCAACTGTTTGATTATCAAGAATATACCTTTTCATGATAAAAGCGACAAGCATACTACCTATTGCAGGGTAAAGGGTAAATGAAATTAAGATACCCGAAAGTGTCTGCTCACTCAGTTCGGTATTTGCTTCATAGCCATAAAATGCGAGTAACCAACCTGCAATTGCACCACCAAGGGCAAGACCAAGCTTAATAAAAAATACTACGCTCGCGTAAACAAGGCCTGTCAGTCTTTCACCAGTTTTCCATTGCCCATAATCTATGGTGTCAGCCATTTTTGCCCACAATAAAGGGGTCGCCATTTGCGTGAAAAAACACCATAAAAAGTACACCACAAAGGCAAGTATCAGCTGCTCGCCAGGCAACCAAAATGCCACGCAACTAATTGCTGCAGAGATATATTGCAAACGAATATAGGCGGTTTTCTTATCAACTCGTTTACTCAGTGGGTTCGCACAAGCACAACCAAGAATGTTACCTATCATACCGATGGTAACAAAATAAGTGACTAGCTCGGCTTCACCAAGTACATATTTTACATAGTAAATGGCAAGGGTTGTACGTAATACCATACTGGTTAACAGCATAAATGCAGCAAAGCACAACACCTTAAACGGGCCATTTTGCCAAAGCGTGCTCATGCGGTTTTTCCAGCTTAATGATGAGCTGTTATGAGCCGCAACGCGTTCTTTGGTAAAGCGAAAACAAATTAAAAATAGAATGACGCCTAAGCCACTCATCAAGGCCATAGTGAGTTGATAGCCTGTGGCGTTGTCACCTTTTCCAAGCCAGTTGACTAAAGGCAAAGTACAGGCGCTGACAATTAAGCCGCCGAGCATGCCAAATACAAATCGATAAGACTGAATAGATACTCGCTCTTTAGGGTCGCCACTTAATACTCCCCCTAACGCTGAGTAAGGAATATTAATAGCGGTATAAACCAGCATCAGTAAAGTGTAAGTAACAAAAGCGTATATGACTTTACCTGACTCAGGTAGGTTTGGCGTGGTGAAGGTGATCATACTGATCACCCCGAATGGTAGGGCAAGCCAGAGTAAGTAGGGACGATAACTTCCCCACTTAGTACGGGTTGAATCAGTTAAAGCCCCCATCAATGGGTCAGTAATTGCATCAACGACTCTCACCACTAAAAACAAGGTGCCAACAATAGCGGGTGAAATACCAAAGATATCAGTATAGAAAAAAGTTAAAAATAACATCACCGTTTGAAAGATGATATTACTTGCTGTGTCGCCTAATCCGTAGGCTATTTTTTCTCTTTTAGTCAGCATGTGTGTTCTCGATTGTTGTTATTTTTATCGCTGTTTAAGTAGTGTGCGATATTGTTTTGCGCTTTCTTTTAAAATGCGTTGTTGGTTTTGATAATCAATATAAACTAATCCAAAGCGCTTTTCGTAGCCATACGCCCATTCAAAGTTGTCCATTAAGCTCCACGCAAAGTAGCCTTGAATATCGACGCCTTGGCGAATTGCATCACAAACCGCATTTAAGTGGGTATGATAATAATCTACACGTTCAATGTCGTTCACTTCACCGTTTTCTAACGTGTCGGCCATGGCTGCGCCATTCTCAGTGATATACATTTTTGGCAAATCATATTGCTGATGCAGTGATACCAAAAGCTCAGTTAAACCTTGTGGGTAAACTTCCCAGCCCATATCTGTAACACGTACACCCGCAAGGCTTGCTTCTTCAAACCAGCCATCAGCGGTATTTTTGTAGTGTATGCGGGTATAGTAGTTAACGCCAATAAAGTCGACGGCTTGGCTAATTATCGCCATATCGCCAGCAACAATAGTGGGCTTAACTTCATCAGCTAAATCATTAAATAAAGATGGGTAAGCGCCTTCTAAAACAGCTTTGATATACCATTGATTATGGTACTGATCAGCAAGTTCTGCGGCTTTTATATCATCGGCTGTTAAAGGGTAGGTCGGGCTGAAGTTTAATACGATACCCGCTTCTGTTTCTGGGCAGTTTTTACGTAATACTTGCATGGCAAGGCCATGAGCAAGCAATAAGTGATGAGCTGCTTGACGACCCGCCTGTTGTGATTTAATACCAGGTGCATGTACACCCACCTCATAACCCAAATAGGCACTGCAAAAAGGCTCGTTCAAGGTTGCAAATGAATCAACCAGGTGACCCAAATGGCGAGTCACAAGTTCGGCATATTCTTTGAATTTATAGGCCGTTTCACGATTTAACCAGCCACCATTATCTTCAAGGTATTGGGGTAAATCCCAGTGATATAAAGTAACATAGGTTTTAATATTACGTGCTTTTAAAGCTGTTAATAACTGAACATAAAACGCCATTCCCTGCTCGTTTACCGAGCCATCTTGAAGCATGACTCTAGGCCACGAAATAGATAAGCGGTAAGCATCTACGCTCAAGTCTACAATCATCTCGACATCTTGCTGCCAACGAGCAACATGGTCACAAGCTACATTACCATGACTTTGGTCTGCGATGGTTCCAGGCTTTTCACAAAATGTATCCCAGATACAATCGAGGCGTTGCTCGCGTGCACCTTCAATCTGAAATGAGGCCGTTGCAACACCGAAAGTGAACTCGGGTTTGAGTAAAGGTGAATCAGGTAACAGTGAAATTGATTTATGCACAGTTGATACGCGTCCTTCGGGTTAGTGTAAGACTTAGCTGATTAGAGTTTAGACTCGGCTGTAAGCGCTTACAATTTTTCTGCAAATAAATTGCTAAATATGATTAATATGTTATAAATGTAAGCGCTTACATTTAATGTTGCAACATATTTCGCTATTTGTTGTTAGTGATTAAGTACCAAATTTTGCTGTAACAAACTGATAAATATAATTAACTAGAGAAGAAAATTATGGCTCATGTATCAACTCCTGTTTCGGCTGCTTCAAGCCAAGCAGATATGCCAAAGCAACACTTCGCACTGGCATCATTGACCACATTATTTTTTATGTGGGGATTTATAACTTGTCTAAATGACATATTAATCCCTTACTTAAAAGGTATGTTTTCACTTAACTATACGCAGGCTATGCTCATCCAATTTTGCTTCTTTGGTGCGTATTTTGTGATGTCAATTCCGGCAGGTAAGTTGGTCAGTCGAATTGGCTATCAGCTTGGTATTGTTGTGGGTTTGGTGGTTGCATCCGTTGGTTGTGCACTATTTTACCCTGCCGCTGTTGCCCATGTTTATGAGCTATTTTTACTGGCCTTGTTTGTACTGGCATCAGGTATCACTATTTTACAAGTATCTGCAAATCCTTACGTAAGCGTACTTGGTCCGCAAAAGACAGCCTCTTCACGTTTGACTATGACACAAGCATTTAACTCATTAGGAACGACGGTTGCGCCAATTTTTGGTGGTTGGTTGATTCTATCTGAAATTAGCCAAGCCACGGCAGAAGAAGTGAAGCTACCTTATTTAATGTTGTCGTTAAGCTTATTAATACTTGCCGTTATCTTCGCATTTTTAAAGCTACCAAAACTAGGTAAAGAAAGTGACAGTGAAGCGGCTCATCAAGATTTAGAAGACTTTGTTGATTTAGGCAGTGTTTGGCGTTATCGCCATTTAATTTTAGGCGCCGTAGGTATCTTTGTGTATGTGGGCGCAGAAGTGGCAATTGGTAGCTTCTTAGTGGGCTTTTTGACCCTTGATAATATTGCGGGTTTAGCAGAAAAAGAGGCCGCTCATTATATTAGTTATTATTTCGCAGGAGCCATGGTTGGTCGCTTTATTGGTGCGGCTGTAATGCAAAAATTTAATGCAGGTAAGGTATTAGCATGTCATGGCTTACTTGCCGTAATGCTTGTTGTGATTGCCATGACGGGTGAGGGAAGCCTTGCTATGTGGGCAATTTTACTCGTGGGTCTATGTAATTCGATTATGTTCCCAACGATTTTCAGCCTAGCGCTACATGGTCTTGGTAAATACACCTCTAAAGGCTCAGGCATTTTATGTTTAGCGATTGTGGGTGGTGCAATTATTCCTCTATTACAAGGTATTTTAGCGGATTCTATTGGTGTGCAAATGGCGCTATTTTTACCAATTGCATGTTACTTATACATTACTTACTTTGCGCTGGTTGGCTCAAAAGTATCGACTCAGACTCAGCAATCATCATAGGTGAAAAAAATGAAATTGAAAAAAACATTCACTCTCTGTTCGTTAATGATGGCAAGCGTCAGCATGCTAGGTTGTAGTGGGCAAGACAAGGTTACAAACGTGAACGCTGAGCAAGAAATTTGGCCAAACATCGAAACAGGTATTGCAGCAAATCCAGAGATGGAAGCAAAAATTGCGAAAATACTCACAAATATGACCCTAGAGCAAAAAATTGCTCAAATGATCCAGCCAGAAATTCGCGATATTACCGTTGAAGATATGCGTAAATATGGCTTTGGTTCTTATCTTAATGGTGGTGGAGCATTCCCTAATAATGACAAACATGCCAGCGCCGCTGACTGGATTGACCTTGCTGAGAAAATGTATCAAGCCTCTATAGATGACTCGCTCGATGGTAGCTCTATACCTACCATGTGGGGCACCGATGCAGTACATGGTCATAACAACGTTATTGGTGCGACATTATTCCCACATAACATTGGCTTGGGTGCGACAAATAACCCTGAGCTAATCGAAAAAATTGCAGCTGCTACAGCGCAAGAAGTGATGGTAACTGGTATCGACTGGGTGTTCGCGCCAACTGTGGCTGTTGTGCGTGATGACCGCTGGGGTCGAACTTACGAGGGCTACTCTGAAGACCCTGAAATTGTTAAATCTTACTCAGCAGCTATCGTTAGAGGTTTGCAAGGCGCGGTTGATAACGATTTCTTATCTGATAAGCGCGTAATTAGCACTGTTAAACACTTTTTAGGCGATGGCGGTACAGAAGGTGGTGATGACCAAGGTAATAACACAGCATCAGAGCAAGAGTTATTTGATATTCATGCGCAAGGTTATGTTGGTGGCTTAGGTGCGGGTGCACAAACCGTGATGGCGTCATTTAACAGCTGGAATGGTGAAAAAATTCACGGCAGCAAATATCTACTTACCGACGTGTTAAAAGGCAAAATGGGCTTTGACGGTTTTGTTGTCGGTGACTGGAACGGCCACGGTCAAATTCCGGGGTGTACTAATGGCAATTGTGCACAAGCCGCAAATGCGGGCCTTGATGTGTATATGGTTCCGACAGATGCATGGAAACCACTATACGAAAATCTCATCAAGCAAGTGAAAAGTGGTGAAATTGCGCAAAGCCGAATTGATGATGCGGTAACGCGTATCTTACGTGTAAAAATGCGCGCTGGTTTGTTTGATAAACCAAGCCCAGCTAAGCGTCCGCTTTCTGGTAAAACAGAGATTATTGGCAGTGCTGAGCATCGTGCAATTGCAAAACAAGCGGTACGTGAATCATTGGTGCTTTTGAAAAATAAGCAAGCGTTATTACCTCTATCACCAAATACAAATGTATTAGTTGCAGGTCAGGGTGCTGATAACATTGGCATGCAGTCTGGTGGCTGGACGATTACATGGCAAGGCACAGGCAATGAAAATAGTGACTTCCCGGGTGGTAGCTCTATTTTTGATGGCATTAAAGCAACCGTTGAGCAAGCCGGTGGGCAAGTTCAATACGATGAAAATGGTGCCTTTGAGACTAAGCCTGATGTTGCGATTGTAGTATTTGGTGAGCAGCCGTATGCAGAAGGCAATGGTGATTTAGATAACCTTGAATATCAACGCGGTAATAAAACTGATTTAGCACTTCTTAAAAAGTTAAAAGATGCGGGTATTCCTGTGGTGTCACTATTTATTAGTGGTCGCCCAATGTGGGTGAATGCTGAGCTTAATGCTAGTGATGCGTTTGTTGCAACTTGGTTACCTGGTAGCGAAGGTGATGCGATTAGCGATGTTATCTTTAAAAAGCAAGATGGCTCTATCAATCATGACTTTAAAGGTAAGTTATCTTTTTCATGGCCAAATAATCCTGTAGGTAACCAAAATCGTGGTGATAAAGATTATGCGCCACTACTGCCTTATGGCTTTGGTTTAACTTATCAAGATAAAAATACATTAGCGGATGACCTGAGCGAAAAATCACAAGTTTCTGCTAAATTAGAAGACTTAGTATTATTTGAACGTGCCGTAAAAGCACCATGGTCACTACAGTTGCAAAGTGGTTCTGAGCTGCAAGCTATGACCAGCAGCCGTGCAGCATTAAATGCTGTTAGCGTAAAAACCTTTGATAAAGACGTGCAAGAAGATGCGCGCGCAATCAGCTTTAATGGTAAGGAAGCAGCTGCTGTTCGTTTAATGGCGGCGTTCCCGTCGGATCTGCGCTCATACGTTGAAAAAGCTGGTCAGTTAGAAATGCAAATTAAAGTAGATCAAGCTGCTGATGCGCCGTTAATGCTAGGTATGCAGTGTGGTGAAAACTGTGACGGTCAATTTGATATTAGCAAACAAGTTAAAGGTACAAGTGATTGGCAGACGCTAACCGTTGATTTGAGCTGCTTTGCTGAACAAGGTGTGCAGCTTGGGCAAGTGTTCTCACCGTGGCAGTTAGCTACTGAAGGTGCATGGCAAGTATCAATTGCTAAATTATCATTAAGTAGCTCACACACGCAGGACTCTTCAGTCTCATGTCAGTAAAACCATATGTCGTTATTTTGCTAACAGGTGTATTTAGCGCCTGTCAGCAAACTGCTGAGCCTGTCAAAGCTAGCTTAGGTGATGGATGGCAGTTAGTTTGGCAAGATGAATTTTCACAAAATACTCTTGATTTGGCTAAGTGGCAACATGAAGTCAATTGTCGAGGTGGCGGTAATGATGAGCAGCAATGCTACACCGCACGAAGTGAAAACAGTTTTGTCAAAAATGGCTTATTGCATATTGTTGCTCGGCAAGAGCAATACACTGGGCCTTTACATAATCGCGATGAAGTAAGCAGCGATGCTGAGCGAGAAAAGGTGGCAACACAGCCTTTTACTTCTGCACGTTTACGTACTAAAAACTTAGCTGATTGGCGATATGGCCGTTTTGAAATTCGCGCTAAATTGCCTGCAGGACAAGGGGCGTGGCCTGCGATTTGGATGTTACCTACTGATTGGCATTATGGCCGCTGGGCATCTTCAGGCGAAATAGACATCATGGAAGCGGTGAATCTAAAGACCCTTACTGATGACAAAACAGCGCCAGCAGGTAGCCTTGAGACACGCGTACACGGCACTTTGCATTACGGTGGTCCTGCGCCAGAAAATGTCTACAGTGGTACGCCTTATCGTTTCAGCGAAGTAGATAACCCGGCTGATAATTTTCATGTTTATGCCCTTGAATGGCAACAAGATGAAATTCGTTGGTATGTTGATGATGTTCATTATGCGACATTTCACCACGACCATTGGTATTCAACATCACAACAACAAGACGGCTCGTTTATAGAAAATAAGGGGTTTGCTCCATTTGATCAGCGTTTTCACTTACTCCTTAACTTTGCTGTAGGCGGAAACTGGCCTGCAAATGTGAATGACAAAGGCGTTGATTTTGCGGGTTACCCTAAGCAAATGCTGGTCGATTATGTACGTGTTTTTCAATGTAGTAAAAATATTGAAACAGGCATTGGTTGTGCAACTACACAGCCATCTGCAGTACAAATAAAGGGTAAGTAAATTATGAGCCAAAAGCCTGCAGATACATCGCCGAACTCGTTGTATCAGCTGGCTTTTGGTTCATTCTATCGGTTGAGCTTTTGTAGTAATAGCTGTCTTAATCTTCTCGCTGTTATTTCGTCGATATCTGCTAATATCCCTTGTACAGGCTCAGCTACATGGCTTGCTAAATCCACATCATCAGCAAAGACATAATGATTAAATAGTTGCTGCCATTTCTGCTTGTGCTCGTTTGGTAAGTCTTTAATCGCCAACATACTGTGCAGCATGGCATCAAATGGGTTTGCCAAATACTCTGGGGCTTGTCGCCACCAATAGTTTACTAATACATTAAATGGACTGGTCGCGCTAACCTGATGCCACCATAGAGCAGGTATATAGATAGCATCGCCAGGGGTAAGGGTAGCTGATTGAGCCTTTGAAAGAGCCTCTTTAAAACGTGGAAAACGGCTCAAATCTGGGTTACTAAAATCAACTAAGCTAATTGCTTGTCCAGCAGGTGTAAACTCCAGCGGGCCAACGTAAAGGTTATTGACCTGATCGGTTGGCATTAGAGTAAAAGTGCGTTCACCAGCTGCAACACAAGCTAGGTTATCGGCATTGTCATAGTGAGCCGCAATCTGGCTATGATTCCCCACCCAGAGGCTTGTAAGGCAATTATAATCGGTCACTATTAATGGGTTCTCAAGGCTAAAGCCCGGAGCGCAATACTCTACTGCAGTGGAACCCATATACAACGAATCATTATCGGTTTGCGACAGTTTTAATGCTAGTTTTTGCAATACAGCCTGAAGACTATCGGCGTGCTGTGAAAAATTAAGCCCCGATAAATCAGCGTTATAAAAATACCGACCATGATGAATTGCCTCGCTACTAAAGCTTCGCACCGGAGCATTATTGGCAAGACCTAAAAGATAGTCTAAAGCGCTTTTAGAGCCTTGTTTAGCTGCAATCACTTGGGGCCAATCAGCACAGAGATCTCTTATTACCAGTGGTTCAGTAAGCTCAGCTAAAAAAGGTTTAAGATCAGGAATGCTTGAAGCCTGGCATTCTTTTATTGGCGCAGCCGCAAACATTACTGCTGAGCCCATTTTCTATTAAGCAAATGAGGGATTTTTTCCATTGATGCCAACACCATATAAATAGCCTGCAAGTCACCTTGCTGTTGTAACTGCTTAAGTTGCTCAGCGGTTAAATCGTGTAGTACCTGTTGGTTAATGGTATAAAAGCCGTTCACTGTGACTTTTTCGCCATTTTTATCCGCATATTCAATACTGAAAGATTCGAGTAAATTAACGCTAAGCAAACGCTCAAAAAAGTGGTTAATTGTTTGATGTTCTTGATGTAACGCGTTAAGTACTTGAGCAATATGGTTTAAATAATCGCTATTACCACCATGTTCAAGAAAAATTGCTTCGCCATCGCGTGTGCTTATGCGTGGGCTATCTAAATCAATATGTACCACCAGTGATTGCTCAGGAATGCCATTGTTATACTGAGTTTGTTGACCAATTAAAAATGGCTGGCGCTGCATACTCAGTGGTAAGTAACTCAGCTGTAATTCACCTTGTTCGTTAAGCAGTAAGTTCTCGCCATTTTCAAAACCAAATAAAGCTAAGGCTTCGAATTGACCTGTTTGAGGGTGCTTACGAAATACGATAGGTTGATTTGCTTGGACTTTAGCAAATTCACTTGGAAATACGGTAGCGCAGCTAATATTATCGCCCCAGTTAGCACCGCGTGTGGTGATGACTTTTAGGTCTTTATGGCTGATGTTATCAAGTAATACATGATTGGCCATTGGGCCTCCTAATGCTGAGATTAAATAGGTTGTATGCCAAATTGCTGAATATGATTTAACAGCTCGCGGTTAGTTGGTAGTTGTTGTAATCCGCGTTTGGCTTGTTGTTGGTTAGCACTAAAGTGCTCAATAATAGCCGTTGGCATTGCAAGTACAGGGAATTGTGGTAGTTGTTTCATACCATAAAGTACATACTGGTAACTGGCCGCAGAGAAGACCTCTTGAGTGCGGTCAAAGTCGTTTAGCCACGGGCTTTGATATTGCCAAAGAGCTAAGTTTTCTTGCAGCTGCACAGGGATTGAGTTTGCCTCTTTATGAGCTTGCCAATAGGGGCTAGTGCGCTTTGACAGCACATAATGCAGCTTTAAAAACTCAATGATACGTTGCCAGCGATAATGGCATTGCTCATCAAAACGCTTTGCCAGTGTCGGCATTGCAGCACGATGAGTGGGGAAATTGGCAAGTAAATTATTAAGACCAAGTTCCACCATGACTAACGCTGAGGCTTCAAGTGGTTCAATAAAGCCTGCAGACATACCAATAGCTAAACAGTTTTTATACCAAAAACGGCGTCTATAGCCGGGGTTAAAACTGATTTCACGAAATGTCAATTCACTTTGTTCTGTGCCAGGCTGGGTTTTTGCAATGTATTGGCTAAGTGCATGTTTCGCATCTTCGCTACTGGCAAAGCGGCTTGAGTACACCATACCAAGACCACGGCGGCTTTGTAGGCCAATATCCCAAATCCAACCCGCATCTTGAGCAGTGGCTTTGGTATAAGAAAGAATCTCTTGTTGCGGGTTTAAATAAGGTACCTGAACGGCAACTGCTCGGTCGTTAAATAGCACATCTTGTTGCTCGATTAGTTCGATACCGTAATGCTGATGTAACAGCTTTGCGTGGGTGCCAGAGCAATCAATAAATATATCACCCGTGATAGCGCCATGATCGTGTGTTTGTAATGAACTAATATAGCCATCCTCATCACTATTGATGCTTTCAACATGGCTGACGATATGCTCAACTTTTAGTTTTGTAGTGCAGTGCTGTTGCAGCAGTATGGCAAACTTACCAGCATCTAAATGATAGCCATAGTTTGCTTCACCTTGATAGGCGCTATGTAAGTGGTTTTTCGGCGCTTTATGGTGATCGCACAAGTAGGTTTGGCTTGCCACTGCGTGACTAAAACTCACGGCATCTTTGTTGGCAAACCAGTAAGGTGCAATATTTAATTGCTGATAAGCCACCGGTAAGCTGAATGGGTGATAATAATGTGCGTCGCCTTCATCGTCGCACCAGCTATCAAAGCGTGAACCCTGTTTAAAAGACGCATCACAGCGTTGAATAAATTCACTTTCGCTAATGCCGATGGTTTTTAAGGTTTGTCGCATGGTTGGCCAAGTACCTTCACCAACACCTATAGTGGCAATATCTGGCGATTCAATTAGTGTAATGTGTGCGTTGTGAGTTAAGTGGGGTTGGGCAGCAATTAAGCCTGCAGATAACCAACCCGCAGTACCCCCACCTAAAATGACGACTTTTTTTACTTCATTCTGTTGCATGTTCAAGGCTACCTAAAATGCTATATAGACAAACTAGCATAATTGCGAAAAAAAAAGCCGCTGTTGAGCGGCTTTTTTGACAACAAAATGCTAGAACGAGTAGCGGAAGCCGATGTTATAGCGCGCACCGTATTGGTTTGCACGTAACAGCTGCTCTGAGTAACGAACGTAGGTACGTTGCGTTTCGTCTGTAAGATTTAGACCTTCAACAAACACCGTTAGTTTTTCATTAACTGCGTAGTTCACATTGATATCCCACTGGCCGTAAGACTCAGTAAAGATAGGTGAAGCATGTTGGTCAAAGCCTGTTAAGAACTCATCACGCCAGTTATAAGAAATACGTGCTGATAAACCGTCTAAATCATAAATTGCTGAGAAGTTAGCTGAATCACTTAAACCAGGTAAAGCAAATTGATAGCCGATTGCATCTCGGTCAGCTTCAACATCACCAAATACGAAAGTCGCGTTGGCTGCAATACCAAAACCTGAATCACCAAACATATGTTGAGCTGCCAGTTCCCAGCCCCATAGATTTGCTGTTTCAACGTTGTTATCACGCGAAATGAAGAAGCTTGCGAGTGGATCTGTATCGTTACCAACGATAGGCGTGCCTTCTTCTGTACCTTGGTTTTCGTTGATCTTATCGTGAATTGCTTGGTCAGATGGTTGCTCACCTGCTGCTGCTAAATCTTCACGAGCTTGCTCTGCACGATCACCAATGAATGGGTCAGTAATGCCGTCGATCGTTTCTTCAGTTGTAATATTAACTAAGAAGTTATCAACTTGCTTACGGTAGTAACCTGCTGATACATAGCTGCCTTCACCGTAGTAGTACTCAAGTGATAGGTCGATATTGTCAGCGGTATAAGGTTTTAAGTTTGGGTTACCTACAGCAACTTTTCGTTGACCAACTTTAGGGTTACCTAAAAATGACGTTGTTGAACGAAGCGCGCCAACTGGAGGGCGAGCAAGGCTTCGGCTGTAAGAGAAACGAGCGATGACGTCTTCAACTACTTCGATGTTCATATCGATGCTAGGTAAAAACTCTTTGCTGCTACCTTCACCATTTGAGAAAGAGCGCTCATCAGCGTAAATGTATGACCACTCGTTACCGTTAACCCATTCCATTGCAACAGCAGGGCGCTCTAAGCTGTTTGCTGTAACATCCGTTGATTCGTAACGTAAACCCGCAGTGATGTTCACTGGCATACCGTTGAACTCTGTTTCGAAGTTAGCTTGTGCGTATACGGCTGTTGTTTCTTCGCTGACACGGTGATCGTCATCGATTGGACCTGATTGCACCATACCATTTACATCAGCAGGCCAGCTACATGCACCAATGCCGCCATCTGGGTGATCACAGTCAATGCTTTCTGCAATCGCAACGATGTCATCAAAATCAGCATCATAATAGTAATTTAATAACTTATCGCTACCACCGCCAGAGAAACCGTCAAGTAAACCAGAGCTATCTACTCGAGTGAACATGCTGTCATCGTACCAATCAGCAGAGTTTAACCACCAACCAGCAGCTAGCTGACCTGAATAAGCAGTCGTGGTGCGGAAGTCGATTTTAGTGTGTGACATACCAAAGTTAATGCTCGAAAGAGCACCGCTGTCCTCATTATACCAAGTACCTTTTAGTTGATATTGGTCAAGGTCATTCGTGTTAGTGTCTTTGTTTACACCGGCGAAAAGCGTCCCCATGTCGCTAGGTAAAATTTCTGCTTGGCCATTAGTTAAGGTCATATCGATTAGCGGAATTTCGCCTTTGCTGAAGTCAGCCATTTTTTCGTCGATATTGACGGTTGGGTTTTCACACCATGAACATGAGGTGTTACCGATGATCATAAATGCATCATGGCCAATACCAACACCGGCACTTTCTGCCGATGAGTTGTGTGCATCAAACTCAATGTTTAAGTTGTCTGTTACTTGCCAATCAATGTTTAAACCAAGCGATTTATTTTCGTTGGTTGTCGCGCCACGATTTAAGTTTGTAGAGTAGTCACCACCAATCTCAGTTACTTGAGTGTAAGTACCGTTTTCATTGATAGTTGCAGCACTTACGTTACCGCCATTATTGAACCAAACACCAAAGCTACGACCATCTTTTTCAAACTCAAGCTTTGAATACGTGTAATCGACTGTCGCTGTAATACGGTCATTAGGTGCATATTGCAGCACAAGTTGGCCATTGGTACGTTTACGTGAATTGTCAGAAAACGCGTAACCAGCATTCTGCGGATACCAAGTAGCACCATCAGCGCGTTGGTTGTTATCTGTGACAGCTAAATCAGGAGATGATGAAATATCAACATTTGGGATCCAGTTATCAACCGCCATTGATTGTTCACGGTTATCACGCTCTTGCACTGAACCTGAAATTAAGATACCAAATTTGTCATCGTTGAATGTGTTGCTGTAAATACCTGAAAGTTCAGGTGTTACATCGCTACCTGTTTCGTTTGATGTATCGTGAACGGCTTTTGCGCCAATCGATGCGTGTAGGCCAGGATTAGAGAGAGGTTTTGCAGTGGTGATATTAACGGTTGCACCAATACCACCGCTAGGGATATCAGAGCGAGCTGTTTTGTATACTTCAACACCACTCACACTTTCAGTTGCGATATCACCAAAATCAAATGAACGACCACCGGTTGTTGGCATTTGACGATTGTTAAGCGTTACTAAGTTAAATTCAGGACCAAAACCACGAACTGTAATTTTGCTACCTTCACCGTTACTTCGGTCAATAGACACACCGGTAATACGTTGTAAAGATTCAGCTAAGTTGGTATCTGGGAATTTACCAATATCTTCTGAAGTAATTGCATCAACAACACCTGCAGATTGACGTTTGATATCCATTGATTTTACAAGACTTCCGCGAATACCGGATACTTGTATTACTTCAATATCACTCGCTTTGTCGGGCTGTTCTTCGGCGACAGCTGAGTGAGGAACTAGCGCGCTTAGACCCATTGCCATAGACAGGCTAATAGCAAGCTGCTTTTTCTTGAAAAGTGTGTGGTTCATGCAAATCTCCAGATTTGGTTTTAAATAATGTTGTCGTCTATTTTTTGTAAGCGCTTACATTTTTTTCCAAAAAAAATCGCCGAACCCGATTTTATAAATGTAACCGCTTACATTACGTTATTGGAAAGTAAAACAATCGTCAATATAAATAACGAGTTAAGATCAGGGTAAATTTCTATGCTTATGTTATTATTAGAAATATTTTATAAGTAAGTTTCTGTTTTTTAGGTACAAATCCTGCGGGTTTAAGCTGGAATGAGAAAAATATAGTCTTTTACATTTGTTAAATTGAGGAGGTTGCGTGCAATCAGTAAAATGGAATGGTGATGTATTCACCTCAAGTAAAATTATTTGTGTTGGTCGTAATTTTGCAGCGCATATTGCAGAGCTTAACAATGAAACACCCGCTAGTATGGTGTTGTTTGCAAAACCAAATAGTGCCATCACAGATATGCTTAATAGTGAACACTTAGGTGAAGCTTTACATTACGAAACTGAGCTTTGTTTTTTAGTTAAAAACAAGCAACTGGCAGCGGTTGGACTTGGCCTCGATTTAACCAAACGTGAACTACAAAGCATACTTAAAGAAAAAGGCCTACCTTGGGAGCGTGCAAAAGCCTTTAATGGCTCAGCATTGTTTACTGAATTTGTCGCTGTTAATGACAGCTTGCACTATCAATTTAGTCTAAAGATTGATGGTAAAGAAACTCAACTAGGTGACACAAAGCTAATGTTGTTTAACGCTGAGCAAATTTTAGCTGAGATCAGTGAATTTATGGACTTAGAAGATGGCGATATAATTATGACAGGCACGCCTGCCGGGGTAGGGAAAGTCGCGGCTAATTCAACCTTTGCTGTAACACTTATGGATGGTCAACAGGAGTTACTATCTCATCAGTGGCAGGCTCTGTAAGTGGGTCTAAAATGTAGCGCTGATAATAAGTTGAAAACTCAGGAAAGCTTTGTTCGAGCCAAGTTCGTTGGCTTTGCTGGTATCTCTCACTTGGCAACACCTTGTTTTTCAGCGCCTCATTAATCTGTACAAGTACTTTTTCGGCATAATGATTAGGCGCATTCGTTGAGCAACCAATGGCGCCAAAAACAATACTCTGTGCTGGATTAACGATGGTGAGTTTTTGAATATTCTGTAGGTTTTGCTGGTTGTAATAATCAGCAACAAATGGGTAATCAATAGTGTAATCAATGTAGCCGTGTTCTAGCTGTGATAGCAGAGCAAAATTTGGGCTACTGCCGTTACCACTTAGTGCTGCACTTTCGTAGAGTTTGGTATTTTTCGCAATCTTATCTAATTTACTGCCAAACTTACGCGCACTATTTTGACCATAAATAAAATTAGCATCAGTGAATAAAGAGATTAGTGGCACTGGATCGCCATGTTTTTGTCTAATCTTTAATGATTTTTCTTCAGTACTTAAAACACTGAATGGTGGGTACACTGTGGTTGGGATTGAGTAAGTAACATGATTATTTTTTTTACCTCGATGGATCATACAGGCATAGCATGCCATTTTCCCTTCAGCGAGATATTTACTGCCACGCTTTTGCGGTAATATCACTTTGCTGTGGTTAATTTCGGGTAAGGCTTCAATCAACATATCGGTAATTTCATTGCATAACCCACCATGGGGGTTAGCTTTGCTTTTCTCGATAAAGAAAGGCTTAGCATCATTTTCAAACCAGGTAATAGTGAGTTGTTCTGAGGCATCAGTTTTCGGGGCAAAGAACGCCCCCGCAACCACGCATAATACTTGTTTTATGTATTTACTCATCAACAACCTTGCAAGTTAAGTGTTAAGAGTAACTATACACTATAGTATTAGGAAGCGTGTAGTTTGAATAGATAAATGATGAATAAGTATTGGTTTTCGTTTAATCCAATTGCTTCGCATTGAAGAGCAAGTTCAAGCATTTACCTATTCATTTTCTAGTGTTTTTTTGTATTCTTTAAAGCCAACCCCTGTCCAACGTTTGAATGCTTTGGCAAAAGCACTTTCATCTACATAGCCAAAGTACAAAGCAAGGTGTGCTTGATTCGCACTACCTTGGCGTATCAACTTCTTGGCTAGTTCACAGCGAACTTCATCACTTAACTTTTTAAATGAGTAGCCTTTTTCAGCAAGCTTGCGATTTAAGTGCCTTTCACTCACAGCCAATAAATTACTTATTTGTTCACGTTTTAAATTGGGTTGCTTAAGTAAAATTGCACTGACTTTATCAACATAACTCTGTGGTTGCAGTTGCTTTAGTTGTTGCTCTGCCAGTGATTGCATTTGTTGTTGCACAGCTTGATTAACGTTCCGTTGTTGCAATTGCCAATCATCATCATGATAAATTAAGTAATTTTCGTTGGTGTTAAAAAGCAATTCGGCGTCTCCAAAAATGGCGCGATAGCTTGCTATATTCCCTTGCTGAGAATGCGTAAATGCAACCACCTTGGGCTTTATTGGTGCACCAGAGATCCATTTCGCGCCACAGGCAACACAGGCAAGAACTGCCTCTATCCTTATTGCTGTAGGAGTGCTAAAAAAGGCATCAAAAGTGACTTTCCAGCCATTTTTTGAATGTGATTTACTAAACTTACCACCTTCACCTATTAAGGCTGAATAGGCAATTAAGCTGTCGACAGCATCACCTAGAGTCGGACAACTAAATAGTAAGTAGCCGAGCATATCGTAACTATCGGGCTTTAAACTTAAGGCTATTTTAAGACCAAGTTCATTGTCATTTAAATCTGTCAAAGCTTGCCAAAGCGCATCTTGTAGCGCCATCGGCAGTCTTCCTTCACTTGGGAATTTTTGAATTTGCTGGCATAAATTAGCATCTAATTGTACATCTAACGCGGGAAGAATATGCAAAATAGCCTTGCTAAAGCCAGGTGTTACGCTGTTTGTAGTCATGTGTGTTCTTCTTATTGTTGTGTGATTTTTATAGCACAACTAAGAAATGATGTCTCGTTTTAACTGGTTTTTGTCCTGTCATCGCTATTACAAGTTTTTAAAAAATAGTTAATCTGGTTGTCACACTTTGATTTATCTATGTAGGAATGAGTATGCATCCATACGTTGTAATTGGCGCAGGCCCAATGGGTCTTTGTACTGTTCGTCGACTAGCTGAGACTGGCATTGATGTGATTGGTCTTGAAGCACACAGTGATGTAGGTGGTTTATGGGATATTAATAGCCCAACCAGCACCATGTATGAATCAGCTCATTTAATTTCATCAAAGAGAATGACCGAGTTTGCTGATTTTCCAATGGCAGAACACGTCGCAACATATCCAAAACATGATCAAATGCGTGAGTATTTTCAAGCCTACGCTAAACATTTTGACCTCTATAAGCATTACCGCTTTGGAGCATGGGTTTCTCATTGCGAGCCAGAAGGTGAGTTTTGGCGAGTTAGCTATGTGCAAAATGGCCTGCAAAAAGAAATTTTAGCGAGCGGTTTATTGCTCGCTAATGGTACTTTGCATCACCCTAATCGGGGACAGTTCAAGGGCTCTTTTGCAGGAGAGCAAATTCATTCAAGTGAATATCGAAGTGCAGGCTTATTTTCAGGTAAACGTGTTCTGATAATTGGTTGTGGCAACTCTGCGTGTGATATCGCAGTCGATGCGGTTCATCGTGCAAAATCTGTAGATATGGTGGTACGCAGAGGTTATTACTTTTTACCGAAATTTGTCGCAGGCAGGCCTACAGATACACTTGGTGGTAAAGTGCGATTACCGAATAAATTGAAACAAATAGTCGATGGTACATTAGTTAGGCTTATTTCAGGCAAACCAAGTTCATATGGCTTACCTGATCCAGACTATAAAATGTATGAATCGCACCCTGTGGTTAATTCATTGTTTTTACATCACATTGGTCATGGTGATATCAAAGTTAGACCATCAATTGCTGAGTTAACCGAGGAGGGAGCTGCGTTTACTGATGGCAATAAAGCTGACTATGATTTGATTTTAGAAGCAACGGGTTACAAGTTGCATTACCCGTTTTTAGACCAAGCCCACCTTAACTGGCAGGGGGATGCTCCTCGCTTGTATTTAAATGTGTTTAACCCACTACATCAAAACTTGTATGTGATGGGGATGGTTGAAGCAACTGGATTAGGTTGGCAAGGCCGTGATGATCAGGCAAAGCTAGTTGCTAAAGTGATCCGAATGCAACTAGATAACCCTACTAAAGCGGCTAAGTTTGCTGAAAAAGTGAAGCGTAAAGCAGCTGTCAGAATTGACGGTGGTATGAATTATTTAGAGCTTGAACGCATGGCGTATTATGTTCATAAAGCTGACTACCTAGCGGCGATTAATGATGAAATGCGCCAATTAAAAATGGGATAAATGATGTCTCAAGCAAGCTTAATCACTTTAAACTTAATTTTGGCCATGATGATGTTTGGTATTGCGCTTAGTCTCAAACTTGCAGACTTTAAGCGTGTACTTAAGGCACCTAGAGGACCTATTACAGGGTTATTAGCTCAGTTTATTTTACTGCCGCTGATAACGTGGTTACTTACTTTAATGGTTCCTATGCCTGCTGAAGTTGCATTGGGACTTATTCTTGTTAGTAGTTGTCCTGGAGGTAGTTTTTCTAACATTGTTACTTTCCTAGCAAAAGGCAATACCGCGATGTCGGTAAGTATGACAGGAGTAGCAAGTCTTGCTGCAACTGTGATGACACCGTTTAATTTTATGCTTTATAGCAGTTTGAACCCAGATACGGCTGTGTTGCTGACCCAAATTAATGTCCCTGCAAGTAATATTCTTGTGATTGTTGCTCTAGTGCTGGCGTTACCACTAAGTTTGGGACTACTTGCTGCTAAATTGTGGCCTGTATTCGCAGCTCGTAGTGAACCCTTTTTTAGATTTATTTCTCTGCTTACCTTGTTCTTATTTGTATTAATTGCACTTACCAGTAATTGGTCCGCATTTATTGCTGGTGCCAGTATTTTTCTGCTGGCGGTGATTGTTCATAACGCGATTGCACTATTGGTTGGTTTTTCGAGTGCCAGAATTATGAAACTGAATAAAGCGGATACGCGTGCGATTACGCTTGAGGTAGGGCTGCAAAACTCTGGTTTAGGCTTGGGTATTATTTTTACTTTTTTCGATAATTTAACAGGCATGGCTATTATTGCAGCAGCATGGGGATGTTGGCATCTAATTTCAGGTATGGGGCTATGTTTTTACTGGCAACACCATGATCGTAAACACGGTATAAAGATCGCAAGTAATAAAGAGGTTCAATGTGGCTCATAAGATCATGATAACAGGTAGCCAAGGCTATATCGGCAAACGGTTAGTCGAGTCGCTATCAACACAGCATAAGCTGGTAGGTATTGATATTGTTGATCTCCCTCAAACTGGTTGTCATTACTATCAACTTGATGTGCGTGATACGCGACTCGCAGAAATTATGCTTGAACACAATATTACACATGTTGTGCACTTAGCGAGTATTTTACAACCGTCTAAAGATGCCGTTCGAGACTTTGATATCGACGTCAATGGCACTCGAAATGTGCTTGAAGCATGTGTTAAGGCAAATGTGCAGCATATTACGGTAACGAGTTCTGGAGCTGCCTATGGTTATCACGCTGATAACCCTAGCTGGTTAACCGAACAACATCCGTTAAGAGGTAATGCTGAATTTGCTTATAGCCATCATAAACGCTTAATCGAAGAGCTATTAAAAAACTATAGATATACGCATCCGCAGCTAAAACAGTTAGTACTTCGCCCGGGGACTGTGCTTGGTAAAACTACTAATAATCAGATTACTGATTTATTTAATAAGCCAAGAATAATTGCCATTAAAGGCAGTGACTCTCCTTTTGTGTTTATCTGGGATGAAGATGTCTTAGCGATTATTTTACAGGGGGTTACAGAAA
The DNA here is from genome assembly GCF_040148775.1 of Pseudoalteromonas sp. NFXS39. Classification (NCBI taxonomy): domain Bacteria; kingdom Pseudomonadati; phylum Pseudomonadota; class Gammaproteobacteria; order Alteromonadales; family Pseudoalteromonadaceae; genus Pseudoalteromonas; species Pseudoalteromonas sp. NFXS39. The sequence continues at coordinate 48,894 of NZ_JAGDEC010000008.1, read as the reverse complement.
ATCGTGAAGGCAGTTTTAATTTAGCTGGTGATGGAGCTATGGGCATAAAAGAAATTGCTAAAGCCCTAAACAAACCTGTCATTGAGCTTCCTGCTTGGCTTTTAAAACTCAGCTTACGGGTCGCGAAGCTATTCGGAATGACCCAGTATGGCCCTGAACAACTTAATTTTTTACGTTACCGCCCAGTACTTTGCAATCAAGCACTGAAACAGCAATTTGCCTACCAGCCACAAAAATCGAGTAAAGAAGTATTTGCTTTTTATCTCACTAATAACATTAAGAGGCATCCATATGATTAATCCATCGTTACCCGTTGCTGTGATTACTGGTGCGGCTTCTGGGTTGGGTTTAGATTTAGCAAAACAGTTAGCAACTCAATATCAATTAGTATTGATTGACCTAGACCTTAAGCTGTTGCAAGAGCAATGCGGACAAATAATTAATGCGCAATTATATGGCTGTGATTTAGCGAACAAGGACGAGCTTGATGAGTTAATAACGCAGATCAAAGCTAAGCATTGCTCAATAGCGTTACTGATTAATAATGCAGGGATTACGCATCGTTCTTTGGCTCGCATTACTCGTCCAGAGGTAATAGAAAAAGTAATGGCTGTTGATTACTTTGCGCCTGTACGTCTTGTGTCAGGCTTAATCGAACCATTACAGCAAGCACATGGCAAAATCGTAAATATCAGTTCTATGGCTGGATGGATGCCTGTTATGGCCAGAGCAGGCTATTGCGCAGCTAAATCTGCGTTACACCAATATTTCGAAACATTTCGCGCTGAAATGCGCCCAACGGGCGTGTCGGTGTTGATGGTATATCCTAGTTTTTTAGATACTCCGATTGATAAAAATGCATTAAATGGCGATGGCGGAAAAACCAACCATGCCCGCTCAATGGTTGGTAAAATGCGTACGAGTGACTGGATGGCAAAGCAAATTTGTGAGGCTATTCGACTTGATAAGCAACGGCTTTTCCCTGATAGATTTACATATTTTTCGGCGTTGTTATACCGCTTAATTCCACGTTTATACATGCATTTTATGGCACGTAAATTTGCCAGTGAGTGGGAGGTTGCGTAATGGTTTTAATAGGCTTAGGGGCGGCTATTATTTTTGCCTTTGCAGTGGAAGCTATGACTGGCTTTGGTAGCATCGTTATTGCCTTAACAATTGCAGCATTATTTATGGATATTCAGCAAGCAATGCTGTTACTCGTGCCACTTAATTTACTAATGACTTCAGTGATGGTGTTTAAGCTGCGTGCGTATATTCAGTTGAATTTGTTAGCAAAGCAGATTTTACCTCCAATGCTGCTTGGCACAATGATTGGTGCTTTACTAACGCCTTATTTTCCAGCGCAATTAACAAAAGTATTATTTGCTTTATTAATCATTTGGTTTGCGGGACGTGCCATTTGGCAAGCGTCAGCTATGCCTTTGAGTAAGCCTGTACAGCTTTCCGTGATAGGTGGTGCAGGTATTACGCATGGTTTATTTGCATCAGGAGGGCCTCTTCTTGTATATGCAATGGCTCGCAGTGGTTTAGACAAAACTTCATTTCGCGCCACGCTTCTAACTATTTGGCTTATTTTAAATAGCTGTTTAACTCTTTGGTTTCTCATCTCAGGACAATTAGCAGGGCAGTTGGGCCACTTTCTAATGCTCGCCCCATGTGTTCTGTTTGGGGCGCTTATTGGTAACTACTTTCACCATACAATTAATCAAACACAATTTTTACGCTTAGTCTTTATCACTTTATTACTGCTTGGAGTGTTGCTGTGCTTAACCGCACTGTGGCAGTGGTAGTAGGTGGCTATGTAAATTGCTGAATATCAGCACTCTCTGAGGAATTTGAATGCACACAAAAACAAAAATTAATGCCATTACCTTAGGAATAATCTTAGCAACAGGTAGCATGGCTGAAGTAAAAGCAGCAGATGACAAAGAACTTGAAGTAATCTTAGTTTCGGCCCAAAAACGTGTTGAAAGTGTCAAGGATGTGCCTTTATCGATCACTGCCATATCGGGTAAAGAGCTACAAAGTAAAAACATTAACGATAGTGAGGAGCTGTCATCACGTATAGCAAACTTTAATATCAGTCAGTCAGGGCAGGGCTACAATATCACTATGCGCGGTTTAGGCTCTGGCCCAAACCAAGGTTTTGAGCAAACCGTGGGTACTTATGTTGATGGCGTTTATCGTGGTCGTGCTTATCAAATGCGCAGCGCTTTTGTTGATCTCGAACGCTTTGAAGTATTGAGAGGACCACAATCAACGTTATTTGGTAAAAATACCACCGCAGGAGCTCTGAATATAACGAGCGCAGCACCCACTGAGGAGCTATCAGGTTATGCAAATCTTAGCTATGAGTTGAATAATGGCAGTACTTTTGATGGTGCTATTAGTGGAGGCGTAACTGAACATTTTCAGGCTAGAGCAGCGGTAAAAGTAATTGACCAAGATGGTTATTTTTACAATACACTGCAAAAGCGTGATGAAGTTGGGCGCGATGGGGTTTTTAGTCGTTTAACTTTGACTTGGCAGCCTTTAGAGAGCTTGGATGTCTCTTTGAAGTATCAACATGACGAAGAAGATAATATTGGTATCACACCCAGCCAGCCAGTTGCAGAGCCTGTATTATATAATGCGCCATTACCTGCCGTATTTGGGGATGTAAGTAGTTATGTAATCGGCGATAAGCTTAACAAGGGTTTGTCCACTTTAGGTGAAAATGAGCAAGGGGAGTTCAAGGCTGATTATTGGACTTTAAATGTTGAGTGGGATTTAGGCCAACACGTACTTAGTTCGGTAACAGGGTGGCAAGATTATACTATGTTGCAAAGTAACGATGGTGATCATGGCCCTGCACCTCTAACCTACCGCCAAGCGAGTGATGAAAGTTTTCAGCAGTTCAGTCAAGAGCTGCGTATTAGTTCGTATAATGATGGGCCGTTTAATTATATTGCGGGTCTATACTTTCAAACCACAGAACTCGACTTTTCTGAACTGTATCGAATTTATCCACTTAATGCGATAGGTCCACGTGATTATCAATCTGACAGCGATACACAAGCAGTATTTGCAAAGTTTGATTATCAATTTGCACCTAATTGGCAGGCATCATTAGGTTTACGATACTCGCAAGAAGATAAATCAGCATCAAGACGTTTAAGCATGATCGAGCTAAGCTCAGGTACACCTATCAATGATATGGCACAGGTGAATGTCCCAGCAACTTTGCAAGCAATGGGGTTACCTGCAGTTTTACCTACATCAATGTATTTAGGAGTTTTAAGCTCTCAACTAGGGCTTGAGCAACATCAAGTAAATGGTGAACGTGATGAAAATGAATTCAACCCATCGCTTTATATCTCCCGTAAGTTTGATGATGCAATGGCCTATGTATCAATGTCGACAGGGTCTAAAGCTGGTGGCTATGACGCGAGAGCTAATTTAGCATCAAATTGGCAATTTGAACCAGAAAAAGTAATAGCCTATGAAATGGGCGCTAAATTTACCTTGGATGACGGTGCTGCTGATTTGAATATCGCAGTATTTAGTATGCAGTTTGAAGATTTACAAACATCAACATTTGATGGTGTTGCAGGTTTTTATGTTGAAAATGGCGCTGAATCATCAAGCCAAGGCGTTGAACTCGATGGTCGTTGGTTAATTGCCGACAACTGGCAGTTGTCAGGCAATATTGCGTATCTTGATTTTAGCTGGGATGAGTTTACAGGTGCCAAATGTTTTAACAGTGCGATGTATCAACCATCAAACCTTGAAAGCTCAGGTAAAACCTGTGACTTAAGTGGTAAAACAGGGGCGTATGCGCCTAAATGGTCGGGCAGTATTAACCTTGATTATATTAAAGAGTTTGGTTCAGCGATGGAGTTTACTTTTAATCTTGAGAGTGAATTTAAATCGCGTTATTTCACTAATTACGATCTAAATCCATATACAGCGCAAAGTGGCTACGGCAAAGTCAATATGCGTTTCGGTTTAATGGATTTAGAGTCTGGATGGTCTGTTGCATTGTTAGGTAAAAATTTAACTGACAAGATGACTAGTAGCTACAGTACAGATATGTCGTTCGCACCGTCAGGAATGTATGCAACATGGGTTGAGCCAGGTAGAAGTATAACTTTGCAAGCAGGGTATCGATTTTAACTAAGTTCATTGTGTGGTTAAAGCCCTGCATAATTAACTGCAGGGCTTTTTACTTAGAAAGGCATTGGATAGTTTTTGAATACCTGTGCCACTTTTTCAAGGGCTTCATCTGTTAAGTCAATTGAAAAAGCATCGATATTTTCTTTTAACTGCGCCATAGATGTTGCGCCTATGATTGTTGAGCTAACGCCATCTACTTGATTACACCAAGCAAGTGCGAGTTGCGAAGGTGTTAAATTAAAGGCGTTAGCAATTTCAACATAGTCAGCAATCGCAGCTTGTGATTGTGGTGTGTCTCTGAATAGGCCATTACGTTGCACTAGTGTCCAACGGCTTCCTTCAGGACGTGCGCCATTTAAGTATTTACCACTTAGCATGCCGCCACCAAGGGGTGACCAAGGCAGATAAGCGATATCTTCGTGAATACATTGTTCTATTAAATATGGCCAATCTTTAGCGTGCAATAAACTAAATTCGTTTTGAATCGATACCATACGCGGTAGATTGTGTTGCTCACTTAAACGCAGGTATTGACTAATGCCCCAAGGGGTATCGTCCGATAAACCACAATGTTTAATCTTACCTGCCTTTACACAGTCATTCAGACCTTCGAGAATATCTAACATGCCAGCGATATTTTGCTCAGTGTTTGCCTCTGAAAAACGAACGATGCCAGGCCATTGTTTAGCAAAGTGTGGTGAAGTGCGGTTTGGCCAATGTAATTGGTATAAGTCTATAACATCAGTTTGGAGACGTTTAAGTGAAGCATCGACGGCTTCAACCACTGCCTGACGGGTAATGTCGCCTGCATCGCGTACCCAAGGTAAGCCGTTACCTGCAATTTTAGTTGCAATGACAAGGTCATCACGTTTGTCTTTATTACGCGCTAACCAATTACCGATGATCTCTTCTGTTTTACCGTAGGTGTCTGGAGAAGGTGGTACGGCATACATTTCTGCGGTATCAATAAAGTTAACGCCTTTATCTAATGCATAGGCGATTTGTTCATCGGCATCGGCTTGGTTGTTTTGCATACCCCATGTCATGCTACCTAAGCATACACGAGATACATCAATACCACTTCGACCAAGTGGGCTATATAGCATAATAGATCCTTGTTAATCGCTAGAATGGGCTTTAAGTGCAGTTAATAACTCATCATTTAACTGGGCTTTTTTACCCGTTTTAAAATTAAACATAACCACTTGTGATGAGCCAATTGTTGTTACTGTGTCTTGGCTCTCACTAAATACAGTGTAATGCATCATAAAACGATCTTGTTCAATATCACTAATCTTAACACCAACATGCACTGTATCAGGAAATGTCACCGGACGTTTATAGCGAGCATTGTTTTCGCTGATCACCGGGCCGACACCTGTTACTTGTAAATCTTTAAGAAAGCCTAGTTGAGTAAAAAAATCGATACGGGCTGTTTCAAAGTAGCGAAAATACACCACATTATTGACGTGTTGCAGGGCATCCATTTCACCCCATGCAACATTAATTTTTGTTCTGATAGGATGTTGTTCTATAAACGATTGCATAGTAAATCTTAGTTGATTGTGAGAAAACTTAGGTTAGCAATATGCTGCTTTTAGCTCAAGGAAATTAGAAAAGTCAGTAGATTGTGCTAGATTTATAAGTTCACGCTTACGTAAAGTGTGAGCAAAATGAACACACATTAAAGGACCTTAATTATGCAGCAACTAACCTTGAGGGTGATAAAGTGGATCGCACTTTTCATCTTACTTGCTCTAGCTTTGCTCTGTTATAGCATGGGCACAATGTCAGGATTTATCGCTTTAATTGTCGTGGGCTTGTTATTAGAAGCCGCGTTTTGGTTATTTGGTTCACGGCTTATCAGCCGTAAAAAGCCAAACCAACAAACAAGCCAAACCTCTTAGCTTGCACTCTCAGGAAGTTTAAATATAATAACTGTATATATAAACAGTTGTTATATTCCTGATGAAAAAATTCATTCATATCGATATGGACTGCTTTTATGCAGCTGTAGAGATGCGTGATAACCCCGCGCTTGCCAATGTGCCACTGGCTATAGGCGGTAATAGTCGTCGCGGAGTGCTTTCAACAGCCAACTATATTGCCCGTAAATATGGTGTTCGCTCGGCGATGTCTAACTATCATGCCAAGCAATTATGTCCTGATTTGGTTATCGTGCCTGGACGAATGCAGGTCTATAAAGAAATCTCAACGCAAATTCGAGCTATTTTTGCAAAGTATACTGACCTTATTGAGCCTTTATCTTTAGATGAAGCCTATCTAGATGTAACCGACAGTACTGCTTGTAGGGGCAGTGCTACGCTGATGGCACAGCAAATTCGCCAAGAAATCTATGATACGACGGGGTTAACCGCATCAGCAGGCGTTGCACCGATTAAATTTATTGCCAAAATTGCCAGTGATGAAAACAAGCCTAATGGTCAGTTTGTCGTATTGCCTGATCAAGTTGATGACTTTTTGGCGAGTTTACCGCTTGGCAAAATTCCCGGCGTTGGCAAGGTGACATTAGAAAAGCTGCAACTTAAAGGGCTTTACACAGGGGCTGATGTGCGCGCGAAAGGGGTTAACTGGATGCAGCAACACATTGGTAACTTTGGCGTGTCATTATATCAAAAGTGTGCAGGTGAATACGTTGGCAAAGTCTCGACTGAGCGAGTACGTAAGTCACTCAGTGTTGAGCATACCTATGAATACAATAAAAATAATTTAGACGAGTGTTTAAGCCAGTTACCTCGTTTGATGGACGAATTAACTCGTCGCCTTGATAAACAGCAATTAAGCAACTGCATCAATAAGTTATCGGTAAAAGTAAAATTTGCCAACTTTGTTGTTACCAGTGCCGATCAAAGCCACCACCAATTAGACGAACGCATTTTTGCTGAGTTAATGAGCAAAGCCTATGAGCGAGGTAATAACCAGCCAGTGCGCCTGCTAGGGATAGGTGTCGGAATAAAGAGCCAAGCGCATGAGCATTTTCAGCTGAGTATATTAGACTAAAGGTTAACACCTTGGTGCTTGAAAGTTTGTTAGTGTCTAGTTGGGGTGCTAGGCCTATCTAGTTCAACACCTTAGACAACATTATAACTTAAAAAGAGAGATGACTATGCAATCGGTCGTAATCGTGCTGCTCGGAATAGTCGGTATGTTGTTCGGATGGTTCTTTTATTCGAAATTCATCGCCGAAAAAATATTTAAAATGGATGATAATTTTATCACACCAGCTCATGAACTTGAGGATGGTGTGGATTATGTGCCAACCAACAAAGTTGTGTTATGGGGCCACCATTTCACCTCTGTTGCAGGTGCTGCGCCAATTGTTGGCCCTGCGATTGCCGTATATTGGGGCTGGGTGCCTGCGGTACTTTGGGTGGTATTTGGTACTATCTTTTTTGCTGGTGTTCACGACATGGGGGCTCTATGGGCCAGTGCGCGTAACAAAGGCAAATCAATGGGCGCTTTATCTGAAAGCGTAATCGGTAAACGCACCCGTGCGTTATTTATGATTGTGGTGTTTTTAGTGCTGCTGATGGTGAATGCGGTATTCGGTGTGGTAATAGCCAAATCATTTGTATCACAGCCTAACGCGGTATTCCCTGCTTGGTCAGCGATTGTTGTGGCCTTAGTAATTGGCCAGTTGCTACGCCGTAAAGTGTCGTTAATTCCGCTTTGTTTAATCGGTGTTGCGATTCTTTATTATACCATTTACCTTGGTAGTAGCATGCCGATTGCGTTACCTGATGAAATGTTCGGCTTAAGTGCTAATGCGAACTGGATCATTATCTTATTTATTTATGCGGCTATTGCTTCATTATTGCCGGTATGGATGCTGTTACAGCCACGTGACTTCATCAACGGTATGCAGTTATTAGTGGGATTAGTGCTGCTTTATGGTGCGGTATTTATTTCAATGCCTGATATCACAGCGCCTGCGTTTAATACCCAAACGGCGGTAGATACACCAAGTATTATTCCATTGCTATTCGTGACCATAGCCTGTGGTGCGGTATCTGGTTTCCACGGTATTGTGTCATCAGGTACTAGCTCTAAGCAGCTTAATAAAGAAACTGATGGTCGCTTTGTTGGTTACTTAGGTGCAGTAGGCGAAGGTATGCTTGCGCTTATTACATTGGTTGCAGTAAGTGGTGTTGCACTTGCGGTATCACCAGAAGAATGGCACGAAATATACAGTCACTTAGGTGCCGGTAGTGTGAGCGCCTTCATTAATGGTGGCGCTAACTTAATTGAAAATGGTTGGGGTATCTCACAAGAAGTGGCATCAACCTTACTTGCTGTAATGGTTGTGTTGTTTGCGGGCACTACGATGGACTCTGGCGTGCGTCTGCAGCGTTATATCATCCAAGAGTGGGGCGATATTTATAATATCAGTATCATTCGTAACGGTATTGTAGCTACGCTAGTTGCAGTACTTAGCTGTTTATTACTTGCCTTTGGTGCTGGTGGTGCTGACGGTAGCGGCGGTATGATCATTTGGCCGTTATTCGGTTCGACTAACCAAATCCTTGCAAGCTTAACCTTACTGGTTATCTCGGTAATGCTAATTAAAGCGAATCGTCCGGCTAAATACACCTTGATCCCAATGAGCTTCGTATTAGTTATGGCGTTCTTTGCTGGTGTTATCAAACTTGGTGAATACTACCAACAAGGTAACTGGTTACTGGTGACACTTGATTTGTTAGTACTGGTAGTGAGTGTTCTGGTTATGCTTGAAGCTTGGTCTGTGATTGTTAAACATCGTAAAGATTCAACACAGGTTACAGAGCAGTAAACTTAGCTTGCCAGCCTTATAGTTAGCTATCTTACTTGGCTGGCAATAGCGCTCTAAATCAATGATAATAAGGTCCTATGTTTCTAACAGCAGGACCTTTTTTATGGCATACCCTCATGCAGTTGCAGCCCCTCAATTAGCGGATGCAGATCACGATGCATTGATTATTATCGGTGATGATTTTTCTTCTTTAGCGGACGCAAGCTTAAGCCAAGCTATTAACACTCAACAAGCTGTAGACGCGCGTATTGGCAAACAAGTTACATTACTTGTAATTGACTCTAAACGCGTTATTTTAGCGCCTACAGGCCCTCTAAACCGTGATTATGATGATGTACGTCGTTACTTTGACGCGGCAAAGCAAGGTGTACTAGAAGCGAAAGCATCGGGTAGCACTCAGCCTGCTATTTTACTTGCAAATGTAAATCAAGACAGCCGTTACAAGCATGCCCTTGAAGTGGCGTATTTAGGTGCTTGCCAAGCGCTGTGGCAACCTCTTGAAGCACGTGAGTTCCACGGTCAGGCGATTGAACCAATCAGCCAAATTAGCTTAGTGGGCGCAGATGACGCGATGAGCAAAGCCCTTAATGCCATTGCAGCAGGTCAATACGCTGCACGTGACTTATGTGGTACAGAACCTGAGCGTATGGCACCACCTCGTTTTGCAGATTATTGCGTTGAGTTATTTGCAGGTAGTAAGGTGTCTGTAGAAGTGATTTCAGATATCAACACCATCGATAAAGATTACCCAATGATGAGCACCGTAGCACGCGCATCTTACGCTGTTGAGCGTCATCACCCAAGAGTTGTAAAACTAGAGTATGTTCCTGAAGGCGACGTTGAGCGCACCTTAATGTTTGTTGGTAAAGGTTTAGTTTACGATACCGGTGGTGCAGACCTTAAAGTGGGTGGCTTTATGGCAGGTATGAGCCGCGATAAAGGCGGTGCAGCTTCGGTTGCAGGTTTTATGAAATCAGTGGCTGACTTTGCTCCTAAAGGCGTAAAAGTAATTGCTTACTTAGCCGTAGTTCGTAACTCAATTGGTTCTGATTGTTTCGTACCGGATGAAATCATTACCAGCCGTGAAGGTGTTCGTGTTCGTATCGGTAACACAGATGCTGAAGGTCGTTTAGCAATGGGCGACTTACTAAGCGAAATGAAAGATCGCGCCCTAAACGAAGTGAACCCTGAGCTATTTACTGTTGCAACTCTAACCGGTCACGCAGCACGTGCGATGGGTCCTTACAGTGCGTATGTTGAAAATGGTCCTGCTCGTGCAGCTAAAATTTCTCGTCAAATTGCTGACCTAGGCGATTTATGGGCTGATGGTGCAGAAGTATCACGCAGCCGCCGTGAAGATTATGACTTCATTCGCCCTCGCACGTTAGCTGACGATGTATTATCAAGTAACAATGCAGCTTCTGCAGTGACAGCTCGTGGTCACCAATTCCCAATGGCATTTTTAGCAATTGTTGGTGGTTTAGATAAACATGGCACTGAATCTGAAAAGCCATTACCGTATGTTCATATGGACATCGCAGGCAGTGGTGTAGAAGGCGGTGATTGGCAACATGGTAAGCCTACCGCAGCAACTGTAAGCAGCTTATTCGCTCGTTATTGTTTATAAGCTAAAAGCTATAAGTTTGAAAAGCCCCGCACAGCTGTGCGGGGCTTTTTTTGTGGTGTTAGTCGAGCTTGAAACGGTTAACGACATCACTTAATGCTTGTGAACTTTGTTTTAAGTTTTCACTGGCGTTCGATAGCCCTTCGGTATTCGACAGTGATTGCTCAGTTGATTGCGAAAGCTCATTAATCCGTAAATTAACCTCATCTGCGGCGCTGGTTTGTTGCTCGGTAGCGCGGGCGATTTGGCTGTTCATATCTTTGATAATAGTGACAAGTCGCTCAATCTCACTCAGTGAACTATTTGCTTCACCTGCCTGTGAAACTGTTTCGCTTGATAATTGTTGGCTTGCTGATACAGCATCAACAGCAGCTTGTGCGCCGGTTTGTAGTTTACTGATCATGGCTTGAATTTCATCGGTACTTTTACCTGTACGGCTTGCCAAAGTTCGCACTTCGTCAGCTACAACGGCAAAGCCTCGACCTTGCTCACCAGCACGTGCTGCTTCAATGGCTGCATTGAGTGCCAGTAAGTTGGTTTGCTCTGCAATGCTGCGGATAACATCAAGTACTGAGCCTATGTTGTTACTCTCTGCAGCGAGGTCGGCTGTTACCTTACTAACTTGTTCAATATTATGCGACAGGGTCTCAATGGCGGTAATGGTCTTGTTAAGAACCTGCTTACCCGCTTCTGCATTTTGCGCGGCTTCATTAGCGGCATGCTCAGCTTGATCGGCATTTTGACTGACATCGTGAATTTGATGAGTCATTTGTTCCATTGCGGTTGCTACTTGAGTCGAGCTGTCGTTTTGTAGCTCAATAAAAGAGTGATTTGTTTTACTGGCATCATCAACGCTATGGGCAAACTGATTTACTTGATCTGCATTGTGGGCAACATGTTTCAGTGACTCACGCATTTTTGCGGTGTACAAATTAAAGTAGCGCGATAAACGAGATACTTCATCATTGCCATTTTCATCAAGCTTTTGGGTTAAGTCGCCTTCACCTTGTGAGATGTCTTTCATCATGTCGGCAGCAAGTTGTGTCGGTCGAAGAATGCTATTGGCAATTAGGTAGCTTAGCGCAACTAGTAGGGCAATGATCACTAGCGCGGTAATAATCACATGATTACGTAGCGAAGAGAATGCCTCTTCAATGGTATCGATGTAGACACCAGAGCCTACAATCCATTGCCATTTATCAAAGCCTTTTACGTAGGCAATTTTATCAACTGGCTCGTCTTTACCTGGCTTTGGCCATTTATAAGGAATAAAACCTTCACCTTGTTTTTTGACAATATTAACCATGTTGACAAATAACGGCACGCCGTCTGGATCTTTACTGCCGGCTAGTGATTTACCATTTAATTCGGGCTTAAATGGGTGCATGACCATAACGGGTTGATAATCATTAATCCAAAAGTAATTGTTATCGTCGTAACGAAGTGCAGAAATTGTTTCGAGGGCTGCTTGTTTGGCTTGTTGTTCACTCAGCTTACCTTGCTCGAATAAAGCATAGTTATGCTCGATAATAGAGTGAGCAGACTCAACAAGGTTTTTGGTTTTTATGTATTGCTCTTGTTTTAGCGAGCTAAACTGCTGCATCAAACTTGAGACACTCAAAAATATTAAACCTATCACTACCACACTCACTAACATGGCGAGGCGCTGAAAGATCGTAAAACGGCGTAAGTAATTCATGTGTATTCCTTCGTCATGCTCTTAAGAGCAATGTATTAAGCGTAGCCAAAATAGGTCGAAAATCTAGTTAAATAGTAGAATACATTGAGACAAAAAAAAGGCTGATTTAACAATCAGCCTTTAGTCTAAGTTACCGAAATTAAAAGTGATTACTCAACGTTAAAGTGTCGGTTAAAGAAACTTGTGATAGTTTGGTGTAAGTGCGTTTGTACGCTTTTGCCACGTAAACTGTGTTTTGAGCCCGGGTAAGTCATCATTTCGAACTGCTTTTCTTGATCTTGCAGTTGTTTGAATAACTTAGTGGCATGAGTGAATAACACGTTATCATCAGCCATCCCGTGATAAATCATCAGCGGGCCTTTTAAACCTTCAGCATAAGGGAAAACAGCACTTGCTTCGTAACCTTTAGCATTCGTTGCAGGGTGACCTACATAACGCTCTGTGTAGTGAGTGTCGTAGAGTGCCCAATCAGTTACTGGCGCTCCAGAAACACCCGCTTTGAAGTAATCGCCCGCTTTAAACATGGTCATAAGCGCCATGTAACCACCGTAGCTGTGGCCATAAATGCCAATACGCTCAGGATCAACGTAATCAAGGGTACGTAAAAACTCAACACCTTTGATTTGATCTGCTACTTCTGCAACACCTAAATGTTTATAAATTACGTCTTCAAACTTTTTACCACGGTTGTATGAACCACGGTTATCAAGTTGGAAAATAACATAGCCTTGTTGTGCCATGTACTGGAAGTACAAGTTTTTACTACGCCAGCTGTTCGTTACACGTTGGGCATGAGGACCGCCGTAAACGTTAACAATAACCGGGTGCTTTTTACCATCTTGGTAATTAGTTGGCTTGAATAAACGGTAATGCATGATTTGCCCGTCTTCAGCCGTTAACGTGCCGTACTCTGGAGTGATTAAATCAGCTAGGTAAGGCGTTAATGGGTGTGACTTATCTAACTTGTTTTCTTCAAGCCAAGTGATAAATTCGCCATTAATTTTACGTAATGCCGCAGAGCCAGGCTTATTCACTGATGAGCTGTTATCGATAAAGGTTTTGTTATCTTTAGCAATTACTACATTGTGGTAAGCACCAAGCTCAGTTACGCGTTTAATTTCGCCTTTTTTGAATAGCGGTACGCTGTAAAGGTGGCTCTCGAGAGCTGTGTCTTTACGACCCGCAAAATAAACGATGCCTTTTTTCTCGTCGATACCTTTTAAGCTATCAACTACCCATTCACCTTGGGTGATTTGACGGATCATTTCACCGTTTGTGCGATATAAATAAAGGTGTTTAAAACCGTCGCGCTCAGATGCCCAAACAAAATGTTTTTTATCGTTTAAGAACTGCAAATCAAAGTGCAGGTTAATCCAAGTATCGCTGGTTTCTTTTAGGGCAACTGTTTGCTTTTTAGTTTCGCTATTATAAAAACGCAATTCTAAGTTATGTTGCGAGCGGTCTTGCCACTGGTAAGAAAGCGTTTTGTTATCCTTTAACCATTTAGCTCTGGCAATATAAATATCTTGCTCGTCGCCTAAATCAACCCAGTCGGTTTTTTGATTGTTGATGCTCACAACACCTAACTGGATTTTAACGTTGTCGGTACCAGTAAACGGGTAGCGTTGGTTGAAAAGCTTTACTTCATCAGCGTAAATTTCATTACGAATAGCTTCTTTTACTGGGCTCTCATCAACACGGGTATAAGCGATTTTAGATTCATCACCTGACCACCAGTAGCCAGTCATACGGCCCATTTCTTCTTGCGCAACAAACTCGGCCATACCATTTTTAATTACGCCGCCGCCATCTTTACTTAATTGGATTTCTTGACCCGTCTTTAAGTTAAGAGCGTACAGGTTTTGCTCACGAATAAATGACACATAGTGCCCTTTTGGTGAGAAACGCGCATCGGTTTCAAATGCTTCTGTGTCCGTTAATTTACGGCTTTTAGCTGAATTAAGCTCATAATAGTAAAGGTCGCCATTAAGCGGGAATAAAAGCGCTTTACCATCTTTTGACCATTTATATTCTAAAATCCCTTTGCCAAAAATACGCTGGCGCTCACGACGTGCTTTTTCTTCGTCAGATAAGTTTTCAGGGCCAGAAAATAGTGCTGCAGAATCAACTAATAGGCGGTTTTTGTTATCTTTTAAATTGTACTCCCATAAGTCGTAGCGGTTGTAATCATCCGTCTTACCTTGCAGGTAAGTTACACGACTGCCGTCTGGAGAAAATTTAAGTTGTACAGGGGCTTTGCCTGCTAAGCTTGGATCGTCAAAAATACGTTCAAGAGTGAGGGGGTCAGCGGTCACACTGAATGCTGTTGCCACGACTGGCAAAGCAAGTGAGAGAGATTTAATTTTTTTTAGCACAGGAGTACCTTCGCTCGAATAAAAACTGCAACGATGGTAATGGTAAGCTTAGTCAACTGCAACAAAATGCTATAAAGTAGGGTATGTTTACCCAATATCAAAGGATTTATTGATGAAAAATACTGACACGCCGTTTTCTTTGGCCCCAGAATTACAACGCGACTGCATCGAACTTGCTGATTGGCCACTGTGTAAAGTATTGCTGATGAATGATAGCCAATACCCTTGGTTTATTTTAGTGCCAAGAGTCGCTGGTGTTAAAGAAATTATTGATCTTTCTGAAGAACTACAAATTACCTTATTACAAGAATCGGGCAAACTCAGTAAACTATTACAACAGGTATTCAACCCAGACAAACTAAATGTGGCGGCATTGGGTAACATGGTGCCGCAATTACATGTTCATCATATTGCACGTTTTACAGCCGATGCGGCTTGGCCAACACCAGTTTGGGGAAAATTACCCGCAGTGCCTTACACTGATGAACAAATTTCCGCATTAAAAGCGCATTTTTAAACTATTTGTTCTAGTAAGATTGGACTAAGCTAAATGAGTGATGCGTAAAGGGGTACAGAATAAATGAAACACACAGTGTTTGCCATGTTGCTTATTCTGAGCTCTTTTTCGTGTTTAGCAAAAAGCTATTACTTTGTTGGTAGTCATTTTCCTGCGATTTTAGAACAAGATCAGCAGGGCACAGTGGTTGGCTTAGGTGCCGATATTGCCCACGAAATTTGCAGGCGTTTAGGGCACGAGTTGGTTATCGATATCATGCCACTAAAACGCGCTTTAAAAATGGTAGAGCAAGGTCAAGCTGATGCCATTATAGGTCCTTACAAATCTATTATACGTCAGCAGTATATGCAATTTAGTGACTTACCTTTTTACGAAGACCCGATTGTTTTATATACCAAAAAGAACAATGATGTGACTTGGGTTGGAAACTTTGCCAGTTTACGAAAAGATATTATTGGTACCATTCGAGGTTGGAACTATGGTCCTGAATTTAAACGTAACGAGGCAAACTTATCGCTATCTGAAGTGGGTAATGTGCGGGCTAGTTTTTTACAGTTGATGCATAACCGAGTTGATTTAATACTTACCCATCCTCGCGCAGCAATGCCTGTGATCGAAAGCTTAGGTATCGATGATAAAGTCATAATGTTATCGCCGCCGGTGACGGTTAATCAGGGCTACTACGGCTTTAGTAAGCAACGCGAACTCGATGAATTTATTGAAGCTTTTAATACTGAGTTTCAAAAGATGCTGATCAACGGGGATATTGTAGAGCTAAACTCCAAATATGGTTTGAACTTCATCGCACACTAGTCGTGTTTTACTAGGGGTCAGGCAATAAAAAACGCTGCAATTGCAGCGTTTTTAATATTAAAGAAGCATTAACCTTAAAGGCCTAATACTTCTTTACCTTGTTTGAAAGTAACATCAACAGGGATGTTAGCTTGGCTTAGTTTTTCTAAGTCTTTAGCTAGTTCAGCTTTGATATCGCCATGAGTTGCGATTAGCTGATCAACTTTTTGGTAATCACCGTCACCTTGAATAGTAAGGATTAGGTTAGATAGTTTCTCCATTGCTTGACTCATTTTCTCCATGTTAACGCTGTATAAGCCGTCAGCATTTTTAGAGAAGGCGCCTTCTTCAGCGAAGAAGTTAAAGCGGATCATGTTCGCTTTACCGTGTGCGCTTGATGCACCAAAACGCACTGAGCGGAAGATACCGGCCATAAAGGTGATGTAGTAATCTTCTAATGTGCCCTCTGTGATCTCACCTTTCTTAAGCAATTGCTCAACCATGTAAAGACCTAAGATATCCGCTTTACCTTCTTCAAGGGCACTTGCATGCTCTTGGAGTGATTGGCGAACAGTTCCTTTACCAGTGATCGTGTTTTTAATACCTAAACCGTGCGCTACTTCGTGGAACATAGTGTTTGCGAAGAAAGCATCAAAGGTAATGTGTTTACGTTGTTCAGGAACAATTAACTGCTCTGAAATTGGCACTAAGATTTTATCGAATTTAGCGCGCATTGCGTTTTTAAGCTGTAAACGGCGTGTGCCTTTTTCTAGCTGTACTTGTTCATCATTTGGCAGGTTGATAGCAATTGTTTTACTACCTGCATTTGAGTGGCCTGCGTAATACACAACATCATAAGCATTTAGGTCAGCATCAGAGCCAGGGACTTCTTGTTTGTATTTTTCGTCTACAGGTAAACCTTTTTGTAGCTCAGGTAAGAAAGCGGCAAATTTAGCTAAGCGCTCGCTCCATGCTAAATCTTTAATAAGTACATAAGATTCATACGCTGCACGGTAACCAAATAGTTGATCTTCATAAGTTTCGATAGGACCAATAACCACGTCAATTGGATTATTCTTCATATCCATCCATGCAAAATCAGAAGGTTGGAAGTCATCACTTACTAGTGCTTCTGCGCGCATGCTAAGATAGTTAGCGAATTCTTTGTCATCAGCAAGCGTACTTGCTTCACGTAACAAGTTAGCTGCTTTTTCAAGTTCTTGTGCGTACTCAACTGAGTAAGCCACACTGTAAAGCTGGCCTTTTTCGTCACGTTTTATCACCGAATAAAGACCTGTTTTGTCATCAACCGTTGCGTTGTTTAACTCTTCTTTAGTGATATCGCTTGGATAAAATTCAGCACCTAGTGGTTTTTCTTCATAGCCCGATAAGAAAACTTGGTCGCCGTTTAAGCGATCCCAAGGGCCATAGTTGATATCTGCAAACTTCTGAACTTTTTCATCATTAATTTTTGCAAGGAAAGCGTCTTTGTTATCACCAAATGCTTGACGCCAGAATAGCTCATCCATAATTTTTGATGCATCAATTAATTTGCCAACCATTTGCTTTTGGTTGTCACTTAAATGGCTTAGGTCAGAAGTAAGCGTGAAGTCTGTGTATATGTCTAAACGGCTTTTCTCTGCATTGATTAGTTGTGGGTTGTTTTGTTCAGTACTTTGTTTTGTTTGTTCTGCAGCAGGCTTAGTTTGAGAAGTGCTAGCTTGCTCGTCAGAACATGCGCCAAGAAAAACAGCACCTGATAAGATAAGTGCTTGGCTAATTTTATTTAATGTCATTTTTTTGCCCGTTAAAAAGTGAGAGTCATTGCTTAGAAAACGAAAAGTCTATGCATTAAAGCAAACCTGACATATATATGGCAAGTTTACTACGCTAGAAGCAATATTTATTTATGAGTTAGGAAGTTAAAAAATATAAAAATAGATAATTTCTGTGAATTTCTTAACTTTAGCGCTAAGTTAGACAATACTAAAACTATAACTAATCTAATAATGTCAGTCATTAGTCTGTCTTTGTTTGGGCGGGCTAATCCAAGAGGATGGCACACATATGTCAACAGAAAATGCATTACTGACCATATTGGTCGACAGAATAAATAACGACACTTTAGTGTTACCTACCTTACCGGAAGTTGCAGTAAAGGTTAGGCAAGCCGCGGATAATCCCGAGGTAAACTTGATGGATATGGCAGATGTCATTTCTCATGATCCAGCATTATCAGCACGAATGATCAAAGTTGCGAATAGTGCTTTTATGGGGCGCTCAGTTAAAGTCACAAATCTACACCAAGCGGTAACACGAATTGGTCTTCGTCAAATCAAAAACATTGCTACCGCAATGGCAATGGAACAGCTGTTTGTATCGCACAATGAGCTGATCAAAGGCTATATGGACAAGGCATGGCAAAAAACGCTTAAAGTAGCGTGCCACTCAATTACCTTAATGGACTTCTTTTTACGCAGAAACAAGCAAACCTCGCTTAATCGCGACACAATCACCTTAGCGGCATTAGTTTATAACATTGGTGTACTGCCAATTTTAACTGAAGCCGAAAAGCACCCAGAGGTGTTCGCAAACCCAAGTTTCCTTGCACATGCTATCCAAAAATTAGGTGGCAAAGTAGGTGGTGCAATTATGCGTGCTTGGGGCTTTACTGATGAGTTTGTAGAAGTTGCTGAAAGTTGGGCAAATCCAAACTATCGTCCAGAACATATCTGCTATGTTGATTTCATTCGTATTGGCGCAATTTTAGAAGGGATTTTACAGGTTTCTGATAAGTCTGCAGCATTACAAACCTACATGGATAAAGGCGTGATTGAATCACTTGATATGTTCAGTGAAGATGAATATCACGATATGCTTAACGAAGTAAAAGCGATTTTTACTGACTAATTTAAACAAAAAGCGCGACTTAGTTAGTCGCGCTTTTAGTGTTAATTAACCTAAGAGTTAATTTTATAAATCTTCCTTGTCGCCTAAGCCTTGAGTCAGCTCTTCTAGCATTTGCTTAATTTCTTCTGACGCTAAGATAAAGTCAGCATCAAGTTTTACTGCCATATCTTCTTTTGGAATGTCAGCGTTTTCTTCTTTTAGTGTTTCTGAGTAGCTTAAACGTTTAATCGAGCCATCGTTTTGCAGCATGAATTTGACGCGCTCTTGCCAATCAAGAGCAAGCTTAGTTACACGCTTACCATTTTCTAAATGAGACTTAACTTCGTCACATGATAAATCATGGCCTTTTAATTTAACCTGAGCGCCACTGTCATCTGCTTCTTCAAGTTCTGCATCGTTACCGATTGAAAAGCCTTCAGGCGTACTGAAATTAGTTAACCAATCAGTTAAAAATACATCTAAATCATAATTAGCAAATGCAGGTACGACAGGAAGTGTGCCAAGTGATTTACGAAGTAGGGCTAAAAGCTCTTCTGCTTTATTAAAGCTTGCGCTGTTAACAACAACCCAGCCATTCTTTTGGTCGATAAACGCAAACTGTAGGCTCGATTTTTTGAATGCTTGAGGTAGTAACGTGTGTAGAATATTTTCTTTTAGTTCGTCTTTTTCTTTTTTCTTAACTGGGCGGTTTTCTTCCGCTTCTATTTGCTCAACTTTTTCTGCAACCATTTCATTGATAACGGCAGCTGGCAGCACTTTTTCTTCACGCTTTGCGCATACTAAAATGCTGTCTTGAGAGAAGTGAGACAGGGTTTGCCCATGCTTACCAAACGCTTTTGTCCAACCAAAAGTTGAAAGCTCTTGGCCGGTACATGAACGAAACAGGTCTTGCTCTAGGGCTTTGTCGAAGTCTTCTTGAGAGTATGAAACGTCTTGTTTAAAACGGTAACAGATAAGGTTACTAAACCACATAATTAGGCTAATCCTTTCAATAAATTTGCCCAATCATAGCAATAAAAAACTGATGCCGAAATGAATCATTTCGGCATCAGCTCTATTTGCTTATGAGTTAAACATTGAAAGAGGTTTTGGCATGTTTTTCGGAAAACTAATATGGTAGTGCAAGCCTTTACCGACTTCGCTTGATACCTCAATATCGCCACTTAGGGTTTGTTTAACGAGGTTAAAGGTAATATGTGTGCCCAAACCACTGCCGCCTTGGTCGCGTTTAGTAGTAAAGAATGGGTCGAAAAGCTTTTCTAATTGCTCTTTTGATACGCCATTACCATTGTCTTTAAAGTCGATGACAACTTCGTCATCTTCTTCTTTGATAACAATATCAATAACACCACTTTCAATACCTTCAAAACCATGAATGAGTGAGTTCATAATCAGGTTTGTGAAAATTTGGCTGATAGCACCCGCAGGTAGGTTAAGCGTTAAATCATCAGGGCAATCTAAATTAATGTGATGCGATGTTTTTTTGAGTTTTGGATGTAAAGAGCGGATCACTTCACCTAAATACTCTTTAAAATTAATTGTTCGTACCGCTTCACTGGCTTGGTCGACTGCAATTTGCTTGAAGCTTGCAACCAGCTCAGAAGCACGGTCTAAGTTACTGGTGAGTAAGCTGGTGCTTTGTTTAGCATCATTAATAAATTCTTCCAGTGCTTTTGGCGACAGAGTCTTATCTTTGTAAGCTGCTTCAATTTGGTCTAAGCGCTCTTGTAAAAAGGAAGTTGCAGTAACACCAATCCCAATAGGTGTATTAACATCATGAGTAATACCTGCAACTAAGCCGCCTAACGCAGCCATTTTTTCTGAGCCTACTAAGCGCTCTTGTGCCATATTAAGTTCATCAAGGTAGCGTTGTAACTCAGTTTGCTTAGTTATTAGCTCTTGTTCAGTTTGCTTACGTAAATCGATTTCTTCAGTAAGTGTTAGCTTTTGTTTTTCAAGCTCGTATTTTTGTTGCTGCAAGTCCATCATAGCTTGGCTTAGGTTTGATGTTTTGCGTGCGACTTCTTGTTCTAACTGCAAGTTATGTTGGTCGAGCTTTTCATTACTTATCAAAAGTTCTTTTTGGGTATGTTCGAGCTCCTCACGGTAAAGTACCACTTTATCAATTAAGCGGTTGAAAGATTCTTCCATTACTTTTAATTCGTTATGCTCAACGGTTTTGATCTCGATATGGCGACCTTCTAAATCGTTTAGTTCTAGATCTTCAATTTGTTCTGTGAACTGTGCCAATGGCTCGGTTAAGCGCTTTCTAAATGCGAGTAAGAAAAGAATGATCAAAAAGGTGGTTTTGATCATCGCATTTCCGATTAAAAAATAGATAGAAATCATGATGCGGCTAAATACCACTTCACGGCTTGAGAATAGGGTTACGTCGCCTACTTGGGTTGTTTTACCCGAGAATTCAAAAATAAGTGGGAATGTATAACCAAATAAACCCGACGGCGTATCTTCGATAATTGCTTCTTCTTGAACTAACTGTTGACTGTAAAGCTCATGAATATCTAACGAACGCCCTAATTGTGAGAGTACCTCACCACTATCATCACGCACAATAATGCCTTCGATCATAGGGATTGCCAGTAGGCCCTCAGCCGTCGTGATGGTTTGTTTATCGTTCAGTTCCCAAATTGCACGGGTTAAACTACGGCTAAATGTTTTTTGTAAAGTAGTTAACTCGTCGCGAATGTAATCTTTTGTATTAACGTACTCAGCAATAACCTGTCCACACGTCACCACGAAGGTTAGTAAAAAGTAGACAGAGAGCACATTTGTTAATAATTCTTTTGACAGGCTTTTTTGTAGCATGGAATATCCATAGCTCCTTGGTGACAATTGTAATACATTCAGCTAGTTCTAAAGTTAGCTAATAAATGGTTAAAAAGAAATAAATATATCCTTTTTTACTGGAACATTTATAAATTGTTAGTATTTTTTGAAAAAGCTTAGCCTTACTGCGCTTTAAAAATTGTGTTATAAATTTATTTCACCTTTAACTTTTTTAACATTAGCCTTTTTTAATGTTGTATTTGCTACAGCAAAGATTTTTATTTCATGAATAATCCTAATTTTTCAGTACTGGTCTGTGATGACTCAAATATTGCCCGTAAGCAGGTAGTGCGCTGTTTAGGGGATTGCTTGAATGCAGATATTCAACAAGCAACCAATGGGCGTGAAGCACTTGCGTTACTGCGCGAACATAATTTTGATCTACTCTGTTTAGATTTAACCATGCCTGAACTGGATGGAGTCGCTGTGCTTGAATCTATTAAAGCAGAGAAAATAGAATGCTTTGTAATAGTTATTTCGGCTGATATTCAGACTGAAATGAAGCAAAGAGTAGTAAAGTTGGGCGCCATTGATTTCATTGATAAACCAATAGATCTTGTTCGTCTAAAAGCAACTTTGCATAAATTTGGTATTCATTAATCTTTTAAATAACACAAACGCATAATTTATCTTTCTTTAAGGGTTGACAGCCTGACTACATTTAAGGCAGTCTAGAGTCTATGAAAACATTTAATCACGCAACGACCATTATTATTACAACCATCATCCTTACTGGATAGTGGCATAGGTCGGTGCAACAAATTTATAGGCCTGTGTTCACTAGAACACAGGCCTTTTTCGTTTATGGAATGAGGAAACATAAATAATGCGAGTATTAAAATTTGGTGGGTCGTCCTTGGCCGACTACGCATGTTTGCAACAGGTAGCTCAGTTAGTCAAAGAAGAATTACGCGATGAAATGCTGTTAGTGCTATCAGCTCCAGGTGGTATGACTGATTCATTAGTCGCGTTAGCAAGTACTGCAGAACATGGGCAGGACTTTAGTGAGCTATGGCAAGCATTGGTTGCGCGCTGTGAACAACTAAAAGCTGCTGTTGAAGCTGATTTTGGTCAGGTAGCAAGTTGGCCTAACTTGAATGAACTGAAGAATAAACTTGATGGTGTTGCACTTTTAAAGTGCTGCCCAGACCAAGTACGTGCCTATACTATTAGCTTTGGTGAGCGCGTAAGTGTTGCTTTGATGGAGTGCATGCTTAAACAAAGCAATGCTCGCTATCTAGAAGCGACTGATTGTATTGCCTCTGTGGGCGGCTACATTGATGCTGAAGCTGACTTGGCTGCAAGTAAGTTGCGTTTTCAAGAAGCACTAAAAGCTGCACCGAGCACTATTTATATCATGCCGGGCTTTACTGCTGCTAACGAACAAGGTGAGCTAACAACACTTGGTCGAAATGGCTCAGACTACTCAGCGGCAATTGCTGCAGCATGTTTAGAAGCCGATGTATGTCAGATCTGGACTGATGTTGATGGCGTTTATAATGCTGATCCGCGTTATATCAAAAAAGCGTCTAAGGTTGATTCACTATCATATAAAGAAGCGATGGAGCTTTCTTATTTTGGGGCGAAGGTATTGCACCCGAAAACGATTTTACCTTGTGCCAAAGCGGGTGTGCCGTGTGAGATCAAAAATACACATAATCCACGTGCTGAAGGCTCAGTGATCAGTAACGACAGTGTATCTAACGAGCCTGTTAAAGCGCTATCAAGTCTACAAAACCTTGCTATGTTAACTGTTTCAGGCCCAGGTATGAAAGGTAAAGTGGGCATGGCATCAAAAGTATTTAATGCACTTGCTCATGACAATGTTTCAATTGTTTTAATCACTCAATCTTCATGTGAATTTAGCATCAGTTTTTGTGTTCATGAAAGCGACCTATCGCTTGCCCTTGAAGCACTTCAGACTGCTTTCGAATTAGAATCACAAGCTGGCCTAATCGAACCAGTTCAAGTGCAGCGTAACCTTGCTATTGTCACTTTAGTAGGCGATAACATGCGTGCTCACAAAGGGTTAGCGGCTAAGTTCTTTGCTTCGTTAGCACAAGCGCAGGTTAACATCGTTGCAATTGCACAAGATTCCACTGAAAGTGCAATTTCAGCGGTCATCGACGGTGAGTTTTGCAACGACGCTGTAAAAGTTTGCCATGAAAATTTCTTTACCCACATTCCTTCAATTGATGTTTTTTTACTTGGTTGTGGTTTGGTTGGTCAAGAGCTTATTCAGCAGTTACAACGCCAACAAGCGTGGCTTGAAAAGCGTAACATTAAGCTGAACTTATACGGTGTTGCTAACTCAAGACAGCTTTACCTTGATAGCGAAGGTATTGCTTTTAATGGCTGGCAAGACAAACTAGCCGAGTCAGAGCAAGCATTTGATTTAAGTTTGGTGGAGCAATTTGTAAAACAAAACCACTTAATCAACCCTGTGATAGTTGACTGTAGTTCGGCCGATAAGCTTGCTGCGCAATATGTGGATTTCTTGAATGCCGGTTTTCATGTTGTTGCTGCTAACAAAAAAGCCAATACTAGCTCATATACTTACTACCAAGATTTAGTTGCAGCAACACAAAAGAATAATCGTAAATTTTTATACGAAACAAACGTAGGTGCAGGTTTACCGGTACTTGATAATCTTAAATCGCTATTTGGTGCGGGCGATGAACTCATTAAATTCAGCGGTATCTTATCGGGTTCATTATCGTATATGTTTGGTGCACTACAAGATGGTTTATCACTTAGTGAAGCAACATTAAAAGCAAAAGAAAGTGGATTTACAGAGCCTGATCCGCGTGATGATTTATCTGGAACTGATGTTGCTCGAAAACTACTGATCATTGCCCGTGAATCTGGTCTTGAATTAGAACTAAGCGATATCGAAGTTGAATCTGTTTTACCTTTAGGGTTTGCAGAAGATGATTCTGTAGCAGATTTCATGGCAAAACTGCCATCGCTTGATAGCGAGTTTAACGACCGCATCCAAAGTGCTGCAAGTGAAGGTAAAGTACTTCGTTATGTGGGCACTATTGAAAATGGTCAATGCAAAGTCGGTATAGAAGCCGTTGATAGCAGCCATGCTTTATACGATATTCGTGACGGTGAAAATGCACTGGCAATTTTAAGTCAGTATTATCAACCTCGTCCGTTTGTGATTCGTGGTTATGGTGCAGGTGCTGAAGTAACGGCTGCGGGTGTATTTGCTGATATCTTAAAAACGTTAACGCGCTAGGAGCAGGTCATGATCCGTGTATACGCACCCGCTTCAATCGGGAATTTTGCTGTCGGCTTTGATGCACTCGGTGCCGCACTGGCACCTATCGATGGTACTTTATTAGGCGATGTTGTAGAGGTTAGTGCCGCAGAGCAAGATACTTTTGTATGCTCTGGCGACTATGCCAGTAAATTGCCTGCAAATGCTGAAGAAAACTTAGCTTATCAATGTTTAATTCACTTTAAAGAGCACGTTGCGCCGACTATGTCAGCGGTAAAACTTGAGCTTAAAAAGAACCTACCAATTGGCTCAGGTTTAGGTTCAAGTGCTTGTTCTGTTGTGGCTGCGTTTGCTGCCCTCGATAAGTTCGCCGAAACAAATTTATCCCAAGAGCAACTTATCGAGTTGATGGCTGACTTTGAAGCCATTGTTAGTGGCGGCCGTCATTACGATAACATCACGCCGTGTTATTTAGGTGGTTTGCAATTAACGGGTGAACTCATTCCGAACAAGTCAATTTCGTTACCTGTTGATAATCAATGGTATTATGTAGCGGCTTTCCCTGGTTTTTCACTGAATACCGCAAAAGCGCGTTCGGTCTTGCCAACGCAATTATCAATGCACGACAGTGTTGAATTTGCACAGCGGCTTTCTGCGTTTAGTAGCTTATTGCTCACTGGCCGTTTTGATGCTGCACTATCAATTATGTCTGATGAAATAGCCGAACCGTATCGTGCACCGCTTATTCAAGGCTTTGTCGAAGCGAAAAGTGCTTTACCAGAGCTTGGCGCTGAAATTGTCAGTATTTCAGGTGCTGGGCCAACATTATTTACCGTGTGTAAGAGTCTTGAAGCTGCACAAAAGTGTGCAGCGTGGCTGAATGATAATTACATTAATGAGCAGGGCTTCTGCCATATCTGCCAACTTGATCAACTTGGCACGCGACAGCTTTAAAGAATTTAAGGAATAAACATGCAATTACATAATTTAAAAGATGAAACACAACAGGTGTCGTTTGTGGAAGCGGTAAAAACGGGTTTAGGCCGTAATCAAGGTGTGTTCTTCCCTGATAGCCTATCGCCAATACAAGACATTGATACTTTATTAGATTTGGACTTTGTTAGTCGGAGTAGTAAGATTTTATCGCACTTAATTGGTGATGAATTACCTGCTGATACCGTCGCACAGATGGTGCAAAACGCTTTTAACTTCGATGTGAAGTTGGTAGAAGTTGAAAAAGACATTTATTGTTTGGAGTTATTTCATGGCCCAACGCTTGCTTTTAAGGACTTTGGCGGTCGTTTTATGGCTGAGTGTCTTGCCCAATTTAACCAAGGCGAAAAAGTCACTATTTTAACGGCCACATCGGGCGATACTGGCGCAGCCGTTGCTCATGCATTTTATAACAAGCCAAATATTGATGTCGTGATCTTATACCCAAAAGGTAAAATATCATTAGCGCAGCAAAAACTATTCACTACTTTAGGTAATAACATTCACTGCTACGCCGTTGATGGTAGCTTTGATGACTGCCAAAGTATGGTAAAACAAGCTTTCTTAGACGATGAAATTAAACAAAAGCTAGGTTTAAACTCAGCGAATTCAATCAACATCAGTCGTTTAGTTGCGCAAGTATGCTATTACTTTGAAGCAATTGCGCAATTACCAAAAGAGCAGCGTAGTAAAGCGCATATCTCAGTACCTAGTGGTAACTTTGGTAATGTATGTGCGGCGATGATTGGTGCTGTACTTGGAATGCCTGTTGCTAAATTAAGTGCCACAACTAATCAAAACGACACTGTGCCACGCTTCTTGCGAAATAAAGAGTGGGCGCCAAATGACACACTTGAGTCTTTATCGAACGCAATGGATGTGAGTAAACCGAATAACTGGCCACGCGTTCAATTTATGCTAGATAACGAATGGTTTAGCTATGATGACTTTTATTCAAGCTGTGTTGGTGAAGAAGAAACAAAAGAGGTGATGAAAAAAATTCATCAGACTGGTTATATCGCAGAACCTCATACTGCAATTGCTTATCAAGGCTTGAAAGAAAATCTAGCCGACGGTAGTGCAGGTATATTTTTAGCGACCGCACACCCTGCTAAATTCAAAGACAGTGTAGAGCAAATTTTAGACATTGAACTGCCAATGCCAAAACCGCTTGCTGATGCATTGGCAAAGCAGTGTTTGGCTGAAGATATTAAGTTTGATTATCAATTGCTTCGAACAGAGCTGCTAAATAAATTAGCTTAATACTAAAAAAAGAGCGGCGAAGCCGCTCTTTTTTAATGAAGTAATGAATGACTATGACGGTTTAAAACTCGCATGCATAAAATGACCACCGCAGCAATACATAGCAAAATACTGATCACTGAGACTAATTCATTTTGTGTCCATTGCATCAAAGTGAAAGCCGAAATAAAAATAATAAATGGTTTAAATTCATAGTAGTAGTTGGACTTTTTTTGTTTAACTCGCTGGCTTATATGATCTGTTCTTCTAGCTTCTGAGCGCATTCGCCAAATGTTAGCGCCTAATAAAAATAAAGTTACACCAATTAATGTTGGTACATAATTATTTGCTAATGTGATGCAGCTCATGCCGAGAAAGAAGTATCCGTAGGGGACTAATTCATATATAGGTTTAGCTAACATGTACTTATACCATCCTTGATATTGACTAGGAATATAAGCTTAGTTCGCTTCTATTGAAACGCAATAAAGCGTTGATAATTTTATCTAGAGTGACATTTTAAAAATATATGTAATATTTTAAATCTATAATTTTTTTTTATGTATCAATAAAAAAATATCATTATTAAAACACTGTGAAATAAATTCAATCCCTGTTTAAATATGTTCATCTTTACAAGATAGGCAAAAGTGCGTTTTAAGCGTACAATACAGCCTTCAAAAAACACCATACACGTTGCCTTAGGAGACCCCATGTTAGAACGTAGCATGAATATTTCGGATTTCGATCCAGAGTTATTTGCAGCCATCACTAAAGAGACGGCTCGTCAAGAAGAGCACATCGAACTGATCGCGTCTGAAAACTACTGTAGCCCACGCGTACTTGAAGCGCAGGGTTCTCAGCTTACCAACAAATACGCTGAAGGTTACCCAGGCAAACGTTACTATGGCGGTTGTGAGCATGTTGACGTTGTTGAGCAACTAGCAATTGATCGTGCAAACGAATTATTCGGCACAGATTACGCTAACGTCCAACCGCATGCGGGTTCACAAGCAAACGCAGCTGTTTTCCAAGCTCTTCTTCAGCCGCATGATACAGTACTAGGTATGAGCTTAGCTCATGGTGGTCACTTAACTCACGGTTCACACGTTAACTTTTCTGGTAAAACGTATAATGCAATTCAATACGGCCTAAATGACGAAACTGGCGAAATTGATTACGCTCAAGTTGAAGCACTTGCATTAGAGCATAAGCCAAAAATGATCATCGCTGGTTTCTCTGCATACTCAGGCGTTGTTGACTGGGCTAAATTCCGTGAAATCGCTGATAAAGTTGGTGCATATTTATTCGTAGATATGGCTCACGTTGCTGGTCTTATCGCAGCGGGTGTATACCCAAGCCCAATTCCTCATGCACACGTTGTTACTACGACAACTCACAAAACATTAGCAGGCCCTCGTGGCGGTCTAATCGTTTCTGCATGTGGTGATGAAGAGATCTACAAAAAGCTAAACAGTGCTGTTTTCCCTGGTGGTCAAGGTGGTCCTTTATGCCACATCATCGCTGCTAAAGCGGTTGCTTTCAAAGAAGCATTACAGCCAGAGTTCAAAGCGTACCAAGCACAAGTTGTTAAGAACGCTCAAGCTATGGTTGAAGTACTTCAAGAGCGTGGCTATAAAGTTGTTTCTGGTAAAACAGACAACCACTTATTCCTTCTTGACCTAATTGACAAAGATATCACAGGTAAAGATGCTGACGCTGCACTAGGTAACGCTAACATCACTGTTAACAAAAACTCAGTACCAAACGACCCACGTTCACCGTTCGTAACGTCTGGTCTTCGTATTGGTTCTCCGGCTATTACTCGCCGTGGTTTCAAAGAAGCTGAGTCAAAAGAGCTTGCAGGCTGGATCTGTGACGTATTAGACAACATCAACGATGAGTCTGTACAAGCAGAAGTAAAAGAGAAAGTTAAAGCTATCTGTAAAAAATTACCAGTTTACGCTTAATTACTGGTTAAACCGTAATTAAGATAACAATAGCGTTGTTTTTTGCTATTATAAAGGCCGCTTAGTAAGCGGCCTTTTTTTGTTTTTTATAAACGGAAGTTGAACCCTATGCATTGCCCTTTTTGCACCGCAAAAGATACCAAAGTAATTGATTCTCGACTTGTTGGCGGTGGTCACCAAGTTAGACGTCGACGTGAATGTAACGAATGCCATGAGCGCTTTACCACCTTTGAAGGCGCTGAACTTGTGATGCCAAGAGTGATTAAGCAAGACGGTAGTCGCGAACCATTTAACGAAGATAAGTTACTCAATGGCTTGCATCGCGCTTTAGAGAAACGCCCAGTTAGCACTGAGCAGGTCGACGAAGTCGTTAACATTATTAAATCTCAACTTCGTGCTACTGGTGAGCGTGAAATATCTAGCCATTTAATTGGCGAGTGCATCATGGAGTCACTGAAAAAACTCGACAAAGTGGCCTATGTGCGTTTTGCATCTGTATATCGTTCATTTGAAGATATTCGCGAGTTTGGTGAAGAAATCGCTCGTTTAGGTGATTAACTATGTCATTCACAGAGCTTGATACTGCTTATATGGCGCGTGCCATTGAGCTTGCTAAACAAGGGCGTTTTACCACGACTCCAAACCCTAATGTTGGCTGTGTACTGGTTAAAGATGGCGAAATAGTCGGTGAAGGGTTTCATCAACTAGCAGGGCAGGGCCATGCTGAAGTAAATGCCTTGGCTGTGGCTGGCGACAATGCGAAAGGCGCCACAGCATATGTAACTTTAGAGCCTTGTAGTCATTATGGACGCACTCCGCCTTGTGCCGAAGGTTTAAAAGCAGCTGGTGTCAGTAAGGTTATTGCTGCCATGGTCGATCCTAACCCTGCGGTGAGTGGTCGTGGTCTACAGATTTTAGCCGATGCTGGTATTTCAGTGGCATCCGGTTTACTTGAGCAACAAGCGCGTGACCTAAACAAAGGCTTTTTAAAGCGTATGGAAACAGGGGTACCATATGTGACTTGTAAAATGGCCTGTAGTTTAGATGGCAAAACCGCGCTAAATAATGGTCAAAGTAAATGGATTACTGGTCCTAAAGCGCGCCAAGATGTGCAAGCATATCGTGCGCAAAGTTGCGCTATCTTGACGGGGGCTGACACAGTCATTACTGATAATGCAAAACTCAATGTGCGCGTTGATGAACTGCCATTTGCTATGCCTACATCCTTGCCTTTGCGCCAGCCTACTCGAGTGATTATTGATTCACAAAATAGGTTAACGCCTGAACTTACATTATTTAGCATTGAAAGTCCGGTGATTATTTTCACTACATCGCTTGATAAACAACATCAATGGCCTCACTTTGTTAAACACGAAGTTGTACCAGCAGTTAATAATAAAGTTGATTTATCCGCGGTTTTAAAGCGTCTTGCTGAACTACAATTTAATCAGATATGGCTCGAAGCAGGAGCGACCCTTGCAGGGGTGTTTGCTGAGCAGGATTTAATTGACGAATACATCGTTTATATTGCCCCTAAGTTAATAGGTGATATGGGCAAAAGCTTACTAAACTTTGCAGAAGTTACCGTGATGAGTGATATCACTGAACTGACTTTTACTGATACAGTAATGATTGGCGACGATATTCGCTTAACAGCTACAAAGCAAAGCAAGCCACAAAAATTGAAAAATAAAGAGTAGCACTATGTTTACTGGAATTATTGAAGCAACAGGTAAAATTGTTGAACTAACACAAAAGCAAGGCGATCTGGCTATTCGTATTCAAAGCACTAATTTGGATATGAAAGACGTCAAGCTCGGTGACAGTATTGCCACTAATGGTGTGTGTTTAACGGTTGTCGCTAAACATAGCGATGGTTTTAGTGCTGACTTATCTAACGAAACAATCAGCTTAACTGGGTTTGCGCATTATAAAAAAGGACAAACAGTCAACCTCGAAAAAGCCATGCAACCCGTTTCTCGCCTAGGCGGGCATTTAGTATCAGGTCATGTTGATGGTATTGCGACTGTAGAAAGTATCAGTCCTAATGCCCGTGCAACAGAGTACTGGTTAAGTACAGACAATGATTTAATGAAATACATTCCGTACAAAGGTTCGATATGTATTGATGGCATTAGCTTAACGGTCAATGAGGTCGAACAAAACCGCTTTAAGCTTACTATTGTTCCGCATACCGCTGAGCAAACAACGATTGCAGAATTTCAGGTGGGTACTCAGGTGAACTTAGAAGTTGACCAGATTGCTCGCTATTTAGAGCGCCTAATAAAAGGGGCCGAACAACCTTCCCGTTCAGACATATCAATGAGCTTGCTAGCACAAGCTGGCTTTATTAAATAAGCAAAGATAGTCACTATTAATAATACTCTCATGGGCATATTATGAATTTACACAGCGCGCAAGAAATTATCGATGACATTAAAGCCGGTAAAATGGTTATTTTAATGGACGATGAAGACAGAGAAAATGAAGGCGATTTAATCATCGCAGCAGAGCATATCAGTGCAGATGCCATCAACTTTATGGCAACGCATGGCCGTGGTTTAATTTGTTTAACTATGACACAAGAGCGTTGTCAACAGTTAGAGTTACCACTCATGGTTAAAAATAATGGTGCTGCTTTTTCGACTAACTTCACCATGTCTATTGAAGCGGCGAAAGGCGTAACGACAGGTATTTCTGCAGCTGATCGTGCTCGTACAGTACAAGCTGCTATTGCTAAAGGTGCCGTGCCAAGCGATATTGTTCAACCGGGGCATATCTTTCCTATTATGGCGCAGCCAGGTGGCGTGCTAACTCGAGCGGGTCATACCGAAGCGGGTTGTGATTTAGCGCGTTTAGCGGGCCTTGAGCCTTCATCAGTGATTGTTGAAATCTTAAATGCTGATGGCACTATGGCACGTCGCCCAGATCTTGAAATATTTGCTAAAGAGCATGACTTAAAGATTGGCACTATTGCAGATTTAATCGAATACAGAAACCTAAACGAAACCACCATCGAGCGTGTTGCCAAGTGTAAATTGCCAACTGATCACGGCGAATTTGATTTAGTTACTTACAAAGACACCATTGATGGTCAACTTCACTATGTCCTACAAAAAGGTGAAGTATCTAAAGATGAGCCGACGTTAGTTCGTGTTCACTTACAAAGTACCTTCAATGACATCTTATTATCAGATAGAAGTGCTGATCGTAGCTGGGGCTTATCAGATGCTATGGCTTATATCGCTGAGCACAACGGCGTACTGGTTATTTTAGGTAAGCAAGAATCAACGGAAGACCTAGAAGCAACCGTTAAAGCATTTGCTGCACAAGATGCTGGCGAAAATGTTAGTCACCGTAAATTCCAAGGTACATCGCGTACTGTGGGGGTGGGTTCACAGATCCTTGCTGATTTAGGTATTGAAAAGATGCGCTTGATGAGCCGTCCTAAAAAGTACCATGCGTTATCTGGTTTCCACTTAGAAGTGGTTGACTACGTTGAGCCGCAGTCATAATTAGGCAAATTGTTGGAAAACAGATTTACTAGGCTACTTTTATATTTTTGTGGTATTATGCGCCGTAATTTTTGCGCAATCGCAACCGCTTAAACTTATTTTTTAGGGTTATTAAATGAAAATTATTGAAGGTAACAAATACGCACCGGGCAAAAAGTTTGCCATTGTCATTTCTCGCTTTAATGACTTTATTGGTAGCAGCCTATTAGCAGGTGCTGTTGATGAGCTTAAGCGCACAGGTGGCGTATCTGAAGACGACATTACTGTTGTTTACGTACCAGGTGCCGTTGAATTACCTTTAGCAGCGAAACGCGTTGCAGCAAAGAAAGAACACGATGCAATCATCGCTTTAGGCGTAGTGATCAGAGGTGGTACGCCACACTTTGATTTAGTCGCTGGCGAATCAAACAAAGGTCTTGCGCAAGTATCTCTTGAGTATGATATCCCGGTTGCATTTGGCGTATTAACCACTGAAAGCATTGAGCAAGCAATTGAGCGCGCAGGTACCAAAATGGGTAATAAAGGCGGCGAAGCTGCTTTAGGTGCGCTTGAAATGGTTAATGTGTTAGACAAAATTTAAGTTTAAGGAATCTCTGTGAAACCAGCAGCAAGACGTAAAGCACGTATCTTAGCACTTCAAGCCGTATACTCTTGGCAGTTAAGCGGTAACCCGATTGCTGATATTGAACAGCAAATGTTAATTGAAAATGATGTGACTAAGATCGACGTCGAATATTTCAAAGACCTAGCACGCGGTGTTGTTGTTAACTGTAAGCAATTAGATGAAATCGTTGCGCCACATTTAGCACGCCCAGCAGATGAGTTAGACATGGTCGAAAAAGCAATTTTACGTCTGTCTGGCTATGAGCTGAAATTCCGTGAAGACGTACCTTACAAAGTAGCAATCAATGAAGGCATTGAGCTTGCTAAGATGTTTGGTGCTGAAGACAGTCATAAGTTTGTCAACGGTGTACTTGATAAAGCAGTGAAAGAACTGCGTAAGTAAGTAGCACCGTAAAAGGAGAGCCGGCTTGGGCCGGCTT
Source organism: Pseudoalteromonas sp. NFXS39 (assembly GCF_040148775.1). Classification (NCBI taxonomy): domain Bacteria; kingdom Pseudomonadati; phylum Pseudomonadota; class Gammaproteobacteria; order Alteromonadales; family Pseudoalteromonadaceae; genus Pseudoalteromonas; species Pseudoalteromonas sp. NFXS39. Next base: position 15,155 of record NZ_JAGDEC010000008.1, on the reverse strand, counting down.
TTTTGTGTATGAAGGAATTTGAATTAATCAATCGTTACTTTAAAGGCCGTGGTATTATTCGCCATGATGTGAACCTAGGTATTGGTGACGATTGTGCCTTGGTATCTGTGCCTGAAAACTGCCAATTGGCAGTAACAACAGACACGTTAGTTGCGGGGGTACACTTTTTTGATGACATCTCTCCTCGTGCTCTTGGGCATCGAGCTTTAGCTGTTAACTTAAGTGATCTGGCGGCTATGGGTGCAGAACCAACGTGGATTTCGGTTGGCTTAACTTTGCCAGAAGTAAACATAGAATGGCTTGAAGAGTTCACCGAAGGTATGCATGAAATTGCAGAGTACTTCAATGTGCAGATCATTGGCGGTGATACCACCCAAGGCCCTTTAACTATTACAATTTGTGCTAAAGGCATCGTACCTGAAGGCAAAGCACTACGTCGTAGTGGTGCTAAAGTTGGCGATTGGATTTATGTAACAGGCCCATTAGGTGATGCTGGTGTGGCAATTGAAGCTCGTAAACAAGGACTTGATATTGCCCCTGAACATTTAAACTATTTAAATAATCGCTTTGATTACCCGACTCCGCGTGTTGCAGCGGGGCAGGTGTTACGAGGTGCAGCCTCTGCAGCGATTGATATATCTGATGGCTTATTAGCTGATTTAGGACATATTTTAGCGCTATCGCAAGTCAGTGCTGTGATCAATGTCGATAAAGTGCCAGTCTCTGATGCACTAAACTCTTCAATTCCACGTGCAGAGCAGTTTGATTATATCTTAAATTACGGTGACGATTATGAGTTGCTGTTTACTGTGCCTGAAAGTAATAAAAGCATGGTTGATATGAAGTTGCGCCAATATGGTGTTGAAGCAAGTTGTGTTGGGCAAATTAAAAGTGGCGAAAGTGACATTGAACTATTACTTGATGGTGAAAAATTTAACTATCAAGGCAAGGGTTTTCAGCACTTCACGAAGGAGCCGGTTTGAGCAATAACCGTTTATTCAATTTAAAACGCCCACACCAATTTTTTGGTTTGGGTTTTGGCTTAGGCCTTGCGCCTAAAGCTCCAGGCACCTTTGGTACCTTTGCTGCATTGCCGTTTATTTTTACCACAATGTACTTCCCGCTATGGTTACAGATTGTGTTTGCAATCGTGATCAGCGTATTTGGTATTTGGGCATGTGGTAAAACGGCAGATGACTTAGGGGTACACGATCATCCTGCCATTGTTTGGGATGAAGTTGCTGGTTATTATATCACCATGATTGGTGCTGCACTGAATTGGCAGTCACTGTTGGTTGGTTTTTTGTTGTTTCGTTTTTTTGATATCGCTAAACCAGGTCCTATCAGAATTCTCGATAGACGTTTACACGGTGGCTTGGGCATCATGGCTGATGATATTTTAGCAGGTATATTTTCATTAATTTGTGTTCAAGCCTTGTTTAAAGCTGGCTATTTGCCTTTTTAAACGATGAGTTAAGTGTTACTTGGTGGCAAGTATATGATGCGATTTCTAGTTGTCTGTTTGTTGATGCTTTGCAGCATGCCTGTGTTTGCATCTATTACTGACTATGTCGTTAAACAGTGGAACATCCAAAATGGCTTGCCATCACAATCTTTAAAAAGTATTGCTCAAGATGAGCAAGGCTATATGTGGCTAGGCACACAGTTTGGATTAAGCCGATTTGATGGTAATACTTTCACCAACTTCAATACGCAAAATAGCGACTTCCTGCCAAGTAACGGTATTAATAAGTTATTGGTTGATAGCACTGGATTACTTTGGGTAGGTACCAAAAATGGCTTGGTGACACTTGATCCTAAAACTATGATGTCGCAAACCTTTAACGTCAAAGGCCCTGTGCGGGATATTCTTGAAGACTCCAAAGGTAGTATCTGGATTGCCGCGAACGGCCTTTATTATGTTGCTCGAAATCAAGTCACACTAAATCAAAACTCAGCGTTAATCGTACCGGTATCTAATGCCACTGCAATTACGCAAATTGTTGGTTCAGTGAGTCAAATGGCTTTGTCGCCAGAAGGTATTTGGCTGGTTAATGAGCGTCACTTACTGCGCTTAACTAATACCTCTTCTGACTTTGCAAAATTACGATTAGAACTCACTGCAAAAGTGTCATTACCTGAACGATTAGCACAAACCATTATTCATGATATGGCTTGGCTTGAAGGTAACTTATACCTAGCCTCAGAGCTAGGTGCTTATTTTCTTGATTTAGATGATGAGCTGCGTCCATTCCCACTTCCAAATGCGAGTAACTCTGCTGTTTATAAGTTTATGAGTGACTCTGATGGGGCGTTATGGATTTCGACCTATGGCAGGCTGTTATTTCGTGATAACTCAGGTGATTGGCAATGGGTTGAGCCAAGTCAGCTAGATCAGAGTATTTGGTTTGCTGATATCTTTCGTGATAATCAAAATAATATTTGGCTGGCAAGCTTCAGTGAAGGTTTATGGCTTGCTCATGAGGGGCGTATTGAACGTCACTCTGCTATTTCAAATATGACAGAAGCGGTGATGGCTATTAGCCAAGCACCTGATGGCAAATTATGGGTGGCCAATCGAAGTGGTGTTGGCTACTTCGATTATAACAAAAATTTTGTAAATCAAATTCCGAGTAATCAATTTGGTCGAGCTGCGGTGCACGACTTACAATTTGATGGTGACCGTTTGTACATCGCAACTGGTCGCGGTGTGTTTTATTACGAAAACCAAAACTTATATACAGTCCCTGGGCGAGCGCTACGAGATAACCCTGTATTCGCAATTAGCCGTTCTAGCAAAGGCGGTTTTTGGCTTGGTACTGGCCGAGGTATGTATCGCTTAAGTTATGGTGGTTTAACACCATTTGCTTACAATGCATTCTTAAGCAGTAAATTTATAACCTATGTTCTTGATGAGCAAAACTTTGGCTTAATTGGTACCAGTAAAGGGGCTTATTACTTTACCGACCGAGGTATTGAGAAAATTGGCGACCAAACTAGTTTAGAAAGTGCTTACGTCACCAGTATTTTAAATATTGAAGGGGTGGGGATATTAATAGGCTCACTTAACGATGGTCTATTTTATCGCAGTACCAAAGGTCAGTGGCGTCAGTTAGATGCGACCGATGGTCTACCGTATGGGTCTATTTTTAGTCTCGTTTACGATAAGCAGTTAAAGCGTATTTGGGTAAGTACCATGAAAGGCGTATATCGCATGCCGGTAGAGCAGTTTGGTACTGACATTGAGAGCTTAAAAGTAGAACAAGTGATCTCATCGTTTGACCGTCAGCTCGATGGTAAAGCTAGTCAATGTTGTGCCGGTCTTGGCCATGATGCTGTGGCAGATACAGGTAACTCTATTTGGTACCCAAGCCTACAAGGTGTTGTTGAAATTCCAAAGAGTGTTGAGCTCTTTGGTGTGCAAGCTCTGAAACCTCGTATTGAAAGCCTGATCACGCCGCTTCGTCATTTAAGTACTGCAACCTTAGGTAATAAACCTGAGCTGCAAATTGATGAGCGTGATGTGACATTAAAATATACTGCGATTGATTATTATGCCCCTTCAAGTATTGAGTTCCGTTACCGCTTAAGTGGCTTGGACAGTGACTGGCGTTATGCTAATACTCGTCGTGAGGCAATTTATACCAACTTACCGCCGGGTTCTTTTTTATTCCAGCTTGAAGCAAAACGCCGTGGTGAAGATTGGCAAAAAGCACGTCGTACTGAGTATAGTTTTGTGGTGCCGCGTCGCTTTGACGAGACTATCTATTTCAGACTTTTGATCACCAGCAGTTTTATTTTATTGTTTTATCTTGTTTTCTGGGTATTTAGAGCGCAAGAGAAACGTAAACAATTAGCTCTTGAGAGCTTAGTAACAGAACGAACTGTTGAGCTTCGTGAAGCCAACGATAAGCTTAATCAAGTAAATTCACAGCTTAAGTTAGTTAGCCATTCTGATGAGCTTACTGGATTACGTAGCCGCCGTTTCTTGTTTGATCAACTACCAAAAGATATCGAGCACTTCCAGCGAAACTCGCAGTCATTACAAGCGCAGGGTAAATCATTGGTATTGTTGATCATTAACTTTGATAACTTTAGCCGAATTAATGATGCTTATGGGCCACTTGCAGGCGATAGCTGTTTACAGCAAATGGCAACCTTACTTAATAGCCGTACACAAGGTTCTGACTATGTCGCACGTTGGAGTGGTGATGAGTTTTTACTCTTACTACGTGATTTCAAACGTACAGCGATAGACAATTATGTTGCTGATTTATGTGAAGCGATTGCAGCAAATCCATTTAGATTACCAAATGGTGAGTCAACCACCATTACTGCGTCGATTGGCTGGTCTTTCTACCCATTACCTTTATTGGGTGGACAAGTTATTGGTTGGGAAACTTCAGTCAATCTTGCTGATATCGCATTACATCAAGTTAAAAAGCGTGGTGGTGATGGTGTTGCAAACATTACCTTTGATGAGCAATTAGATGCCTTTGAGTTCGAGCAAAGCAATAATGTTGATCAGCAGCTCAGTGCATTACAAGCTAATGGCTTAGCCGATATAAAAATTTGGATGCGATAGAGTTTCTATTGGTATTATACCAACCCGCAATAATACTTAATCATTTTGAGGGATTAAACCTGTCGCTAACTGCGTTAAAAATTTCTCATTTAGAACAACTAAATAACGAAATTTTTGCCTTGTTATCAACGAGGTTTAATTGCCTCAAAATAGACTACTTAATTAAGCGGATTGGTATTAAAAAAGGAGCTTTAAAGCTCCTTTTTTGTGAATGCTGTTTGGCTTAAGCCATGAACTCTTTGATGCTAGCTAAGATGCCATTAGCATCTAAGCCCATTTCGGCGTGCATTTCATCTTGCGTGCCATGCTTAATGAATTCATCTGGAATACCTAAGTTTAAGATAGACACGTTAGCCTTAATTGCAGCTAGGTGCTCATTCACAGCAGAACCTGCACCGCCCGCAATGGCGTTGTCTTCTAAGGTAACAATCACATCATGGCTAGCTAGTAATTCGCTAATAGCATCAGTATCAAGAGGCTTAATAAAGCGCATATCAATCACTGTTGCGTTAAGTTCATCGGCGACTACTTTGGCGTTCTCTAATAGCGTACCAAACGACAAGATTGCCACTTTGCTACCTAGCTTGATGCTACGCGCTTTACCAATTTCAATCGCGCTCATTGTCGATTCAACGTCACAATTACCCGCACTACCTCGAGGGTAACGAACAGCAACAGGTTGATTGCATTGGTAACCTGTATACAACATTTGGCGACACTCATTAGTATCGCTTGGTGCCATGATAATCATGTTAGGAATACAACGCATAAAGCTCAAGTCATAGGCTCCTTGGTGAGTTTCACCATCTGCACCTACAATTCCTGCACGGTCAATAGCAAATAAAACAGGTAAGTTTTGTAATGCCACATCGTGGATAAGTTGGTCGTAAGCGCGTTGCAAAAAGCTTGAATAAATAGCAACAACAGGTTTTAAGCCTTCACAGGCAAGGCCAGCTGCAAGCGTTACAGCATGTTGTTCAGCAATAGCTACATCAAAGTATTGCGCAGGGTACTCTTTAGAAAAGCGCACCATGCCAGAACCTTCACGCATCGCTGGGGTAATTGCCATCAGCTTGTCGTCTTGTGCTGCCATATCGCATAACCAGTCACCAAATACATTAGAAAATGTAGCCGCGCCAGGTTTTGATTTTGGTAATTTAGACATGCTAGGATCAAATTTTGGTACGCCATGGTAGCCAATTGGATCCGCTTCAGCAGGTTTATAACCTTTACCTTTTTGTGTTTTGATATGCAGTAATTGCGGACCTTTAAGGTTACGCATGTTACGTAAGGTATCGACCAACATATTAACATCATGACCATCGATTGGGCCGATGTAATTTAGGCCTAACTCTTCAAAGAAAGTACCTGGAATGACCATACCTTTTAAATGTTCTTCCATTCGGCTGGCAAGCTCTTTCACAGGTGGTAAGCCTGAAAGAAGTTTTTTGCTACCTTCACGAATATTGGTGTAGAAGCTACCAGACAAAATACGTGCAAAGTGATTGTTTAGTGCACCCACGTTTTCAGAGATCGACATTTCATTATCATTTAAGATAATTAGCACATTAGGGTTTACATCACCCATGTGGTTCATCGCTTCAAATGCCATACCTGCAGTAATCGCACCATCGCCAATAACAGCAACTGTTTTACGATCTTTACCTTCTTTTTCAGCAGCAATGGCCATACCTAGTGCAGCCGAAATTGAAGTGCTCGAATGACCTACACTGAAGGTGTCGTAAGGGCTTTCTTCACGGAATGGGAAAGGGTGTAAGCCGTCTTTTTGACGAATAGTATGCATTTGGTCACGACGACCAGTTAAGATTTTGTGTGGGTATGCTTGATGACCCACGTCCCATACTAAACGATCTTCAGGCGTGTTATAAACATAATGAAGCGCAACCGTTAGTTCAACAGTGCCTAAACCTGATGCTAAATGACCACTACTTTGCGAAACTGAGTTAAGTAGGTATTCGCGTAACTCTTTACTAAACGCAGGTAACTTGTCTTGCGCTAAATCACGCAGTTGTGCTGGTTCGTCAACCAAACTTAATAATGGATACTTGCTACTATCAAGTGTCATGATTTTATATACATCCTTCGCTAACCAGAGTGCATTATAGCCCATTGCTGCTCTGATTTTTTAGTTATTTTGTCTTTCTTTTTTAGGCATTAATAATTACGTTCAACGATATAGCTAGCAAGGCTTGCCAGTTCGCTGGTGTCGTAATCAATTGCCTCAAGAGCTTGATGAGCTTGAGCTAGTAAGTCTTGTGCTTTTTGCTTTGCACCTGCCATTCCCAATAAAGCAGGGTAAGTTGCTTTATTGGCGGCAATATCTGAACCTTGTGGCTTACCTAATGTTTCAGTATCAGCTTCTACATCTAGGATATCGTCTTGTACCTGAAAAGCCAGACCTATTGCTTGGCCGAATAAGTTCAACTGCTTTAGAGTATGCTCATCGCAGCTATTAGCACTTAATGCACCAAGTGTAATTGCACAGTTAAGTAAGGCGCCCGTTTTTAACTGATGAATACGCTCTAGCTGAGACACGCTAATTTCTTTATCAGTCGCTTCTATATCCAGTGCCTGTCCACCTACCATACCTTCAATACCTGAGGCTTTGCTTAACGAGGCTATCATTTTTACCTGCTGGCTCGCAGGAACTGAAAATCGGTGGTTGGCGATTAAATCAAATGCTAGTGTTTGTAATGCATCACCAGCGAGTATTGCTTGCGCTTCACCATAGACAATATGACAGGTGGGACGACCACGTCTTAAGTCATCGTCATCCATTGCAGGTAGGTCATCATGGACTAATGAGTAGCTATGAATACATTCAATGGCAGCAGCAAGAATATCGAGATCGGCCTTGTTAGCACCCATCATTCGGCCCGTCGCATATACAAGGTAAGGACGTAAGCGCTTACCACCATTTAAAACACCATAATGAGTAGCTTCTTTAATGTTCTTTTCGGTATTAAGTGGCTGTGCGAAATAGCGATTTAAATGTGCCTCAACGTCTTCTCGAGCGCGTTGTAATTGTTCTTTTAGTTGCACTTAATTAGTCCAAGTTTGAATCAAAATTGCTAAGAGGAGCTTGGCTATCGTTACCCATTAAGATGGCAACTTTTTGTTCGGCTTGTTGCAACTTACCAGATGAAGCATTCGCCAGCGCAATACCACGTTCAAATTGTTTTAGTGATTGTTCTAAAGACAATTCACCTTGCTCCATTTGTGCAACTATTTGAGATAATTCATCCAGCGCTTCTTCAAAGCTTAAGTTTTCTGGTTTCTTTGTTGCCATTGTGGCCTCGATAGCTGTTAGAAAGTGAGGCCAATTTTAGGGGGAATGCTAAACTAGGTCAAAGAATGATGTGTTTTTTTACGCATAATCCATTTTCAATATGTTATTTTTACGCTTTTACATACAGCTTAAACTTGTAGCTTAAAAATCTTACATTAAAATATAATTAATTCATTTAATGATTTAAGTATTTCAATTGCTTGCCGATAAGCAGTTAATAATAAAAATTTGATGCCTGAGGGTGTCGTGTAATTGTTCCTCTGGAGGGGTATGTGGATTTAGCAACCATAATAGGTATTCTTGGTGCCATAGGCTTAATTGCTATGTCGATGGTGTTAAGTAGTGACGGCCAAGTTGCAATGTTTTACAACACGCCTTCGGTGGTCATTGTATTTGGTGGTTCGATTTTTATCGTGTTATCGAATTTCACCATGGGGCAATTTTTGGGCATAGGTAAAGTGGCTGCTAAAGCCTTTATGTTCAAAATCGAATCTCCAGAAGAATTAATTGAAAAAGCAGTAGAATTAGCTGACTCAGCACGTAAAGGTGGTTTTCTAGCATTAGAAGAAGCCGAAATCCCCAACGGTTTTATGCGTAAAGGGGTGGATATGTTAGTGGATGGTCATGATGCTGATGTTGTTCGTGCCACTCTGCAAAAAGATATTTCTCTCACCGCTAATCGTCATGAACTTGGCGCAGGCTTATTCAAGTCACTTGCTGATATTGCCCCTGCGATGGGTATGATCGGTACGCTAATAGGTCTGGTTGCTATGCTATCAAACATGGATGACCCGAAAGCAATCGGTCCTGCGATGGCGGTTGCACTTTTAACAACATTATATGGTGCTTTCTTAGCAAACGTTGTAGCAATTCCTATTCAGGTAAAGCTAGAACTACGTAAAGATGAAGAAGCTCTTAACCAACGCTTAATTCTCGATGCAGTACTAGGTATTCAAGATGGCCAAAATCCGAAAGTCATTGAAGGTATATTGAAAAATTACCTAGCTGAATCAAAACGTAAAGTTGATACCGAGGAGTAGGGCATGTCCGATCAAGAGTGCAAATGTCCACCACCAGGTTTACCAGCCTGGATGGGAACCTTCGCAGATTTAATGTCATTATTAATGTGCTTCTTTGTACTCTTACTTGCTTTCTCGGAAATGGATGTACTGAAGTTTAAGCAAATTGCTGGTTCAATGAAGTTTGCATTTGGTGTGCAAAACAAAATTGAAGTAAAAGATATTCCAAAAGGGACCTCGGTAATAGCAATGGAGTTTACCCCTGGTAAACCTGAACCTACCCCTATCGAAACGATTCAACAACAAACTGTAGAAATGACTCAGCAAATGCTTGAGTTTCAAGCTGGTGATGAAAGCTCTGCCGGTGGTCGTCAAGAGCAACGTGGTAATAAGCGTGGTGGTGAATCGCAAAGTACGGCTCAGCAACAAGCATTGGAGCAGTCAATTTCTGCGGCTGACCAAGAACAGACTAATGAGCTTGTGAAGAAAATTGCCCAGCAGCTTGAACAGCAAATTATGGATGGTGCGATTGAACTTGAGTCATTAGGTCAACAAATTATTATTCGCATCCGTGAGAATGGCTCATTCCCATCAGGCAGTGCCTTTTTACAGCCTAAGTTTAAGCCTATTATTCGTGATATTGCGACACTATTAAAAGATGTGCCGGGTGAAATAACCGTGTCAGGACATACTGACGACTTCCAAGTATCAAATGAGCTTTATACTAATAATTGGGATTTATCTTCAAAACGTGCAGTTGCCGTTGCAAGCGAAATGGAAAAAGCCCCTGGTTTTGATAAATCTCGTATGATGGTTGTAGGTCACGCAGAAACTAGGCCTCTTGTACCGAATGTGACTGATGAAGATCGCAAGCGGAATCGTCGTGTCGAAATATCTATCATGCAAGGTAAAGCTCACGAATCTGACCCTATTGATGTAAGACAATAAATCAATTAAAGTGAAACTTCATTAACACATGTAATGGAGTATAAAAATGAAAAAAGTTGATAAGTACAGCTATATGCCAGGTAATGGCGGCGGTGGCGATGACAATGATGATGGTAAAACGCAAGGTGAGTAACTTTGCCTCATTGGATTGATTCTGTCATTGTGACATTAGATCATAGCTGGGTGTTCATTCTGAGCCCGGCTATTTTTGTATTTTATCTTCGTAAAGATTGGCCCGCACTTTACTTTGCTGTTATCACGGCAGCCTTCTTCTTGTTCGGAACTCTTATTTATTCTGCTCTAAAAGCATTTGATGATATTTATGTGTGGCGCTATGTTGTGTGGGCTTTTAATGATATTGCTTGGATGGCCTTAATTGCCTACTTGGGGATTAAAGACAAAGTCTATTTATGGCAAAGTGCTTTAGGGCAACTGGTCGTTATAATGGCTCCCATATTACAGTTGTTTCGTTTAGTCGATCGTCATCTTTGGGACTTATCGTACAGCACCTATATGTATAAAACCCTGTTACCTTTAATCAATGTTGGTACAGTGGTTGTGTGTTATCTACCTCTTATTTACCTTTTCACCCGACGCCGGCAGCAGGCGTAAGCCATTCCTAAGTTAAAATTCCTGTGCTAGAATACTGTTTATAAAAACAGTATTAGTGTTGCGTTATGAAACTTTACATTGCCGAAAAACCGTCATTGGCGCGAGCCATTGCGGATGCACTGCCTAAACCTCATAAAAAACAGGATGGTTATATAGAGCTTGGTAATGGTGATTGCGTCTCTTGGTGTATAGGGCATTTACTTGAACAAGCCGAGCCAGATGATTACGACACAAGTTTTAAAAAGTGGCGATTCGAGCATTTACCTATTGTGCCTGAGCAATGGCAATTAAAACCTAAAGCAAAAACACGTAAACAACTCACCGTATTAAAAAAGCTTATTAAGCAGGCAAGCGTAATCGTTCATGCTGGCGACCCTGATCGCGAAGGCCAGCTATTGGTTGATGAAGTGATCGAGCAGGTCAAACTGAGCAAAGCCAAAAAACAGCAAATTCAACGACTATTAATAAGCGATTTAAACTTAAGTGCAGTTAAAAAAGCACTTAATAATTTAAAGTCGAATCGCGATTTTATTCCCTTGAGTGTGTCTGCATTAGCTCGCTCACGTGCTGATTGGTTATTTGGCATGAATTTAACTCGGGCTTATACGCTTGCTGGGCAAAAAGCAGGGTTTGGTAATGTGTTATCTGTAGGTCGTGTTCAAACACCTATTTTAGGTCTTGTTGTAAATCGTGATAATGAAATAGCTAACTTTGTAGCGAAACCTTTTTACGAAGTATTAGCTCATCTTGAAACTGAGCAGCAGCAAACATTTTCAGCTAAGTGGCAACCAAGTAAAGCATGCGAACCTTATCAAGATGAGGAGGGGAGAGTATTACATAGAGGGCTTGCTGAAAATGTTGTATCACGTATAACTAATCAACCAGCTAAAGTGGTTGACCTTGAGCAAAAACAAAAAAAACAACAAGCACCGTTACCTTATAATTTATCAGCTTTACAAATCGATGCGGCAAAAGCGTTTTCAATGCCTGCGCAAAAGGTGTTAGATACCTGCCAAAGCTTGTATGAGCGTCATAAGTTAATTACTTATCCTCGTTCAGATAATCGCTATTTACCAAAAGAGCATCATAAAGATGCAGCGAGTATTATTGCTGCTATTGCTAATAATGAAGGCCAAGCAAGTGAAGCTTGCAAGCAAGCTGACACCAGCAAGCGGAGTAAATGTTTTAATGACAGCAAAGTTGCGGCACACCACGCTATTGTTCCTACCGAAAAACAACTTCGCTCAGCATCATTAAATAGTGATGAACAAAAAATCTATCGGTTGATCTGTCGTCATTATTTAATCCAGTTTTATTCTGACTATGTCTTTAACGAAACCAAAGTAACAGTCGAGATTGCTGGTGGACTTTTTAAAGCCGCTGCTAAGCAAGATGTTAGCTTAGGCTTCAAAACATTAATGGGCAAAACAGAGTTAAAAGATGAGCAAACCTTACCTGCTCTTGAAAAAGGTCAGCAGCTGCATTGTTATCAGGGGGACGTGGTAGACAAAATGACTACACCGCCAGCACATTTTACTGATGCTACCTTATTAAGTGCTATGACAGGCATCAGCCGCTATGTGAAAGACCCTGAGATTAAAAAGATCCTTAAAGAAACTGATGGACTAGGTACTGAGGCTACACGGGCAGGTATTCTCGAGCTTTTATTTAAGCGCCGCTTTTTAGAGCGTCAGGGTAAAAATATTTTAGCTACGGCAACAGGTAAAGCGCTTATTGGCACTTTACCTGAGCAGCTTGCTAGCCCTGACTTAACTGCTAAGTGGGAAGCATCATTAGGGAATATAGCTGAACAGCATATGAGTTATCAGCAATTTTTAACGCCATTACTGACTGAGTTACATGCTTTAGTTGATCAAGCCAAACAGTGCGACAGCCAAGTTTTTGCCCAATTACCAAAAACGCCGCAAAAGCGACGTTTTAAAAGAAAGGCTAAGCCTAGAGCTAGGTCAGCCTAAACTACTTTTTGTTAAATAGGGCAACCGCGGCATTACTCATTGCAGTTATCCCTGTAGGAAGCGCCTTTTTGTAATCAGGTGCAAACTTACTTGAATGTAAAGAAGGTAATGTTGCGCCAGATTGCATTGCAGCATCATATTGACTAGGTTCAACACCCCCTAACCAAAACAAAGTAATTGGTACATTTTGTTCTGTACGACCATAAAGGCCAAAGTCTTCACCAGCCATTACAGCTTCAGTTTCAAGTACATTGTCTTCACCAATCGCATTAGCAATCGCTGAACGTACTAAGTTGGTTTGAGTTGGATTATTGTATGTTGAAGGAATTGACTCATCTTCATGCACATATACTTCAGGTGCTAAACTTTTATCAAGTCCCGCACTTAATGCGATGCCTTTCGAAATTCGTTTGATCGCTGCAATTTGTTGTAAGCGAACTTCAGGGTTATAACTGCGCAGTGTAAGTTGTAGTTTTACTTCATCTGAAATGACATTGTGTTTGGAGCCACCGTGAATTGAGCCTACCGTGATCACTGATGGCTCTAGTGGTGACAATTCGCGACTAGTAATTGTTTGTAGTGCCAACACAATACGTGAAGCAATCACAACTGGATCTATTGTTGTGTGTGGATAGGCACCGTGACCCCCTTTACCTTTTACAGTAATATCAACAGAGTCAACACTAGCCATCGTATATTCTGTTTTCATACTGACTTTACCAGCAGGAACACTGGCACTTACATGTAACCCAATAACATGATCTGGAGTAGGGTACTTAGTAAAAAGCCCTTCTTTAAGCATGGCTTTTGCACCACCACCTACTTCCTCTGCTGGTTGTGCGACCATCATTAAAGTACCTTGCCACTGATCTTTATGTGTCATTAACTGTTGAGCTGTGCCAATAAATGAACTCATGTGAATATCATGACCACAACCATGCATTACGCCAACGGTTGCACCAGCATCATTTGTTACAGTAACTTTAGAGGCATAGGGTTTACCAGTTTGCTCAACAATTGGTAATCCATCAGTATCAGTGCGGATCATGACTGTTGGGCCATCACCGTTTTTATAAATCCCAACAACGCCAAAACCACCCACGTTATCTGTAACAGTAAAGCCTAGTTGCTTTAATTTTTTTGCTAGCTTCTGGCCTGTTTGTTTTTCGTGGTAAGACAGCTCAGGAGATTGATGTAAATCTAAATAAAGCTTTTCAATCTCAGGCATGGTTTTTTGAAGGTTTAAATCTAGTGTTATTGCTTGCGCGAATGGACTAAGAAGTAACAAAGCTGCAGAAATAGTAGATAATTTCATAATGACCTCGACCCGTGGGGCTTGTAATTGTTATGTTTGCCACTATATAAAAACCTAAATACTTATATAGTGCAATCGATCAAATGAATAATATGATAAAACTTACCCAGCAAAATTTGCAGCAAGCATTGGGTGAAACGTCCGCTGAAAAATTAGTATTACTTACTTTTTACTCTTCGCAAAACCCAGAGTGTCATCAGCAAGCTGCTATTTTAGAAAAAATCGCACATGAATATGGTGAGCATTTATTAGTAGCAACATTAGATTGTGATGTTGAGCAGGCACTTGCAGGACAACTTGCACAGCAAATCGGTTTACAAGCATTACCTACACTTGTGATGTTAAAAGATTCAGCGCCTGTAGATATGTTACCTGGCGCTCAAACAGAGCAGCAAATTCGCGATGCGCTAGCCAAACATTTACCAGCTCAACACGAGTTATTACTAGAGCAGGCTAAGCAAGCGTTAATTAATCAAGACTTAAACAATGCTTTTAACTATGCAAAGCAGGCTTATGAGCTTGATCCAAACCATACGCGTGTAAAGTTAGTTTTAGCTGATATCTGCATTCAAATTCATAAATTGGAAGATGCACAAGCATTATTAGATTCGGTTGCAGAAAGTGAACGTGATGCGTATTTCACAAATATTCAAGCAAAGTGTGAACAAGCATTAGCTGCAACAGATTCACCAGAAATAAAAGCACTGCAAGATAAAGTTGAAAAATATCCAAATGATTTAGAGATAAAAGTAGAACTAAGTAATGCTCTTAATAGTGCGGGCCGTAAAGAAGAAGCTTTAGAGATGTTATTTAATGTACTTAAAAAAGATCTTAACTACGCAGATGCAAAACCAACCTATCTAGAAATTATCGCTTCATTACCTGATGGTGATGCCTTGGCATCTAAGTATCGCCGTAAGTTATATAGTATCTTGTACTAATTCAGAGTTGATTGATAAAGGCGCCATTAAAAATAGTGGCGCTTTTTTTATTTAAAAACTTGCGTATTACCTAATATCGATAATACTTAAGATCCTCTCGAGAAAAGTTGGCTGTATTTTGTACAGTAAACTGTGTTTTTTACTGCCTTTAGCTTGTTTTTTGCGCGAAAGGTAAGTTTTTAGTAGTTTTCTACAAAAAGTGCTTGCGTTAATTCTTCGCATCCCTATAATGCGCATCCACTGACACGGCGGGCAGCAACGAAAGACGCTGAACAACGTAGCAGAGAGTTAAGTGAAACTTCGGTTTAAAACGGTCTAAAAAGAAAGTTTAAAATTAAGTGTTGACTCGAAAAATTAAGGATGTATTATACGCATCCCTAGCGACAACGTCGCAACGTTCTTTAACAATATAAAGCAATCATCTGTGTGGGCACTCGTACAGATTGAGT
>NZ_JAGDEC010000007.1:0-275051 GCF_040148775.1 Pseudoalteromonas sp. NFXS39 | reverse complement strand
CTATCCGTGAAGGTGGCCGTACAGTTGGTGCTGGTGTTGTTGCAACTATCGTTGAGTAATCAACTATAGTAATGCATCAAGCATTAAGAAAAACCCGAGCTTAGTCTCGGGTTTTTTTATGGGTGAAAAAGCTATCAGCTGTATGCTTTCAGACGTCAAATCACAATTCTTAGGGCAGGTTGGTTTGAGCGAAGCGAAACCCAACACAATCCATGCAAACCTTTTCTTTTATGGCCCCATTACCATAAACCATTCCTCCTAATGGCTTGATCTAGACCCTTTGAACTTTATCCTCGCTAACCACTGTATAAAAAACATCATTACGTTATTGTTTTATCGTTTTATTCACTAATAACGTCATTTTAATGTGAATATATCACTAAGTTTTTATTGTTAATGCGGTTTCTGTTTTGGGCATTTTAGGTTCTTTATGTGTAATTAGATTTAATTGTTTAAATATCAATTAAATCTTATGAGGGTTGGGTAAATTTTGCTTAATCTATTGTTTCTAAAAAGGAAGCCGAAAATCAATCTTATAGTAGTATTTTGTTAATGGGTTTTGTTAGAATTACTGCCGTCATGTAAATGGAATGGTTTTATCAGGGATGGCTAATGACTAGCTTAAATGCTACTTGTCAAAAAATAGCTTTGCTATTTGCTGTATATTTTTAAATCCCCTTTAGATGCTCAGTATCTTTATAGCTTGTACTTTGATGGTTTGATCTAAATTGCTCATAAGTATCAGTAGGATTTCTCTTTCTATCTTAAAAAGCTTTGAAACACTGAAGACATACATAAAATTCAAACCTCGGTGGGGATTGTTGTGTTAATTATTTGCCAACAATCGGTATGAATAACTATGTATATATCAATCTAATTAATGTTAATTCCTTTCCTGTAACAGGCACTTCCTTCTGTAGTGGTCGAAAATTTTTAAAATATAGATCACATTTAAGTAAGGAGTTATCGCCCAATTTTTTAGTTATTAAATCGAATAGTAGCTTTAAAACAGTAGGTGAATTTTAAGTTATTTATAAAAAGGAATTAATAGTGTATAAAAATAAACTTACGCAAACTGCTTTATGCGTTGCCGCTGCAATTGCCTCAACATCAACAATTGCTGCCAATAGTTGGTTATCTAGAGTCAGTACCGTCGATCAGAATCAGCAAAAGAAAGTATTTGCAGCTAACAGGATGCAAAGCCTTTCTGCTGTCAGTACTGATTCGTCAACTGCAATTTTTGATATAACAGTGTCGTTATACAATAATCCAGAAGGTACAGAGCAGAATGCCTATGAAGAAATTTTTAAAAACTTCGCAGATGCTATTTGTGAGCAAACAAATGGTGAGCATAAGCTTGGCACAGTGAGTGTATTTAGAGAAAATAAACATCGCTCTAAATCAGATATTATTTGGGGGTCAAGAGAATGGCCTAGAGCTAATGCGTCAGGTTTTGGTGCGAATGGCATGCATATTTGGTTTGGTGATGTTTTCCCGAACGGTGCAGGTGCTGGCAAAGACCATGATATGCTTCAAGATCCTAAAGGTGCTGGTTATACACTTGCCCATGAATGGGGGCACTATGCTTATGGCCTTTTTGACGAGTATCAAGGCGTAGCTGAAAGCGCAGATGCAAATAGCCCTATAAAAACTGATTTAGCTACTAACTCTATTATGAGTAATCAGTGGAAAGCTCTACAAGGTGATATGCTTTGGCTTAATCACTCTACTGCAACAAATATTGGTAATGTTGATAGAACAGCTCAAGGTCGAGTATACGGAAAAAGTGCATGGGAAGTGCTATTACAAGATGCCAAAGATGATCCTAAGTTAGGAAGAAAAACGGCTCAACCAGAGCGTACTCGCTTTCTTACCCTGGCTAACAATGCTCCAGATGATGTAACACCAGTAAAGGTTGAACTACCTTCAGCTCAAGCATCATGCCGAGATCAACTTGATGTAGTTTGGGTTGAAGGTGATATTGATATGCAAGTGGTTATTGACCGTTCAGGTAGTATGGGCGGCTCGGCAATCAATAATGCCAAACAAGCAGCTAAAATTCTTGTTGATGCTACAGCTGAAGGTACTACATCAATGGGGTTAGTTAGCTTCTCTAGCTACTATAGTGTGATACAAGATTTTCCTGTAACTAAAATTGAAAGCCCAGATGTTTCAGTAAAAACTGAACTAAAAGCAGCAATTGATTCAATCAGAGCTGGAGGGTCAACAGCCCTTTACGATGGTTCACAATTAGCGCTTGATAACTTAGAACAATACCAACAAACTCAAGCAAGCGGTGCCCCAGGTGTTGTTTTTGTCCTAGCCGACGGTAATGACAATGATTCTCGCTTGTCACA
Source organism: Pseudoalteromonas sp. NFXS39 (assembly GCF_040148775.1). Taxonomy (NCBI): domain Bacteria; kingdom Pseudomonadati; phylum Pseudomonadota; class Gammaproteobacteria; order Alteromonadales; family Pseudoalteromonadaceae; genus Pseudoalteromonas; species Pseudoalteromonas sp. NFXS39. The sequence continues at coordinate 272,694 of NZ_JAGDEC010000007.1, read as the reverse complement.
GGCGTCGGTTATCAGTAATTATCAACAAGCTAATATGCCAATTTTCAGTTTTGGCTATGGTAGTGCATCACCAACTGGCCCACTTCTCACTTTAGCTAATGCTACTGGTGGTAAGTACTTTTCTTCACCAACATCATTGGCTGAAATTGTTGATGCTTTCTTGCAAGCTAATGCGATTGCGACAGATAATCAGAATCTTGCATCTACAACATACTCAATTGATAGTTCTCAAAGCGCCAGTCAGCCAATTTATGTTGATTCTGGGCTAGATAACATAAATGTTTTTGTAAATCACAATGCAGATCTTGCAGATCTTGAGTTAGCGCTATTTGATGGTGCTGGCACACTCGTTACCGATATAGATTTCAACTGTATAGATACTGCTAGCACTCAATCATGTAGTGCTAATATTTCTAATCAGAAACTATCTGCACATGGTGCAGGGCAATGGCAGTTACAGTTAACGAACCTAAATCAAAGTAGTAGCCTTACTGCTGCGGTAAATGTGAGTGCTGAACCAAGCTTATCAGGTACATACTCTGTCAATGTTGAAGGAGTTGATGGAAACGCAGTTACTTACCCAGCTCCTATGATCCTGACTACAGCAATCACAAAAGATAAACTAATTACAGGCGCTAATGTTAAGGCAACTATTACAGATCCAAACCAAGTTAAAAGCGAACTTGAACTGTTTGATAATGGCATTGGTGGAGATGCTGTTTCAGGGGATGGAATTTACTCAGTAATTGCACCTTATAATCAAAATGGTATTTATCAAGTTGAAGTGCATGTAGACAATAATGACAGCAAGGCTGTGTACACCACAACAGGGTTATTAACGCCAACGATTGATGGCTCAGTACCAGAAGCTGAGACATTGCCAAGTATCGATGAGAATTTTGTTCGTATAGCTAAAACTTCACTAGTAGTCAGTGATGTACCATACAGCGATAGTAATGACAGTTATTATCTGAGTGATGATCTTACTCCAAGTAATGCTGGAATTGAGGGGATGGTTGACTCTCAGGGGGACCTAGACTTTTATCAAATCGAAAACATTGATACGACAAGTGAGTTTGTTGTTCGTGTATCTGACTTAAGCTTAGGGATGAAACCTAGCCTTACATTATATAAGTCAGATGGCATAACTGTAATTGATCAAGATATTACGTTGGATACAAACCCTTCTAAAACAGGTTATGTGTTCTATAAAGTTGCTACTACGGACTTAGAGTCAACTCTTTACGCCGTAGTACAGCATGAAGATACGACCGCAACTACTGGGGGATACCAAATTAGTGCGGGTGCTCCATTAAATACTGACACGCCTCCAAATAACGCACCTTTAGCAGCTGAAGATGTTGCATCAATTTGGTCAGGTCAAACAACAGTTATCAATGTTTTAGAAAATGATACAGATTTAGACGGTGATACTCTATCAATTGATAGCATACAAAATAATGGGACCTTGGGCGTTGTAAGTTTAGTTGATGGTCAGATTACATACGATGCATCAACAGCGTTTGACGATGAAGTTCCCGGGACAGTTATTTCTGATTCATTTAAGTATATTGTGACTGATAATAATGGCGCATTTGTTGAGGGGCAGGTAACCATATCTGTATCTATCAACACGCCTCCAACAGCTGAAGCAGATATTGTTTATGTTGACGAAAATGGAACTGTAAATATTTCACCATTACAAAATGATAGTGATGCTGATGGTCATTCAATAACATTAATTGATTATTTGGATACTCTAACAGGTGAATTAACAGATAATAATGATGGTACTTGGACATATTCTACAAATGGTCAATTTGATTCATTGACAAAGGGTGAACAAGTAACAGATGCATTGACTTATACGATAGCTGATGAAGTGGGTTCAGAGTCTATGGCTCAGGTTTCTGTGATTATTACGGGTATCAATACTATACCTACAGCCGAAGCTGACGAGGTTTCAACATCTAAATCATCAACAGTACTCATAGATGCTTTAGGGAATGATAGTGATGAAGATGGCGATGTTCTATCTGTAGTCTCATTAGATGCGGAAGATGTTAAAGGAACTGTTACTGATAATGGGGATGGTACATTCACATATGACCCAGCTGGAAAGTTTGCTGATTTATATGCTGGCAGCTCAGCGACAGAAACATTTAGCTATGCTGTATCTGATGGTTCAGAACAAGTTTCAACAACCGTTACTGTGACTGTCAACGGTGAAGGTAGCAAACCTGAAGTTGAAAAATCATCTTCAAGCAGTGGCGGTAGTTTATTTTGGCTAACTTTACTTCTAGCGCCGTTTAGCTTGCTAAGACGCCGCAAAAAGTAAGTTAATTAAATAACAATGCAACTATAGGCCTTTGAGTAATAGGCTCAAAGGCTTTTTTATTCATGTTGATTACATAGAAGTTCTTTAAAAGGAAATTTGAATCAGTCTCAAACCACTAGCCCTATTATTTCCCCTAAAACTAAATACTTGCCTTCTTGCACTGCTTGTTCTGTTTCACCATTTCGTCATGAAAAGTCACTTTTTTAGTAACAATGCGTTCTTAGTATTACTGCGCTAATTATCCAAGTGCAGCTTAGTTAGCACTCAAATTCTTAAAATAATGTACTAACGGAACGTAACGATGAAAATTAATAAAATTGCTACTGCAATTGGTTTAACGTTGGCATTGTCAGCCACGGCCAATGCAGGTGTGTTACCAGACAGTCAAAAACAAAATGATTGGTATAGTGCTGCTGAAATAAAATTAACAGAAAAAGAAGCGGCGGCCCAGGTTGAGCAAACGTTTAAAGCTAAAAATGTCATTCTATTTGTTGGTGATGGTATGGGTATTTCAACGCTTACTGCATCGCGTATCATGGCGGGTCAAATGGAAGGTAAGTCGGGCGAAGAAGGCTTATTAAGCTTTGAGGAGTTTCCTTACTCTGCGCAAATCAAAACGTATAACGTTGATGCGCAAACACCTGACTCAGCAGGCACAATGACAGCAATTATTTCAGGCGTTAAAACTGATGTTGGTGTAATTGGTGTAAACGAAAACATCGAGCGTGGCAAGTGTGCAACAGTTGCGGGTAACGAATTAATTACTGCTACAGAGCTTGCGGAAATCAAAGGTCTAGCAACAGGCGTTATTTCAACAGCGCGCATTACACACGCAACACCTGCAGCAACGTATGCAAAATCAGCCGATCGTAACTGGGAAGATGTATCAGACATGCCAGCTGATGCCGTAGAAGCTGGCTGTGAAGACATTGCATCGCAACTCGTTAATTTCGAGAAGAACCTTGAAGCACGCTTCGTAGGAACCGACGTTGATGGTCTTGAGGTGGTGATGGGCGGTGGTCGTCGTCACTTTTTACCGAAAGACGCAGCATTCAACTCAGCTGATGCAGTCAGTGAAGTGGAAGGTGACCGTACGGATGAGCGTGATCTAACGGCGGAATGGCAAGAAATGTACCCTGATGGCAAGTACGTGATGGACCAAGCAGGCTTTGATACGCTTAATGCCGATACAAAACGTGTATTCGCATTGTTCAATGAGTCACACATGCAATATGAAGCTGACCGCGCTAACGATGTAGCGGGTGAGCCGTCATTATCTGAAATGACGGGTAAAGCGATTGATATCTTAAAGAGCAATGAAAAAGGCTTTTTCTTAACCGTTGAATCTGGGCGTATTGATCATGCTCACCATGCGGGTAATGCTTACAACGCGCTAAACGATACTGTTGAATTTGCCAAAGCTGTGCAAACAGCTGTAGAAAACACCAATCCAGAAGAAACTCTTATCCTTGTTACCGCTGACCACAGTCATGTATTTACTATCGCAGGTTATCCAAAGCGCGGTAACCCTATCTTAGGCCAAGTAGTTGCAATAGGTAGCGAAGAGCCAAGCCTTGCTGCTGATGGTATGCCTTACACTACAGTGGGTTATGCAAATGGTTTAGGTTTCCGTGATTTAGGCGATGAGACAGATGCAGATGTATCTTATAACGAAGCAGCATTGGCTGGTCGTGTTGATTTAACGGGGGTTGATACAACGACACCTGGTTATCACCAAGAAGCCACTGTGCCATTAGGTTCTGAAACTCATGCGGGTGAAGATATTTCACTTCATGCAAAAGGTCCAGGTGCGCAACTAGCACAAGGCGTTGTGGAGCAAAACGTAATTTTCCACATCATTAACCAAGCTCTAGAACTAATTGAAGAATAATGGCGACGACGATGAAAAAACTAAATTTAATTTCTCTTGCTGTAGTAGTGGCATTAGCGGGTTGTTCTGATGACAATGACAACTCACCAAAAACATTAACCGTTGAAAATACATTAGCTGTTGGTTCTGAGCAGTGCGTAAACGGTGGTACAGCAACCCTAACAGGTGCAGATAGCAATGATAATGGTGAGCTAGACTCAGCAGAAGTAACGGATACAAGCGTTGTATGTAATGCACCGGCAACGTCGTTAACAGCATCTCAATTAGCGCCGTTGACTGATAATGAGTGGTTTAAGTCAGCACAAGTTAAAGTCGCTAACAGCGAAGAAAACATTGCTGCAGTTGTAAAAGAGTCAGGTAAAGCGAAAAACGTGATCCTATTCGTGGGTGACGGCATGGGTATTTCAACGGTCACTGCTGCACGTATCATGGCGGGTCAGCTAGAAGGTAAGCTAGGTGAAGAGCATCAGCTTAGCTTTGAAACACTACCATTCTCAGGTTTTGCTAAAACTTATAACGTAGATGCGCAAACACCTGATTCAGCGGGTACGATGACAGCAATGGCATCGGGCGTAAAAACGGATGCTGGCGTTATCGGTGTTGATGAAGACATCGAGCGCGGTAACTGTGCAACGGTTGCAGGTAATGAGCTAGTAACAGCCACTGAGCTTGCTGAGATTGCAGGTAAGTCGACAGGTATTGTTTCTACAGCGCGGATCACTCACGCAACGCCTGCAGCAACATATGCTAAATCGGCTGACCGTAACTGGGAAGACGTATCAGATATGCCTGAAGCCGCAGTCACCGCTGGCTGTGAAGATATTGCATCGCAATTAATTAACTTTGAAGCGAACCTAGAAGCACGCTACGAAGGGCTAGATGTTGATGGTTTAGAAGTTGTCATGGGCGGCGGTCGTCGTCATTTCTTACCGAAAGACGCAGCTTTTAATTCTGCTGATGCTGTGAGCTCAGTAGAAGGTGACCGTACAGATGGTCGTGACTTAACTGCGGAGTGGAAAGCCAAATACCCTGCAGGTCAATATGTGATGGACCAAGCTGGTTTTGATGCAATCGATGCAGATACAACTGAGCGTGTATTTGGTTTATTCAATGAATCACACATGCAATACGAAGCAGACCGCTCGAATGACGTAGCGGGTGAGCCGTCACTTTCTGAAATGACCGCAAAGGCAATTGATATTTTAGATAACAATGCAAATGGCTTTATGTTAACAGTTGAAGCAGGACGTATTGATCATGCCCACCACGCAGGTAATGCCTATAACGCATTGAGCGACACTGTTGAGTTGTCAAAAGCTGTACAAGTTGCCCTTGATAAGACTAGCATTGAAGACACACTAATCATCGTAACTGCTGACCACAGCCACGTATTTACCATTGCAGGCTATCCAAAACGTGGTAACCCAATTTTAGGTAAAGTAGTACCAGTGGGTAGTGATGAGCCATCACTTGCAGCAGACAATATGCCATACACAACGGTTGGTTATACCAATGGTGGCGGCTTCCGAGATTTAGGCGATGAGACTGATGCTGATGCAGGTTATAACTTTGCGCCAGTAACAGGGCGTGTTGATTTAACTGATGTTGACACAACAACACCAGGCTTCCATCAAGAAGCTGTTGTACCACTAGGCTCAGAAACACACGCAGCAGAAGATGTTGGTGTGTATGCAGTAGGCCCAGGTGCACATTTAGTAACAGGTACTAATGAGCAAAGCCTTATTTTCCATGTTATGGATTATGCCGCTGACCTTGTTAAACAAGCCGATGCTAAATTAGCACAATAATGAGTGCTTGGGAGGCTCTAAGCCTCCCTTACTCAATTAGTTATAAAGTAAACCAAGATAAAAAGAGAATCCCGTGAAAGCAGCCATCTTACTTGCCTCATTACTTAGCCCACTTGCTGTTGCAGGGCAATGCGATATGAACACCTGTTTTACGCAAGCAGACTATAAAGTCACAACAGATATAGTTGCTAATAAGCAGCATACTGAAAACACCTTTACCCTTTGGCGTACGCCTCATCAGGTGGCTAAGCAGAATCCACAGTTTATTGAGCTATGGCAGCAGTTGCGCAATCAACAAATTCGCCCAATTCGTTATTTTCAGCATGCGCAGCGTGGTATTGAATATCAACCATCGGAAGTGCAAGGTGAACAAGATTGGAGTAGCAAATATCAGCTAGTAAGCGATAAATTCCTAGCCTCTATGACGCACCAAAAAAGCGCAGGAGAAGGCTGTGAGCTAACGGATTATTACACACAACAGCAGGGTGATAGCAAAATAGAGTTAAGCTGGCTTGCCAATCAAAAGTTACTCAAAGCAATTCGTATTTCAACACCCAGTTATAGCCGTGAAATTGTTTTAACAGCCAGCCATCACAATCAGCAAAAAGTACAGGTAGAATTTGCGAAATGGGATAACTATCAAACGACCGATTACGCAGATATCGGTGATAATGAAAGCGACCCGTTTTTAGCTAAAATGATCAACTTAGGGTTTGTTGAGCATGGTGCAAGCGGATTTTATGATGCGCAAGGTAATCAGCTCAAAGGTGAGCATGGGCATCATCACTAATTAAATATCGCAATGCCGCTTTTTTAGCGGCATTTTTGTATCTGTAACTCAGCGTTGCTAGCGCTACTCATTGCCCATTTCAGCTAAGATAAAATTATGTGCTTCAACGAAGTGTTGCAACTATTGTCTGGTTTGATTGGTAAATTTTGCGATTGTTGCTTAAGTTTAACCAAGGAGGAACAGCCATGACAAAAATAAATACAAAACACCCCGCAGGTACTTTCTGCTGGGCAGAGTTATGCGCGAAAGACTGGCTAGCTGCGAAGCAATTTTATACGCAATTATTTGATTGGGATTTTGACGACCAACCAATAGGCGAAGATATGTTTTACACCATGCTGCAAAAGCAAGGTGATGATATTGCCGCTATGTATCAACTGCCAGCAAGTATGAGCGAGATGCCAACCCATTGGTTATTGTACATTGCTGTTGATGATGTTGATCAAAGCACAGAGCAGGCAAAATCATTAGGTGCAACTGTTTTGGCAGGGCCGCATGATGTAATGAAAGCAGGTCGCATGGTGATGCTACAAGAGCCAGGCGGTGCAACATTTGCCTTGTGGCAAGCTGGTGAGCATATCGGGGCTAAACGAGTGCAAGAGCTTAACCTGCCTTACTGGTTTGAACTTGTGTCGAAAGACATGCAAAAAAGTCGCGACTTTTATTGTCAGTTATTTGGATGGCAGTTTGAGGTGAAACCCATGGAGGGCATGGACTACATCTTATTCACCATTGATGAGCAACCGATAGCAGGCATGCTTGAAATGACCAATGAATGGCCAGATGACATTCCACCCCATTGGATGCCGTATTTTGCCGTAGCAGATTGCGATCAGGCGGTTGCCAAAGCAACGCAGCTTAATGGGGTTATTTGTGTGCCAGCGACAGACATCCCAGATGTTGGGCGCTTTAGTGTTATTACCGATCCACAAGGGGCTGTTTTTTCAATTCTTAAATCAACCATTGATGAATTAACTTAACATCTTGGTTTTTGTTAATCTGTCCCAAGGTATATATACCCAAGCCACCTCAAGATGTTGAAACTCGCACCTTGAGGTGGTTTGGATATAGAAAACCCAACTAAGGAGCAGATTGATGACTAAGCATGTGGTGGTTACAGGGGCCAATAAAGGTATTGGCCTTAATTTTTGTAAACAGTATTCAGCCCAAGGTTACCGTGTTACTGCAGTGGTTCGCACGCCAAGCGAAGAGCTCCAAGCACTCGATGTGAAAGTTATTAGCGACATTGATGTATCTAACGCCGGTGATGTTGCAACACTTGCCAATTACTTACACGGCGACAAAATTGATATTTTGATTAATAACGCCGGTATTTTTCATAACGAAACTTTAGCTGACATGGACTTTGCTGCCATCGAAAAGCAAATAAGTGTGAACAGTATCGCGCCTATTCGTATTACTCATGCGTTACAGCAAAACTTAGGTATTGATGCAAAAGTGGCGATGATCACATCGCGCATGGGTTCAATTGCTGATAATGGCTCGGGCGGTTACATCGGCTATCGTATGTCAAAAGCCGCGCTTAATGCAGCTAGTGTTAGTTTAGCCCATGAGTTAAAAGATAAAAAAATTGCCGTAGGGTTATTCCATCCGGGCTTTGTACAAACGCAAATGGTTAATTTTGCAGGAGATATCAGCCCTGAAACTGCTGCAGAGCGGCTCATCAAACGGATTGATGAATTAAATCTTAGCAACACAGGTGGGTTTTGGCATTCAAACGGCGAAACGCTACCTTGGTAATTCTTTTTTCTAGGTTTTTATAACTAGGCTAGTTAGCAGCTAAAAAGCTGCTAACGGCTGATAAGTTTCGCTAATTATTGAACTTATAGTTTGCTATACTCGTACAATTAAAAGTCATTTTGATGTAGAGAGCAGCACATGGAATTAGAGCAAAATAGCGATTTAACCCTTCCTCTTTTTTATTTCGATGAAAATCTTCATAGCCGTGACATCGAGTCTCCAGATTTACTATTGCATGTAACGCTAAGCGAAGAGTTACTCGCACAGCTTTGCCAAAACCCAGCTGTTGATAGCAGTGTCGCAATTGCTATTAATGAATACCGTCTTGAAGTGTTAAATGATGACTATCAAGCATTGAATGATGGCGAGCACGATGCGCAACTGACTTTAGTTCGTGGGCCACTATTAAGCGCTATGCTTAGCTGCGACAATGACCAAACCTTTGTGTCGCCTCAAGTTGATATGATGCCGACCTTTGATTTAGGTGATGACGTTGAAGATATCGAGGAGGAAGGATGAGAAAACTCCTCACGACCGTATTTGGCCTCATTTTATTAAGTGGCTGTGCTTATCTAGGTGCAGCTCATTACGATGAACTGTTTGGTGAAGAGCAGCCAAGAGAGCGTGTTGTTGCCGCATCAACTTTAGAGGGGGCAGAGTTTTTAAACGATGTAAAACCTGTTCTCGATACTCGTTGTGTTGTTTGTCACGGCTGTTATGACGCACCTTGTCAGCTTAAATTATCTTCAGTTGAAGGAATTGACCGAGGTTTAAGTAAAGAGCTTGTCTATGATGGTACTCGGTTATTAGCGCAAGAGCCAAGCCGCTTACTATTTGATGCGACAAGTACCGCTCAGTGGCGTGAAAAAGGTTTTACCCCAGTACTAAATGAGCGTGCACAAACAGAAGAAGCTAATCTTGCTGGAAGTGTGCTTTACAATGCTTTAGTGCTTAAGCAAAGCAGCCCACTGCCTAAGCAAGCTATTTTAGGCGATGAGTTTGATTTTTCACTCGATCGTGAACAAACATGTACCACGATGAACGAGTTTGACTCATTTGCTAAGGATAATCCTCACAGTGGTATGCCTTATGGTTTGCCTGGTATCTCAAGCGAAGAATTTCAGCACCTTGCTAAATGGCTTAAAAAGGGCGGTTACCTTGCTCATATTGAGCCTCCTGAAGAAGGAGTGCTAAAACAAGTCGAACGCTGGGAAGCTTTCTTAAACCAAGATGGTTTAAAGCATCAACTAGCGGCTCGCTATATCTATGAGCACTGGTATTTAGCACATATTTACTTCCCTGAGCATGGCGATAAACACAGTTATTTTAAGCTAGTACGTTCTTCGACTCCGCCGGGTGAAGAGATTAAATATATTAGTACACGTCGCCCTTATGAAGATCCTAAGGTTGAGCGAGTTTACTACCGATTGATGCATGACCGTTCGACTATCTTAGCGAAAACACATTTACCTTTAGCATTAAATGACGAAAAGCTAGCGCGCATAAACTCGCAATTTATTGAGGCTGATTACCAAGTAAATAAACTACCAAGCTATAAACCAGAAGTCGCATCAAACCCATTTAAAGCGTTTGCTGCAATCCCAGTAAACTCACGCTATCAATTTATGCTTGATGAAGCTGAGCTGATTATTATGGGCTTTATTAAAGGGCCTGTTTGTCGTGGTCAAATTGCGTTAAACGTGATTAACGATCAGTTCTGGGTTGGCTTTGCGAAACCTGAAATGGCGGCGACACCAAAAGTGGGTGAATTGTTGTTACAACATGAAGATGCCTTAGCATTACCAGCTGAAGAAGAAAGTAATGCCTTGCCGATTTCTAGTTGGGTGAAGTATTCAAAACGCCAAAACAAATATTTGTCTGCTAAAGTTGCACTGGCAAATAAAATGTTTGAGAACGGTCAGCACCTAACAACAGATTTACTTTGGCAAGGTGATGGTCATAACCAAAATGCAGCACTTACGGTGTTTCGTCATTTTGATAGCGCAACGGTTGTTAAGGGCTGGATTGGCCAGCAACCAAAGACCGCTTGGATACTTGATTACGCATTATTTGAACGTATTCACTACCTGCTGGTGGCGGGCTTTGATGTGTATGGCAACATTGGTCATCAGTTGTTAACTCGCTTGTATATGGACTTTTTACGTTTAGAGGGTGAAGCAAACTACCTTGCCTTGTTACCAGAAGCTAAGCGTAAAGAAATTAAAGCCCAGTGGTATCGTAAATCACCACCTAGCTTAACGAGCTTCTTTGAAGATGAATTGTCATTTAGTCAACCTACAGGCATTAAATACAAAACCAAGGACACTCAATCTGAGTTGTTCAATATGCTTAAAGATAAACTGAAGCCCATTTTGAGCCCTCGCTATGACTATACCAAAGTGCCTGAACCATTGGCTAAAATTAACGATCTTCCGGTTAAAGCCGTTAACTTGCTGCCGCAAATTTCATTTGTGTTAGTCAAAGGTAGCGATGATAAACATAAGGCATACACCCTGATCCACCATAATGCTCATTACAATATTTCAAGCTTACTGAACGAAGAGGGTCAGCGTGCTTATGATGAAGATACAGTGACGATTGTGCCTGGATTTATAGGTGATTACCCAGAAGCAATTTGGTATCTACACAACGAACAGCAGATTGCTGCATTTGCAGCTGGGCTTGCAAAAGCAACAGATGAAGCAGCCTACAGAGATCTGAAAAGCGAGTTTGCAATTCGCCGTACGCATCCGCAGTTTTGGCAATATAGTGATATTTTACACCGTGTAGCAAAAGAATATCGTGGCGTCGAGTTTGGTTTGTTTGATTATAATCGATTGGAAAATAGATAAATTTCTGTTGAGTGTCATCTTTAAAGCCCACTTCAAGTGGGCTTTCTTGTATTCTATGAACTACAATTATTTTAAAAAAAATAATGAGTAAAGCACGTTGCAGCTAATCATAGATATTAGAAAACGATATCGCTGGGGATTATTGGCGATTGCTATATTGATCTCTGTATCAGCTATCTTGATACAGAGCCTTTTGTATATCCAAAAGGGTGATGCCAAAGTCATTAATATTGCCGGTAAGCAACGCATGCTGTCACAAAAAATAGCCTTGTATGGCAATGCACTTACCAATCTTGAATCCGAACATTTTCAACAGCAACACCGAAGGCTATTGCAACAATCCGTTGAGCAGTTCATTGCAGGGCATCAATTTTTAATTCAGCAAGATGAGCAAGGTCACTATATTCATTTGAATGAGGCGCTTGAGGCTCATTACTTCTCGCAGCCTACTGCATTAGATGAGCACGTGAAGCGTTATGTTAGTAAAGCGCAGCTATTACTCAACAATACCGATGGTTTTGGCTATGTGGATCGCCCAACATTTGTTAGCAACCAGCTTGAGGCGCTGCTAACTAAACTGGACCAAGCGGTTAAATTACTTGAGCAAAAATCAGTTCAAAAAGTGACATTTTTGGCGGTTTTAGAGTTGTTGTTTTGGCTCACAACCATAGCGTTATTAGTCGCTGAGCTATTTTTCATTTTTAAACCTATGGAGAGACTGATCACTAACAACATTGCTAAGTACAAGGAGCAAAAAGAGTTTGCTGAGCGTGTAAATAAAAATAAAGAGCGTTTTATTGCCCGCACCAGTCACGAGTTTAGAACACCATTGCAAGGATTAACTGCATCAATCGAAGCCCTTGATATTAGCGACAGTCAGCAGCTAACTAAACAGCAGGCGCTTTATTGCGTTAACAGGTTGGTGGCAATGCTAGATGAGTTAAATGACTTACATCAGCTTACCTCGGGAGAATGGCAGTTAAGCTTTACTAGCAGCAATTTGTTATCAACATTAAAGCAAGCTATCTCACCGTTTGGATATGCCTGTAATGATAAAGGTATTACCTTGAGCGTGAATTTAGCTGAGTCACTCAATAAAGAGGTAATCACTGACCATGCTAGGCTGACTCAAATCGTTGCTGAAATTATTAATAATGCCGTTAAATTTACTCCAAGCCAAGGCCGTATTGCCGTAACAGCAGCGTGTCAGGGTGAGCGGCACTTTGTAATGGAAATACAAGATAACGGTAAAGGCTTTGAAAAACCGCCGACAGACTTACTTAGTTACGAAAATGACTTTGAACAACATTTCCAAGGGTTAAAAACTGGGGTGCTACGGGTTATGCACATTGTCAAAGCATTAAAGGGAGAGATCCAATTTCTTAATGCCGAGCCACAAGGTGCGAAGGTGGTGATGAATTTAGAGCTAGAGTGTGCAACCACACCTGCAATGCCTGAGTCACTTCCGCAATCTTTACATTGTTTAATCGTCGAAGATAACCCACTTAATGCCACTATTTTAGGACGTATAGTAAGTCATTTAAATTACAGTTTTGATGTGGCTGAAAATGGTTTAATCGCCACAGATAAAACGTCAGATAAGCACTATGATTTAATCTTTATGGATTTGAATATGCCGGTTATGGATGGCTTTAAAGCAATTGATATTATTCGCAATGAGCAGGGCCAGCAGGTGCCTATTTTGGTGGTAACTGCCAATACATCAAATGATGATTTGCAACGAGTGTATGAGCTTGGGGCAAACCTGCACGTATACAAACCTATCACCCTAGATTCGGTGCAAAAAGCTCTCAGCATTTTATTTACTGAGAGCTCACAGGGATAACCTAAGTATTAAATTAGTGTGTTACCTTGATGTCGCCAACACCCACTTCTACTTCAATATCGTATTGGCCGTTGCCACGATAGCTTGAGTGCGAGCTAACAACTTTTCGGCTGGTATTACCGTCATTTTTTAAGCCGCGAATTTTGGTGTCGCCCACACCGGTATCAAGCTCTATGTGTTTGTAGTCATCAAGCGCACTATCAATTCTTACCGCGCCCACACCTAGTTCAATATCAACCGAATTACTCGCATCGTTAATTTCGATATCGCCAACACCTAGTTCGACATCAATTGCCATCGATTTAGGCATTTTTACATGCCAGTCTTGTTGAATGTCATCGTTATCTAATTTTAAGTTAAGTGAGCTAGCACTTTGCGAATGGCTTAATTCAATATCTGATAAATCAACATCAGAGCTGAACCAGCTATTGTCATTCTTTGGTTCAATGCGTACCGTAACTACGACTTCGCTGCCGTCATAGCTTTCAACTTCTAAGCTGCCTACCGGAAAATCAATATCAAGCTGGCTTGCGCCATTAATTGCGAAGTTGTGACTTAGTTCGCGTGAATCTTTTGCCATAGCGTATGACGTTGTCAGTGCTAGGCCTATTGCTGCTACACAAAGTAATTTTTTCATAGTCTGTTTCCTGTTGATGACCTTTTATACCTTAGTCGCAGCTGTGTTCAAAAAAGGTTTAAACGAATTTTATTTTTTTATCGAATGCGGTAACGTCAACCTAACGGTAACTTAGAATGAGGATTCAAAGTGCAACAAGTACAGTTGGTTAATGTTAAAGCCAGCCTAAAGGGGCAGGGTAATGACGTTTATTATTTAGATGATCTCAATATCAATGTATCGCCATTGCAGCAATGGGTTTTACTAGGCGCTAATGGCGCGGGAAAATCGGCCGTGGCTGCTGCCATTGCAGGTTTTGCGAAAATAGAGCAAGGCCACTATGAGAATCGCTTTGAGCGAATTGCGTTAGTTTCCCCTGACAGTCAAAAGCAACTCCTCGCAACTGAGATTACAAAAGATCTAGATGATATTATTGATGGCGTAACTACTTTTAGTACGGTTTATGAGCTTATAATTGCTGGTCGGGACGAACATCAGCTTGATAGCGAGTTGCTTCAGCAGTTAATTAGCCTATTTGATTTTAGTGACAAAGTTAGCAAAGCATTTCGCGATTTATCAACCGGTGAAACCCGCAAACTTATGCTGATTCGAGCATTAATAGGTCGACCAGATTTACTTGTACTTGATGAGCCTTTTGATGGTTTAGATGTCACGGCCATGACTGAGCTCAATCAGTTACTAGCTAAGTTTAGTAAAACAACGACCCTCATTTTTGTGCTCAATCGGTTAACTGAAATACCAGATTTTGTTGATCACTACGCCTATGTTAAAGAGGGCCATGTGATTCAGCAATTAGCAAACCCCTCCCCTGAGCAGCGCGATGACTTACTAAAGTTATTACATCTCACTCATACTCAGTTACAGATACCTGAGGCTGATATTGACCATCAAGCGCCTCCGCTCGATGACTCTATGCTGGTAAGACTCAATAACGCAGCAGTGGGCTATGGCGGTGAGGTCGTTTTTGAAAAACTAAACTGGCAAATAAACCAAGGCGAGCATTGGCAGTTAACAGGCAAAAATGGTTCAGGTAAAACCTGTTTGCTGAACCTTATCACTGGTGATAACCCACAGTGTTATAACAATGATATTAAGGTGTTTGGCTATCAGCGCGGAAGTGGTGAGAGTATTTGGCAAATTAAACAGCACATTGGTTATATTTCTAACGCGCTGCATATGGATTATCGGGTCAGTATCTCGGCGCTCAATACGGTAGTTTCGGGCTTTTATGACAGCATTGGTCTTTATCAAAAAGCCACTGATAAACAGCTAACCATTGCTAAAAAGTGGTTGGCTTTATTAGGTTTAAGTGATAAACAAAGCAGCTCATTTAGTCAGTTGTCTTTTGGTGATCAACGCTTGCTGTTAATTGCACGAGCTATGGTTAAGCACCCTAATTTATTGATTCTTGATGAACCTTGCTTAGGTCTCGATGAAGCAAATAGGCAGCGAGTTTTATTACTGATAGAAAAGATCTGCGCTGCAGGTACCAGTACCGTGGTTTATGTTAATCACCACGCGAGTGATAAAATTGCAGGTATCGAAAACTATTTAGAGATGTCTGATTTCACAAAAAAAGCGCCATAAAGCGCTTTTTATATTCGGATTACTTAACTTAGATACGGGTAATGGTAAAACCTTTATCTGTTAGTTGTTTTAACAATCCGTGTTGCTCAGGTAGGTGTAAAGCCCCGACAGCAATAAACAGCTTTTCTTTACCGATGCGAGCAGATAGTTGATTAACCCAATTGTTGTTACGGTCTATCAACATAACTTGCTCACTTAGCTGACCATATTGAGAGTCATCAAAACTTTCGTTGTAAAACTGCGTAAGTGTTTTCATATCGCCAGATTTCCAAGCCTTAATAAGACCAAAAAAGTAGGTATCTACATCAGCAAGTTGGTCGAATGTTTCTTCGATCATTTTGTCATTCATAATTGCTAAGTGTTCAAACATTTCCATTTGGTGTTCTAGGGTTTCTAGCTCACCAACTGATATGTCATGCTGTTTAGCATAAGCAAGTACTTGCTTGTCGATGCCGTACTGATCTGAAAAACCAACACTTTGGAACTCCATTTGCATCATGGTGACCATTACCGCCCACGGTGCTAGGTTTTTAAACATCGCAATATCAATTGATTTATCAGCAAAGTATTTTTGTAATTTAGTGTAGTTTTCTGGCGATAACTCTGACTGTAAGGTTTTACCATTTTTCAGCATCATAAATGGCAATGACCGGCGCTGCATTTCCATGGGGGAAATCACGCTGATATCGACTTCAACGATGACTTTATCTGAGTTATCGAGTGCTTTAGTTACCTTGCTTGGTAATCCTTTCATGCTTTTATCACCAACATGGACAGTACCAAATAAATAAGAAGTAACTCCGTTTTTCTCTACTTTCCATAATCCCGGCTCTGCGAGTACATGTTGGCTGAAACCAAGCAGTAGCAGCATAAAAAACAGGGCATTTATACGCTGGACGAACTTCATAACTTTCCTTTTCATAACGTGGTTATTTTCAATACTAAACTAATTTTTCAGAGGCGTTAAAATAAATCAGCTTAAAGCAAAGAAAATTGCATGTTTTTGATAAAAATTAATCAATCATAGAATAGTGAATAACGAGGTATGAAATTTCGATAAATAAAAAATAGTGAAATATAAATCTCGATATTTTCATTTGTTGGATATTTATTTCTTTAATTTTGCTTTTTAGACTGTTTTTTGAATTGATTTTTATGTTGACTTACAGGCCCTAGCGCGGTACTAATAGAAAAAGGCAGCGGGATGGCTAGATATCCGCTACAAATGAACAAATTTTGGTTACAGATAAATGCTTACAAACAAACTTTCTCTAATTCTAATTAACGTCGTGGTGATTATTATCACCGCGGGGGCTAGTTAGTGCTTAAAGAAAAGTAAAGCATTTAAAAGCCCCCCGCACTTAACAGTTCGGGGGGCTTTTTCGTTTTAAGGTTTGAGTCGCAGCAAATACACAATGTCACTGAGGAATGAGGATTTACGATGACAGGCGCAGAGTTAACAATCGATTTATTAGCTAAACATGGCGTTAAGGATGTTTTTGGTTACCCGGGTGGTGCCATTATGCCTATTTACGACGCTTTGTACGGTGCGCCAGTCAAACATTATTTGACCCGTCATGAACAAGGGGCAGGCTTTGCCGCTGTGGGTTTTGCGCGAAGCACAGGTAAGTTAGGCGTGTGTTTTGCTACTTCCGGCCCTGGGGCGACCAACTTAATCACAGCCCTTGCCGATGCGATGATGGATTCAGTGCCATTACTTGCTATCACAGGTCAAGTACCAACCGCAGCGATAGGCTCCGACGCCTTTCAGGAAGTGGATGTGTTAGGCATGTCGTTATCTTGCACCAAGCATAGTTACATGGTTGAAAGAGCTGAAGATTTAGCCGAAATATTACAAGAAGCCATCCACTTAGCGCAAAGCGGCCGTCCTGGTCCTGTGTTAGTGGATATTCCGAAAGACATCCAAATGGCGCAAGTACCATTTCATCCTTGGTTAGCTGCCGAAGATCACTTACCAAAATTAGACTCAAACCAAGTTGCTATTGCCAATCAAATCTTAAGTGAAGCGCAGCGCCCTGTAGCGTATATCGGTGGTGGTGTACAAGCTGCCAGTGCACAAGATGAATTAATGCAGTTTTTAGAAAAAACACATATGCCTGCAGTATCAACGTTAAAAGCGTTAGGTAGTGTATTACCTGATTATGAATATGACCTAGGAATGCTAGGTATGCATGGTGGTAAAGCGGCTAACTTAGCGGTGCAAGAGTGTGATGTTTTGGTCTGTATTGGTGCCCGCTTTGACGACCGTGTCACTGGAAACTTAAGCAAGTTTGCGGCAAAAGCAAAGGTTATTCACCTTGATATTGATGCCGCAGAGATTGGTAAACGTAAGCCTGTAAAAGCGTCATTAGTGGCAGACTTAAAAACTTCATTACCGCAACTAGAGTGTTTTGTAACTCCAGATGAGTGGCTAACGCACATTGCAAGCATGATGAAAGAGCATGCATGGCGCTATGACTACCCGGGTGAAAAAGTATTCGCGCCTTATTTATTGAACCAGCTAAGCCAAAAAATGCCATCAACTGGTGTGGTGTGTTGTGATGTGGGTCAGCATCAAATGTGGGTTGCGCAGCACATGAAATTTAGTCACCCAAGCAATCATTTAAGTAGTGGTGGAGCGGGTACCATGGGCTTTGGTCTACCAGCAGCCATCGGTGTACAAGTTGCTCGCCCAAATGATTTTGTGATCACAGTGTCGGGTGATGGTTCAATCATGATGAACATTCAAGAACTGGCAACGATTCGTCGTAACAATCTGCCAGTTAAAATTTTAATATTAGATAACCAACGTTTAGGCATGGTACGTCAATGGCAGCAGCTATTTTTTGAAGGTCGTTATTCTGAAACAAACCTTTCAGATAATCCTGATTTTGTGCAGTTAGCAGCAGTGTTTGGTATTCCAGGTCAAACTATCACTAAAGCAGATGAAGTTGATGCTGCGGTTGATGCGTTAGTAACTAGTAAAGGTCCATACATTCTCCATGCCTGTATCGATGATAAAGAAAATGTATGGCCGCTTGTACCGCCTGGTGCAGCCAACGATGAAATGATGACGGAGACAGTAAAATGAAACACACCCTAACGATTGCACTAAAGAATCAAAGTGTCGCTGTAGAGCGCTTTTTACGCGTTGCGCGTCATCGCGGCTTTGACCTAACAACAATGAATTTAGAAATGGCTGATGAAGCGTTTCACGTCACCATGACAGTAGACAGCGATAAGCCGATTTATCTACTAACATCACAGTTGGGTAAATTGGTCGATGTAAAACACGTCAATGTTGAAAACCAATTTCAACAACAAGCAATCTAGTAATAAATCAACAGGTAACTAGAGCAATCAAACTGATGCTTTAGTGAGTAATAAATTAGGAATGAGGAAGTCAGTGGCATGCCACTGCAAAAACTGAGGTAATTATGGCTAAATTAAGAAGTGCAACAACAACAGAGGGTCGAAAACGTGCAGGAGCGCGTGCTTTATGGCGTGCAACAGGAATGACAGATAAAGATTTCGGTAAGCCTATTATCGCTGTTGTAAACTCGTACACTCAGTTTGTACCGGGTCATGTTCACCTTAACCAGCTCAGTGAGCTGATGGCCGAAACCATTACCGAAGCGGGTGGTGTACCAAAAGAATTTAATACTATTGCAATCGATGATGGTATCGCGATGGGTCACGGCGGAATGCTGTATTCACTCCCATCGCGTGATTTAATTGCTGACTCAGTTGAGTACATGGTAAATGCCCACTGCGCTGATGCCATGATCTGTATTTCTAACTGCGACAAGATCACTCCTGGAATGATGCTGGCAGCACTTCGTTTAAACATTCCTGTCATTTTTGTATCAGGTGGTCCAATGGAGGCGGGTAAAACACGCCTTGCTGATATCGACATCAAACTTGATTTAGTTGATGCCATGGTTAAGGGTGCTGATACTTCAGTAAGCGATGAAGACTCTGAAAAAGTTGAGCGCTCGGCATGCCCTACCTGTGGTTCATGTTCGGGTATGTTTACTGCTAACTCAATGAACTGTTTATTAGAAGCGATTGGTCTGGCACTACCGGGTAACGGTACTACACTTGCGACCCACAAAGACCGTAAACAACTGTATGTTGAAGCAGGTGCACGCATTGTTGATTTATGTCGTGAGTATTATCAAAAAGATAATGCAGCAGTGTTACCACGCGCTATTGCCAATCGTACCGCTTTCATGAATGCAATGGTGGTTGATATTGCTATGGGTGGATCATCAAATACGGTTTTACACTTACTAGCAGCAGCGCAAGAAGCGGGTGTTGATTTTGATATGTCGCATATCGATGAGCTTTCTCGCAAAACACCATTCTTATGTAAAGTGGCACCAGCGACAAACAAATACCATATTGAAGATGTACATCGCGCTGGTGGCATGATGGCTATTATCCGTGAGTTAGGTAAAGCAGGCCTTGTCGATTTATCTGTTGATCATGTGGCGGGTCATACAATGGCTGAAATGGTAACTAAATGGGATGCGACTGATCCAAGTAATGAAGTAGCGCAAAAATTTTATAAAGCAGGCCCTGCTGGTATCCGCACAACAAAAGCAATGAGCCAAGAATGCCGCTGGCCTGAACTGGATAATGACCGTGAAAATGGTTGTATCCGCAGCGTTGAAAATGCGTTTCGTCAAGATGGTGGCTTAGCGGTGCTATCGGGTAACTTAGCCCTTGATGGCTGTATTGTTAAAAGTGCTGGTGTGGTTGAAGAAATGCTGCATTTTGAAGGCCCAGCAGTCGTTTACGAATCACAGGATGACTCGGTTGAAGGCATTCTTAACGGTGAAGTAAAAGCGGGTGATGTTGTTGTGATTCGCTACGAAGGGCCAAAAGGCGGCCCAGGCATGCAAGAAATGCTGTACCCAACCAGTTATTTAAAATCAGTTGGCTTAGGTGAAAAGTGTGCGCTGATCACTGATGGTCGTTTCTCAGGTGGTACATCGGGTTTATCAATTGGTCACGTTTCCCCAGAAGCGGCAAGCGGTGGTGCAATTGCCTATGTTGAAAATGGCGATAAGATAGTAATTGATATCGCAACTCGCGAAATCACATTAGCTGTTTCTGATGAAGAGCTTGAAGCTCGTAAGCAAAAGCAACTTGCACGCGGGAAAGATGCTTACAAACCTCTAGATCGTGACCGTTATGTTTCATCTGCACTTAAAGCCTATGCCTTACTAGCCACCAGTGCAGACAAAGGAGCTGTGCGTGATTTAGCTAAACTTGAGGAGCTTAGTTAATTATGGTTTCTCAAGAGCTCGATTATTTTCGCGCTATCATTCAAGCGAACATGGAGCCGCTTGCAAAAGTCACTGAGGTTAGCGAAATGGCTGATCTTAGTGCTCGGCTAGGCAATCATGTGTGGTTAAAGCGTGAAGACCAACAACCTGTTTATTCATTTAAACTACGCGGTGCATTTCATAAATTGAGCAAATTGCCAAAAGGTTCTGATGTGATTACAGCATCGGCTGGTAATCATGCGCAAGGCGTAGCTCTAAGTGCTTCATTTTTAGGGCATAAAGCAACTATTGTTATGCCTGTTACAACACCAGAAATTAAAGTGAATGCAGTGCGTTCTTTAGGTGGTGAAGTGGTATTACACGGCCATCATTTTGATGCTGCAAAGGCTCATGCTCTAGAGCTCACAGAGCAGCGCAATGGGGTGTTTGTACCACCGTTTGATGATGCAGATGTGATTGTTGGTCAAGGTACCGTTGCTCGTGAATTAATGCAGCAACTCAATGATCTTGATGCAGTCTTTATTCCTGTAGGCGGAGGTGGTTTACTTGCAGGCATGGCAGTGTACATTAAGTCGTTACGTCCTGATATTAAAGTCATCGGTGTTGAAGCCGATGAGAGTGCCTGCTTAAAAGCAGCCCTTGAAGCAGGTAAGCCGGTTGAGCTTGACCGTGTTGGTAGCTTTGCAGATGGTGTAGCAGTCAAAGTCATCGGCACAGAAACGTTTCGTTTAGCACAAAAGTTTTGTGATGAAGTGGTGACTGTAACGGGCGATGAAATCTGCGCAGCAATGCAAGATATCTTTGTTTCGACTCGCGCTATAGCTGAACCTTCAGGGGCATTATCAACAGCTGGCTTGAAAAAATGGTGTCAACAAAATGGAATGAAAGGTTTAAATGTAGCCGCGATTTTATCGGGTGCAAATTTAAACTTCGACCGCTTACGTTATGTTGCTGAACGAACAGCTCTTGGCGAAAAGAACGAAGCATTGCTTGCCGTGACTATCAAAGAAGAGAAGGGCAGCTTTAAGCAGTTTTGTAACTCGTTAGGTGGCAGAGCTATCACCGAATTTAATTATCGCTATGCAGGCCCTGGCGAAGCACAAATCTTTGTAGGTATTGCTTTAAGACAAGGCCAACAAGAGCTTGATGAGCTAAAAGCGACACTGACAGAAAACGGCTATACGTTTTGTGACCTATCAGATAACGAGCTGGCTAAATTGCATATTCGTTATATGGTTGGTGGTAAAGCGCCAGCTCAACTTCATGAGCGTTTATTACGCTTTGAGTTTCCTGAATACCCAGGCGCACTGGCACGATTCTTAGATACCCTTGGTAGTAACTGGAATATTACTTTATTCCATTACCGCAACCATGGTGGATCGATTGGTAATGTGCTGGCGGCCTTTGCTATTGAACCGAGTGATTATGAGGTATTCAATGAGCATTTGAACCGTTTGGGATACAACGTTCAAGATGAAACGAACAACCCATGTTTCACCCAGTTCTTAACTAGCCAAGGTCAAGAACTTAGTGAAGTTAAAGCGGCAAATCAGTAGCTTAATATAATCAAGACTGTTCACTAGCAGTCTTGATTTTTCCTCTATTTTTCCTATAGTTAATGCACGGTTCTAGAGCAAGGATGATGCGTGCAAGGTATAAAAAGCCTACTAGGGTTAATCTGTTTAATGCTCTCTATGAGCGCACTGTGCGCTGATAAAGTTAGCTTACAATTAAAATGGACTCACCAGTATCAATTTGCAGGCTATTATATGGCTGCAGAAAAAGGCTTTTATAAGGAAGCGGGCCTTGATGTCTCTATTATACCTGCCGATCCAAACCACCCAGATACCTTCCCTAAAGTGTTAAGCGGCAAAGCTGACTTTGCTATTACTCACTCAGGCATATTACAAAAGCGCCAGCAAGGCGCACCGGTTGTTGCCCTTGGGGCAATATTGCAGTTTTCGCCTTATTGCTGGATGGTAAAAAATAACTCAGATATTTTTCAGCCTAGAGACTTTGCTGGTAAAAAGCTAAGTAAAATCGGTTCAATAGAAAATGCTGAGTTACTGGTGATGTTACAGCGTGCAGGATTGAGCCTAGAAAGCTTGATGGCAGCTAGCCATGAAGGAGGCGTTAAAGAGTGGCTTGCCGGTGATATAGATGCGGTACAAGTTTATGTCACTAATGAGCCTTACACGATGACATTGCAAGGAGTAGGTCACCGACTCATTTGCCCGCAAAAGTTTGGTTTGAATGTGTATGGCGATATTTTATATACCTCTGAGCAATTTTTAGCGAAAAAGCCAGAGGTTGTTGAGCGCTTTTATCGTGCCAGCTTAAAAGGTTGGCGTTATGCCTTATTACACTTAGAAGAAAGCATCGATGTAACCAAGCAGCACTATGCTACCCAGAAAAGCGTACAAGAGCTGGCCTATGAAGCGCATGTTTTAAAAAGCTACATCCAACCTCCAGGAATTAATCTAGGTAATATGTCGATGGCAAAGTGGCGCTTGATTGCAGATTTATATGGCTTAGATCAGGATGAGTTTGATCAGGCTTTTGAAGGCTTTATGTATGATCAACAGCAAACAGAAGGGTTTGAGCTATCTTGGATGCTGATCCTTGCAATCATTTTAAGTATTGCATGTGTGCCATTGTACATTCGCTTGATCAGCAGTAACCGACGTTAAATAAGATAAAAACTGTTATACTGCTTTTTATTTCTTGTCGCTAAGTAGTTATGACACTTGCCGAGCACTTTGCTGCCTTAGATGCACTGCTATTTTCAACCCGCCAATACTGGCAATGTACCGCATTTGATTTTGATGATCTTCCTTGGCCTGAATTAGCCCACTTATTATGGGCGCTGGATGACCAACAAGTGAGTGAACTAGATGCCGATCAGCAAGCTTTATATCGTTATTTTGCTGATGAAATTGAAAACATTGAACAGCTGGCTGAGTTGTGTGAGTTACCTGCTATCAATTTGGCTCGTAATGAGTTTCCGTTTTGGATAAGTAATGGCATTAAAGGCCGTAAATTTGAGCAATTACAAGACTTTGTTGCAGCTGTTAGTCAGCAGTCATTTAACCAGCCCGTTTTAGAATGGTGCGCAGGTAAGGGGCATTTAGGTCGTATGTTGGCATTTAATGGAGCGCCAAGTGTACATAGCATTGAGCTACAACAACACTTGTGTGATCAAGGTCAGCACAGTGCTAAGCAACAGCAATTGGCAATGCAATTTTCACAAGCTGATGTATTAACCGACGACACCGATGGTTTTTTTGAGCGCCAGCAGCATGCAGTTGCTTTACATGCCTGTGGTCGTTTGCATCAAACATTTATGCAGCAAGCGAGCAAAGCGAAAACCCAGCAAATCAGCTTTTCACCATGTTGTTATCATTTATTCACAGATAACGCCTATCAAGCAATGAGCGAGCCTGCAAAACAAAGCCAGCTTGCGCTTACTCATCGCGATTTAAAACTAGCGCTGCAAGAAACTGTGACCGCACCAAGCCGAGTTGATAAGGTAAGAAAAACAGAAGTTGAATGGCGACTTGGATTTGATGCATTACGTAAATCACTCACTGGTGAAATGCACTATGTAAGTGTGCCATCAGTGAACAAAGCTATTTTTTCTGATTCTTTTGGTTCATTTTGTTTATGGGCTGCTGAGAAAAAATCATTATCACTGCCTGAAGGTATTGATTACAATAAGTTTTTAACTATAGGTAAAAAACGCAAAAGGGTTACTGAGCGAGTTGAACTCGTCCGACATGTATTCAGAAGGGCAATTGAAGTTTGGCTCGTGCTCGATCGTGCTTTATATTTGCAACAACAAGGTTATCAAGTAACAGTTAGTACGTTTTGTGAAAAGCAGCTGACACCAAGGAATATCTTGATCCAAGCTAATTATTAAATACCGTAAAGAGGCGCAATGAGAAAGTTAAAAAATTTATTCGAAAATAATAGACGTTGGGCTGCGCGTACGAGTGAAAGTGATCCTGAGTTTTTTAAAATTCTATCAATGCAGCAAAATCCAGAGTACCTGTGGATCGGTTGTTCTGATTCACGTGTACCTGCAAATGAAATAGTAGACTTGCTACCTGGAGAGTTATTTGTTCATCGAAACGTAGCAAATGTCGTTGTTCATACTGATCATAACTGTCTTTCGGTGATGCAATATGCCGTTGAAGTACTTAAAGTGAAGCACATAATGGTCGTTGGCCACTATGGTTGTGGTGGTGTACAGGCGGTATTGAACGGAGCGAGTTTTGGTTTAATTGATAACTGGCTTCGTCATGTAGGTGATGTAAAAGAAAAACACATTGAACAACTCAACTCATTACCAGAACAAGAGCGTTTAAATAGCCTGATAGAACTCAACGTTATTGAACAAGTACGTAATGTTTGCCGTACTAATATCGTCCAAGATGCCTGGGCAAAAGGTCAAGATTTAACAATCCATGGTTGGGTTTATGGTTTAGCCAATGGCCACCTTAATGATTTAGAGTCGGTAGTAACTTGTGCTGAAGAAGCCAGTGATACATACGGAATTGCGGTTAAGCGTGTTTTCGAACGCGTTGCCGAAAAAAGTTAATACCGAATATGGTAGAAAAAAGGAGAGCTAATTAGCTCTCCTTTTTTATTGTTCGTCTTGTTTGCTAGCAAGTTGCTGCTCAAGTAAAGCAACTTTCTCTTCAAGCTCAGTGAGTTTCTCACGAGTACGAATAAGTACTTGGCTTTGAATATCAAACTCATCACGGCTTACAAAGTCCATCTCAGCAAGTTTGTTTTGAATAGCTTGCTTAGTCTTGCCTTCGACTGTTTCGGCAAGGTTTTTCACGCCTTGTGGCATGTTATCAGTGATTTGCTTAGCGATTTCTTCAAGTTTTGCTGGGTTAATCATCTTCGTCCCTTGAGTCACGTAAAAAAACAATCTTACCTTATTGGCTAGGCGTAGTGTAGTGATTACGGTAAAATTGCCTGTCCTATCTTTGGATAATTTCTTTAGGGGCTTATGAAACTCAACCCAAAACAAGATGAAGCGGTAAAATATATCAGTGGACCGTGTCTGGTATTAGCCGGTGCGGGTTCAGGTAAAACGCGTGTTATTACTAATAAAATTGCTTACTTGGTGCAAAAGTGTGAGTACCAAGCACGTAATATTGCCGCAGTTACATTTACCAATAAAGCTGCAAAAGAAATGCGTGAGCGTGTAACGCAAACACTGGGCAAGCAAGAGTCGAAAGGCTTATGGGTTTCAACGTTTCATACGCTTGGGCTTGAGATTATCAAAAAAGAGTTAACTACTTTAGGTTTTAAACCTGGTTTTTCGTTGTTTGATGACCAAGATACCAACCAGTTAATAGCTGAGCTGACCGAAGAAGAGCTTAAAAAGGACAAAGATTTACTTAACCTGCTGAAGATGCAAATAGGTAGTTGGAAGAACGAATTGATTCTACCTGAGCGTGCTGTTCGCGAAGCCCGTGAGCCGCAAAAAGCGTTATTTGCTCAATTATATGCTCGTTATCAAAATCAACTGCGCGCCTATAATGCCCTTGATTTTGATGATCTGATCATGATCCCAACTTTATTGCTTAGTCAAAATGTCACGGCACGTGAGCGCTGGCAACAGCGTTTTCGTTACTTGCTGGTGGATGAGTATCAAGATACGAATACTAGTCAGTATCAGCTAGTTAAGCTATTAGTGGGTGAACGAGCCCGGTTTACCGTGGTAGGCGATGATGATCAATCTATCTACTCATGGCGTGGTGCAAAGCCACAAAATCTGGTGCTATTGAGTAAAGATTTTCCGGGCTTACGTTTAATTAAGCTAGAACAAAACTACCGAAGTGCTGGACGAATTCTTAAAGCTGCAAATATTCTGATTGCTAATAACCCGCATGAGTTTGATAAAAAGCTATTCAGTGAACTTGGTTATGGTGAGCCCATTAAAGTAATTGGTTGCCGAGATGAAGAGCATGAATCTGAGCGAGTGGTTGCAGAGATCATTTCTCATAAATTCATGAAGCGCACTAGTTATAAAGATTATGCGATTTTATACCGTGGTAACCACCAAGCGCGAGTGTTTGAAAAAGCACTCATGAGTAACCGTATTCCTTATAAAATCAGCGGCGGTATGTCGTTTTTCTCTCGCTCAGAAATCAAAGATATCATGGCGTACTTGCGCTTATTGGTGAATCAAGACGACGACAACGCATTTTTACGTATTGTTAATACGCCACGTCGTGAGATTGGTACTGTCACACTGGAAAAGCTAGGTACCCTTGCTAATGAAAAGCATATCAGCTTATTTGCTGCATGCTTTGAGCCTGAGCTTGCGCACCGATTAAAAGGGCGTGGCTTTAATGCCTTAGCTGGCTTTGCCCGTTGGGTAGTTGAGCTATCTGATAATGCAGTTCGGGGTGATACCCTTGAAGCAGTAAAAGAACTAGTTAGGCAAATTAATTACGAAGCTTATCTGTATGAGTCATCACCGAGTGCAAAAGCTGCTGAAATGCGCATGAAAAACGTCTCAGAGCTATATCGTTGGATCACCGATATGCTGACAGGTGATGCAGATAACCCACCGCTGAACCTTGCTGAGGTGGTTAGTAAACTGACCTTGCGCGATATGCTTGAGCGTAACGAAGAAGAGGACGAATCTGATGCCGTGCAATTACTAACATTACATGCTTCAAAAGGCTTAGAGTATCCGTATGTGTTCATGGTTGGCATGGAAGAGGGCTTATTACCGCACCAAGTAAGTATTGATGAAGATAACGTTGAAGAAGAGCGTCGTCTTGCCTATGTAGGAATTACACGCGCCCAGCAAGAGCTAGTAATGACCTATGCTAAAATACGTCGTCAGTTTGGTGAAACCTCAGACACAGAGCTAAGTCGCTTTGTGCAGGAGTTACCACAAGATGACTTAGCCTTTGAAGCGAAGAAGCCACCTTCCTCACAAGCTGAGCGTATGGAGAAAGGCCAGGCACGAGTGGCTAATCTAAGAGCGATGCTTAAGAAGTAATGAATTGTGCGCTAGGTGCTTCGTGCTCGAAGGGAGCCAGCGCATGCTGTTTACCAATAAACAACGATAATCCGTGCTTATCTAGCAAAGTGCGGTAGTTAAAAATCGACGGACCTTTAGCTATTACTTGAATATTTTGCAACTTAGTAATAGCTAAAACACCTTGTAGTTGCAAATGATAATTCTCTTGCTGTAGAACACGCTTACTGAATGTTGAACTCAACAATAAGTAATCGAACTGGAACTCAGTTAATAAGTTTAACTCACAGCGATCTTTAGCAAATTCATTTAAACCAATCGAAAACCCTTGTGCGACCAAGCTTTTTAAGTTTTCAATTTGTATCGCTGAAGCGTAACGAATTTCTTGTTCGTTGAACAATAAACACATTCTATTTGAATCGTGTGCGTTTAATAACTTACACAGTGCCTGAAAGTTAATACGCTCTAAAACTAATCCAGAACAAGAAAACAGTACTTTTTCGAGTTGGCTGTTACTTGCTAGGGAAAAGGCTTGTTTTAGTAGATTAAGCTCAACTTCGAAGTGCTGAACACGATCGGTCGCAAATTTTTTGAGGACTTCAAAGCTAGTGCTGCCAAGCACAGGGTGCTCACCAAATGCTTCTAGTAAAGACTCAGCGTGAGTTTTTTCATCCAAGGTAATGATTTCTGCACATCTAAAGTGCATAGGCAAATCATCTAGGTGATGCATATTCTCTACATCATGCTGTACATTACTGGCATTAAGCAGTGGATGAAAACACTCAAAGCGATTTCGGCCTGCATTTTTGGCGTAATACATCGCGGCATCCGCATCGCGAATAATTTCATCAGTGTGTTTGTAGCTTGGTTTTGAGTAGGTGATACCAATACTGGCACCACTTTGAATACATTGACCTTTCATACAGAAAGGTTTTTTCATAATTTCGATGATACGTTTTGCAACATCTTGGGCTTGCTGTTGTTCAGTTAAGTGAGTTAGCAATACCACAAATTCATCACCACCTAAGCGTGCGAGTAGATCATGCTCACGAATACAATGCGAGAAAGACTCTGCAACACCAATTAAAAATTGGTCACCTGCCTGATGACCAAGGTGATCGTTTATATCTTTAAATTTATCAAGGTCAATAAATAGCACCGCAAATTGCTGCTCTGGGTAGCGCTGGTAATGCTGCAATGTTTTTTCAAGCTGAGTTAAGAACAAACTGCGATTAGGTAAACTAGTTAATGAGTCGTGGTGTGCATCGTGATACAACTGTTGTTCTATTTTTTTTCGCTCTTCAATTTGCATTTGCAGGTGCATATTAGCTTGGCGAAGCTCTTTAGTTTTTTCAGTGACTCGATGTTCCAATTTTTGGTGACTGAGCTTTAACTCTTGGTTGGCTAGATGAGTTTGGATAACGTTAGCAATTTGATGTGATACAAATGTAATTAGCTCACAATCATCCTGACTAAACTCATGTTTATTATTATAAGCTTGGCAAACAATGAGACCTATAACACCTTGCGAAGTTTTGAGCGGAGCGCCTAACCAACTAGTCGCTGTGCGCTCTGATGGAACATTAACAGGCCTCTCTACAACGCCAAGTTTGATGAGCTCTTTTGCTCTTTCACTGTCAATGACTTGGCACTTTTCAGTGCTGAGAACCAGTTCACTGTAGCCTTTAGCAAATGGTCGTGGTTTGCCATTATCGTTAAACTCATCGACGCAATAAGGAAAACTCAACCAATGAGATTGTTGGTCATACAATGCGATGTATAAGTTATCTGCATAGGTAATATTTTTGATAATGCTATGAACATGCTGATATACATCGTCAAGGTTTTTACTTTGCGTTGCCAGCTCTGATATTTTGAATAGCAGTTGTTGGCGTTCGAGAGCATTTTTGCGCTGTTGAATTTCGTCGTTAAGTGCTTGGTTACTTTGAGTTAATGCACGGGTTCGAATTTTAACTTCAGACTCTAGTAGTTCACGCTTTTTCACTCGTTCAATTGCTGTTGCTAAGTACAGTGACATAGCTTCTAGCAATTCAATTTGTTGCTCTGAATAGCATTGGTTTATGTCGTAGCTTTGCGTAACCATTACGCCAATAATGACTTTTTCACGGTAGACGGGTACGCCCACCCAGTGCTCTGCAGGTGTACCAAAACATTTAAGTAAGCCTTGTTCAACAGCTTGCTCAGTCTGTTGTTTGGTAAAGTAGCTGGTTTTACCTTGCTTGAATACGTAACCCGTTAAGCCTTCTTTGAAGTACTGCTCATACTTTAATGGTACAGAAAGACCATCTTTTTCATCAGCGAAATAAGACAACTCAAGAGTATCGTAAACCGGGTTATGCAATACAACGAAGAAGTTTTTACTCGGAATATAGTCTTGTAAAATATTATGAATAGCGGGATAGAGCAGGGTTAATTCGGCAACAGTACTTGCTTGCTCTGATAATTGTAAAAGAGCATTTTGCAAGTGATGTGATTGCTTATACTTTTGTAAAAGCGATTTTAAGCGAGCATTCTTACGGGCTAGCTTATCAATGTGTGTTGCTGAATCTTCCAATGATTTAGAACCAGATCTTATTGTTGTTTAAATTTCGTCCTATATAGTTCCACTTTTTTATTAGATCGTCAAGTAACAGATGTTAACAAAATGGTAATTTATTATGGGTCTGAATTGGCTACAGAGCTAGCTTAGCGCTTTAAAATAGACATAAAAAAAGGGCCTAATAAAATTAAGCCCTTAGTATTAGTTTTAAAACTATTACTTGCTAGTCATGAAATCGATAGCAGCGCTGATTTCATCTTCAGAACAATCCATACACGTACCTTTAGGAGGCATTGCGTTGAAACCGTTAAGCGCGTGATCTAAAAGTGTATCTTTACCTTTAGCGATACGAGGAGCCCAATCATCAGCTGATTTAGGAGCACCTAGTGCGCCAGTACCATGACAAGCAAAACAAGCTGCTTGGTAAACTTGCTCACCAGAACGAGGACCTGTAGGCTCAGCAGCGGCCGCAGCTTTATCACCTTCTAGATATACAGAACCAATTGGCGCTAGACGCTTTTTAATTGCATCTTCAGTCAAAGAGTTGTCATACGCTTGTGCATATGCCGTTGTTGCTAGCAGTAATAATGCAGCTGATAGTTTTTTCATTTTGCCTTGCTCACTTCGATTTGAACGTGATCAATCACGATATCTGACGGAAATTAGAACGATTATAACGCTAAGCCACAATTTATAAAATGATCTAAAAGGCTTTTTCTATAGAAAAACCTTCATTTTTTGCGTTAGCGCAAGAAAAGCCTGCATTAGATGCTGGCTATTTGCCCGATTATTAAGCGAGTTCTAATACTTTTTTTACTAATTTTTCGATACCTGCGTCAGCATCTAAAATGCTTTGTGCCAACATATAAGCAGGGGTTGTGACCACTTTATGCTGCTGATCAACAACGATCTCATTAACTGCACAGTTCTGATGTGCACCGCCAAGCTGCTCGATAGCTGCTGCTGTATCAGCGTCGTTACCAATGGTGGTTTTGACACCCTTGCCATATATAAGTGGAAGCATCGCAGGGGCAATGCAAATATACCCAGCCGCTTTATTGGCCTCGACAAAGGCTTTCGCAGTTGTAAGTACATCACTTTGAACTTGGGCATCTACGCCCTTGACTGCAAAATCTGATAAGTTTTTCGCGGCACCAAAACCACCTGGTACAATCAAAGCGTCGAATTCATTTACATTTAGCTCTGTAAGGGCTTTAATTTCACCACGTGCAATGCGAGCAGCTTCAACTAACACATTACGGTTAGGTGCCATTTCTTCACCTGTTAGGTGATTAATGGTATGCATTTGTTCAATATCAGGTGCGAAGCACTCATAGCTCGCGCCTGCTTTGGCTATATGTAATAAAGTTAATACTGACTCATTGATCTCTGCGCCGTCGTAAACGCCGCAACCTGCTAAAATAACTGCCACTTTTTTCATTTTTGAACTCTCCTTAATGCGATTAGCTTTAGTTTAACAAGGATACGAGTCAGCCGACAAAATAAAAAATTTTTGTAGCTCGATAACTCGCAAAGCGTTATGAATAGCTGTTTATGCCTTTTTATAAATTACTAACGAAAAAAAAAGTATAAAGGATCGCTATGATCTTTGATCCATTATGCTAGAATACTCCCCCGGTTATGAAAAGGGATGTTAATTCGGTATCGAATAAGCAAAAGGTTATCGCTACTAAAACCGTTTTCCACATCGGACTAAAATAATAAAAAAAGAACGTCGTAATATCTTTTTTAAATCAAAACATGAACTTACTAAAATTTCCTAAATGTTTTTTCATTTTGGGAGAATTAACTCTGTCTGTTATCTACAAAGTTATCCACAGCTTGCTCTTTAATAAACCTCTATTGGTTAATAATTCACAGTCGTTTTCTTGATGGCCTTATGGCATGCTTACAAACAATTTAATGTTATTCAATTAGGATCCAATTTCACCATGGCTCAGATCCCTGAAAATCCACTTATTCTTGTTGATGGTTCTTCTTATTTATTCCGTGCATATCATTCGCCACCACACCTTACTAACTCAAAAGGTGAAGCGACAGGCGCAATCTATGGCGTAGTTAATATGCTTAAGAGTTTGATCAAGCAATATGATCCATCACACATGGTGGTGGTATTTGATGCCAAAGGTAAAACCTTCAGAAATGACATGTATAGCGAATATAAAGCTAATCGCCCACCAATGCCGGATGACTTACGCACTCAGATCGCACCATTGCATAACATTATTAAAGCAATGGGTTTTCCGCTTATTAGTATTGAAGGTGTTGAGGCTGATGATGTCATTGGTACGTTTGCGCGTATTGCTTCAGAGCAGCAACGTCATGTACTGATCTCTACCGGCGATAAAGATATGGCGCAGCTTGTTAATGAGCATGTCACGCTTATTAATACGATGACTGATAGCATTTCAGATCCAGACACTGTGGTTGAGAAGTTTGGTGTTGGCCCTGAGCTGATCATTGATTATCTTGCCTTGATGGGCGACAAAGTAGATAACATTCCAGGTGTTGATGGCTGTGGTCCAAAAACAGCGGTGAAATGGCTGCAAAAATATGGATCATTGCAAGGTGTAATTGATCATGCTGGTGAAATTAAAGGCAAAATTGGTGAAAAGCTTGCTGCAGCACTTGATCATCTGCCACTTAGCTATGAATTAGCAACAATTAAGTGTGATGTTGACGTTGAGTCGGATCTAGAAAGCTTTAAGCTGCAAGAACCTAATCGTGACGAACTTATCGCACTCTATGGTGAGTGTGAGTTCCGCCGCTGGTTAGCTGAACTACTTGATAACCCTAAAGATGCTGACACTCATTTAGATGTACCAACAGAAGCTAACGAATTACCAAAAGTTGCTGATGCGCATTATGAAACAATTTTAACTGAAGAACAGCTTGATACCTTAGTGACGCAGTTAAATGATGCCGAACTTTTTGCTTTTGATACTGAAACAACCAGCCTCGATTATATGCAAGCGCAATTGGTCGGTATGAGCTTTGCGGTTAAAGCAGGAGAAGCAGCGTATTTACCGGTAGCACATGATTATCCAGATGCGCCAGATCAATTAAGTTTAGAAACTGTAATGGCAAAAATTGGCCCAATCTTAGCTGACGAAAACAAAGCGAAAGTTGGACAAAACTTAAAATACGATAAAAGTGTGTTAGCGAATGCTGGCTACGAGCTAAAAGGCATTAAGTATGACACTATGCTGGAGTCGTATGTATTTAATAGTGTAGGTAGCCGTCATGATATGGACTCACTGGCACTTAAATACTTAGGCCACAAAAATATTAGCTTCGAAGATATCGCTGGCAAAGGTAAAAAGCAGTTAACATTTAACCAAATTGAGCTTGAAAAAGCGGCACCGTATGCCGCTGAAGATGCAGATATAACACTTCGTCTTCACCAAGTTTTATGGCCAAAAATTGATGCAGATAATCAGCTAAAGTCGGTATTTGAAGACATAGAATTACCTCTCGTTTCTGTGCTTTCTGATATTGAACGTACAGGTGTTGCAATTGATAGCAACATGCTGGCAGCTCATAGCCAACGTTTGGGTGAACGCTTATTAGAACTTGAGCAAGAAGCCTATGATATTGCAGGTGAAAAATTTAACTTAGGCTCGCCTAAGCAGCTACAAGCGATTTTGTTTGAAAAGTTAGAGCTTCCTGTTATCAAGAAAACACCAAAGGGTGCACCTTCAACTGCAGAAGAAGTGCTGCAAGAATTAGCTCATGATTACCCATTACCTAAGGTGATTATTGAGCATCGTGGTTTGTCAAAACTGAAATCAACGTACACAGATAAACTACCGCTAATGGTTAATGAGCGCACTAAGCGAGTGCATACTTCGTATCATCAAGCAGTAACAGCAACAGGGCGTTTAAGCTCAACTGATCCTAACTTACAGAATATTCCAATTCGTTCAGAAGAGGGACGTCGTATTCGTGAAGCCTTTATTGCTGCTCCTAGCCATAAAATTGTGGCGGCCGACTACAGCCAAATTGAATTACGTATCATGGCGCATTTATCACAAGATAAAGGCCTACTCACTGCATTTGCAAATGGCTTAGATGTTCATAGTGCAACAGCAGCAGAAGTTTTCGGGGTAAGTCTTGAAGAGGTTACCAGCGATATGCGCCGTAAAGCAAAAGCGGTTAACTTTGGCTTAATTTATGGCATGTCGGCATTTGGTTTATCACGTCAATTAGATGTGCCACGCCATGAAGCACAACATTATATTGATAAATATTTTGAGCGTTTCCCAGGCGTACTTGAGTACATGGAAACAACTCGTGAAAAAGCAGCAGAGAAAGGTTATGTAGAGACGATTTTTGGTCGTCGCTTACATTTACCAGAAATCAATGCACGTAACGGTGCTCGTCGTAAAGCTGCAGAACGTGCTGCTATCAATGCACCCATGCAAGGTACGGCCGCAGATATTATCAAAAAAGCGATGCTTAAAGTTCATCAATGGGTGAATGCACAAGCTGAAGGTTCAGTGAAGCTTCTAATGCAAGTGCACGATGAATTAGTTTTTGAAATTAAAGAAGAGTGTGTTGATGAGTATAAAGCTGAAATTTGTAAGTTAATGTCAGAAGCTGCTACTCTCGATGTGCCATTGATTGTTGAAGCCGACAGTGGTGACAACTGGCAGCAAGCTCACTAATAGTCGTAATAAATGAGAGCTGTCAGCTATCAGCCGTCAGCTTTCAGACTAAAAGTTAGCGATTTGCTTGACCGTTATATCGCCTTTTATCTCGAATCTAGCTTCCAATGTAAGGGTCGCGGCATAAAGCCGCTGCTACAAGTCGGCGTGAAACTTGTTTCGCGCGTCTGACCGCTGAAAGCTGATCGCTTCTGTATATAGAGCATCGCTTCGTGCGACCCGATTTAGCCAAAAATAAATCATTACTCTTTAACTATAACCCCAACTCCCGCAATCTCTTTACGTGTTGGCGATAAAGCTCAATAGGGTCAACTTCACGAAAATTGTGTAAACCAATAAACTGATTAATCTCATCTAAGTGGTTCATTTCATAATTATCTTTAATTACCTGGCCTAAATGACTACTACAGCGTGATATAAGGCCATCATCTTTTCCTAAAATGAGTAATGAGCCAAGTAGCATGGGCAAATCAGTTAGATCCAGTATATTAGTGAGTGCTGCTGTACCACTCCACGAAAAATAGTACACACCATTTTCGGCAACTATCTGACCTTGCTCGCATTTATTTACCGGTAAGCCTTCAGGGTATTTTTGATTAAATGTGTTCGCACCCTGAGTACTTAAGCTATTTAATGCACCAAGTGTGTTTTGTGGTAATTCACTGTTACCTGATAGTAGTGAAATAACACCACCAAGCGCATCAAATATTAACTGGGCTGCATGTTGTGCTTGAGAGTTTGCTGGCAGTTTTTGATTAATAAGATCAATAATTTCACTACCATAATTTGCCCCTCCGATACTGGTTACGGAGGCAATAAGATCAGGTCTAGTTGATGCAACGTAGCGCACAGTTTGCGCTCCTTGACTGTGGCCAATCAAGTTTACTTTTTTGGCGCCAGTCAGTGCTAAAATTGTTTCGACTTGAGTGAGTAATTGTTCGCCTCGTATCTCAGAGCTATTTATAGCAGAGACCGCTGGTGTGAACACCAAGGTACCATCTTGGTTGAGACTGGTTGCAACATTATAAAAATAATCGAGGCCGAGTAAATTATCAAAACCCATTAGCCCGTGAACTAAAACAACAGGATATTGTGTCGTTGTTTTTTTTGCATGACAGCAAGGATTCATGAAAAAAAGTAAGGTAACAAATAAAAATAGGGGGATTTTCTTCATACCTTTTACTCTTCTACTGCAATTTTTATCACTAACAAGCCTTAAAAAAGTCTGATTTTAGCGTGCTTTAAATTCACTTTACCCTAAATTACGGCTCGCTGTAATGTTAATTTAAGGTAAACAAGAAAAGATGGTTTTAGTGTTTCGTTATATCTTTATCAATTTGTGTTGTTTCTGCGGTTGTGCAATTTATTTTTAATCTGGTATTTGCTAAAGTCCGCGCCGTCCTCATCCTGTAGGACATCCTGTTGATGATGCATCTGAAAGGATGCAACGTATTGATAGCTTCTCCCCAGTTTGCTATAACGACTCACTCCTTGTTGAGTGAGTCGCTTTTTCTTTCTCTTATCATACAATTCATTGCACAAATCAACGCAAGTGATACCATCAAAGTGATTCTTATTTACTTTTCGAAGGAATGCGTTATGTTTAAATCTATGGCAATTGCTGCCTTTTCATTATCGAGTATTTTAGTTGCCCCTTTAGCCAGCGCAAACTGGCAAGTTAATAATGAGCAAAGCAACGTGAGCTTTGTGTCTATCAAAAAGAACTCAGTTGCAGAAGCGCATCATTTCAAAAAAGTATCTGGAACACTAGATGAGCAAGGTCAATTTAAGTTGATGATCGACCTGGCATCGGTTGAAACACTGATCCCTATCCGCAATGAGCGCATGACTAAGCTATTATTTGAAACGGCTAAATTTCCTAATGCTGTGTTAACTGCTGATTTAAGCAAAACATTGTTAAAACTTGAGCCTGGCCAACATGTACTTAAAGGTTTAAAGGCTGAGTTAGACTTTCATGGTAATAAAAAAGACCTAACAATTGATGTGCTTGCTAATATGTCACCGAAAGGCGATGTAACCGTATCATCTTTTACACCCGTTATTATTAATGCGAGTGATTTCAAAGTAACAGAAGGTATTAGCGAACTGCAAAAGCTTGCAGGTCTACCATCTATTGCAACAGCTATACCTGTGACATTCTCTTTGACGCTTGATAAAGATAAATAATGCAATCACTTGCCGAATTAGAAGCCGCTCTTCAGGCTCCCGATAAACCCTTTGATCAATGGCAGCCACAAAATTGTGGGCAATTGCCAATGACGATTGATGCGCAAGGGCGGTGGTTTTATGCCGGCAGTGAAATAAAACGCGAGGCAATGATTAAGCTCTTTGCCTCAGTTCTTTGCAAAGAAGTTGATACTTATTTTTTAAAAACGCCGGTCGAGAAAATGGCCATTACAGTCGATGATGTGCCTTTTGTTATTATTGATTGGCGTTTTGAAGACACAGAGCAAGGTCCTGCGCTTTGTTGTGTCGATAATTTGCAGCGTGCATGGCTCGTATCAGCAAAGCAACCATTGGTATTACGTGAATTTGAAGGTGTCAGCGTGCCTTATCTTCAATTAGCACATGGCTTGGCTGCGCGGGTATCGAGAAATGTTTATTATCAGTGGGCCGAAATAGCCTGCTCAGACGAGCAGGGCTATTACTTAGAATCATTAGCCAAGCGTTATTACTTGGCCTAAGCGATTAAGCTTCTGGTTGTTCGTCAGACTCAGGTGCTTCAACTTCAATTGGTCCTAAAAACCACTCATCGAGCTTTTTAGCAACTTCAGGTAAGCCTGTGCCTTTTAATGAAGAGAAGGCATGAACTGTAATATCACCATCTAAGCTACTTAACTCACGGCGAACTTGTAAAACTTGCGCTTTACGTGCGCCTTGTTTGAGTTTGTCGGCTTTCGTTAATAGTGCCAGCACTGGAATTTCACTACCAACGGCCCAGTCGATTAAGTCACGGTCTAAATCTTTTAACGGGTGGCGAATATCCATTAAAACAACGATACCTTTTAAGCTTTGACGCTTTTGTAAGTATTCACCTAGCGACTTTTGCCATTTTTTCTTCATTTCGATAGGTACTTTAGCGAAACCGTAACCCGGTAAGTCGATAAGGCGTTTATCGGCATCAAGTTCAAAGGTATTGATCAGCTGAGTACGACCTGGTGTTTTAGAAGTTCGAGCTAACTTTTGATCAGTCAAAGTGTTTAGAGCACTTGATTTACCAGCATTAGAGCGACCAGCAAACGCGACTTCAATCCCCGTATCAGCAGGTAAGCGTGAGATATCAGGTGCGCTGGTAACAAAGGACGCAGTGTTGTATTTGATACGAGATTTGAGCACAGGCTCTCCTAGTCTTTTATAAAAAATAACAAGCAGTGGCTAATTTCCACTTAAGGCACGTATTTTATACTATTAAAGCAGCATTCAAAAGCGTATTTAAGCGTGCTAAATTGGCTTTAAATTAGGAAAATTACTAAGTAGAAACTTAATCTAAGTCAAATCCCTATAAATTATGAGCTTAATGTGGGCAGAAAACGTGCCAGAGAATTTATTATCGTGTAGAATATAGAAATCACAACATCCATATTGTAGATGATACAGGGTCGGAAACAGAGAATTCACCATGAAAAAAATAGCACTATCTTTAACTATATTGCTTGGTACGTTGTCAGCAAGCAACGCAACAGCATTTGATGGCGATGTAAACGCAGGTAAAGAGAAATCGGCAACGTGTGCGGCTTGTCACGGCCCAGACGGTAATGCACCGGTTAATATCTACCCTAAAATTGCAGGCCAACACGCAGATTATATCTATAAACAATTACAAGAGTTTAAATTAGGTATGACATCTGGAGGCAAAGAAGGTCGTATGGATCCAGTAATGAGTGGTATGGCTATGCCGCTTAGCGATCAAGACATGAAAGACCTAGCTGCTTACTTCTCTTCTTTAAATATGTCTGAAGGTACAACACCTAAAGATGTAGTGGAAGTGGGTCAACAGCTTTATAAAGCCGGTGATGCTGAGCGCGGTATTCCAGCATGTGCTGCGTGTCACGGTCCACGTGGCAACGGTACATCACTAGCAAAATTTCCGAAAGTTTCGTTCCAACATCCAGAATACATCAAGTCACAACTTGAAAAGTTCCGTGATGGTACGCGTAATAACGACTTAAACGGTATGATGCAAGATATCGCTAAAAAGCTAACAGATAAAGACATCGAAGTACTTTCAAAATACTTAGGTGGCTTACACTAAAGTCTGATTGCGGATAGAAATACTCCGTATTAATATGTGATTAGTGTGAAAAAAGCAGCGCAAGCTGCTTTTTTTGTATTTAACACATGTCGAAATCTCCTACTCTCGTGTGAGACATTGTCCATAGTGAGCTGTAAGCTAAATCCTATTTTTATTTCTATTTTTAGCATAACTCTTTGTTATTGAATGGATTGCACTTGTTGCAATATCTTATCTGTAAGAAAAATTATATAAATTAGTTGTAACAAAATTATTAATGAGTAAATTAACCACTGTCGCTGAGACATCAAAAACAACATGGACAATGTAATAAGGAAAGTGATTGCGGCAAGTCTTTAGGGGTTGACACTGGTTAGGTGTCCTAAAGGAAATAACAAAAAAGCGTCAGGATTGACCGAGAATAATAAAAGCTCATGGAAGTTTAATAATAAAAACAAAATGGAATGCTACACGGAAGGTTAAAAAAATAACAAAATGGATAAACAATAATAATAAAAATAATAAAGACTAAAAAGTCGAAGGGAGAAGTGTCCAGATAATTGGCGCTCAGATTAGTAGGCGGTAGAGATGTTTTCTCTACCGCCTTTTTATTTGTCCTGTTACAATAGCCACCGTTTGTACTAAAAGTATAAAAAGTGCGCAGTTCGTCAAGTTGACCAACCACATCCGCACATCGAATTCTTCTGGTTATGCCAGCATTACAATGCCACAAAGGCGTTGTACACAACCTCTTAAGTGAGATGATCAAGATATGAGTAGAAAGAAAAAGTCGCGTAAAATTCCATCAAATGGTCCTGTACGTTTAAGCAAAGAAAAGCTTAAAGAAATGCGCGCGTTAAAAGAGCAGCGAGTTAAAAAGACCAAAGGCGCTAAACCAGGGTCTCGAAATGCACCTGATGCACTAAGCGCAGAAAACGCAGCAGCGAACAATCAACCGAAAGATAAGCGTGTTGGTAGTAAAAAGCCTATTTCTTTAGTTGCCCCTAAGGCCGAGCCGAAAGTTGAAATGAAACGCAACTTGAAACCAATGGTTGAGCTTAAAAAAGTG
Source organism: Pseudoalteromonas sp. NFXS39 (assembly GCF_040148775.1). Classification (NCBI taxonomy): domain Bacteria; kingdom Pseudomonadati; phylum Pseudomonadota; class Gammaproteobacteria; order Alteromonadales; family Pseudoalteromonadaceae; genus Pseudoalteromonas; species Pseudoalteromonas sp. NFXS39. The sequence goes on along the minus strand of NZ_JAGDEC010000007.1, from coordinate 232,309 downwards.
GCTGAGCCTGAATTAACGCCAGAGCAAGAGTTAGAAGCGCTAGAAAATGACGAGCGTCTACTGAAGTTGGTTGAACGTCATGAGCGTGGCGAGTTATTAACTGGTAAAGATGCTAAGTACTTTAATAGTCGTATTGCTCGTCATCAGGCTTTATGCGAGCTATTAGGTATTGAAGATGAAGACGAGTACGAAGATGACTTTGAAGATGATTCATTCGATGAAGGTGAGTCTGACTTCGATAAGTACTTATCAGATGACTTAGCCAACGAATGGTTTGATGACGAAGATGAGGATGAGCGATGAGCACAACCTTGATTATTGCCATAGTAATTGGTGCGGCAATTATCGCAGGGCTTGCGTTTTATGCAGGACAACTTCTTTATAAACTAAAAGAGCAAAATAAGCTTATCGCCAAGAAGCAAGCTGAACATGAGCAAAAGCTTGCAGCATCAAAAGCAAAACGTAATGCAAAGTTAGCCGATAGCATTCATTTAATTGCCCGTGCAATGAATGAAGAGCAATGTGAGTTCTCTGAAGGCTGCTTACGCATTTGGGTGCTGATCTCTCAATACAGCTTTGCAGAAGAGTTTGAGTTAAGTGAGCGTTACCCCGGCATCTTTAAAATGTACGAAGTCGTAAAAGATATGCCAACGCACGATGCTCGAAAGAAATACTCTAAAAAAGAGGTTTTCAAAATGGACACCGTTCGCTGGCGTGCTGAAGAGCAGCATAGCGATGAGATTAAAGCAGATTGCGCCCGCATAATTGAAGAGTTTAAAGCCGCGCCAGGCAGCGAAAACGTAGTATTCAATTAAGCAGAAGTTGTGATTTAAGCAAAATAAAAAGCAGAGCCTAGGCTCTGCTTTTTGTTGGGCTAGATAACTCGTGAGAAACGAGTTTGCTTGATTTGTTGTTGTAGGTGCGCATCAAAGCACATACAAATAATACGAATAAATAAATTACCGCGGGCTGTTACTGTGATCTTATCTTGGCTAACAGTCACCAAGCCATCAGCAAGCAGTGGGTCGAGTGCTTTTAGTGCCTCACAGAAGTAGCTAGCGAAGTTGATATTAAATTGTTCTTCGATTGCTGGAATATCAAGCTCAAACTGGCAGATCAATTGTTTGATTACTGCGGCACGTAAAGTATCGTCATCAGTTAGAGCGACACCTTTACATACTGCACTGCCAAACCCTTCTTGCACAGCTTTGTAATAGTGCTTTAACTCTTTTTCGTTTTGTAAAATAGCATTGCCAATTTGCGAAATAGACGACACGCCTAAACCTAATAAGTCACACTGTCCATGCGTTGTGTAACCTTGGAAATTACGATGTAATTGACCTGCGTTTTGCGCAATTGCCAGTTCATTGTCTTTACGGGCAAAGTGGTCCATACCGATAAACTGATAACCCGCCGCTAACATCTGCTCAAGTGTATTTTTGAACATAGTGAGCTTATCGCCAGCAGATGGTAAGTCAGCGTCTTTAATCTTGCGCTGTGCTGCGAACCTATCTGGTAAGTGAGCATAGTTAAATACCGAAACGCGATCGGGGTTTAGTTCAATAAGCTGTGCAATCGTCTCTTTGAAGCTCTCAGGCGTTTGCAAAGGTAAACCGTAAATCATATCGGCATTAATAGATTTAAAGCCAAGCTCACGAGCTTCACTAATCAAGCCTTTTACAGATTGCACGCTTTGTGGACGATTAACTGCCAGTTGCACATCATCATTGAAATCTTGAATTCCAAACGAGACACGATTGAAGTCAAGCTTACGTAGGTGAACTAGCATGCCATCAGCTAAAGAACGAGGGTCAATCTCAATACCACGCTCGGCATCATCAGCAAAATTAAAGTGCTGTTCAACTAACGTCATTAAGCGGCTCATTTGTTCTGCCGATAAAAAAGTTGGCGTACCACCTCCTAAATGCAGTTGCTCAACTTTATAATCAGCAAAAAGCGTTGCTTGCTCAGCAATCTCAAGCGCTAAATTATCTAGGTATAAATCGGCTTTGGATTGATGACGTGTGATCACCTTGTTACAGCCACAGTAATAACAAAGCTGACTGCAAAAAGGGATATGGATATACAGCGATAAAGAACGGCTTTTCGACGCTGCAATCGCGTTAATCATATCTTGTTGATTATAACCATCTGCTAAAGACAATGCCGTTGGGTAAGATGTATATCGAGGCCCAGAAATATTGTACTTGTTGATCAGAGATTGATCCCAGCTTGGTAAATTTATCACAGTCAGCACTCCGCAATTGATTGAGCGGCTATTTTAACGAGTTTACTGATCTAGCTATTTGATCTAGAACAATGTCGGAAGCTAGAAACTAATCGGCATGCTTTAAGGTTGTTGTAAAAACAAAAAGTTTACTATTTGAGCAATTGAATTAGTGATTGTTAAAATAAAGGGTTTTGCTAGTGACAAGGTTACAAAAACTTTTTATACTGCATCCCGCTTTAGTCAGTTAAACCGGCTAAACGCATCAAAAATTTAGCTTTCGCTAATACATTGGCCCCTTAGCTCAGTTGGTTAGAGCACACGACTCATAATGAGCGGGCTTAAGTGGTAAGAGTAGAAAAGCAAGTCCAAGCTTTAAAAATGTGGCCCCATAGCTCAGTTGGTTAGAGCATCCGACTCATAATCGGCAGGTCCCCTGTTCAAGTCAGGGTGGGGCCACCATCTCCACTAAATACGTGGGCTAGATGGTGAATAACTTCTCACTATTTTCTGTTTTACCAGATAAGTCGCCAATCCCGACCAAGGTCAACTAGGACCATCTCTATTTTCCCTAAATTTCATTTTAAAAAGTAGCCACGTTTGATTGGGGATCGCCCCTAGTAACGAAATTCGTGTAATTTTTTGGTAACTATGAATTTGGTTGAAACCCTGATTTTAACAGGGCTTAATCTCTGACAGCTCTATCAAAACGCTCATATCCAATAACAACATGGTCAAGCACATCGATACTGAACATCTTTGCGGCTTGTTTAATTTGTTCGGTAAAATGAAAATCTTGCTGACTTGGTTTTGGATCACCTGATGGATGGTTATGAATTAGAATAATAGCTGGTGCGTTAATTAAAATGGCTGTTCTCAATACTTCAGCCGGACGAAGTGATATCTGATTTACCGTGCCAATCGCTATAACTTCATAATTGATAATTTGATGCTGGCTGTTCAAGTTCACCACGATAAAACGCTCTTTGGTTTCATGTTTCAAATGCTTAAACACTTGATAAACCTTCTCTGGACTATCAAGTGTTACATTCAAAATGTCATCATCTACTTCCCTAAAGGTATAGACACAGCTTATTTCACGTAATATAGCCACACTTAGACCTTTGCTTTTCTTGGTCCAGTAACGGCTTTTAGCTGAACATCTAACTCTCCTATTTCAACAGCCTGAATTAAGGTGTCGATTGTTGTCAGTAAATTTTCTTGCTTACCCACTTCAATCGCAACTTTGCCTTTCTGTAATTCCAATGACTTGTTGCCATACTTTATTTCAAAGAACCAAGTATCATTCACTTGATAGAACCACTGTCTTAGCTTCTTAGGTTGCTTTACTCGTTTCTTCTCTCCGGTAATACCATCGGTTATCCAAACCTCTTTATAAGCGGTATACACCTCATTTTCCAATAAGCAAGCAGCCATAGCACGTTGTTCGTTTAATCGGGCAATCAATTTTTCGCGTTTAACTTGAATAGGCTCGATAGCTGGAATAGTCGGACGGGCAGTACATTTCAGTTTTGCTAGTGTTGATTGACTCATTACTTCACCTGTTGGTTATTTAAGACCCTATAACCATCCAGTCATTTTCCAAATATTAGCAACGGGACATATAAAAAAAATGCCAGCATATTGCTGGCATAGGTATTTAACTGATGGAAACTAAGAATGTTTATTTCTTCTTAAGATCGCCATACCAATCATAAGAAGTGCGGAAATAAAGCCAAAGCTACCACCACTGCTGCTTTTGGGTGTATCTGCAATAGGTTGAGTTGTTTCTTTCTGCCACTTTGAGGCATCATTTGGGTAAGCGTCAGAGTTATCACCGTAGCCATCACCATCGGTATCTGTGCTTTCACTTGCATCATTAGGGAATGCATCAGCATTATCTCCTGTACCATCAGAATCTGAATCTATCCATTCTGTTGAATCATTTGGAAATACATCTGAATTGTCCCCGTAGTCATCACCATCAGTATCTGTGGTTTCACTTGCATCATTAGGGAACGCATCGGCATTATCGCCAGTACCATCAGAATCTGAATCTATCCATTCAGTTGAATCATTTGGAAATACATCTGAATTATCACCGTAGCCATCACCATCGGTATCTGTGGTTTCACTTGCATCATTAGGGAATGCATCAGCATTATCTCCTGTGCCATCAGAATCTGAATCTACCCACTCTGTCGGATCACTCGGGAATGCATCGCTATTGTCCCCATGACCGTCACCATCAGTATCAGCCCATTCTGTAGGATCATTAGGAAATGCATCTTGTTCATCAGGATAACCATCACCGTCGGTATCAGTTACACCTTCATCATAGTCAATATTATCTGGGCGCAATAAACCAATACATTCAGCATCAACGTTTTCAGTATTAAATTTAGTCGGGTGGCAAGTCATAGTTTCAAAGTTATTCAAACCATTAGATAAAGCACCTTCAATGCCTGTATCTAGCACCGAATTAACAATATTGATTTGCTTGGCTTTGGCACCATTAGCTTCAATAGTAAATGTGCATTTAAAATTAGACGTGTCTAATTCCGAGCAACTAGTTGTAGCTCCCATTGATGCAGTTAATACAGTTTGAATATCAACTACACCATCAGCTTCCAATAATGCGTCTGTTTGGTATTCATACCAAGGAGCTTGCCATCCATCAGCTGTTAACTCACTAACGTATGTTTGAAAACCACTATCTAAACTACTCAATGAAGCAACTATTGAATCAAATTCAAAAACATCATCTGCCGCAACAGCCGAAGCCATATCAACTATTGATTCACTTCCAGTTTCATCCAAATAATTGAACAACAATGCACTGTAAGGGTACATCCAATCATCGCTGTAAGAAGTAGCTGTAATCTCAGAAATAGAACGTTCACGGTGCCAACTTTTCATTTCGATCATTGTTGCAAGAGGATCAGTTCCACCATATTGTTTTGCACCAGCTAAGTAATTAGCCATTCCTTCATCAAACCACACGAAGCGATCATTTTCATACATTTGAGTCTCACCCCACATACCTTTTACTAAATAGCGTGAGTTTAAGTAATGTACGTATTCGTGACGGGCTAGTTCTTCAAGAACAAACATCTCAGTATCAGGTCGATCAAAGGTATATAAAGTTCCGTCTTGTTCAATGTAGATACCACCATTATTGGCATCTAAGCCATATAAGTAACCTTGGAAGGTTTGATAATCTTCTGGCGATCCATAAATCACAAAAGTGGATTTTTCATTAGGGTCATCTTGTACCGCGTCAGTGATGCCAGTATTACGGAAAAACAATGAACGAGTGGCTTGCAGGGAGTTATATATGTGGCGAGCACGTTCTTCAGACAATTTGGTTTTGAAAGTAATATCACCAAAAGTAAACTCTGACGGTAACGCAAAGTCTCTCATTTCTTCTATTAATTCATCCGTAACGCACAGAAGGGAATCACGCTCAAACACTGTGCAATCCAAGCCAGAATTTGATATTGAACGCAATAATGCGACATGTGGCTGACTAAACTTACCCTTTGCATCCAGTACTTCTTGAACGGCTGCAACAATCTCATTGGTAATGCCAATCTCAGCCATAGCAAGTAGTGCGTGTATTGCATTAGAAGGTACTGGGTCATCTACATTTATGTTGTAAATGTATTGCGCCAATATACTCGGCATTTCGACATCATCATATGTTGCTTCTCCGATGTAATAACGAGTCATGCGATTGAACTCGTTAATTATGGTATTTGCCGCATGATATATACCATATTGATCTTGTTCATTAGGAGCGGTGAAAAGTGGTCGAATGATGTCTAACCGGCTTTTCATAATTGGAAGTAAATCGATCCACTTAGCAGCTCTTTCATCACCACCATTTAAGCCCTTAAATATTAAGTAGCCATAATAGCCACCAGCAAGATTTATTGTTTCAGCGATAACCAGTTGGTGCGTACGATCTGTTGTATTACCGTCAAAGTTAGCAAATACATCATCGAAGGCTGCTTTGATATTTGAGTCGTCAGTCGAAAGAGTTAGGTCGTTGTTGGCTGCATATAAATACATAACACGCAAAAAGAACACCTTACCGAAAATACGCTCAGGTACATATGAATCTTCTGACAATTCCGAAACAATAGCATTAGCCACATTGTTGACATTTTCCGTACTGAAAACTGCAGCCGCCTCCTTAAAGGTAACCGCTATTGAACGAAAACAATCGTAACCAGCAGATACTTCATGTTTTAAATATGCATTAGATACATATTCAACAAAATCATTTCCCGAGTAAGAAGCAAATTCACTTGGCTCACAAGTTTCAGGAATAATTTGATCACTTGATGCAGAATTCATCGAAATCGTTTTTGCTTGCGCTTTCGCGAAAGCTAGCTTTTGTGGGAATTTTGATGTGAATGGCACCGGAAGGAGCGGAACGGAAAGCTCATTTTTTATGTGTGCAATGCCTTCATTGCCGTGAAAGTAACCATGCTCACTTGTAGCGCTGGCATTGAGCGATAAAGCAGAGGTTAGTGCTATTGCAATAGCTGATAATGAGTGCGTACATCTTATCATTTTTATTTCCTTTTAAGGTTAATACCCAGTTAGCTTCTAACCAGTTGGCAAGAAAGAAAACAGAGGCTTAACCATATGAAATAAAATGACTTTAAGTGTTCACTCTACCGACAATTACTTGTACATTACCGACAATTACTTGTACATTACCGACCAATTACATGATTTCCCATTTCTGATTAGTGAAGTGGCGGCATCCAGTTCCAGTATCGTTGCCAATTAATTCTTTATTGGGAGAATAAACCGAATAAGAAAAGTCACGGCAGGTTTGATACAGTACAGGCATCGTTTTGTTTTCATAAAAATCGCTAGCCGTTACGTGAAATTGATAGCATGTATCAATGTTCACCCAAAAGTACTCTTTATGCTCTATACCAGAATGTAAAACACGTTCTAGCTGAGAAAAATCCCAGCTAGAAAATGCTTCGATATGATCAACCTTGCCGTCTAAATTTTCATCGTAACCACCATTTACTGGACCACGATGATATCGGCTTACTGATGAATAAAGATCATTAGATATGCCACAGTTATTTCTCTGAAGCGAACCACAAGCATTAAGAGCTAAAATTATACAAATAAATTGTATAACTCTAAGGGAAGTATCAATTGCAACTATCTTTGACATATTGCCAACGTAGACAATTCTCGCCACTTTCAGCACATTGCGCTTTCAATGATTTTAAAATCGTACCGCACATAACTTGCCTTTGCTGTGTAGCTAACTCTTGCTCCCACAATTTTCGTTGTAATTTCTCTTCTGTGATTTTTTTATCTGCAATCTCGTATTCTTTGAAGGTTTTATAAACAGGTAGCAGTTCGAGTCCGATATTTTTTCTTTCAAATGGTTGCTCGAGAAGTTTTAGATCTGAGTTCTTTGCTAAAATAATTCCGCAATTCTTTGTTCCTTTAATTACGTGATTGAATAAAGATTTCAAATCCCTAGCAATGTAGCTTGATTTTGGTTGTTCACTAAAAAATTGGCTTGCAACTGCAAAACCAGTTTCTTCATTTTTCATATACTTGATACTACAAAACTCATAATCGACACCGTACGTATCTCTTTTCCCTAAAAAGTAACCATTACCTGATTCGTATACCTCAGCCAATTCACTATTTTTTTTATCTATATCTTGAGATAGTTCATCAAAGTATGAATATGCGGTTTCAGCGACTAAAACCTTTTCTAAAGACAAAGGACTTACTTTTTGTGCCTTATAGATATCTGAGGACTGCCAAATTACATTGGCGTCTGATAACAAAGCATCAAAATTATTATAATAAACGTCATGTTTATTAAGATATGAAGAGTCGGCTGAAACATAATTTTTGAAGCCATAAAGTAAGTGTTCTGAGCCATACGTTCTGTATTTCGTTGCAAATCCATCTGTACCTCGTTTCATTTCATTTAGTACTAAAAAGACAAGCTCATTCCCTGTAAATAACAATCGGTCACATTTTTTAGAACCTATTCTACCAAAAAGTCCTCTGACTCCTTCTAATCCAAAGTCCGAATATTTTGGAAATGAAAAATGGCTTTGCTCAAACTCAACACCTAGTTGTCTATACCCTTTGTTATTAAGGGTTAAATTTTCACCTTTAGTCTGGGCTGTGAAATTGTCTTGAATCTGGAATATTCGCTCTAAAAGCATTTGGTTATACGATATCCACCCGAGTACTTTTCTATTTCTATGTGCTGGAAGCGAACTTTGTTCTGGAAGTGAGCCGTCCTTTTTCTCTGCATTAATTTTTTCAAGAGTTTTAGCAATTTGCTCTATATTTTTTGCGTATAACTTTTCATCGAAGAAAGGGACTCGCTTTACTTTTGTAAACCATTCTAGATTTTCTTCAAGCATCTCTAACTCTGGTTGACCACCAAGAGCAGGACTGTAACAAACCGTAAATTTATCCCATTGATAATCATAGGTGCCATCTAGGTTTTCTGTTATTGCCGTTTTTAATTTGGAAGAAGGGGTTAACGATAAGGCATAGACGTCATCGTTATCCAAGAAGTTAGCTAAATTTGTGCTATGAGCTGGTTGTAGAAAAAATAAAAATACCACTGATAAGTATTTAAAAATATTCATACAGTTTTCCTTGTTTAGTAATGCTTAATTAATAGACTCGTAGTGATTTTCTTTTTCCGACACTTAGTTCACCTAACACAATTTTTAAAGTCTTTGACATTTTCTTTATTCCTTCTATAGCAACATTAACCAATTAACTATTCCGTATGCACCAAGACAAAAAGCGGCAATAGTAAATAATCTGGATAAAATATTTGGCTCTCCTGCATAACCACACTTAGGGCATCGTGTTGCTCTGGAAGAAATTTCAGCATTACATTCGGGGCAATAACCTAAACTCATTACATATCCTTTGATTGTATTTTTAATTAAGCTTCCCTTCACTCTAGTGAAAAGGAAACAACAATAAAGGTAAGTAAATTCAATCAATTGGAGGTGAACGAATCCGACAGATAGGTGTACATAGCCGACTTTTTTACAATATCAGCTATGTATTTTACTTAGGTGACTGAGTTATAAACTCTTTTGGCGACTGCCCGAAAGCCGTTTTAAAACTTCGGCTAAAATAACTGGAAGAATTAAAGCCAACTAAATCAGAAGTCAGCGAAATAGATTTGCCTTCAATTAACAATTCCTTTGCTTTTAGCAATCGGTAATTTCGAATGTACTCGGCTGGCGTTTGGTTGAATAGTGCCTTTAGCTTTCGTTGTAACTGCCTTTCACTCATGGCAAACGAATCAACTAGCTTTTCAACACAGAACTCACTGTCAGCATAGTTCTTCTCGACTAGCTGATTTAAACGCTCAATGAATTTTTGATCGCGTTCGCTAACAATGCTTTCAATAGGGTCATCTAGATTTTGCTGAGTTTTAAATCTTAGCTTTTGGCGCTCCAGTGTATTTTTAACTTTTAGGAGCAATTGCCGAGCTTCAAAAGGTTTTGCTATGTAGTCCACCGCCCCCAATTCGAGCCCTTTTAATTCGCTTTCTTCATCCGCTTTGGCTGTTAATAAAATGGCAGGAATATGACTGGTATTATCATGCTCAGCAAAGGCTTTAACTAACGAGAAACCATCCATTTCTGGCATCATGACATCTGAGATTATCAAATCTGGAATGTGTTCAATGGCGAGCTCTAACCCTTTTGAACCATTAGCTGCATTGAATGTTTTATAATCGCTTGATAGTAAATCGACCAAGAAACCTCGTAGTTCATCATTGTCTTCGACAATCAGCAGTGATTGTTGTTCTTGATTGCTAGATGTTGCTTTACCAGCACCAAGCTCTATTATTTGCCTTTGAGCTGGAGACTCTTGGTTGCTTTCTATGCAAAAATCATTAATGGTTAAACTAAAAGTGACTGAACCTGTTTTACTTAAGCAGGTTATCTTCCAACCGTTTTGGCTACATATATCTCGTACCAGCGATAAACCCAAACCAAACCCTTGTTCAGAATCGGGTTGACCTAATCGTTCGAATCGATCGAATATTTTTTTTGTTTGCTCATTTGCTAATCCTGAGTGTTGATTCTCAATAATGAGCTGATATTTACCATCGACCAACGTTGAATCGAGTTTTACCCAACCTTCAGCACTTGTGTATTTCAATGCGTTGGAAAGTAGGTTTTCAAGTATCGAAACCAGATCTTCTTTATCTGCTTCTATGATTGCATTGCTATTAAGATGTTGATGTAATTCAATCTTTTTTTTCTGCATCAAAGGCTCAAAGGCAATCACATAACGTATAAGTAAGTCATCAATATTTATAGGCTCTATGTGCTTTTGTTTTTGTTCAACTTTACTAAGGTGTAATATCCGCTCAACCAAGCTAAATAATCGCTTGCCATTATTCTTAGCCAAATGAATAAGCTTTTGCTGCTGCTCAGTTAAATTAGGTTGTTGAGCTAATTGTTCAATTGGTGCATTGATTAAAGTAATAGGAGTTCTAAGCTCGTGAGATATATTGGCAAACAGCTGATTTTTTTGATCCAACGTAGAAGCTAGCTCAGCCGTTTTTTCATCTACTGTTTTCTGAAGTTGCGCTTTTTGCCTTAATAGAAAGCTTGTTCGATACCGATAATAACCATAGCCTGTGAATATCAATAATAAGAAATATAAGGTTAGTGCAATATCTGACTGATAATAAGGTGGGCTTACCAAGATGTTTACGTCACTTTGTGCATTATTCCATTCTATTCCATCGTGTGAATATTGGAGTTCAATGCGATACAAGCCTTTTGCTAAACCACTGAGTTGAATACTGCTAGCATTACCATTATTAATCCACTTACCTTCATTTAAACGATACCTAAATTGACGTTGTTTGGGTTGAAAGAAATCATCAACGAAGTACTCAAGTGCAATCGTGTCTGTTGACGCCATGAACTCTAAACTAAGGGGAGCGCTAACTAATGCTTTGCTATCGGGTGAAATCCATCTCAAACTAGCGGCAGAATCACCTTGTAGTAATCGCTCTGGAATAATTTTTGAAACACCATCAATACCTGAAAAATAAAGGCTTCCATCAACTCCAGTTGCAACACCTTTGGTATTAAACTCACTACTTTGTAACCCATCGCGTTTAAAGAATGCTTTTAGTTGATTCGTTGATTTATTCCAACGATACAGACCATTAAACGTCGATAACCAAAAAATGTTTTGCGACTCCTTTGTTATAGCCTGAATGTAGTGACTTTTTAGCGGTAACGGATAGTGCTTAAACGTATCTGAAGATGATTGATATTGATAAACTCCGTTGCTGGTGCCAAGGTATAGCTCTGCATCATCTATATACACATAGTACACAGTAACTTGGGGCTGGTTATCGCTTAATTGTAGTGGGTAGTGGTGAATTACATCACTTTCAATATCATAACGATTTACTCCGTCCATCGTACCAATCCAAAGTTGGTTGCTCTGGCCTTCTGCAAGTGCATAAATATTGGCGTTTGCTTTGATACCTCGTGCATCACCACTAACACCCACTTGCTTAAAATCGCCCTGACTTTCATCCACCAGCGTTGTTAATCCTCCACGCCAATTCGCCACAAAGATCTGGCCTTGTGTAGTTTCAACTACATCTAAAACTGCGCCTTCCCCAGCAATATCAGGTATTAATTTGGAATGGTCATTGTGTGAGATTGTATTCAATGCGGCATCAAGGTGATACAAGCCATTGTTTGTCGCCAACCAAAAACTGCCGTCTTTAGATGGTTCTATTTTTAAGGTGAAGGTTTCCAATACCGACTCAGCTTTACCCAACCTACCATTATCTGAAATTGGGTAGCGGTATAGCCCACCGACAGCCCCAGTCCAGAGATAACCATTGTTGAGCATCAATGAATTTATATCATCTGATAAAAGGCTATTTTGAGCCTGTTCTGAATACTGATAAGTTTGAATTGCAAAACCATTAGCCGGAATGGCTATCACACCACCTTGAAAACTGCCCAGCCAAATAGTGCCATCACGACTTATAAACACTGAGCGAACATCGCGGGTGATATTGCCAAGCTCATAAGGTTTAAGCATTGGGTAATTGCTGAACGTTTGGGTTTTGAACGAAAATTGACTCAGGCCATTATTGGTTGCAATCCACAGCGAATCTGCGCCCTCAGCCAAGTTAGGTACAGTCAATTGCTGATAGTCTGGATTTGGATTTAATCGTTCAAAGCACTCACAATTAGCGATAAATCGGCTTAAGCCACCTTGAACTGTTCCAAGCCAAATTTCATCCTCAGTCGTATTAAATACGGTATATACAGTATCAGCACTCAGGCTGCGATCATCATTCGAATCATGACGAAAGTAATCAAAGCGTTTTAACGTAAGGTCATATCGATTTAAACCGCCACCCCAAGTCGCAATCCAAATATAATTACTTTGTCTTGCCAATGAACGAATTGATTTATGATTGGTTCCATTACCATTATCACTGACAGGCAAAGTCGATACCTCTTGCGTAGTTATGTTAACTACATTTAACCCATTATCTGTTCCTAACCATAGCTCATTACCTACTTTCAGTACTGATTGAATATTGTTGTGAGACAGACCTTTTGAGCTATCATAGCTGGTAAAACTATCTGACTCTTTATGGTATTGGCTGATCCCATTATGGGTAGCTATCCATAGCGAATTGTCAGGTGCCAGATAAACTTGATTAATACTATTTCCCACCAAGCTATTTGCATCTGTCGGATCATAGCGGTATACCTTGAAATTCTGGCCATCAAAACGGTTCAGTCCATCCTCAGTCCCAAACCACATGTAACCATCACCATCTTGAGCAATGGTGTATACCATACTATTTGATAAACCATCTTCAATGTTATAGCTGGTGTAGTTAGGGTTCGGTAAAAATTGCGCGGCTGATGATGCCGAATAGATGAATATAAAAAGTAAAACCGTCTGTAGTAACGCCATAATCAAGTTAAGTTTTTAGAATTATTATAATGATAAGCAAATCATACTTTATTTCTTACTCGGTCTCATACACTTAACCGACACAGTCATGTCGGTATCCGACAAAACACCAGAATATCGTTGTCTCAAAATCGAAACCACAGGAAGGTTATATGGTATCAATAAGGAGACATCATGCTAACGAACAATCAGATCAACCAGATAGCCGAAATGTTGATTGAATCAGGTAATCTTAACGATGATATTAGTGAGCATATTGGTCTTATTTTGGAAAACATTGCTGGTATTGAGCTATTGGATGACGACCAACTTAATTCGCTGCATTCAAAAATTGAGCAAGCAGTAAAAAACTTCAAAAGCTCATAGAAAGCCCACCTGCTTAGCCTGAACCCGAATAATTTGGTGCAGAGTTTATTTCACCTGAAAGGATATCCAGATCCGTTGATTTCTTTAACAAGACACAGTAAGTACCTAATGCTCATATCAAAGAATATCCGCGTACGGATCCCACGGTAGTGCCCAGTAAAGAGAAGCCTTGAACCAACTGATTCAGGTTTAATACCAGATATACTCAAGTGTTCTTTAGTTTTTAAAATACGGCTAGAAACAATCAGGTTTTTATCAAAAATCTAAATTTGATGGAGTATATCTGGTATATCCCCACATTGTATTATCGGGTTATTTTCATGGTAAATACTGACTTCTGTCCGTAATAAAAGTTTACCGTCAAATAACTCATTGCAGGCAAAATCCATTGCCGTCTGAATTTTATCTATTACCTGCGATTGCTCCGTAACAGTTACATTAACATAAATTGCATCATGCTGTGTGCAGATAAAGTCAATGTCATCGTACTTAGCTAACTCTGTGATAGCTACGCGCATTAATGCTGCGCCATTGGATTGCATTGGAAAATTAAGAAGTTGCGTATCTTTTATCCTATCGTCGACAAAGTAAGTCCAACCATCCTGTGATTGCATGAATCTTTGCTCTCGGGCTCGGTTGATGCCAGCGTTTATCCATTGCCAGTAGGCTGAGAATGTTTCCTTATGCCAATCATGAATTTGCTGTGCTTTGTTATAAGCTTGTGCCATCGAAAGGTTGGTTGAAATAGCTTTAATATCTTTTGCTAATGACCAGACTGTTTTGCCATACCCTAATCCGATTTGTACAGTTTTAAATATTTGTCGTACTTCAGGATGAGTATATTTTGTAGCACTAGGTGGAGCAAAACCCGCTTGCTTTGCTAAAGCAATATACACATCGCCATCTACTGTGTTGTATGCCTGCATCAATTTCTGATCACCCGATAACACCGCAGCAATACCAATTTCTTGTTGGCACCAGTCAATTGCAATAACGCAGTGGTCAGGTTTTGGAGTGATAAGAGAGCGTATCCAAGCCCCTGCATTTAACAAGTATCCTTCCGATGGTTTAGGGCTGTTACGACCTGTTTTCTGACTCATTAAAAACAAGCTTGGTTTGATATACCCATCGTTGCTTAGCTGTCTTAAATCGCTTGAATTAATAGCGTTGATGAAAGTAATCGACTGATAAAACATGGTTAAATCTGGGTGGTGATTTGCCAATTCTTTTAAGTAGCTCTTATCTAAGTTTAAATAACTACCATTGCCCCACGTTTGCCATGGTATATTGTTAATATTAGCTAATAGCTTTAGCCTCTCATGGCTCAGTTTTCGGCCTTTATTGTCAGAGGTCGTTACATAAATCTCACCATATACATCATTTACTTTCTGCTGAATTCTATCAATGGTATCCGCTTGGTTAACGAACCAGTCATTGAGTTTATCTTGATCTATTGGAAAGCCAGCCCCTTGTTTATCCAGTTTAACGATGGCCTTTATATACTCACCTCGAATGACCATTTGTTGAATAATGGCATTAGTTCTTATTAAATCCTGTAGCGTTGCATTTAACAGGTCTAAAACTCGCTTAAAGAGGATTGTTTGTCTATGGCTGTGGCTTGTCTCCAATTTCACATTAAAAACGTGATACGCGTTTTCTATACTGAGGTCTGCAGATTGATACTTTGGATGCGTTAGCATCAACATTTTGGCTTCAGCGGTTAAGTCAATCAAAGGCACTTGGGTCAACTGAAAGCCTGTTTCTAATGCAGTTTTGACTAGAGCAGTTAAATCAGAAGTTAACCATATAGCTTTAGGGTGCTGTAGCTGTAATTTTGTAAGTCTTATCTCTAACTCACTACCTGATCGGCAATAGACACTTACCTGATTTACCATTGGTGATATACCGCAGCAATATTCTAACTGGTAGCCATTGCTGCTTATATCGCTTCGGATAGAAACGGAGAGGATATCCATATCACGACTCCATTGTCATTACTTCGTCAAGGCTAAGCCGCCTACCTTCGGCTGGCGCAATGCCTGCGTAGAAAATACGGCCATTCTCTTCAGAGCGCTTTTTCCACCTTGCTCCTTTTCGATTAACCAACCAATCAACAAACTGATCATACTGAGGCTTGCTTTGTAGTCCTTCTACTTTCAATTTTTCTTTAATAATTGAAGCTGCAACTTCTGATTGCTCGTCTACTTGCCAGTGTTTACTGAAAATAATGTCAAAGTGTTCAAAGTACTGCTCTGTCAGTGCTTTTATATCATTATCTGTATCAGTTTGTATGCGGTAGTTGTCAGGGCAACGTTCTTCGTAACATTGCTCTGCATAAGCTAAAAAGCCTGATAACTCCGCCTTCAACCTTTCCTTCACTGTTGGGTCAGGTTTTTCGTCCACCATAGGCGAAATGCTTATATACAATAGACGACTGGTCATGAAATTATCACTAGTGACTTCTGGTGAGAAATTTGAGCATATCCACATTCTGGCATTTAAGTAAGCCGTGTAAGCCTGCTTGCCTTTACGCTCTATCAGTACAGGATCAGATCCTGCACTTGCCAGTGTTTTAAATTCTTCACTAGACAAGCACTTACGGTTGCTAGCATCGGGATAAATCACTAACGCGGCATGTTCAAAATGACTATTTAGAAACCGCTTTTCATTCGAGTTTATCGATGCGTTGGATATGGCGTTGTGAGCGGGCCCATAGAGTTCTTGCCCAATAATACGGGCAATTGCCGATTTTCCTTCTTCGCCATTTTCGCCATGCATCCATAACATTTGTCGCCCTTGATAGTTGCCAGTGTAGACACCGTACTGCCATGCAGCAAAAGCAACTGGGTCGCTCATTCTGTCAAGTATTCGCTGCCATGTGGGGAATTCTACGTTTGGATCTGGAAAGTATTTGCTGCGATGCAGACACCAATTATCATCACCAGGCAATCCCATGATAACTGGCTCGGCAACTAACTCGGTATGATTGAGCCAATACTTAACCAATTCATTAGCTTTGCGTGGTGGTAGTGGAACACCTAACTCCTGTAACCAACGAGTCGATATTTCACACGCAAGTATTTTATCAATTTCCTTTTCTAAGATAGGTTGCAAGGTCTTATCTTGCTCTGAAATCACTTCATAAGTAACTAGTTGCCCATTGACTTCGCTTTGTTTGAAGTTGGATAGAAAATAGCTCGCCGCATAGTGCATCGAGATAGGGTTGTCGCTATTTAACTCGGGAGATATAACACTGGATTCGAGTCCCGACTCAGCTATTGCTAGCTGAGCGGGAGATAACGAATCATAAATCGCTTTAGGTATGCAATCGAGCGCCTCGTCCCAAGGAATGCCTTTTCTGGCACACTCTCGTTTTGCAATTAACAAGCTATCAGTGTCATCACGCTTTAAAGTGTGCAGACGTTCCTGAGTATGCTTCGTTATCTGAACCATTACGCAACCTCGTCGTACGCATCAATATGACAGAAGCTAACCCATTGGCTGAATTCCCTGCCATCATTGCCCTTCACCTTTTTACTACGGACTATGTAAGTGTCTTCTTCATTGATACCAAACTCTACAAGGTAGTCGTGTACCAACTTGCCTTGACCATCAAAAATGACACCTTTTTTATCTCGCCATTCGGACGATTTAGTATCAAGGTACATACTCTGCCAACGTATTTTTACGTAGGGGTTGTTGTTTTTCGACAAGGCTTCGAAGTACTCGACGTTGCGAATTTTTACAGGTCGCTCAGTGTCGTTGAAGCTTGTCATACGGTCTTTGACTTCCTCTAAGGTTAGCGGCCTTTCGTCGCTAATTATGTCGGTAGTAGCAGCTTCAACCTCAACTTGGTTGGCGTCTTGGTTGATACCTGCTTCGATGGCAGCTACTAGTTTTGCTTTGTTAAAAGTCATGGTGATTATCCTCTTGTTGACTTTGTGCCCAATTAACGTAATTAAGCGGTTAAATTTGCCGAAATCGGCGGTTTTTAGGCGCAGCTGTCCCTTACTCGGTTTCAGAGCAACTGCGCGGTTTTTATTACGAGTTAAGTTTGTTAAGCGGTACGCTGGAGCGTTATTCGTCTGGATTGCCAATTAACGCTAGGTAGTGGTCTAAATGTTCAATCGTAAAGTCACGCTTCACCATGTCGGTAAAAAGCTTTTCGATTAACAGCACATCATTGGTTTGCGTCATATCTTTATGCCAGTAAACACTGATTTCCAGATCGTTAGCACCTTCTATGCGCTCACCGTCTTCGTCGAGCTGATAACACAGGACAATGCTGGATAACTCAGCAGAATCTAAGTGGCTTAAGTCATACAACTTCTGACCTTGAAAGTAAGTATCGATGATCTGAAGCCCTTCAAACTCGCCATTTAGCTGAGGCTCTAGGATTAATGCTATCCATTCCCAGAATGTCATTTCTAGCGAAATGGGCGCGGAAAATAACTTTAACCTTAGCTTATTGGTGTCAGGGTTAGCGGTTAACCAATATGGTTCAAGTATTTGACGTAGCGGTTCGCCAACAATTGACACCATAGCTTCATAAGCGGCTTCTGATTGCTCAAAGAAATTACTTACGGCGTTAATGTTGGTAGGGTCAGTGTTTAGTGTAGATTGTGTCGTCATTTTGTATCTCCTTAGATAACGTTGTTTGCTTTCGACAGGGACACATCTTAGAGATTTGAAAAATGACAAGTAGTGTGACTGCCCATTGTTAGGTGGGCAGCTCGGATACTTATTTTTATGAAGTGTTAATCTAGAGGTACTAAGTTTTCTTTAACAAGCCGCGGAACGAAATCGATAAAATGTAATCCTTCGTATTGTTTATGAGTTCGTTTGCTACTGGGAGGACCTTTCAATATTGCAGTTGACGGTGTTTCGGGTTGGTTTTTAAAATACTGTTTAAGTTTGCTGTCATCCATTTTTAAATAACCTTTGTTAGCTGCGTCACTATTGACATAAACTTGATTGTTAATTTCTTCAGCCAAAGCCCCCACTGGAACATATGCTTCTATACTCCAAACCTTAAGTGCTATTTCATAGACTTTGTCTGCATATTTTTCTCTCTTTGCTAAATCTTTCTGTTGTTTTGCTTGGGCTTTAACTCGGTTACTTAAGCTAATGTTATGTTCTTTTTTAAGGCGGTCGCGGTGTATTTCTACATAGTGATTGTGACACAAGTCTAGATAGGCAGTAGCGTAACGAGCAATAGTGAGAGCTTCTATTGCTTGTTTGTATAAATTAAGTATCAGCGCGTTGTCGGTAGCTGATAGGTTTAGCACTTCAATGCATTGGATTAATACGTAGATGGCTAAATGAGTGCTTTCTATAACAGGTTGGTTGGTGTCAATATAAGCCTTTAATCCGCAACTTAAGCCACCAAGCTCCATAGCTTCCGTTTGGTAGTATTCGTCATTCATTCGGTCATCATCAAAACCAACGTTTTTAACGCTTTCCAACTGCTCAACCAGTATTTCCAAGGTTTCAATATCTGACTCTTCATTTCCAAAGATGATGGTTAATGCATCATCAATTAAGGAAATAAAGTGATCTTGTTGATTAGTTGATAAACCTTGCTTGATTTGCTCTAAGGTAGTGGTTTGATCGATGATGTGTTGCAGGGAATACAAGTTACGGCTCCTATACTTGATGGCGTCGAGAATGCTTAGTTGATTAAATCCGCTGGTATTTACAATAATCGCATTTTATACGGGATGAATAGCAGCTGCATGATCTTAAATCCATATACTGTATATACTCCAGTATTTTGCTTTTTTATTAATTAATTTTTTAGCAGTTGCGTATTTTAGTTAAAACTCGCTTTGTGTGGAGTATATGAAGTATGCAATCCAGATAAGCAGGTGATGGGAGTTGGAACAACTCACGTACACCTGTTGGTTGGACACAACCAACATATTCTTAAAAATTCCTGTGGGCTTGTTTCTTCTTGATCTTTTGGTAATACGTTGAAGCTCCTGCTGGGGTTAAACCGCAGGTACTTATAAATGCAGCAATAATATCCTTCCGCCTGATGCTATCCTGGGGGATCATCTTTAAGTAAACTCGAGTAGCTTTATCCATCTTGGTTTCGGATAAGTCTTTCTTTGTTTTGACCATAACTGTCTTCAATAAATTTTTATTTGAGTATCTACAAGGTACGGGAAATCAGGCAACAGTTGAAAATTAATCAAGTCTTGCTGAAGATAAATTTATTAATTTGCGAGGTGGAACTGATGATAGAAAAGCAAATACGACTACCAAGTGGTCAACTGGTCGGGCGAATTACTGATGTTGGTAATCGTATTGAAGCAAGAAGAACGGACGGTGTATTACTTGGCTGGTACTGTAAAGCTTCAGATAATACTCGTCTGGCAAATGGACATTTATATTGTTGGGGTAATGGGGTTCAAATGTTACTTTGAACCCTTAGCCTTTTTGTCAGCTTTCACTTTGGGTTTACGAGTTAAAGTTGTTTGAATCGGCGATTGATTTGAGGCTTTAACACGATATTCCAAGTAAATAACATGTTCTCCCGATTTCTGATCGAACACTTGTTTAACCCGCTTCAGTTTAGAATTACCGTCAGATTCAAAACCAAACAATTTATCAAGTATATACAGCGCTTTATTCCACCAGCCAACTGATGATTCATGTAAAACATCGTTAAGCAACATGGTTACCTCCAATTGGTTGTAATCGTTCCAAAATATCACGTGCTTTGGCTGTAATATCTTTTCGTTCTAGGTGGGCGTAGATTTGCGTTGTCTTGATATCTGTGTGACCTAGCACTTCTTTTACCTCATACAAATTTAGCCCGGCTTGAACCAAGCGACTTGCACAGGTGTGACGCAAATCGTGAATTTTAAAATTTTCAATGCCAGCACGTTTGATCGCAGCTCTAATACCCTTGGCTTGATAACCTCTTAGTTGACCTTTTGAGTTCGTAAATACAAATTCTTCAGACAACCGATTTTCGAATCGACGTTTAAAAATTTCTTTAACTCGGTTTGTCATGTAGATAATAGATTCGTTCCTGACCTTTGGTCGCCATAAGTTCAATGTACTTTCTTTAATATTTATTGAATCCCACTTAATAGCAGCAATTTCTGAGTATCGCGCTCCAGTATCAAGAAGGCAGACAACCAAATCGTAATTATCTTGATATCGACGGTTTTCTTCCGCAGTTCTGTACTCATAATCGGGGCGAAACGGGCGTTTACGCTTAGGATCTAATTCGGTAAGCAACCTTGCTTCTTCTTCGTGGGATAAGTAACGTAAGCGATGCTTAGGTAACTTAATTTTAGGGAACGATACTTCTTTCACACTGTAACCATGCTCTTTAGCCCAATTTACAGCACTTCTAATGGCCTGAAAATTATGTTTAATAGTTTGTGGTGCTATACCTTCCTTTTCACGCGACACCTTAAATTTAGTTAAATCTGAGTCACGAATCTGGTCTACATAAACATCAACATTAACTCGCTCGGTTACTGTTTTGACGTTGGTAAATGCATAGTTTTGGCTTCCTGTACCTTGTTTTTCATCAAGGTATCCATTCAGAGCTTCGCGTAATGTAATTCTTGGTCGCTCTCCCAATTCGTCAATCTTATGCAGTTCATCGCGCCATTCTCGCTCCATACGTTCTGCTGTACGCTTATTTGATGTTTTTGAACTTTTACAGTAGGTTTTTCCGTTAAAATTAAACTGGATGTAGTAGTTACCAACACCGTTTCTTTTAAATATACTCATAATCATAAATCCTATTAAATTGACTCGTACCAAGTCATACAGCTTCATAGCTATTTATGTTTGAGTTCAACGGGCTTACCAGATCTCGGCGAAACTTTTATCCGTGTTCAGTGCCAAGTTAAGTTATTAATTGTTATTGAGAATTTCAACTGCTTGATTTGCTACAGCCTTTTGCTCCAAGTGAGAATAGCGCTGTGACATTGAAATATTTGAGTGTCCTAAAAGTTTAGATACTGCAAATAAACTCATGCCATTCTTTACTAATTTAGAAGCCGTTGTGTGGCGAATGGAGTGAGTGCAAAATCCGTCCAAACCAAGCTCTTTATATACCTTTTGAATAGATTTAGGTGTAGTTCTGCGTAAGCCCCCTGCTTTTGATGGGAATACGAGTTCTTTTTGGGAGCTTGATTCATATCGACGTTTTAAAATATTTAATGAACGCTCTGTAAGTTTCAGTACAGATGCCGTATTTGTTTTAGTTCGCCACAAGTGAAGTTCAGCTGTTTCTAAATCGACAGATTCCCAATGTAATTGTTGGATTTCATTTAATCTAGCCGCAGTATCCAGCAATAAAACTACCAGATCATAATCATCTGGATTTTTGTTCAGTTTCAATCGTTCGAGTAGCTGAACTTCTTCCTGATTAGACAAGGTTCTAGTTCGTTGATTATTAACACGTAGTTTAGGTATTACAAGATTTTCTGGTTGCAAATAACCGGCTGATTTTGACCAATTAACAACCCCTTTTAAAGTGGTAAGCATTAACCTGATAGTGCCTTCTGTAACTCCATCTTTGCGTCTAAGCGATACTAACCTCGTTAAGTGGCCACCATTTAAGCCATGTAAATCCGCTTGGAGTGAATAAACACGAGATAGTTGAGCATTCAGCGTTCTAATTTGTGTATCAAGATTTTGTTGGTTGACCGAACCTCTCTTACTACTTGCGTATTCCTGTATTGCTTCAGCTAAAGTGATAGTCGGTCTATCACCTAATACATGCTGACGGTACATCGTCTCTCTAAGTTGGCTTTCAAACCGAAGGGCAAGCGATTTTTTTGTAGTTTTTGTACTGCGGATAACTGTTTTGCCATTGATGGTAATTTCGCAATAGTAAAACTTGGAATTATTACGCTTGTATACAGACATCTGAAAGACCTTTAGCAATCATTTAGGGTAACTATCCGGTCAAAATTTAGGTAGGACAACGGGCAGAGTTTGCCTTCTTTTCTATAGTTACAAATGCTCTAGATTACACCATTTAACTACCAAGCGTATTAGCTTTGTTGTCAAAAGTTTTAGTAAAAAACATGCAAACTTTTATTAAGCGTAAGTTTTAAATAACAAGATATTTAAGTTAGCAAAGGATAATTAATCCTTTAGTATGTTTTTTAGCCAAACACACCAAGGGAATTCATTTGGACATATCATTATTTTTTTTCTTTTGATAGCATTTCACCAGAAAATATTCTGAAGAAGAAAGAAAATGAAACTCGAGAATAAATTAGCGCTATTGTCAGAAACTGAATTTAATCAATTATCACCAAATGTTCTAAAGCTTATTGCAAATATAAATGTTAATGAAGCAAATGTTGATGCTCTCGTTTTATCTATTCTTCTTAATGACCTTGGTTATGATAACCATGAGGTAGAACTAGCAGTTACCAAGTTGAGAAATTCAGATATAAAAATTCCAAGCAAGTCAGTAAACACCAGTGGAAATGGTAAGTTGGATTGCGCAATCTTCATTAATGATCAATTAAGAGTAGTTATTGAAGATAAAGAACCTAGTGAACCTATAGAAAAAGCTATTGATGAAGCTCAATTCTATGCGGAAGGGTTAAATAAAAAAGGGGAAGATATCCGAATTATAATAGGCTTCAATGGAACTAAAATGAAGCTTAAAGTTTTAGATCATACTTCTTTGAAATGGGTTCCATTCTTTATTAACGGAGAAGAACTTGAAAAATTCCCGTCTAAAAAAATTGTTGAAATTATATACAACTATAAGGATGTTCATGGAATCAAAGTTGAAGACATACAAGAAGAAATTAACATTCAAGATATAGTCTGGAATCTCAAAACCATATATAGAAATACAGACCTACAGAACGATAATCAAAAAACTATTGATTTCACTGTAGCTTTCATAGGTCTCAAATCTGTTCTTGAGAAGTATAGAGGATTAGGGGAACGAGGTTTTAAGTTATGGGAAGAGCTAAATCCAAAAGAAAACCCAAAAGACAATTCCAGTGCAGATGACGAAGATTTAAGAGATGCGCTTACCCAGTCAGTAAATAAAATTATAGAAAAAAAGAAAGATGAATTTAAAGACTTATTCATAATTAAAGATAGTGAGCAAATTGAAACGTTCAATTTCGAAAAGACTTTAAAAACATTCACCAGTGACTACGAGCTTAAATGCCTAAGAAACATTTACATAGAAATTTCCAGATTGCATGATCTGCACCATTCTCAAATAGATCTATTTGGTGAAGTATACGAATCTTTAGGGGATAAAAATACTAAAAAAGCTTTTGGTCAATTCTTTACAAGAAGGCATATAATAAAAACCCTGATAGAGTTGTTTGAAATTGATATTAACTCCTTCATTGGGGAGTTGAAGCCAACAGTAAACCCAAAAGATGAAAGCAAAGTCATCCTGAAAGCTATAGCTCCACAAAAGGTATGTGATCCAGCCTGTGGTACAGGTGGTTTTATAACAGAGCTATATAAGCATTTAGTTTCAGAAGCTAGAGTAATCAACAAGTTTAAAGATATTGACTTCTCTGACTTATCAAGCAGTTCCTTTCATGGCTATGATATTTACACATCGAATGTTACACGAACTAAAATAAACATGTACCTAGCTGGGGATGGCTTTTCAGACGTACGTAAAGCGGACACTTTACAAGATTCAGAAATTAAAAGTAACTCCTTTGATTACATAATTACTAACCCACCATATGGTAAAGGTACGGTCACTGTTAATTACCCTCAATATGTAGATGGTGAATTAAAAGCTCTCCCAGTTATTGGAAATCAGAGATTAGAAGTAAACTTTCTAGTAAAAATAGTTGATATGCTAAAACCCACAGGTAAAGCAATGGTTATCATTCCTGATGGTGTATTAGAAGCTACAACGTTATCAGATTTACGAGAGTGGTTTCTTCTTAATTGTGAATTGACCAAAATTGTAAGTTTGCCGAAACACGCTTTTGCCCCTTATACACACGAAAAAACATACGCTATTTATTTTACCAAGCGCTCTAAGCCATTAAACAACTTAACTCAAGTTGAACAAGATGGAGATATATGGGCTTACATTGTCGATAACGATGGCTATGCAAATTCAGATAAGAGATTTAGAACTGACTGTATGGATGAAAATGGGAAGTACTTACACGATGAGTTTAGTAGTTGGAGAGGTATAGATGGAAGTTTAAATGACTCTTTGCTGATCGAGCGATTTAAGCGCAAAACTCAGCAAGAAAATGAGTGTTTTTATTCTGAATGGGATGAAATTATAGAAGGTGACAAATATGGATATATTAAAGCATCACAGATCTTAGAAGACGAGTTCATTAGCTACAAATCCATAACAGCAAATGAACTCGTCCGTAAGATAAACTCACGAATTCTGGATGAAATAAACTATGAAATTATTTTCAATAGCTCTGTTCAAAAACAGAAATTAACTGAATACAAAGAAAATATTTTAGAGCAGCTTGCTTTAAAGCAAAACATTCATTACGACAGTGAATTAAAAATATTCCTTAATAAAAATAAAGTGTTGGTTAAAAAACTTACAAATAAAGAATTATGTAGTCTTGTAAATGAAGAGTGTAAAGATACTGAACAAATCATCAAGCATCCCCATGAATTATTGACGCTTTCAAGTAACGGAACATCAATTAATAAGGCATACATCCATGTTTTATCTAAGATAGGGATACTATATGACCTATCTAGTAAAACACCTAAATTTTGGTTGGAAAAAAATCAATCCTATCAAAAAATTGAGAGAGATAAAGCAGTTACCCTAATAACTAAGATTATTGCTCAGTTGTATTTAGCTAAGAGTATAAATGATATTATCACCCCTGATACTGGTGAAGTAAATATTGATTACTTGCCATACTTCCAAGATTTAAATCTAGAGTATGATTCTTACGAGAAAAAAACATATGATCTAAATGTTAAAAATATTAAGAAAACCCTTGTACTAAGCCCTGAAAAATATTTTAGAAAAGTAAAAGCAAAGTCAATTTCGATCGAAGAAATGCAAACTAAAAACTCGGAATTGATCGACTCTCTATCAAGTTTGCTAAAACAATTTAGTAGTTAAAGGGAATATTACGAAATGAAAAGACTGCTAATGAGTGAATTATGCACTATGCGTAAAGGGCAAACGATTAATGAGGTCGATTTATATAAGTATAAAGACTCTAGTGATGCAGGTATTCCAATAATTTCTTCAAGCACTACCCGCAACGGGATTATGGGTTACTTATCACCAACTGCTGCAAAAAATTACAAAACGATAGGAAAGCCTTTCGATTTAAGCTGGGTAACAAATGGGTATGCAGGTAAGGTTACACTAAGAAATAATCACTTTTTACCTACAGAAAAGTGCGGAATTGCAGCTATCAAAAAAAAGTATATTGATGATGTAAATCCTAAGTGGTTAGAGATTTATTTAAACTCCGTAACTCCCAATCATGTAATAGCAAAAGAAGGCAACGGTAAATTAGAAGTCGTCCAAATGAAAAATGTGCCGGTTAATATTCCTTCAAAGGCTCTCCAAAACAAGATCGTCGCAGAATATAATAAAAACCAATCGATAATAAATTCATTGTTAAAAATAAAAAAAGATGCACAGCAATCTCTTTTAAAAAGAATTAGCTATCGTAGTAAAAGCTTCAAAATGGCAGAAGTTTTCTTTATTACATCAGGTGTTCGAGTAACCCAAGAAGAAGTGTACCGTAATCCAGGAAAGTTCCCAATTGTAACATCTAAAACAAAAGATGAAGGGATTGCATGGTACGCGGATAAGTCTTGGTTAAATACTTTCACCAAAAATGATAAAAAAGTTATACAGACTCAAGAGTGTATAACATGGAGTAAAGACGGAAATGCGGGTGAACTTTTCTACAGAAATTCCCCTTTTTTTCCAAATGATCACTGTGGAGTATTAATTCCTAAAAATAGTTCAGCTATTAATCTAAAATGGTTCCGCTTCGCATTTAATAAATATTTTACTCAATATGCAGTTGCTCAAAGTTCTCAAGGGATGTTGTACGAGGAGCAAATGAGCAACATAAGCGTAAACCTTCCTGTAGATCTAAACGGGAATATCGATATTCAGCTTCAAGAAAAATTACTTACTCAATACAATAAACTAGATGATATTGATAATAAAATAAATAGCCTTATTAAAGACTATTCATTTTAATTGTCACTCATAAAATAACCATAAATATCATTGCATTATAATAAGATAGCAACTGACTTGTAATCAGCAGGGCAGTTGTCAGTTTGTTAATAGAAGTGAACAAATGCCTAAGTTCAAATTACAGTTAGGCTTACTTATAAAGTATAAGTATGCCTTGTTTGAAAAGCACTTTAAATACAAGTGGTTAGGGTTCATGGTTAATTAGCTATTAGGGATATTGTTAGCTATTTGGCAAACTGTTACGAAGTTAAAAAAATACTGTACATACTTGAGTATTCTAAGTTTTAGTGGCCAAGTAATAAAATTAAAAAAGTTGACTGTCAGTAAAACTCAAGTCTAATAAATTTCGTCACTAGTCGACTAAAACATAAATTGCAACTGCTCAAAAAACGCTCTACTATAAGAATTCTTGTTGTTGAATAACAAGCTAGGTAGATGGAGCTATCATTTCTTATATGCTGCACTCTGCTAAAGGGCGATATGCTGAAGTAGTGTAGTAATTCCTGTTACGTAACCTCTACTTGAAGTCAGTAGATCATTCAATTCAAATAAAATTGAGGTTTATATGGCAAAACATACTTATGTAATAGAATTAGATACGGCTGATTTAAATGATGTACAGTTTGAGAAAATGAAAGGAAATTTGCTTAGTCGAATTGTTACTGATACTTCGGCGGATTCTGGAGGGTCGTGTGGAGTGGAATTTGACAAACATACAAAGGTTAGATTGTTCTGCGGCGAAGAAACCAATCCGTTTTTAGACTTAAAAGTCGAGCCAGTTACACTAGATATCTCTAATCCTATGGAAATAGAAGAGATTAAAAATAGAATTTCTAATATTCAAACCGACTTTTCATGAGCATAAATTGGTTCATAATTAAAGTAGCGAATAGGTGTAACTTAAACTGCACCTATTGCTACGTGTTTAACCGAGGAGACAACTCTTGGAATAAGAAACCTCCAATATTATCAGCCAAAAATATAGAACTTATTTGCTTAAGGATAGCAGAGCACTGTCGTCAACATAATAAACAAAAAATAGTTATAGAGTTACACGGAGGTGAACCTCTTCTTATAGGTAAAAAGTCTTTTGAAGAACTAGCGTTAACTCTAAGAAAGTACTGTTACCCAACTCAAATAGAATTGTGTTTGCAGACTAACGGACTCTTATTAGATAGTAAGTGGATAGAACTCTTTGTTAAACATCAAACAACATTCTCTATAAGCGTTGACCCAACTCCGACTGGAATAGCCAGTGCTAGAATTGACAAAAAGGGGAACGATTCAACTCCTGAACTAATAAAACTAATTAATTCTTTAGCACATACTCCTGAGTTCAAAGCTACATTTACCGGTGCTCTTTGCGTAATCTCAAACAAAACAGATCCTGTTTTTGTCGTTGATTGGTTTTACAAAAACAATATGCACAATTTTGACTTGCTCCTACCTGACGCAAATTACAGCAACCCAGATCCAGACACCTCCACTGATTTTGTAAAAAGCTTCCTGCTGAAAGCTTATAAACGATGGATTGGTATTGATGATCCGAAGTTTAGAATCAGAATATTTCAACACTTGATACAGAAAACTTTGGGCGCGGAATCGGGTCTTGATGCATTAGGAGGAAAAATTAATGATATGTGTGTGATTGAGTCTGACTCCACAATTCATCATCATGATGTGTTGAAGATTTGTCCAAATTTAAGTAATCATAGCTTAAACTTATTAACTAACTCCATTGATGACTTTTGCAATAATGCTCCTGACTTTCTGGACATCAGCTTACCTGAAAAGTGTACTACTTGTAGACACCGTGATATATGTGGTGGCGGATACTTACCCCATAGATTTAAGAATAACTCCTTTGATTACCCCAGTTATTATTGTGATGTTTTGTATGGGCTAATAGATGAAATTAAGGACAGCCTAAATCATTTAGAACATCATATTCCAACGATTTAAATCAGTAATACGTTAATAAATGTGGTAACGAAAAAGTCGCTAAGCTCTATAGTTAAGCATTTGCGCATTTACACTTGATACTACTATATCAATCTTTCAAAAACTGGTAACAATATCGGTAAGTTGATGGTCATGACCACGTTCAACCACGCACTTATACAGGGATTATAAGCTTGCCAACGGGGCCTCATAATCGTTAGGTCCCCAGTTCAAGTCTGGGAGGGGCCACCATTCCTCTTCAATTAAACCTTGCAAATCAACAGGTTACGCTTTTTTTAACAGTTTTATTCCACTTTTGTTCCACCTTTGAGTTTAATTGTTCCATCTTTTAAATCAAGCTCAATTTGATATTCGATATAATTCCTAAGCCAAATATGTGCGGTTTATGAGGTAGTGCTTGTAGCTTTACCGAGCAAGTTAAGCTTTATCAGACTGGCAGTTATGGTGAGCTGTTATTCATCTTTTAATACGAGCGCAAGGAAGGGTAACTTGTTTTGGACCAAAACAAGTTAAAGCAATTGCTCTAGAGTCGGATTTGAGCAAACTGCGGAAATTACCTAAAGCAGAACAAGTGATTTGCTAGATAGCTTTTTTGAAATCAGTTATTTATTGCTAATCTAGTCAAATTTAGGTGTAATGAATACATAATAAGCGCTGAGCAATGCAGGGAAAGCTTATTTAACATTAGCAAAGCTGATTAAACTGGCTAGGAAAGTGATAGCCCCCAAAAAGCAAATTCCCATAGCATAAACAACACCAACTCTGACACACCGAGCTGGTAGTTGCTCACTCAAACAAGCCATGATCAACACAAATTACGTGTTGCATAAATACTAAAATGTTAGGCTTCCAATGACTGAAGGATCATTATGTTTGTAAAAAAGGTAATTAGTTATCGAAATTCTTGGGGGCTTGTTTCTGATAAGTATCGTGAAGAATTATCTGAAGCTTTAGAGTCTATTTCTGATTACATAAGTGGAAGTGTGGAAATCTCGAAAGAATTCGATGGAAGTCCACGCTCAAGAGATTTTTGGGAAAAAGCCCTTTATGACCGCAATTGGGAAATTGTAGGAAGAACTCATTACTCATCAGACGGTCGCCGCATTCACCTTGGTAATGTGGGCCCTGTAAAAAACGGCTTAAGCGCTCAGATTCCATTTGGGCATGTGGATTACTTAAGCCGTTGGCTATTCCAGCAAACCGCGTTGGCTGTGCGGCATGGCTTCATTAAGTTGCCAATACTTTTTGTGCCTTTGAGGGAGTTTGGGCGAGAGTCTGAGGATAAGTGGATAAATAGAAGTTCTTTTGAGGCTTACCAAAGTCAACTTGAACTTTTGTCTCCCTTGAGTCATCAATATCCGTTTCTGGTTGTCGGCTATTCTGATCAGAGCATTTTTGATGAACTAGAGGTTATAGAAATTGAAGTTGACGAACTTGCAGAAGATACGAATAAAGTTGTAGATCGTTGCATAGAGTTTCCTCCTGAATATCATCAGGCAGGCTTAGATATTCTTAATTATTTTGGTACGTACTTAAGGGAACAGTATCCTGAAGAAGAAGCTAAAGTAAGAATTGAACAAGAAGGTCTAAACGTTCGATTGGTTATAAAAACTGAAAACGGGAAAACAGAAGTTATTGAAAAAGCTCTTCATGAATATGAATTAATTATCACTGGTGAAGTGCCACCTGAGAAATTTACTCAAAATGATAAATTAGTTTTAGAGTTGAGAAATGAACTTAGAATAGCCAAGTTTCGCTTAGAATCACAACAAGATCTAATTGGCATGCAAAATAGTAAGATCGACAAATTGCTAGATATTGTTGGTGATGGACTTTCTAGTAAGCAACCTATAACGATTGATTTCAAACCAGTTGTTAGCAATCAGAACTCGATTACTATCAATCAAAATATTTCATCGGCTATCGGTAGTGTTTCTGAGCTCTTATCTGAGCTACCACCTGCTAGTGAGGCTGCCATGGCCTTAGGTGAACTAGAAGGGTCGCTAGAAGGTCTGGAAACCAATAACAACCCTGAAGAAATTCGAAGAGCGCCAGCTATGAATAAGTTTAAAAGAATAGTTGATAAGCTTCTGGAAAGTGGGAACGAATTAAATAGTGGTGTTGAGAAAATTGAATCTGGGATAGAAATGGCAAAAGATTTAGCAAAGAAATATAACAAAGTTGCAGAGTGGTGTGGTTTGCCAGTGGTTCCGAGTGGGTTGCTGGGATAGCCTAACAAGTTGCTGCACGCGAAAATTCCTCGCTGGGCTATTAGTTTTCCGGTGAACAAAGGGTTAGATTTTAGGAGATAACTTGAGTATTTGGATTTCTGAAAATTGGCTGGCACTTTATGGAGCTGTGATAGGTACGGTTGCATTAATAATTAATTTATCAAGATTTTTTCATACACTAGGTAAAGACAAAGTCAAGTTAAGGGTTACTGCAGAGGAACATCCTAATAAGTCAGAAAATGAAATTGAGCTTGCTAATCCTGATTCAAAAGAACCTGGAGGAGGTCAGCAACCATTTTTACCTGTTTATAGGATTAATGTTACTAATACTGGTAGTGTTGATGCGCATATTGAGAATGCGTATGTACTAACCAATGAAAGTATCGAAAAGCATGTGCTTGTAACGTATCCGAATGATCATTGTATGTACGGTGGTATTGAGCAAGTAGGGACTATCATAATAAGCCCTAAGGCTTCCTTAAAATTAAATATTTACCTAAAAAGGGGTGAGAAAAAATTTACAGCTAGAAAAGCCCAAGTAGTCGATGGAACAGGTAAAATATGGAAAGCTAAAATCTAACTAGTCGTTAAAGCAGTTAAAAACAGTTGGCTTTTGCTCCTTCGTTGCTAATTTTTAGCCTCTTAACGAGGCGTTACAACGAGTTTATTGTCCAAAATGAGTTATTTTAAACGTGTTCTTGTACAGTTATGCTCAATGCTTCACCGTACATAATTCCAGATTTATCTTGGTAATCACGTAGAACCTTCTAAAGGTTCTCGGCTGATCATGTTCTCTTTTCTAAGATGCCTTTTCTCTGCGGCTAGTTTATTACTCGCCGTATTTGCCTTTTTATAGCGTTTGACTGCGTGTAGAGATAAATGACCAAGAGCAGCTCCTAGTGTATATTCATCAAATTCAAGAAGGCGGCCTAGTAAAGTTTCTCTAAAATCGTGAAGCTGATATTGATACTGCTTTTCGCCATCACTATCCAGAGTATAAAAACCAAGTTCTTCGAGCATATCATGCCAATGAGCGTAAAAATCGGCCTTGTGACCCGTTTTAGACTGCTTTGATGGGAATATATAGTCTGCTTGTAGACCCCTAGCTTTAAATTGCTCCTTCCTTTTTGCGACTAAACTTACAACATCCTTAGGCAAGTGAATAGTAACCTCTTTACCCCCTTTCGGTTTTACTCTCACAAAGTTATGAGCAAAATCAAAATCAGTAAACCTTAACGACATAACTTGGCCGTATCTGAAGTGCCCGGAAGATTGGAGGTTCATAAAAAATACAAAGTCTGGGTTTTCATGATCATCCAAATACTCAAACATCAGCTTCATATGCTCCCCTGGTATTTCGATATGCCGCTCTCTATTAATTTTACGAGCAATAACAAAAGGGCGGGTGTTTACAGCTGCAATTAGCTTCTCATCAAATGCAAAATTGAATGCAGCCTTTACTCTTGTAACAATCTTATCGTGGGTTCCATTTGTTGCTCTAAACGTTTCTAAGTAGGCATTGTATCGAGCAATAGTGAATGAGCAGAATTGCTCATCCATCAGGTTGATAACCTCTTTACGTTTACTTGGAAGTGTTACTTCTACATCTTTAGATAAGTGAAGACGAATTAAACTATTGATAACATCAATCTCCTTAGAGCCTTCACTGTGCTTATTAGGAATATTGAATTTTAGATGGTTCCGTATAACATCACCCACCGTTTTAAGCTGTTGGCTGTAAAGCTTGTATTCTTCTGTTTCTGGCCTTCTTTTTAATTGATTGAATACATATTCATAACGCTCAATATACTTCTCTAATACAGATGTTTGAATATCATCTAAATTTGTCCATTCAAAAAGTACACAACGAACCGCCTTCGTCTTAACGATCAACTTGCGTCTAAATTCAGAGCCTTCCAGTTTCAGTCCTTTAAATCTAGTGTTTTCAATTATCAAAGGGGTTCTCTTATTTCGTGCGGAAAATAGCTTATGCGTGTGTTCAAAATTGCAAACTTCAGCGATAGTCAAAGGCTTTTTTAGATCAGACTGGTCACCTTTGGTAGATTGAACTTGTGGCTGTGTGTTATCAAGAGTGGCTGATTGATTAGCACCTGGTTTATTCGATTCACTAACAAAGTCATGGTCTACATTATTATTAAATATATTATCGTCATAAAGTGTTCTTACTTGGGCTTGCATTTCACTTGCTGTTGAAGTGTTGCTAGTAGATTCTCCCCACAATACTACTAGCTTATCAATAGGTGGGAATAACCACTCTCCTGAGCGAAGGCGAATAGCGTTGATAAGACCATCGTCAGCCAGGCCTTTTACATCGCTTTCTGAAATACCAAGTACACACGCTATATCTTGTAAATTGCTAGCAAATTGATTTGAGCGCACAGCAAAACTTACCATGCCATCAGGCATAGTGTTTTGCTTAGGGTCTGCGTTCAATTGTTGCATGCAAAGTTTTTTTAATTTGAGAATGTGAAAATTCTAAAATGAAAAAAATCTTCAAACTAAAAAAGATTATGCAAACTTTGTATTACTAAATAATTTTCACTCAAGCATGGTGTTTTTTAAGTTGTTGATATTATAAGTGAAAAAGCCAGCGTAGCTGGCTTTAGGTTATAACGAGTCAAAAAACGCGTTAACTGATTTATCAAACAAATGATAAAAATATAAAAATTGTCCAGTGTGTTGAATATGCGACTGCACATCTCGCTTGAACTGTTTCAATAAGTAGAAATTACAACTGAAAAACACGTTCGTAGCAGGGCGCATCTCTTCAGGTAACGCCCGCATAAAAGAATCGCTAACTACTATAAACTCCTGTTGGGCTACATAGTTTCTTACGTAATATATGTAGCCATCATTTTGTTCATATAAAGCAATATATTCTTCATCATTCGCAACTGCAGGTCGCTTCTGAAATAGTTCCACAACGTTTGAGTTAGTCATATTCATCTCCAAAATGTTTGTCTTCGAAAATAAATACGAGCTACTTATGCAAAATTTGCATGGTCTGCCGCTTCTTATTTGTAATTAAAATTACATGGAGTAAATATGATGGAAAATGACAAATTTAATGCAGCTGTAGCGGCCGATTTTTTAGAGAAAGTTAGTCAGTGCCTTTATCAAGAGTATGACGCTATTTATGACCTAAACTTTACAGAAGATAATTTTGATATAGAGAAGCTGTTATTTCACTGCTTTTCTAGTAGCTACAAAATTAGTTTTAGTTATGAACAGTTATCTCTTCTAAGGTCACTATTATTACTACTTTGCAGCAACACTAACTTATTAATGAGTAATGAGGATGGTGATACTGAAGGCTTTGTTGATGAGCGTCAGTTGGAATTTGACTTCGATAACTCGTATTAATTCGCTTGCAGTGAACATGTTTATCTTTAAGTACATACAGGAGATAAATATGAGCCAAACAAAACTTCAAATTGTCAGAAAGTACACAAGAGAATCTAAGTCACCTTTTCAAGACGCATCGACGAGCCTTTGGCTTGCAAATGTCACTAACGAAGACAGGCTTGAGTTAGACTTTTCACAATACATATATGTCCATCGTGATGATATTGGGAAAGTTGTCGGGGTTAGTGTTAGTAAGTCAATTGCTCGAGAGCATAGCCTTGAAAGTCAGTATCTTGAAGGGAGCGGTATGTACAGCATACTCATCTTTTATATCGACCAAATAAAAGATTTCTGCGAGCACTGGGCTGATGAATTTGAACAGTACTTTCTACTGCCGCCTGATTTGTTTTTCGAATTAGCGCAGTGGCATTGGAACACAATCATTGAAAATGATGGTTAATTGAAGCGACTCGAAAGAGTCGCTTTTTCTTGAATATATTATTACCAGATAGCGTCATGCCCTTACTTGCGATGACGCTATTCGTTGGTATTCGCTTTTTTATTATCTAGATATACCCAAATAGCGCCGCCAATCATAATTGATAGGGGGACCAGGAAAGATAAGTATTCAATCTGAAAGTTCATAGTACTTCTCCTATTCAAAGCGAGAAAAAAATACATCTCGCTACTTTTGCTAGTAATTAACTATAACACATCGCAATCACAGCATGATTTCACTATACAGCCATAGAGCATTACCAATGCCATCTCTATTATTCAATGACATGCTAACTCAAATACAGAATAGCGAAGCTAACAAAATAAAAATTCACTTTACTAAACTGGTAATAAACACACTTATTTTGCTTGTTTATTTCTTACTTAATAGTACGAGACATACTGAAATAAGCAGGACGCTCAATCATCACTTAGCAAATGTCGTTACCACCGCACCCTGGCGGAGGACCTAGATTTGGCTTCTTTAGGAAGTCAGCTCGCATATATAAGCGGTTTGCGATAAGAGTTAACTATAGGGAGAGTTAGCTGTGTGAGTTGCACGAATGCGTTGCAACAAACTCAGATGAATGACAGAGCAATAAAAGAGAAAAGCAGGCACCATGTGCTTGCTTTTCTCTTTAGATTTCTCATCGACCAAACTTATGTATTTGCACAGTACATAAAACAGGAGAAACTGTGTGAAGACATTACGCTTAAAGTTCGTTCTAGATTTAATTCGAGTTATCGTGAATGTAATTTATATATCTGTGGTTATTGCGGTTGGATTTTGGGTCGTGGACTATTTTTCCATCTACAAAGCTGCATCAAGTTACTTATTCTCGGGTATTGATGGATATGCACGACTTATTATCGCATTCATATTTGCAGAAATTTTAGGCTATGTAGAATCAAACTTAAGAGAAAAGTACTTGTAACACTCAGCGCCCAACGGGCGCTTTTTTTATTCAGCGTTAATTTAAATGACTATTTTGATTGTAGAGACGATTCTTAAACAACTCTTTATGATAAGTAAGGTGTAAGAACCTGAGAACGGCTGAATTCATTTGCTAGCATCATTAACTATTGAGCATGGTTTCTACTTTGTCAGCAATTTCTTCAACATTGTTATCAAAACTAACAAAAAGCTTATCAGCCAATAACGGCAGTTTCTTTAATAGAGATTCGCCATCGCCGACCATTAGAGGCAATAATTTAGTTTGTTCAGAGTCTATTTCAGATGACAGTACCGCATTAAGCTCTTTCATAGGCCATGATTTATTTACCGACTCTTCAGATATAATAGCAATTACGTACTTTGATTTTTGTAAGGCTATATTAATTTTAGACACAAGAGAGTCACCCCAATTTATTTCAAAACAATCAACGAATGCATTTATTCCTCGCTCTTTTAATTCTTCGTGTAGTGGTAATGCTACATCTGCTTTATTCTCACTCGCGTGACAGATAAAAATATCGTACATATCGAATATACCTTTTAACTTTTTTATAAATTCGGGTGGGTTATTATCTAGTTCTAATACTTTTTTACATAGATTCAAATATGGTGAATGCTCTTCACCTTTGACCATTTTTATGAAGCTGAGGTTTCCATAAACGGCTCGTTTAAAAATAGAGCCGTTAAGATTTTCTATATTTATTTCAGAGTCACTTACATGGTACCTTTGTTTGATAAATCGAATTTCTGCTTCTCGTAAATTTTTATCCCATTCGTGTATCATGGCACGTGTTTTTCTGATAAATTTACGGTTTATATTTACTCCCTCGTTTACGACTAGCCCTGTAACCTCTTGTCTCTGTGACTTGTGTTGTAGCCGTGTTTTATCATGATTAATTTCAAAGCCAGCATCCTTTATAACTTTCTCTAATAACGAACCTACTCGATCTTTATCTTGTCCGTTGTCTTGGAGTTTACGTTCGACTAAGGCCTTAGGGAGCGGCTTGTTACTGGAGAAAGTTAGATCATCAGCATACCTTGTGTACGTTAAATGAAACTTTTTAGCTATTTGAACAAGCTTTTTATCTAGTGTTGTAGCTGCTAAATTTGACAAAACAGGTGAGGTACTAGCTCCTTGTGGTAGGCGACCATTGTGAGTGCACAATTGAGCTAATACTGTGGCTGCAGGTGCTCCCATATTAAAAGGAGTATTTATAAATATCCCTCTCACACGACCAAAATTAACCGAATGAAAAAAATCTTGAAGGTCGACATTTAAAACATAATTCTTTTTCTTGTGTTGTTCAGCATTGGTAACAATACTTTTACCGCCACCAACAAATCCATGTACAGGTTTCTTGACACGATAATGAGCTTCAATTAATGGCCTAACTTTATTTTGAAGTATTTTTATAGAGCTATTTGGACTATCTATAACTCTTTTCTTACCTGACTTTTTTGTGACTGTATACGAATTGTAATTTTGGCTTTGAGAATAAAGAATGTGTAGTAGTTGACCAACGGGGATTTCAAGTATATTGGCAACATCATTGTCGCTTTGAAGACCAATAAAACAATCTTTAGCGACCTCAATATCTCTCTTTAATAATGGAGATAATTTAGGGTTTCTCCAATTTGAAGATCCTACGTTTGAAATTCTTTCAGGTTCAAAAGGTGTAATACTAAATAGTAACTTGTTAAAAAGGCTACTCATCGGAACCTCTAGTTTTGATAAGTGGTTTCAACCCAATCACCTTGCGCTATTTGAGCCATCGATATAATCGGCAACATCGGATACAGTTATAGTCGGGGCGTATGTTACCCAGAGTTCCAAGTCCGAAGCAGTAACAACTTCAGACATTTTGGGCTGAAACCGAATATAGGGTACACAATACATACAAATTTTGATAGTAAATTTTAGGGTAATACTAATAAGTTAATAATCATCATATATGGTTTTTGTAAAGTGCAAATATTTATATTAAAACACTTACAGCCCCACTAAAAATTACTCTTGTAAAAAAGCTAGTGAAATATCGCTAATTCAATACGTGTAATTTCGCACCAAAATGGAGTTGAACAATATTGTCAGACAAGATTAGTGCTCGTATAGCCATACATGAAACTTTATTTTTTAGAGCGTTTTTTTCATTCAAAGCAAACCTTTAGAGCACTTACATAAACCCATTAGGGGTAGAGACGACTCAAAGGTAACCTATTGACGGACTTAAATTAGTCACTTCTTTATAAGTTTTTTCTACTCTGTTCTATCTGAGTTTAGTTAAAAGTCAACTTTATTAAATATAATTTAAGCTGTTTGTAAAATCACGGTAGTTAAGATTGTCATAATCAATTTTTTATTTAAATTATATATCAAACCTTGCTCGTAGGCAGCGAGCTTTTTAATATGAATAGTATCGCTTATTCTTTAGATAGATCACTCATGAGTGTTGATAAAGGAATATAAAATATAATCCCAATTAAGAAAGCGAATATCTGAACTATGTAAAAGTTAAAGTTAATATTAGGTATCAACTGGAATCCGATATACATCGCCATAGATAAAATAGACACAGCAAAGATGTATACCTGATAAGTACTGAACCTATTTTTTTTCTTATTTTTATCAGGTACATCTAGTGTCTTAGCTAGTAATTGTCCGTACATGATAGAAGTCGCTAGAGAGAAGTCAGACAGTTTTAAGAATGACATCAGCTCATTGTTAAGCATTTTTATCAAGAACAGCACCAGAAGTGGCAACACTATAAATACGGCTTCTTTTTTTGCTGTGTCATAACTTCTAGTCATTTTCTAAATCCAGTGTGAATTGCTCTATCTCACTTTGCGGGACAACTCTCATCACTTTTAAAACTTCGGTTTCATATGATACTTTTTTCTTGAGCTTATTTGTTCTTTGTTTTGTTCTTACTTGAACATGTAAAGCGTCACCAGGCCATATTTGTTCTTCATGAGCCGACCATTTCTTAAACCAATTATCGTCTAACATCTTAGCACTGAAATTCTTAGGTTTACGTGAATTGCACTCAAAGTCCCATTGTAGATTTTCAACATAAGATGGACGACGAACTATGAAAACTTCTTTAGAAGGAAAAGGCTGAACAGTATCTTCAAAAATTTGTTCTCCCGTTCGTGGACAAGAGAAGTTTTTATTGATGTCATCAAAGTCTAGTTCACGACCGAATTGAACTAAATCGGATGGTGAAAGCATCCCCTTAGCTTTAGAGATCTTGTTCAACGCGTCTGCTACAGCTATTAAGTGAGCATCACCCTCACAGGTGAATTGCTCAAAAGATGATTCATTTGCCGATGCTGTTGAGTAAACATTATCCACAAATGTTCGTACATCACTTTCTGAATCAATCTTGTGAGCAGTGGCGATTTCTTTCCTTACACCATTATAGATCCCATCGAAAATGTTATTAAGCTTTGCACCACGCATTTTTTCTTTAAGTTTTGTACCAATATCTGCAATGCAAGAGCCTTCGCGAGTACTGTTTAATGATGGAAAAAACTCTATGTCTTTACCGTAGCCTTTGATAAAAGCTTCTTGAAGTTCATTGAAACCTTCGATATATACAGCCATTGCGTGAAAAACTCGCTCTGGTCTTCCCTCTGTTTTGTCGAAGTCGATTCGGATTGAGTAGCCAGCAGACATGTTATTCTCCATTATTCAGTCTGTTATATTCTTACCTGTAACTGTCAGTGATACAAGTAGTTTGTCGTTGGAAATTATTGCAGAACAATTTAATAATACTTACTATTAATCGCACTAATAAACTTTGTTCTGATAATTATTTTGTCTTTCAATATCTCTGCTTCTCGCTCCGTCAGAAGTGGCTGCTTTGTTTTCTTTTCATACCTTGTTGGCATTTCATTGAGTAGCTGCTTGTAAAAGCGTTGTGTGTCTTGCTGAATTTTTGTTGATGCTACGATGAGAAAGACTTTGTCATATAACTTCTGCTCACCAAATAGTGCAGTTTTAAACTTTAAAATGCTTTGTTCATGCTGTTGTTTTCGCTTGAATGAGTGCTCTATTTCAATTGCAGCGACTTCGTTATTGTTTAGCAATACTAGCGCATCTACGTTTTTTACATCATTTGATGGGAACAGACGTTTAAACTCTAATTCAGTCAAATAGGCTTTCCATAGCGGGTTCGGTGTGCCGTCGGTATTACTATTTTGAATACCAAGCGCGAGAACTAAACTTAAAATGCTGTCATGCATAATGGAATTTTGATTCACTTGGTGTATTGGTTCAGATGTTGAACGAAAAGGGAAATCAATTTGTGTTAACTCGCGCGCATATTGTGCGCCTGCGTATGTTAATACATAGACGCGACCATCTGCCGCGCGGATTGTTTTGGCTGCTTGAAGTAATCCCATACCGACGAGTTTGTTTAAAAACTCTAAGGTCTTCGCTCTGTTCGTTTGCCATACGTCTGCACATACAATCGCTGATACAAATCCAAACCGCATTGCATGTTTTATTGTCCACTCTAGTTTTGCCTGGCCTTGTTGTCGTCGGTTTTTATATTTTTTGTAATGCATATCGATGTCAAAGTAGGGCTGGTATACATTACTGTTGGTAATACCTGAAGCATCTTTATTTATCGTCATTTTTATCTCCATCGTGATTTGTTTACTTGAAGATAAGAAGGCTTGAGTTATACAAATTTTGCCAACATAGCGATTAACTATCGGTTTTTCATTAGGAGAAGCATTCGCTTCAGTACACCTAATGAAAATGCTTACAGATAAACTAAATATGAAGTTTCACTTCATTAATCTCAAAGGTTTCACTTTGCGATTAAACGCTTACAACCCACGCCAGCTCTCATGTTGACATTCGTCAACGAGCTAGCTCCACGAAGCGTTCGCTTCTAGGGTTGACGCTTAGCGCATGTCCGGCTTGCGCCGCACTAACCCCCCTTTTGCCATGCCAGGCTGCGCATTGATAAATCTTGTTGCTTATAAAGCTGGCAGTCGTTCGTGTCCTCACTTTTAGGTTTACTGTTTCATTGCTTCGCTATTACACAGTAAATTTTTGCTCCACAAAAACAAAAGCGGGGTTAGTCCGCCACAGTCGGACATGCGCTGCTGCGCTCGAAAATTGGCTTCGCAATTATTCTTACTACGCGATTTATTGAGTTGTTTCACAACTGCTTTTTGTTGCAGTCAAAGCGGTTGCTTTGATGCGAGATGACGCTTCGCTTTGTAATTAACAGCAGAACACTTTCTGCATAATCTACTTTTATTTATCTTTGATAATGCGTGTACGATTATCTCGTTGACAAAAAACAGATACAGAATCTTGAATTGTAGCGGGACGAGTATCTTTGCTTTTATTAATAAAGAAGCTCTACAAAGAGCCAAGGAAAACGAATTATGAGATAGATAAGATGGTTTGCCTGCACAGCATTAGCTGTGGTTGAGCCGTAAACGGGCTGGTGTTTAGCGCTGCACGAGAAGTAAAGCCATAGATAAAAGCAGTCAACACTTTTTATCTTTGAAAACTTTTTAGTCGATAAAAGTTTTTATGAAAATATGTTTGCAAATGAGTTTTAAATTCTTAAAGTCAAATAGCGCCAAAACGAAAATTAAGGTGCAATTATGACAGATTTACTAAGTTTAAAACTATTCGGCCATTGTTCTGTAGAGCCATTTATAGAAGAAGATATAGACACACAAATAACCCCAATTAATGTATGTGATGACATACTGAGCAACCCTTTAAACCTCTCTGCGCAGATAGATATGGCTGCAGCAACTGCTTGCGTGCTTTCAGATGAAAGTGATATTTCAGAGCCCC
This sequence comes from Pseudoalteromonas sp. NFXS39, assembly GCF_040148775.1. Taxonomy (NCBI): domain Bacteria; kingdom Pseudomonadati; phylum Pseudomonadota; class Gammaproteobacteria; order Alteromonadales; family Pseudoalteromonadaceae; genus Pseudoalteromonas; species Pseudoalteromonas sp. NFXS39. The sequence continues at coordinate 190,636 of NZ_JAGDEC010000007.1, read as the reverse complement.
TCATAGAGCCTGTATCGTTAATTGATATTAATGACAACTTAGCTTTGTCAGAGTCAATATCGAGTACTGATGAATGCCATGTAAACCACACAGACCATAGCTTCATGTTATCGGATGAAGGCGGGATCATAACGTTTGATGACGACCATGGTGCAACGGACTGGGGGTTTGATGATGCAGGTATCAGTGATAATACAGATTTTTAGGTTAAGCAAAACTTAGTTTATATAAGCAAAGAATTAAATATTTATGTCCTAGTAGTTAGTCCTACCCAAGCCCACATTAGTGGGCTTTTATAGTTTTCAAACCTAATTGATCTCAGAAGCAAGGCACATAAAATTAGTATAAAACAATTCAATTATGTACATTGAACTTCTAAACCCTGTTTAAATATATCTACTACGCAGTAAAGCTATAAGTGATACCTTCAAAAGCTCCTTCTATCGCACTTCTTACCTGATCCATATTTGTATGGGCATAAATAAGAGTGTGTTTTAGCGATGTGTGACAAAGTGCTTTTGAAACAACGCTTATGTCAGCACCAGATTGTATCTGCCAAGTCGCAAAAGTACGTCTCAAGTCATGTGGTCTAGGTCGAATATTAGGATTTTCATGATACAGTCCTGCAAGGGTGATCGCTTCTTTCCAAATTTTATCGCCGCCTGTTATATAGCCATATTTGGATTTGTTACGAGCAGGAAAAACAAAATGTGCAGAGCCTCCCCTTGATTTTCTTGCTCTTAAGATCTCAAGCACCGCTTTGTGTAATGGGATTTCATATTGCTGACGAGTTTTTGTCAGTGTTGCTGGAATTAACCAAATTGCTGACGAGAGGTTTAGGTCTGCCCATTGCATTGATTTTACATTTGAAAGCCTAGCACCAGTAAATAGAGCTATTCGGTATATATCAGCGACATCTTGGTCAGAGACTTTACTTAATGCATTCAACAACCTTCCAGCCTCCTCATAACTAAAGTAGCGATTACGAGCAATGCTCTGCATTTTCTTCATGCGTTCAAAGGGGTTAACTGATATACCCAGTTGCTCTTCATAATCTATCACGTAGTTAAAAGCAGCTTTCAAAACACTAATAACTTTGTTATGAGCACTGTAACCTTTCGGCTCAATTTCTTTAAGAAATGAGCGGGCAAATTTTTTCGATATTTCAACTACAAAACAATCACCTATTTGTTTTTTAACGTGAGTGTTATATGCGACTTCTAATGCATGAGTACGGCCTGCTATTGTCTTACGGTAATCAAGCTCATTAGCCTTATAGAGTTCAAAGACATTATTTATAGTAATGTACTTGCTAGGCGTATATTGTTCTGCTATTTCAAATTCTCTACCGCTATGCCTTAATTCTCGCAGTGTTTTATCAGCTAACACTTTTGCCATAGGTACTGTGATTTGACCAACTTCACCTATTTTACGTTTAATATCTTTACCATTGCATTTCGCTCTAAAAAAGTAACTCTTTTTGCCGGATGGTCTTACTTGTAACTTTAAATGCTTATGATGTTTATCAGCGTAGATTTGAATGTATTTTTTAACTTGTAAGTTGCTAATAAATTGGTCTGTAAATGATCTTATTAATTCAGCCATGTTTCACCTTTGTTCCACTTAATTCAATTTTAATAAGGTGGAACAACGTGGCTCAAAGCCGTTAAAATACGGACTTTAGAAAGCCCTGGCTTAGCTTAAGTGTTTGAAAAGTTAAGTTTTATAGTCTGGGAGGGGCCACCATTTTCTTTTTATTAAAACATGTAAATCAACGCTTTACACCAATCTTTAACAGTTTTGTTCCACCCATGTTTTTATCCTTAAAATTCAACCAAATAAAATTATTTTTAATTTTTTAAAAATATTTTGTCAGGTTTTTTGAGTTTGTCTCGTCTATAGCTGCAAATGACACGAAGTTGTTCTATTCGGTGGTAGTGATAGGCAGTGTCTTATGTATCTATTTTTACGAAAAGGACAAGCTCATGACGACTACAACATCAACTGTGAATACGCTAAAACTTGATTCAACGAATGCACCATTTAGTGATGCTGCTCTTTGGTTAAAAGAAGGTTGGGGGCTATTTAAAAAGGCGCCGTTTAAACTTTTCTTACTAATGACACTGTTCGCTATTTTGCCTGGGCTAGTGCAACTATTGCCAGCACCTATAGGTTTAACATTATCGAAATGGTTAGCGCCTATGTTAATGGCAACCGTGTGGCCTTTATTGTTTAACCTAAATAGTAATCAAGGCTTTTCATTTCGACACAATACAACATGGGCGAAGTGGGGACGAGTTGCGGTTTGGTCAGTAGTGGGTATTTTACTCGCGCTGGTGCAACTTGCTGTAGGGAGTACTTTGATTGGAAGTGAGCAGTTATCGGCATTATTATCTGGTCAGTTTGTTGATGTTGAGCGTTGGCGCGTAGGAGTTATGTTTGTATCAATTGTTCCTATGAATATGCTGCTTATATTTGTGGTACCTCTGTTACTTTTAAGTAATTCTTCACTTAGTGCAGCTGTAAAAGAAAGCCTTGCAACAGCACTAAGAGTGATTAAACCGCTAAGCGTGCTTTGTTTGATTAATATGCTTGTTACCTTTGCTGCACCGTATAGCCTTTTACCTATGCTACTGATGGGGCCTGTATTAGCGTGTACTTTCTTTTGTGCCTATAATCGTTTGTTCAAATAATAATAAAAACATGGAAGTACAGTGAAAGCTGATGTTCAAATAAACACATTGCTGAATGAATACGCGCCGCTGTTGGCGCGTGTTGCTGCAACCTACGAGATCAATCAAGCGTTACAAGATGAGCTAATTCAAGAGATGTCATTGGCGCTTTGGCGCGCATTTGAAAGTAATGAATCATCACCAGATATTGCCTTTCGAGGCGATGCTAGCATAAAAACCTATATCGCCCGAATAGCTCACAATAAAGCAGTTGATCATGTGATTAAAGAGCAAAACCGTAAAGAGGTTGCAAGCTCTGAGAGTGTTGATTACACCCAAGCTTTAAGTGCACACAAATCACAAGACGACAGTTTAGATTTAATGGCTGCCCTGCGTAAATTAACGCTGAAATATAGGCAGGTGCTTGCTCTACAGCTTGAAGGGTTTAATCAAAGTGAGATAGCCGAAACACTGGGTCTGTCTGAAGATGCTGTTGCGAAACGTGCAAGTAGAGCAAGGCAACAACTTGCAAGCCTAATGGAGTGAATGAAGTGGATAAATTCGAAGCAGATGATCAATTAGCTAAGTGGCAGCAGGCATTCGTGCAGGCAACGCCGAAAGTGGATAGCGCTGCATTAATTGCACAAACACAAAAGTCGCGAACTAAATTAAAGCTAAAAGGTTTAATAGACTCTTTATTAGGTGTTGTGGTAACCGTGTTTTGTATTTACGCCATGTTGTTTGAGGCAAAACATACTTATGAAACCTTCATGTTTGCACTATTAGTGCCTATTCCACTAGGTTTTGGCGTTTGGTCTTACCGTTTAAGACGAAAGCTTTGGCGGGCTGAAACGCTAGACGTAAACGCGATGCTCAACTTTAAAGAAAGCCAGCTGAAACACCAAGTTCATTACTGGTATGTGAGCTTTATTGGCTGTGTTGCTCTTTGGTCCGCTCTGCTAATTGTTGCCTTGTTTAACATGGTTATGTTTAAAACATACAGCCTATGGCTTATCCAGCTTGGTATCAATGGCATTATAGTGTTCGCTGTTTATATACGTCATAAAAAACTAAAATCACAGCTTGCTGCAGCGCTAGAGAGTATTCAAGCGATGCGCTGATATTGCTACTTGACGGGCTGTTCCTAAAACTTATATAACTTGTTATTCAAATAATAATAAAGGATATAAAGGTGGAAGTTTTATACAGTATTTTGTTTTGGGGATCGCCAGTCGGCTTAGGGTTGTTCTTTTTCTTATCCTGCACTGGGGCTGGGGTACTTTTCTGGGGGATTGCGCAGCTTAAGAAAGCCTCATCAAATTAAAAAGCCGATGTGTGAACATCAGCTTTTTAATTTTAGACTTTGACTATTTGTAACCGTTAGGGTTATTACTTTGCCAGCGCCACGTATCTTGCATCATTTCATCGATGCCTCGTTCAGCTTGCCAGCCAAGCTCTTTTAACGCTTTTTCTGGTGCTGCATAGCAAGCTGCAATGTCGCCTGCTCTACGCGGTGAAATTTGATATGGGACAGCTTGACCGCTGGCTTTTTCAAAAGCGGTAACCATTTGCAGTACTGAGTAACCATTACCTGTGCCAAGGTTAAATACGTGTGCACCTGTATCAGTTGCAATACGGTTAAGTGCTTTTAAGTGACCTAATGCTAAATCGACGACATGGATATAATCACGAACACCTGTACCATCTACAGTATCGTAGTCATCCCCAAATACACCTAGCTTTGCTAGCTTACCCACTGCGACTTGCGAAATATAAGGTAATAAGTTGTTAGGTATACCATTCGGATCTTCACCAATCAGGCCGGATTCATGCGCGCCGACAGGGTTAAAGTAACGTAAGATAACAAAGGCAAAGCGTTCATCTGATTTTGCGATATCTTGTAGCATCATCTCAACCATAAGCTTTGATGTGCCATATGGGTTGGTCGTACCGCCAACCGGGAAGTCTTCACGAATTGGCAAACTTGCAGGGTCACCGTATACAGTTGCTGATGAGCTAAATACTAACTTAAATACGCCAGCGTCACGCATGGCATCAACCAAAGTCAGTGTACCTTGTACGTTGTTTTGGTAATACTCAATAGGCTTTACAACCGATTCACCAACCGCTTTTAAACCAGCAAAGTGAATAACACTATCAATTGCGTGTTCACGGAATATTTTGTCTAGGCAGGCTCTATCTAAAATATCACCTTGATAAAACGTGACGTCTTTGCCAGTGATTTGTTTTACGCGAGCCAATGACTCATTCGATGAATTACTTAAATTATCAAGAACAACAACGTCAGTGCCTTGTTGTAATAATTCTAAAACGGTGTGAGAACCGATGTATCCGGCTCCGCCGGTGACTAAAATGGTCATAAAATATCCATGAACTATACCTGGTTGAATTAGCCTTATTTCAGCACATTTTGCGTTAAATTACATAAATAAATTGTGATTCATAACAATAAAGCAAAAATATGAATCGCTTGTTTTTGATTACATTTTGCACCATATTGGTTACACCTAAGTGTTTAGATATTAAGCTATAGTTAATTGTCAGCAGCTAAAATTTAATCATTAGCTATACCTGTTAAGTGGAGAAACAGATGAATACAGTAAAAAAAATTGCCTTAGCAATGGTCATTGCACTACCTGCTTTTGCTCATGCAGGAGAGGCAAAAGTTAAATGGCATGACTTTAACGATTACCGTGATGTAGAACCTGGCAACAATTCACCAAAAGGTTCATTTCATAAAAATGTGGCGAAAAATTTTGAAAAACACTTCAATAAGCTTGCCGAAAAGTTACCTGAAGGCTACACCTTTAACGTTGAAGTGACAGAGCTTGACCTAGCCGGTGATGTGCGTTTTGGTACCATGAATGAGTTACGTATCATCAAGCCAATTTACTTCCCACGTATCGACCTAAATTATTCGATTACCGATAAAAACGGTAAAGTGATAAGTGAAGCAAATGATATCAAGCTTAAAGATATGGGATTTATGGATCGCATGAAAATGGGGCGCGATGAAGCCTACTATTACGATAAGCGTTTAATCACTGATTGGTTTGAAGATGAGTTATTGCCGTCGTTAAATTTGGGCGAATGATAGCTGTCAGCTGTCAGCTGTCAGTTTAAAGTTGAACTGTGTTGTTTGTGGGTCTTGTAAAAGACCTATATCGTGGGAGGCGTTTTAACGCCGAAAAACAATTAACGGCTAAAGCTGCTCCCACATGTTGGCGTGAAATTTTTTTCGCACGAAAATATTTGCACAAAGATAAGTGAATGAGGAAGTGATGATAATACTTTTTTGTTTCCCTCTAAAGCGCAGCGCCTCTTAGCCTCTTTGTGAATTAAAGATCTTTTTCCAACCACAGAGGACACAGAGAGCACAGAGGAAAAGAAGAGAGATTCAAATAGTGTTTATGTTCAGCGAAGCGTCTCTTATCTCTCTTTGTGAGATTAAATGTCTTTGGTGTAGGCGTGAAATTTATTTCGCGCGTAAGCCTCTATAAAAATAGAGGCTTCTACGTTACTTAAACGTCGCTAACAGTTGTAGTAACTGTTGCAGTTTAATAACGGTTTTTTTCAGTTTTTCTTCGTCCATACCGTCGTTGCTTAAGCTTTCTACATCAGCAGCAACATCGAGAACGTAAGGTTTAAAGCGTTTTGCTTCAAAATCAAAGCCAGCATCTTTTGCAAATAAGGCTTTGAATTTACCATGGCCTTGCTGCTGTAAGTCATCTAATTTTTTATCAGCATCAAGTGCCTGACGATAAACGATTTTTAGGTTAGCATTGAGTTGTTCAATAATTGAATCCATTTTTTTCCTAAAGCTTTAGACTGCAATGCCGATATAGTACGTGGATTGTCATAAAAAGTCAGGTAATGAACTATGAATATATCAGGATCAAGCTTACCAGCGATGAGTGGCGGTGGCGAAAGTGCAGAAGTTTACAGCGCATCGCTTGCTAAAAAACAGCAAAAGGCTGATGGTGCTGCGGCACTTGCACTTATCGAAGGCGCAGCAACATCGAGTGCTGCAGCGCAAACACCTGCTAAGTCGGTAACTGCGACACTAGGTAACAACGTAAACGTATACGTTTAGTTGTTAAACTAGATAGGGCGTGTTGACCCTTTATGATTAATTTTGCAGCAGTGTGTTTGGTATTTAGGCAAGGCAGAGCCTATGCAGTGTGGTTGTTCCACATAAATAGGCGATAACGCAGCATCAATGCCAAACACGCGCTGCCCTTCGGGTTCTTCCTAGGGGCGATTAACTCTTTGTTGCTCGATTTTTACTTAGCCCACTAGGTTACAAATCTCGCGCCGCGATTAAATCGCCCCTAGAGTGAACAAATTTCAATCAACAAAGGTCAACACGCCCTTAGATCGATAGGCGTTTTACTTTGCTCGCCACCGATCTCGCGCACCAGCTTAGGAACCAAGAATCCCGGCAATGCTGCTAGCATAGCCGTCACGATTTCTCGCGCCTGACTCTCAGCTATATCAAAATGGCTGGCACCCTCAACTTTATCTAGTAGATGTAAGTAGTAAGGAAGTATATCTGCCTCAAACAATGCTTCACTTAGTGCAACTTGTGAATCAACAGAATCATTCACATCTTTCAGTAATACCGCTTGATTTAATAACGTAACCCCCGCGACTTTTAATTTTTGCATAGCCGCTTTAAATTCATCATCAATTTCGTTGGCGTGATTGATATGGTTTATAAACACCACTTTTAAAGGCGATGCAGCAAAGCGCGAACATAGCTCATCGGTAATTCTTGCTGGGATCACCACAGGCAAGCGGCTATGAATACGCATGCGTTTAATTTGCGGTAGCTGTTCGAGCTCATCCATAAACCAACTAACAGCATCGTCCTTGGCCATCAATGGATCACCACCACTCAAAATAACTTCGTTGATGTTGGCGTCGGCTTTTATATATGCCAGTGCCTCAATTAAACTGCGTTTGTTTAATTGGTTTTCTTGATAAGGAAAATGACGTCTAAAACAATAGCGGCAATTTACAGCACAACCGGTTTTAAACATCACTAAAACGCGAGAGCGATACTTGTGTAATAAGCCCGGTTGATTATTATCTTGTTCTTTTAGAGGGTCTTTATCGTAACCTGTTTTTGCTAAAAACTCTTGGTGTTTTGGCATCACTTGCAGCAAAAGAGGGTCGTTTATGTCGCCATAACGCATTTTTTTGATAAAAGGCAGTGGCACACGGACAGGAAAAAGACTGCGTGCTTTGAGGTCTTTTTCGTCTACTTTGCTTGATAATCCTAGCATTTCTAGCAAGCGTTCAGGACAAGTGACAACATTTGCCAATTCTTTTTGCCAGTTTTTATGCAAATTTACTTCATTTCTTTGTATCATTGACACGTAGATTACTCGAAATTATTTAGACAGAGGAAACGATGGCGAATTATAGCACCAATGAGTTCAAGGGCGGCCTAAAAATTATGTTAGACGGCGAACCTTGCAGCATCTTAGAAAATGAAATGGTAAAACCAGGTAAAGGCCAGGCGTTTAACCGTGTTCGTATTCGTAAACTTATCACAGGTAAAGTACTAGAAAAAACATTCAAGTCAGGTGAATCAGTTGAAGGTGCAGACGTAATGGATACAGATTTAGCGTATCTATACACTGACGGTGAGTTCTGGCACTTCATGAACAACGAAACATTTGAGCAAATCGCTGCTGACGAAAAAGCGCTTGGCGACAATGCAAAATGGTTAGTTGAAAATGACGTTTGTACAATCACGCTTTGGAACGGTAGCCCAATCGCTGTGACTCCACCAAACTTCGTTGAATTAGAAATCACTGAAACAGATCCAGGTCTAAAAGGTGATACAGCGGGTACTGGCGGTAAACCGGCAACATTAAGCACAGGTGCTGTTGTTCGTGTTCCTCTATTCGTACAAATCGGCGAAGTGATCAAAGTTGATACACGTAGCGGTGAATACGTGAGCCGTGTTAAGTAACAGGCTTTGTTAATACCAATTCGCAATAATACTTAATCATTTTGAGGGATTAAACCTGTCGCTAGCTACGTTAAAAATTTCTGATTTAGAACAACTAAATAACGAAATTTTTGCCTTGCTATCAACAAGGTTTTATTGCCTCAAAATAGACCACTTAATTAAGCGAGTTGGTATGAATTATTATAAAATCCCAGCTTCTGCTGGGATTTTTTTTGGGAAACACTATGTCTAATGTCCTTTGGCAACCAAGCGCCGATATTGAAACTTTACGCCACCGTGCCGCTATCATCCGCCGTATTCGCGAGTTCTTTTATGCACGTGATGTTATGGAGGTTGAAACGCCAAGCTTAAGTGCGGCCAGTGTAACCGATGTGCATTTAGCGACATTTAGTACCGAGTTTGTTGGTCCTGGTCATGCTGGTGGCTTACCACTTTATTTGCAAACGTCACCTGAGTTTGCCATGAAGCGTTTACTTGCTGCAGGCTCTGGGGCTATTTTCCAGCTATGCAAAGCCTTTCGTAATGAAGAGGCGGGTAGTCATCATAATCCTGAATTTACAATGCTTGAGTGGTATCGTCCGGGTTTTGATGAATTTGCCCTTATGGATGAAATGGATGAGCTTATGCAATTAGTGCTTGGCGTAGAAAGCGCAGAGCGACTAACTTATCAACAAGCTTTTATGAACGCCTTAGGTGTTGACCCTTTAACCGCTAATATCAGCACTTTGCAGCAACTAGCAACGGAGCAGGGCTTTGCCGATATTGCTGCGCATGAAACGCACCGAGATACCTTGTTGCAGCTATTATTTTGTATGAAGGTAGAGCCAACGATTGGCCAAGAAAAGCCTTGTTTTGTTTATCATTTTCCAGCTTCGCAAGCGGCTCTTGCCCAAATTTGCCAACATGATGAGCGAGTCGCAGGGCGCTTTGAGTTATATTTCAAGAATATGGAGCTGGCAAACGGCTTTAATGAACTAACAGATGGCAAAGAGCAAGCAGCTCGCTTTTGTGAAGACAATCAATACCGTGAAGCGAATGGTTTAAAGCAAGTGCCAATGGATGAGCGCTTAATCGCTGCGCTAGAGCATGGCTTACCACAATGTGCGGGTGTAGCGCTGGGTATTGATCGACTCATTATGCTGGCAACGAATAAGCAAAAGATTAAAGACGTACTCGCCTTTGATGTTGAAAGGGCTTAATTTATTAGGTTCTAGGAATTTGGGTGCTAAGTAAAAAACTTAGCACCGAATTGCTTATAGCTCGTAAATAAATGTCACACCGGCAACCATTGGTTCGCCAAGCTGCGTGTAAGTGTGAGTGGTGTATCCATCTAATGGGTCGTTACCAAACTCAAAACCACGGGTTGGTACGTCTTCGTCAAATAAGTTACGTGCCCATGCATTAATGCTCCAATTATCACCTTCATAACCAAATGAAGCATTCACTAAATTCGTGCTTGGTGCTTTTGAGTTATGGCTATCAGAGAAGTAATAATCGTCTTTACCCTCTAAACCAATCGATGCATAAAGTGCAGGCGTAAAGTTATAACGCGCAGTGAATGCATATTGGTACTTAGGTGCTTGTGCTTGGTCGCGACCATCTTGATCAAGACCTGATTGAGCCACAAAGTCATTGATTTCTGTATGTAGATAACCTGCACTACCTGTTAGTAGTAAATTGTCAGTTGCTTGGAAGCTACCTTCAATTTCTAAACCGTAGTTTTCGCCAGAGCTGGCGTTATCGATATAGCCTGTGAACTTTTGACCTTCAACTTGCCACGATTTTAGCTGCATATCTTCTCGATACATATAAAAGGCGGCTAGACGTAACACAAATTTATCGTCTAGAGAGCTGCCTTTAACACCAAACTCACCGCTCCATAAGTACTCAGGGGCAAATGATGTGTGATTAGCAAAAAAGTCAGCATCGAGGTTTAAGCCTTCGTCTTTTGCTTTTGCTAAAGCTTCAGAGTTAATACCGCCAGCTTTATAGCCACGGGTGATGCTGGTGTAGATCATGGTGCGATCAATGACTTGATATTCAAGCGCAAGCTTACCACCGACCATGACATCATCAGTTTCTTCAATAAAACCGTTATTGTCGGTGTAGTCGCCTTGGTACTGTTCAACGCGCAGACCTGTAATTAAGGTTGTTTTTGGGCCAATAGGTGTAGCTAACTGCCCGTATGCAGCAATATTGCTGGTTTCATAATTTGATGCAAAAGGTTGTGCCAGCCAAGTGTATTGGCGCTCTAAATCGACTTCGCGGCCTTGGTAATAAATACCTGCCACCCAATCGCCCGCTTTGCCATTAAATTGTAGCTCGGCTGCTTGATCTTTTCGGTCGCGTAAATAGGTATCTGTTGAGCTATAACCCCACTCATGTAGGCCTGCAGCACATAGTTCAGGCTGAGCTTCATCGTTACATACCCAATCTTCGTCGAAGCTGTATAGCAGCTCGCTGTCGATCCCTGAAACATTTAGGCTTACATCAAACCAATCGAAGCCGGTGTAAATGTTTGCAAGGCCAACGGCGATACTTTCTTGATTATCCTCACCAGGCTCATCAGCAACGCTATTACGGCTATTATCGAGCGTGAAAGCATCATAACCGTTATTAATATCAATATAATGAACGTTAAGTTCTGTGCGTAAGTGGCTAGTTAATTGGCTGTGCAATTTAAAGCGAGAAACGAGCTCGTCTTGTTGTTGGGTATCTTCACCTAAATAACGGTTTTCTACATAACCATCAGACTCGCGTTGATAAACACTGGCACGCACTGCAGTATCATCAGTAATACCAGTACCTGCTGCAATACCTGCTTCGTAGCTATTGTAGTTGCCCGCACCCAGTTGCACTTTAACGCTTGGATCAAAGGTTGGCGCAGCTGATTCCATTTGAATCATGCCAGCTAAAGCATCAGCACCAAATCGAGTTCCTTGTGGACCGCGATAGATTTCAACTTGGTCGATATCAAATAATAGCGAACTGCCACCTAAACCAGAGTAGTTAATGCCGTCAATAACTAAGCCAACCGACGGGTTAATAGGATCAACAAATTGCGAGCGTAATCCAACACCACGAATTTGCACGAAACGACCACGAGATGCGCCTGAGGTAAAGTTTACGTTGGCAGCGCTAGCTAGCATCTCATCTAAAAACTTTGCACCACGTTGATTGATTTCATGGTCTGAAAACAAGCTTGCACTGGCACTTAAAGTTTGAATGCTCTCTTTTTGGAAATCACCGGTAACTACAATTGTTTCCAGCTCACCGTCTTCAGCGTAAGCAATCGAAGATGCTGCGAATAAAGGCAGGATGGCAGCAGATAATAATGATAAACGTCGTTTCATGCGGGTTCTTAACTCCATTTTAGGGACTGCTATTCTAGCAACCTAGCTAGCCAAATGGCTATAAATACCAATTCGCAATAATACTTAAGCATTTTTGACGGGTTATACCTAGCATTACCTGCGAGGCTTGCTTGCCCAAAAATAGAACGCTCAATTAAGCGAAATGGTATAAATCAATTTTTATGGTATAAACGCAGGCAATTATACGTAAATTGATTAGGAATACGACTATGACCTTTAGAGTAGACTTTAAAGTGCGTGATTATGAGTGTGATTTACAAGGAATTGTAAATAACAGTGTTTATTTTAATTACTTAGAGCATGCTCGTCATGAGTTTTTACATGCCCAAGGTGTCGACTTTGCAAAGCTAGCAAGAGAAAAAGTAAACCTTGTGGTGCTTCGCAGCGAAATGGATTACAAGGCATCACTTGTGCCTGGTGATGAATTTTATGTTGCTGTTGAGCCTGAGCGAATTAGCCGCTTAAAGTTTGCGTTTAGACAAACGGTATACCGTAAACATGACGATAAAGTAATGCTTCAAGCTTTGGTCATTGGCACATCAGTTAACGAAAAAGGTCGTCCTTTTTTACCAGAAGAAGTCGATAACTTATTCAAATAGTCTGCGTTGTTCTTCGAAAAGCTAACTTAGAACAATTTTTTACAGATAAAACATGTTTTTTTAACGATCAATTGCGTTAAATGTTGTTATTATTACTACATTGAAATTTGAGTCGTAAAAAAATATGAAGTTAGTAGCCTTGCCTCTTCTTTTAGTACTATTTTGCATGGGTTGCTCATCGACCGGTACTGTATCGAGTGAGCAATTAAAATATACACAGTGGCAATTATCAAAAGTGAATGGTTTAGCAATTCCTGTATCCCAAACTGCCTCTATACGGTTTATTGAAGCGATGCAGGTTAATGGCTTCGCTGGTTGTAATAAATTTTTTGGTGAGGGTGCGCTAAACGAAGATATGCTAACAGTCAATAAGTTAGGTATGACACGTAAATCGTGTGGCGAGCAAATTGATGATCTTGAGCAGCAATTACTTTCAACGTTGAAGGAAGGTGCAGCCATTAATTTAAATGGTGAGCAACTAACCTTGCAAGGCGAGCATCACTTTACCTTCATTGCAAAAAACTAAAGTTGCTGAGCTTGCAGCAATTTTTTAACTGACGTACACTCAGGGCGTTTTATAAGAAACGAATTTATACTTGTCGGAGTGCCTTTAACAAGGCTGAGATCGCGAAAGCGGGATCCGTGAACCTGATCAGGCTAACACCTGCGTAGGGAACAAGCTGCCTCAATGGGCGCTTGTGCGCCAAATTTCTGGGGCATAAGCGGCGCAGGCTGCACTAGTAAGCATTAGCTTATTAACAACGATCCAATGGCGTTAGCCACTCTCTATTGCTTTTGCAATATCTGACAAGACAACCCTTAAAGTAATGAGGTAAGTCATGTCAAATACAACAACTAAACCATCTCGCCGCGAAGTGCGTGCGGCAGCATCTGATTATATTTATAACTTAACTGGGCAACCCTTTCCTAATTCTCATAAAGTGTATGTGGAAGGCACACAAGATAATGTGCGAGTAGGGATGCGCGAAATCACCCTTAGCGATACCTTTATCGGTGGCACTGAAGAGAACCCAGTGTTTGAACCTAATGCCCCAATTCGCGTTTACGATACATCAGGCCCTTACACTGACCCTGATTTTAAGCTTGATGTGCGCAAGGGACTTGAGAAATATCGAGAAAAGTGGATTGAGAGTCGCGGCGACACTGAAGTCTTAGACTCAGTCACTTCACAATTTTCTCAGCAACGTATGGCGGATGAAGGCTTAGATCATATTCGCTTTGAGCACTTGCCAAAAATCCGCCGTGCTAAAGCGGGTAAAAATGTGACGCAAATGCATTATGCGCGACAAGGCATTGTGACTCCAGAAATGGAGTATGTGGCAATTCGCGAAAACATGGGACGCGCTAAAATTCGTGAAGAGTTACTTGCAGCGCAGCATAAAGGCGAATCGTTTGGGGCCAGCATTCCTGATTTCATTACCCCAGAATTTGTGCGTGATGAAATTGCACGTGGCCGTGCGGTGTTACCGAATAATATCAACCACCCGGAAACCGAGCCAATGATCATTGGCCGAAACTTTTTAGTTAAAGTGAACGCGAATATTGGTAACTCATCAGTCACCTCATCAATCGAAGAAGAAGTTGAGAAGATGGTGTGGTCAACGCGTTGGGGCGCCGATACGGTAATGGATTTATCAACAGGCCGCTATATTCATGAAACCCGTGAATGGGTGGTACGTAATTCACCAGTACCAATTGGTACTGTACCTATTTATCAAGCGCTTGAAAAAGTAAACGGTGTTGCCGAAGACCTTACGTGGGAGATTTTCCGCGATACCTTGATTGAACAAGCTGAACAAGGTGTTGATTACTTTACCATTCACGCTGGAGTATTACTTCGTTATGTACCTATGACGGCAAAACGCGTTACCGGTATTGTGTCGCGCGGCGGTTCAATCATGGCCAAATGGTGTTTAGCACACCATAAAGAAAACTTTTTATACACTCACTTTGAAGAGATCTGTGAAATTTTAAAACAGTACGATGTGTGTTTTTCACTGGGTGATGGCTTGCGTCCAGGTTCTATTGCAGATGCCAATGATGAAGCCCAGTTCAGTGAGTTACGTACTTTAGGTGAGCTGACAAAACTTGCTTGGAAACATGACGTACAAGTATTCATTGAAGGCCCTGGCCATGTGCCGATGCATATGATCAAAGAGAACATGGAAGAGCAGCTAAAACACTGTGAAGAAGCACCGTTTTACACCCTCGGCCCACTGACAACGGATATTGCACCGGGGTACGATCATTTCACATCGGGTATTGGGGCCGCGCAAATTGCCTGGTATGGCTGTGCCATGCTTTGTTATGTAACACCTAAAGAGCATTTAGGTTTACCAAATAAAGAAGACGTTAAAGAAGGCCTTATTACTTATAAAATTGCCGCCCATGCCGCTGATTTAGCAAAAGGCCACCCTGGGGCGCAAGAACGCGATAACGCATTATCAAAAGCACGCTTTGAGTTCCGTTGGCACGACCAATTTAATCTAGGTTTAGACCCTGAACGCGCTCGTGAGTATCACGACGAAACACTGCCACAAGAATCAGGAAAAATTGCACATTTTTGCTCTATGTGTGGCCCTAAATTTTGCTCGATGAAGATTACTCAAGAAGTACGTGATTACGCAAAAGATCTTGAGGCTAGAGGCATTGATCCGAATAACGTGGGCGATGCTATCGAAATCAAAATGGTCGATGTTGAAGCCGAAATGAAAGCAAAGTCAGACGAGTTCAAAAAAACAGGCTCTGAGATTTACCACAAAGCAGTTTAATTTATGGAGCTAGGCATAGCGATAGGTTCTGGGTTTTTACCTAGAGCCTAGCGCCTAGAAAGTTTATGTCTTTAAAGATAGCGATACTTGGTTTTGGCTTAACGGGTCGTTTGACTGCACTAGCACTTGCCAAAGAGCATCAGCTAAGTGTGTTTGAGCAGGATGATCAACATGCTAGCAATAGTGCTGGCAGTGTTGCCGCAGCGATGTTGGCACCACTCGCTGAATCAGTACTGTGCGAACAGGATCTAGCATTACAAGGGCTTAATAGTATTTCACGTTGGCAGCAAATCTTAAGCGAACTTGATGAACCTGTATATTTTCAACAAGCAGGCAGCTTAGTGGTTGCTCACCAGCAAGATAAGGGCGATTTACAAAGTTTTGTGAGCCGTTTAAAGCCCCTTGGTAGTAATCAAGCGAAATCTTTGTCGAGTATTCAAATAGCCGAACTTGAGCCTGAGCTTGCGGGGCGTTTCCATCAGGGGGTGTATTTACCCTGTGAAGGGCAGCTAGATAATCAGGCATTTTATAGCGCCAGTTTTAAAAAGCTTACATCGCAAGGAGTTCAATTTAAATTTGCTTGCAAAGTTGAGCTGAATGGTCATCAAGTGAATGGTCAAAGCTTTAATTATGTATTTGATTGCCGAGGCTTAGGTGCTAAACAGAATGAGCCTTTACTTCGCGGAGTACGAGGTGAGGTGGCGCGTTTATATGCACCAGAGGTGAATCTTACTCGACCTATACGACTGATGCATCCGCGCTACCCAATTTACATTGCACCAAAACCAAACCACCAATTTGTGATTGGTGCTACGGAGATTGAATCGCAAGACACAGGCAAAGTCACAGTGCGCTCTGCACTTGAGTTATTGTCTGCTGCTTATACGGTGCATAGCGGTTTTGCTGAAGGGCGTATCGAGAGCTTGCAATCGGGGCTTCGTCCTGCGTTTGCAGACAACCGCCCTAAAGTCAGTATACAAGATCGAGTTATCAGTATTAATGGCTTATACCGGCACGGTTATTTACTTGCGCCTCTGGTGGTTGATGAAGCTGTTAGCTTAATTGCTTAAGGATAAAAATGAATATTTTAATTAATGGTCAGTCAGTTACAGTGAGCGACGATACATCTCTCACTCAGGCCTTGAATCAATTTGGCGCTAGACCCCCATTTGCGGTTGCTGTTAATGGTGACTTTGTACCTCGCAGTCAGTGCGATGCTAAAATCCTCAACGAAGGCGACAGCATTGAGTTATTGTCGCCGATTCAAGGAGGTTAAGATGGATAGTTTTTCGGTTTATGGTGAGCAATTTAGCAGTCGTTTACTGATTGGCTCTGCACTCTATCCTTCGCCAAGTGTTATGCAGGATTCGATAGTGGCCTCACAGGCTGACATTGTCACCGTTTCATTGCGTCGTCAGCAAAGCGTTGCAGCGGGTGATGATTTCTGGCAATTGATAAAAAACACTGGCTTAAAGGTGCTGCCAAATACTGCGGGTTGCCACAGTGTGAAAGAAGCGGTGACGTTGGCGCAAATGTGCCGCGAAGTGTTTGCTACTGATTGGATCAAATTAGAACTAATAGGTGATGAATATAATTTACAGCCTGATCCAATTGCACTGCTCGAAGCAACTAAAATTTTATTGGCTGATGGCTTTAAAGTTTTACCTTATTGCACCGATGATTTAGTGCTGTGTCAGCGTCTAGCTGATTTAGGTTGTGAAGTATTAATGCCTTGGGGCGCACCGATTGGAACAGGTAAGGGTTTGCTGAATCCTTACAACTTAAAAATGATCCGTGAACGTTTACCTAACCATACTTTAATCGTTGATGCGGGTTTAGGTTTACCATCTCATGCCTGCCAAGCGCTTGAATTAGGGTATGATGCCGTATTATTAAATTCGGCAATTGCAGGTGCTGGTTGCCCTGTAACTATGAGTAAAGCGTTTAGGAATGCTGTTGAGGCGGGGCGATGTAGCTATTTGGCTAAAGCGATGCCTGAAAAAGACGTAGCAAGCCCGTCAACGCCAACTCTCGGTATGCCGTTTTGGCATCAAGAATAAAATGTGAGGACTAACATGAATCAGGTTGTATGGACCATAGCAGGCTCAGATTCGGGCGGCGGCGCAGGCATTCAGGCCGATATCAAGGCAATGCAAAGTTTTAATGTACATGGCTGTACGGTTATTACTGCTTTAACGGCACAAAACAGTTTAGGTGTAGAAGCACTAAACCCGATTTCAACAGCGGTTATTGAATCACAATTACTCGCGTTAGCCAGTGATATGCCTGCCAGCGTTATTAAGATTGGCATGCTTGCAAATGTGCAGCAGATACAGCTTATTAGTGAACATTTAAAACATTACATAGCAACTTGGGCAGTGCCGCCTTTGGTTGTTTATGATCCGGTTGCTATTGCTTCAAGTGGTGATTTATTAACAGAAGAAGATACTGTTAGTGCCATCAAAGAGTGTTTATTGCCATTAGTCGATGTAGTAACACCGAACACGCACGAAACGCAGTTATTAACCGGTGTTTATTTGATTGGCCCAAGCGCAGTGAAAGAAGCCGCTGAAAAGTTAACAAGCTATGGTGCAAAAGCGGTGATCATTAAAGGTGGTCATTGGGATTACCCAAGTGGCTATTGCATTGATTACTGCGTGCAAGGCGAACAAGCATATTGGCTTGGCAACGAAAAAATTCAAACTCCGCATAGTCATGGCACTGGATGTAGTATGGCGTCGGTAGTTGCTGCTTGCTTAGCAAAACAGTACCCACTTAAAGATGCCTTCATTTTAGCAAAAGCCTATATAAACCAAGGTTTAAAAGCGGCTGTTCGCTATGGTGAAGGTATTGGTCCTGTTGCACATACTCGCTTTCCAACAACGCTGGCGGATTACCCACAAGTAATCGAAGCGGGGAGTTGGTTAGGTGATGAGCTCGACTTTGATTGCCCGGTTAATTTTACCATGGCAGCAGGCTTTGCAGAATGTGACTCGAAACAGCTTGGTTTATATGCCGTTGTAGATACCGTTGATTGGTTGGAGAAGTGTTTAGCCGAAGGGATTAAAACTGTTCAATTAAGAATGAAAAATGCAGACGATGCTGCACTCGAAGATGCGATTGCAAGTGCAGTTATGTTAGGGCAGAAATACGGTGCGCAGGTGTATATCAATGATTACTGGCAATTGGCGATTAAGCATGGTGCTTATGGTGTGCATTTAGGGCAAGAAGATTTACAAACCGCTAATTTAATTGCCATAAAAGAGGCTGGGTTACGTTTAGGTGTGTCGACCCATGGTTTTTATGAGATGCTACGCGCGCATAATTACAGACCAAGTTATATGGCGTTTGGCGCTATTTACCCAACCACCACCAAAGACATGACAGGGCAAATTCAAGGCTTAGAAAAGCTCGAAAAATTTGTACCTTTAATGGCTGATTACCCAACAGTCGCAATTGGTGGGATTGATTTATCACGTGCAGAGCAAGTGGCGAGCACGGGTGTTGGTAGTGTTGCCGTAGTACGTGCGATTACTAAAGCCGAAGACTACCAAGCAGCCATTGCCAAGTTAAAACACGTGGTCGAAGGTCAGCCTTAATATGAGCGCGTTAAGCGACAAAGAGCAAATTCGTTATAGTCGCCATTTACTAATAAAAGAGGTGGGGCTTGCGGGTCAGAAAAAGTTAAAGTCTACACATATTGTGGTCGTCGGCGCTGGTGGGCTTGGCTCACCGGCATTGTTTTATTTAGCGGCTGCAGGTATCGGAACGCTCACTTTGATAGACGATGATAAGGTTGAGCTTTCAAACCTACAGCGACAAATACTGTATAAAGTAAACCACATGGGGCAGGCAAAAGCGCAGGCGGCTGCTAAGGTGATAAGCAGTTTAAATAATCAAATAAAGGTTAATCCATTATGCCAAAAACTTGATGAAACTAACTGTTCCGAGCTTCTTAAGGGTGCTGACATCATCCTAGATTGCAGTGATAACTTTACTACCCGCTATTTGGTTAATCGCTATTGTTTAGCTAGGTCTATTCCACTTGTTTCAGCTGCAGCTATCGCAACACAAGGGCAGGTGATGAGCTTTGATTTTCGTGATGAAAATAGCCCTTGCTATGGTTGTGTATTCCCGCAAACGGATGAGCAAACTGCACTTAATTGTGATAATGCTGGGGTATTGAGCCCGTTACTCGGGGTTATGGGGAGCATGCAAAGTTTATTGGCTATCAATATATTGCTTGGCCATAAAGCGGGCAGTGAGTTTATTCAATTCGATGGGCTAACACTACAACAGCAGCGCTTCAGTATACAAAAAGATAGCGAATGCTCAGAATGTAATAACAGTGTGTGGACACGTTGTTAGCAAACCACTTTTTAGCGAAAGTGGTTTGCTTGGGTATATTAGTCGTTAATTTTCGCAAATGGTGTGCCCATGCGCGTCACTGTTTCAGGGTGTTGATCTGATAAGAACTCAGCTTGATTTGCACCCCAAGCTAATATAACAGTAGAGCCTAATTTAAAGCGGCCCATTTCTTCACCCTTCTTAAGGGTAATTGCATTGTCACCTTCAGTTGGGTAATTCCAACTAAATACATCTTTACCCGCTGGTGGCGTTACTGTGCCTGCCCAGATAGTCTCAATGCTAGCAACAATTGTCGCACCAACAAGTACCATAGCTAGCGGACCAATTTCGGTCTCGAATATAGCCACGACACGCTCGTTACGAGCAAATAGGTTAGGAACATTTTGTGCTGTTAACGGGTTAACCGAAAATAAATCACCCGGTACGTAGATCATTTTGCTCAGCGTACCATCAACAGGCATGTGAATACGGTGGTAATCTTTAGGTGCTAAGTAAATAGTCGCAAACTTACCGCCTAAAAACGGCGCAGTGTCTTCTTCATTGCCGCCAAGTAACGCTTGTAAGCTGTAGTCATGACCTTTGGCTTGAATGATTTGACCGTCTACTACATCGCCTAATTGGCTTATTGCACCATCAACTGGGTGAGCAACAATGTCGCTTTCCTCAGCAAGTGGACGAATACCTTCTTTTAATGGGCGAGTGAAAAACTCATTAAAAGTTTTGTAATGAGCTGGATCTGGGTATTTAGCCTCACTCATATCAATTTTGTATTGTTTGATAAACAATTTAATCAAGGCCGTTGTTAAGCCACCCGCTTTTGCTGCTGCTAACTTGCCAACCATGCGCGAAATGAAATGTTTTGGCATGGCATATTGCATAGCAATTTTGAATTTATCTAAACTCACTTGTTATTTCCTAAATAGTTATACGCGAGGAGCGCGTGCACCAGCACGGCCGTCGGCCATAGTTTCTAAAATTCGGTGGTAACTGTCAAAACGAAGTTCTGAAATTTCACCATCATCAACAGCTTGGCGAATTATACAGCCAGGATCGTTTAAGTGCTTACAATCACGAAAACGACAGCCACCAATAAAATCACGGAACTCTTTAAAGCACCAAGTAACGCGCTCAACATCTAAATGCCATAAGCCAAACTCACGAATTCCTGGTGAGTCGATAAGGTTACCGCCACTAGGTAAATGGTGTAATCGCGATACGGTGGTTGTATGCTGGCCAAGGCCGCTGTTTTCAGAGACTTCTTGAGTTAAAATTTCAGCGTCGGGTAGCACTGTATTGACTAAGGTTGATTTACCCACTCCGCTTTGACCAACAAAAATACTGTTTTTATCTACCAGCTTTTGTTTTAGCTCATCTATGCCATGACCTGTTTTATTACTGACTAACAGTACTTGGTAACCAAGGTCGCGATAGATATCGAGAATTTCATCAATAAAAGCAAGGCCTTCATCGTCTATTAAATCTATTTTGTTAAGTACCAAAATAGGCTCAATACCCATGTCTTCACAGGCAACTAAATAACGGTCAATAATGTTTGGCGTAAACTCAGGAAGCACAGCTGAGACCATTAAAATTTGGTCGATATTTGCAGCGACTACTTTGACACCGTCATAAAAGTCGGGGCGTGTTAGTTGTGAGCGGCGCTCATGAGTTGCTTCAATAACGCCAGCTAAGTCGCCTTCGCTGACTTTTGCACGGCGAAAAATGACCTCGTCACCACAGACAAGGCTTGATACTGTTCGCCGTATATTACAACGTAATACTTCACCTGACTCGATTTCGATGTCGGCATGTTGACCAAATCTACTTATTACAACTGCATTTTCGGCAGGGCCTAAATTATCATTTTGCCATTGCACTGCAGCCCCTTTCTGTTGCTTTTTATCTGCATTAGAGAGGCGTTTTTGATGATTGGCCTTAATTCGACGTGATTGGCCTTTACTTAATTTCTTTTGTTTTGCCACTTTTGGCCCATAACTTGATTAAATGTCGGGCTTTTTGAAAAAAAAGCTTTAGGTCGACTGATGATACTAATATGATATATCTAAATGCGTTGGATCTAAAGGAAAGCACCGCTAAGGTAACTATGTCTTTTCATAAATCAAATCTTATCTGGCTCGACCTGGAAATGACTGGCCTCGAACCAGCAACAGATAAAATACTCGAAATTGCCACTGTTGTCACCGACAGTGATTTAAACATCCTGGCTGAAGGCCCTGTTATTGCTATTCATCAAAGTGATGAACTGCTTAATGGCATGGACGAGTGGTGTACGACTCAACACGGACAATCAGGTTTAACAGCTCGCTGTAAAGCCAGCACATTCACTGAACAAGATGCTATTGATCAAACATTGGCATTTTTAAAGCAATGGGTACCTGCGGGTGCTTCGCCTATGTGTGGTAATTCTATCGGCCAAGACCGCCGCTTTATGAATAAGTACATGCCTGAATTGGAAGACTACTTTCACTACCGTAACCTTGATGTGAGTACCGTTAAAGAGCTTGCACGTCGTTGGAAACCTGACGTGTTAGCACAAGTGAACAAAAAAGGTTCACATCTAGCCCTCGACGATATCAAAGATTCGATCATGGAATTAAAGGTTTACCAAGAAAAATTCTTTAATTTGTAAAAAACATTTGCAAACACATCGGATTATTGTAGAATCCTGCCCCGCTTAAGACGTTAACCCCCGCGGGGTTGGTATGTCTCTAAGTAATTGAATGCGGCACTAGCTCAGTTGCCAGAACGTTTCACCACAGCCTTCAGGTTGTGCGACAACGGACAAATTACTGACTACTTAAAAGCGGCACTAGCTCAGTTGGTAGAGCGCAACCTTGCCAAGGTTGAGGTCACGAGTTCGAGCCTCGTGTGCCGCTCCAATTTCTCACCAAAAGAAATTGGCTTAAGTTTCAAGGGGAAAGTTGAAAGCACCAAGCTATTCCAACTTTTAACTTGAGTCTTATAACTAGTAATTTATTGTGCGGCACTAGCTCAGTTGGTAGAGCGCAACCTTGCCAAGGTTGAGGTCACGAGTTCGAGCCTCGTGTGCCGCTCCAATTTCTCACCAAAAGAAATTGGCTTAAGTTTCGAGGGGAAAGTTGAAAGCACCAAGCTATTCCAACTTTTAACTTGAGTCTTATAACTAGTAAATTATTGTGCGGCACTAGCTCAGTTGGTAGAGCGCAACCTTGCCAAGGTTGAGGTCACGAGTTCGAGCCTCGTGTGCCGCTCCAATTTCTCACCAAAAGAAATTGATATAAGTTTCAAGGGGAAAGTTGAAAGCATTAGCTTGAAACTAGAAACTTGCAGCTTACAACTTATTTATGCGGCACTAGCTCAGTTGGTAGAGCGCAACCTTGCCAAGGTTGAGGTCACGAGTTCGAGCCTCGTGTGCCGCTCCAATCTCTAATAAATCCCCAAACACTTTTTAAAAAAATTAGAAGTTAAGACATGCTTGCAGCTTACAGCTAGTTTTAGATCTGACCTTGAATCGTGGCGACAATGCGTCTAGTACCACCATGGTCTCGGTGTTCACCTAAATAGATACCTTGCCAAGTGCCTAGCATTAAACGGCCTTGGTTAATTGGAATAGTGAGTTCTGCACCTAATGTGCTGCTTTTTATGTGGGCAGGCATATCATCATCACCTTCATAATCATGGCGATAATAACTTTGTCGTTCTGGCACAAAATGATTGAAGTGACTTTCCATATCCATTCGTACAGTAGGATCTGCATTTTCGTTAATAGTTAAGCTTGCAGAAGTATGCTGAATGAAAAGGTGTAATAAGCCTACTTTGTATTGCGTTATTTCAGGAAGTTGACGAAGTAGCTCGTCATCAATGATGTGAAAGCCTCGCGAACGAGGCTTCAATTGAATGATTTTTTGCTGCCAGCTCATAGTTTATCAAAGCTAACTTCAATATTGGCGTTACCATCAGCAGAAGTGAATGGAATTAACACCTTGGCACCTTCACATTTATGAGCGATTGTATGTCCTTTACCAGACACGACAACTGGCGTAGCCATATCAAACTCATAGCCTTTTTCGCCGAGTAAGTTTTTAGCTCCACCTGTCACCATGTTAGTAATTTCACCTACCATGTCGGTTACTTCTTCGTTCACCGTATCAGGGCGTTCACCTAGCATTCTTTCCATAATGGTTAGTGCCAGATTTTCATCAAAGGTGATTGAAAGTGAACCTTTAGTTTGTGGGCCAACCATACCAATCAAACCTGATACATCGCCACGGGCTAATTCATCTTTTTTTAAACTAGGTTTGCCCGGCTTTAATTCTGTTTGAGCCATGGTGCTCAATACATTTAATAATGATGATAAAAAAGGGTTGATGAACTCCACATTCATTATTTAATTTCCCTTAGGTTTCGAAATGCCATTAATCATACTTTAAGTGTAGTGGTTGTTTCAAACACCGCACTTATTCTTTGCACTTTTCGCACTTGCCATGTGCTTCGATAGTTTGTCCTGAGACAATAAATCCACTTTCTGCAGCTAAGTTATTAAGCTCATGAGATATTACTGTTGAATGTAATTCTTTTACATAACCACAGCTGTCACAAATTAATAATTGTACAGGGTGAATGTGATCAAAATGATGGCACAACATAAATGAGTTGGTGCTTTCAATTTTATGAATAAAGCCAAGTTCCGATAAGAAATCGAGCGCTCGATAAATAGTGGCTGGTTTTGCGCCTGACTCAGTTAATTTGAGTTGTTCTAATAAGTCATAAGCACCGACACCACCCTGCGCACTAGCTAATAGGCGGAATACTTTTTCACGGATAGGTGTGAAACGTGCACCACGATTATCGCATACTTGTTTTGCTTTACTGACGAGTGATTCTATATTCATCTTCTCTTATCCTTACGCTACCGTGATATACTAACATACTGTATTGTAGTTGCAGTGTTTTTATTCGCTAACACGTTTCAAGGGAGTTTTCTTAATGAATGAATTGTTAGCTGCGTTCATTTTCTTTTTTGCCGTCATTGATCCGATCGGCACTGTGCCCGTTTTTATTGCTGTTACACGCTGGGATGATGCTAAATTTAAGCGCAAAGTTGCGTTAAAAGCTGTTGGTGTTTCGGCACTGGTTTTATTGTTTTTCGTTGTGGCTGGTGAGTTACTTTTAGACGCGATAAATATTCCGCTTTCGGCGTTTCAGATTGCCGGAGGTATTGTTTTATTACTTTTTGCTTTATTGATGATATTCGGTGAAAGTAAACCAGAAACAGAGATCAAAAGCGTTCGAGATAGCACTGAAACCGCTATTTTCCCATTGGCGATACCTTCAATTGCCAGCCCAGGTGCCATGCTAGGTGCGGTATTGATGACCCGAAATACCGAATACACTTGGTATGAGCAACTTATAACCTCATCGATCATGCTTTCTGTATTAGTAATCGTGCTGGTTTTATTACTGCTTGCTACACATGTTCATAAGTTAATTGGTGATAGTGGCGCGAGTATCATTAGCCGGGTGATGGGCTTAATTTTATCGTCAGTGGCGGTTACTAATATTTTAGGCGGTATTGCTCACTACTTTGGTTTAAGTGTTGTCGGCTAGTTTTAATTTAAAGTGCATTTTCAGAGATTTAAACTTTGAATAATTGCCTTCTTTTATCTAACTTTAAAGAAGGCAATATAAAATTTAAGGAACAAAGAATGCTAATCAAAAATGTCGTCTTATCTGTTTTTCTGATTTTTAGTTTAGGTGCTTGCATGGAGCCGACCTATGATAGTGGTAAGCTAAAAGTCATCGAAGTAACAGATCATGATTTTAAAATTAATGGTGAAAGCGCAGTAACCGTGATTGTTGGTCATGCCAATGTGGCGGAATACAGCTTCTCACTTCGTAAAAGTGATTTAAAGAAAGGCACGCTTCTGCAGTCTGTGTCTGACAGTAATCCAAATGTACGTGCTGATGGTACCTTCTTTAGTGAATATTATGTGCAATCAAAAGATCATGATACGCGCGCATCAATTGAAATTGTAGAAATGGATCCTGTTGAGAAAGTAGCGCGAATTGCAGTGGGTGCTAAGCTCGTTAACCTGAAAAACGAAGACTACAAAGAGCTTGAAATCACGGTATTGGAGCTTACAGGACAAAACCTTGAGCATCTTCTAAATGAAGTGAAGATGTAACTTTTCCATTTTTGCTTATTCATCAAAGAAGTGAGTTTGCAGTACACTTCTTCACCTCTTTTCATCATCTGATCTTCGATTAAGCCATGCCGTGAGCTTGCTTCGGTGGTATAATGGCTACAATTTTTCATTTCGGTGCATACCAATGGGGTATGTGTCATCGCTATTTTTAGCGTTCATCGTATTAGGTAATTTAAGTTGCAAGTAAATGCATTGATCTTAAAAGGGGCCATGTTATGAGCACAACGACATTAAACCGCCGTTTTTCCGTGGCACCCATGTTAGATTGGACTGATCGTCACTGTCGAACCTTTCACCGTAAAATGACTAAGCACGCTGTGCTTTACACTGAGATGGTGACAACAGGCGCTATTTTATTTGGTAAAGGCGATTACTTACACTTTAATGAGCATGAAGGGCCAGTCGCATTGCAACTTGGTGGATCAGATCCTGAAGCTTTGGCTAAGTGTGCAAAATTAGCGGCAGAGCGCGGCTATCATGAAGTTAATTTAAATGTGGGCTGTCCGTCTGATCGCGTGCAAAATGGTCGTTTTGGTGCTTGTTTAATGGCTGAGCCTAAACTGGTTGCTGACTGCGTTGCTGCAATGAAGGCCGAAGTGACTATTCCTGTTACGGTTAAAACTCGTATTGGTATTGATGAGCAAGATTCGTATGAGTTTTTATGTGCCTTAATAGAAGCAAGTCATGATGTTGGTTGTGATGACTTTATTATTCATGCGCGTAAAGCGTGGTTAAATGGCTTAAGCCCAAAAGAAAATCGTGAGATCCCACCTCTTAATTATCCTCGCGTTTATCAGCTGAAAAAAGATTACCCGCAACTACACCTAAGCTTGAATGGTGGCGTGAAAACGATTGCTGATAGTGTGGCGCACCTTGAGTATGTTGATGGCATCATGATTGGCCGTGAGGCGTATAGTAATCCGTTTATTTTGTCTGAAGTAGACGAAAATATTTATGGTGATGAAGCCTTTACACTGAGTCGCCATCAGGTTGTGCGTGCAATGTATGACTACATTGAAGATGAAATGAGTAAAGGCGCTAACTTTTGGCATATTGCTCGCCACATGTTGGGGATTTTCCAAGGCCAACCTGGGGCGCGTGGTTTTAGACGCCACCTTTCAGAAAAGGGTCATGGTAAAGCGGCTGATTTATCTGTTATGGATAAAGCCTTGAGTTTTGTCCCAGAAGCCTAATCAAATATCCTATTAAAAAGCCACATTTCGTGGCTTTTTTTGATCCTAAAATTTAGTGAAAAAGTTAATTTTTTAGTCAAATTAGTTATTTTTCATTCAGTCACTAGTCAGCCAAAATCTCAATAAATCCACTTCAACTGATTGTATTTAAATAATAAATTTTGTTTATTCGTTAGTTGGCACAAGAATTGGAATCTCCTAGCTGTATTAACCCAATAATCAACAGGAGAGTCACATGGGTGTATTAAATCGCGTAAATGACATTATTCAGGCAAACCTTTCTGCAGCATTAGATAAAGCTGAAGATCCTGAAAAGTTACTTAATCTACTCGTGCAAGAAATGCAGGATGCACTGACTGAATGCCGTGCAACCGCTGCGACATTTTTAACGCAAGAAAAGCAAATGAAGCGCGAAATCGCAGCTAAACAAGCGAAAGTAGCTGACTGGCAAGCTAAAGCAGAAAAAGCACTAAGTAAAGATCGTGATGATCTTGCCAAAGCTGCGTTAGTTGAAAAGCAGCGTTTAACGACAGAAATCGAAGCGCAACAAGCTGAAATGGATAAAGTTGCTGAGTCACTCGCAAAATTGACAGAAGACTGCCAGCGTTTACAAAACAAGCTTGCGGATGCAAAAGCCAAACAGCTGACTTACATGCAAAAAGAACGCGTTGTTACAGCACGTTTAAAGGTTAAAGAGCAGCTGCATAGCAGTAAAGTTGAAGATGCATTAGCACGTTTTGACTACTTAGAGCAGCGCGTTGAAAACATTGAGTCACAAGTTGAAGCGTATGAACTTACGCAAAGTGATGCCGCAAATTCAACAGCAGCGCAAATCGCTGCCCTTGAGAAAGATGAAGCAATCGATAAACAGCTTGCTGATTTAAAAGCAATGATGAAGCAGTCGGCTTAGGAGGTTTATGATGAATACTTATCACACATCGACACGTTGGTACCGTGATCTGAGTAACAAAAAGATCTCGGGTGTGTGTAGCGGACTCGCTGCACGCTTAGGCTTCCCTGTGTGGTCAACCCGTTTGGTAATGATCATACTACTTATTCAAATGCCGCTGTTAATTGGCGTGGGTTACTTAGTGGCTCATTGCACTTTACCAGTAAAAGGCTACTAGGAGTCGATCATGAAAACGTTAGCTATCATCGTTCTAGCAATGTTACTACTATGCACTGATGTAGTTTCATTTGTATCGTTTGACTCATGGCAGTTGCCCTTATCAATTGCTGATATGAGTTGGGCGGGCCTTGAGGTCATCGGAGCAATTGTAGCTGTGATTGCTGTCGTTGCTGGTGTTGCGCTATTCACTATTGGGCTGCTAGGCGCAGGTGTTGTTGCTCTGATTGGTGTTGTGCTTGCGTTTTTATTTGGTTCAGTAATGATTGCATGGCCTCTTTTATTGATCGCAGCATTGTGTTGGTTGATCGCCGATAACAAAAAATCACCAGCTTAAGGTACTATTAAACTGCCTTAATACATAAAATATGCTAAATTTAGCGGGTAAGTTAATGTCTTAACAAGGATTAAAACATAATGAAACTATGGCCCGCACTCTCTTTTCTTACCGCAAGTTTAATCACGAGTACCTTTTCATTTGCCCATAGTGGCCATGACCATAATGATGTTGCTGAAGTAACCGTAAGCAACGCGCAGGTACGTGAGTTTTTACCAGCCAGTAAAGCAAGTGTTGCTTATTTAACTATTACCAACCCAAGTGAGCATGCAACAGTACTAACTAAAGCGGAACTGGATGGTTTAGGACGTGTTGAAATCCATCAGCATACCCATGTTGATGGCATGATGAAAATGGAGCAGGTTTTATCATTAAAGATCGATGGTCATAGCAGTGTTGAGTTTAAACCAGGTGGTTATCACTTAATGGTGTTTGAACCTGAAGATCAACTAAAAGCAGGGCAAGAGCGTAAACTCACGCTATATTTTAATGATGGCAATCGAGTTTTCACCCAAGCCAAAGTTGTGTCTTTACAAGAAATGTCTGAACAGGCAGCACAAAAAAGTAAAGAGCACTCACATCACTAGGAGGTATTATGTCTGAGCATAAAGGAAAAATAGCCAGTGCATTACTTATTGTATTAATTATTTTTTACGCGATTGCTGTTTACTGGAGTAGTGAGCCGGATCGCATGGATGTTGTTAGCAAGGCAAAACAAGAAGCGCAACTGCGTGGCGAAAAGTTTGTCACTGGCTACACAACAACGTCAACACTGATTGATGTTGCAAGTACATTGTTAAATAAGCCTGGTGGTTATTTATCAAATGATATGATGCCACCTAGTGTGATGATGGATAATATGCCTGCCTGGGAATACGGCGCACTTGAGATGACCCGTGATTTAGTGTTGTCTATGCGTAAAGACTTCAGCCGTTCACAATCGCAATCTACTGAGCATGAAGCTCTAAAAAAAGCCCAGCCACAGTTTAACATTAGCTCTGTTGCATGGGCATGGCCGAGTGCTGAAACAGAGTATCAAAAGGGCATTGATTTATTGGTAGTGTACCGTACTCAAATAGCGGATCAGAACGATCGTGATAGCCAGTTTTATGCCCGTGCTGATAATTTACGCAGCTGGTTAAAAGAAGCTGAAAAGCGACTTGGCAGCTTAAGTCAGCGATTAAGCGCGAGTGTTGGTCAAGACCGTTTGAATACAGATTTAGCTGGCGACACTGCAGCTCATCAAGCAACTTATACACCTTTGCAAAACCAAGTGAAAACATCTTGGTGGCAAATTGATGATGTGTTTTATGAATCTCGTGGTGCAACGTGGGCATTACTGCACTTTTTACAAGCGGTTGAATATGATTTTGCTGATGTATTAGAAAAGAAAAATGCTCGTGTTAGTCTGCAACAAATTATTCGTGAATTAGAGGCCACACAAGAAACAGTGTGGAGCCCAATGATTTTAAATGGCAGTGGCTTTGGTTTTGTAGCTAACCACTCATTGGTCATGGCGAATTATATTTCTCGAGCCAATGCGGCTCTAATTGAACTTAGCGAACTTTTAGCGCAAGGATAAAATGATGAAAAAGTACTGTTTAGCAGCAGCCCTTTCAATGGCTTGTTTAGCCCCAACAGCGCAAGCTGATACATTATTAGGTTTATACTTAGGTGTTGATGGCTGGCAATCAGATAACAGCGGTAGCTTTGCTCAAGACGGAAACTTACAAAGCTTTAAATTTGATGATGAAACGTTTACGAGCTACTACGCAGCGCTTGAGCACCCAGTGCCGTTAGTACCAAACATTAAACTAAAATACACTGAGCTTGAGTTAAATGGTGATACCACCCTAGATGAAACCTTTAGCTTTGGTGGTTCAGATTACGTTGTAGGTACGCAAGTAGGCACTGTCAGCGATTTATCACACATCGACTATATTCTCTATTACGAAATCTTTGATAATGATTTAGTTTCTATTGATTTAGGTGTGAATGCGAAACAATTCGACGGTGAAATTACGGTAACGGGTACATCGCAAGATGGTGGCCAAAACACGACTGAGCGAGTTGATTTCTCTGGTTTCGTACCTTTAGTTTATGGCCGTGCTGAAGTTGGCTTACCATTAACGGGTTTAAGCGTATTCTTTGAAGGTAGTTTACTTGCTATTGACGATAGCAAAATTCAAGACTATCAGGCGGGCATTGCATACGCTTTACTTGATAACTTAGCAATTGATATGGATATTAAAGCGGGCTACCGCTCAATGACATTAGAGCTTGATGATATTGATGATATCTACACAGACTTAGATGCATCAGGCCCATTTGCGGGTATTCAAATCCACTTCTAATCGAGCCATTCGATTTATACTAAGCTGGCTGCTTTATTTTAAAGCTTGCCAGCTTACTTCAAATTCATCTTCTAATGCTGTTGATAATATTTGCTTATAAGCTTTGTTTATTGGCGATGCAATTAGCTTTCGTAACTCATCACCCGTTTGAGTAAACTTATAATAACTGAGTACCAAGTCATTACTTTTCGCTATTAGAACCAAGCGTTGATTCATAAAGCTCAGTACTAGTTCTTGGCCTGCTTTTAAAACGGCTGATTCGATTTCTTTTCGGTATAGTAAGTTAATATCCATTAAGGTAAGAATATCAGGAAAGCTAACGGGAGTTTTTCCTAAGTTAAATGACACTTTGTTACCCTTTCTGAGCAAATCAAACAGCGATGGTTTTTTATAAAAGCCGAGTAAAATTAAGTGGCTGTTGTCTTTTTCATTAAAGCCACACAGTGATGTACAGCGTTGAAGGGCATCAGCTTCTCGCTGAGTCATGTGTTTAAGTGTTTGCAGGCTTTTAATTGAAAAGGTACCCGGTGAGACTGTTTCACCAGCTAGTATTTTCGCCCACAGTTTCTGCATTGATGAGTTCGCTGTGTCTTCACATAAACTAATAAAACGCTCTATCCAATCAAAATCGGGCTGTTGTTGACCAGTAACATCCGGGCAAAAAGCCATGGCCATCGACATAATGGTTTCGATATTTTCTTGGCGCTTTATAAATTGAATTTCTTGGCGAGTTTGGGCGCGCTCTAAAAGGCTGGCTTGAGCTCTTATTTGATAAGCTAGCTGTTGCTGACCTTGTGCTGAGTAGCTGTCATTATCAGCATGGTTAATCCTAGCAGATGAGGCTTTATGAATTGGATAGCCGAGCTGATTTTCTATGATATTAGCAAGATTAACTCTCGCTTGAGCTGCTTTCACTGTCATCGGTAGCAATCGCCTTGTCTTTTGTTGCTAACTGCGCATGGGTTTTGATGTTATTGAGCGCCAGCTTTACTGTGTTATTGAGAATATACTGGCTTAATAAAGCAAGGTAGCCACCAATAATTGGGGTATTAACCTCACCATTTAGTGAACACTCAATATTAACGTTATCGCCTTCAGGTAAATAGCGGATAGTGCCTTGGGTAATGTGTTCTTTATTAAATAATATATTAAATGAAAGCTGAGTATTGTCGAGTTGGGTGATGGTCATTTCACCTTCGCCAAAGCGACTTTGCCAAAATTGATGTGCACCAACGCCCTGACTTGGCTCAGCAATGATAAATTTAATGCTCGGGTCCACTGCCTGCCATGGTTGCCACTTTGGCCATTGACTAAAGTCGCCAACAAGACTCGCAATCTCGGCGCTGCTTGCGTTCACTTTAATTGACTTGTGAACTGTATATTGCGGTGAAAGCATCAGTCCAATGACAAGTGAGATCAGAATGCCGATAAAAATCGCTTTTAGGGTAAAAATGAGTATTTTAATAGTCTCACCTCAGGCAATTGTTTTATAACTTTCATAACATTATACGTAACATAGACTATAATCTGTTTGATACTATATAAGCTATCACTAATGTATCATAGTTAAATAAGTGATAGAATTTTGAGCGTCGCTGTAAAATGGAGTGGAACCATGGTTACAGTATTATGGGCATCACTCTAAGGAATTATTAATGGCATCAGAGAGTAACGACTTTTTGTTTAGTGAACAAGATGACGAACAGTTAGTGGATGAAACTGTCTCTGATTTTTGGGACGTATTAATTGTCGATGATGATCCAGAAATACATTCAGTGACTAAGCTTGCTCTTTCAGGGGTTGAGTTCTGGGACAAAGGCTTGCGGTTCCACCATGCCTATTCAGGTGCAGAAGCACTCGAATTACTTAAAAATGACCATTCGATTTCGGTGATTTTACTTGATGTAGTCATGGAGTCAGATGATGCTGGCTTAAAAGTTGTAAAGCAAGTTAGAGAATGCCTCAAAAATCACAACGTGCGAATTATTTTACGAACTGGACAACCAGGTTATGCACCTGAAGAAAAGGTTATCCGCGAATACGATATAAACGACTATAAAACCAAAACAGAACTAACACGCAGTAAGCTTATTACTGCACTTGTTACTGCTATTCGCTCATATGAGCAAGT
Organism: Pseudoalteromonas sp. NFXS39; assembly: GCF_040148775.1. Taxonomy (NCBI): domain Bacteria; kingdom Pseudomonadati; phylum Pseudomonadota; class Gammaproteobacteria; order Alteromonadales; family Pseudoalteromonadaceae; genus Pseudoalteromonas; species Pseudoalteromonas sp. NFXS39. Next base: position 157,480 of record NZ_JAGDEC010000007.1, on the reverse strand, counting down.
TTGTCAGCTAGAATTTCAAAGCCGCGCTTTAAATAATATTTTGTATGCATCAAAAGCCATTCTTGGTTTTACCGATATCAAAGCTTTTTCGATGGCGGTTATCAAACAGCTTTCAATTATTTTGGATTGTGAACCGCAAGGCTTACTGTGTGGTTCAATCGAAGATGATAATCAGGTTTATGTTTTAGGCGGTTGCGCTCAATACAATGATTTTATAGGTCAAGGTGTTGAGCAACTTGATGATGGTCGTATCATCATGCAAGTGAATAATTGCTTGGCGCAAGGTGAACATCAACATACGGATATTGACAGTACATACTTACTCAAAAGTAAAAATCGCCAAGCAGCTATTTACTTAGAAACCGAGCACACGCCAAGTCCTTCGCAATTACAATTTGCCGAGATTTTCCTGACTAATGTCAGTGTTGGTCTTGATAATGTTAGATTGTTCAACCGTTTACGCGATGCTGCATATAAAGATATTTTAACTGGCTTATCGAATCGTAATGATTTCATGAATAAAGTTGAGCGTTACTATCAACCGGGTAAAAGTGATTTTGTATTTTTATTAATTGATGTTGCGCAATTCTCTGATATTAATAACGGCTTAGGTCAAGAGATCGGTAACTTATTACTGAACGCAATTGTCGATAGGTTACAACAAGAGTACCCTAATGCTGAGTTGCTCTCACGTATTGGTGCAGATGTGTTCGGTCTATTGTTACCAGTTAATGAGTGTGATGTTGAGCTACTTCGCGAGCATTTAAGTTTACCTTTTAATGCGGGCGAACACATTTTGCCAATCAATTTTAACATCGGTTTATGTTATCAAGGTGACTTTCAAAAAGCGGGAATTGAGACATTAAAACTGGGATACATTGCTCTTAACCAAGCTAAAAAACAATCTTCTGAAATGGTGGTGACTTATACTCCAGATATGGAAGAGAAAATGGCGTGGCGTTTAGGTATCATCAGACAACTTCGCCAAGATTTCGAACAACGTAAATTAGAGGTTTGGTTTCAGCCGCAACTTGATTTAAATACCCTTGAAATTATTGGCTGCGAAGCGCTGCTTCGTTGGCCTTCGGGTAATGGTCAGTATATTTCACCGGCGATTTTCGTTCCTATGGCTGAAGATGCAGGCTTAATTGTTGATATAGGCCAGTGGGTGCTAGAGCAAGCATGTTTGCAGCAAAAGCGCTTAGAAGCATTAGGCTTTTCAATAAGTATTGCTGTGAATGTGTCGGTGCCACAATTTAAAGTTAAAGGCTATGCACAGCAAGTTAAAGACACTTTAACAAAATACAATGTAGAGCCGCAGTTTATCGAACTTGAAGTAACCGAAAGTGTGGTTATGGATGAACTAGCTAATGTGATCACGACATTAAAAGAGCTTAAAGAGTTTGGCATTGAGATTGCGATTGATGACTTTGGTACAGGGTTCTCGTCGTTGAGTTATTTGCAAAAATTGCCGCTTGATAGACTTAAAATTGATCGTGCTTTTATTAAAGATTTACCAGGTCAAGATTGTCAGGCGATTGCAGCGTTAATTATTTCTCTTGGTGCAAGGTTAGGCTTAAAAACTATTGCAGAAGGGGTCGAAACACAAGCGCAAGCAGATTATTTAGCCCAGCTTGGCTGTGATGAAGTGCAAGGCTTCATGTACGCTAAGCCTATGCCAGAAAAAGAGTTAATTACCTACCTGCAAGCTAAGCAATAGCTAGTTACAGTAAGTGCATATGAATTAAACAGCGCCCTTCCACGTGAAGGGCGTTTTGTTTTCTATAATAATGCATAAGAGTGGGGTATAATTCGCCCCTTTTGTTAGCAGAGTACACTTTATGAGCGCATTAAAAGCCGAGCGAGGCCTGTTTTCTTACCCTAAGTATTGGGCTGAATGCTATGGCACGGCGCCATTCTTACCGACCACTCGTGCAGAAATGGACGCGTTAGGCTGGGATAGCTGTGACGTGATCATTGTCAGTGGTGATGCATATGTTGATCACCCAAGTTTCGGTATGGCTGTGATTGGCCGCATGCTTGAATCGCAGGGTTTTCGCGTTGGTATTATTGCGCAGCCTGACTGGAACTCGAAAGATGCCTTTATGGCGTTAGGCAAGCCTAACTTATTCTTTGGTGTTACGGCGGGTAATATGGACTCGATGATCAACCGTTATACCGCTGAAAAGCGTATGCGTCATGATGATGCATACACGCCAGGTAACATAGGTGGTAAACGCCCTGACCGTGCGGTGGTTGTATATAGCCAACGTTGTCGCGAAGCTTATAAAGATGTGCCGCTGATCATCGGTGGTATTGAGGCGAGTTTACGTCGTATTGCTCATTATGATTACTGGCAAGAAAAAGTACGCCGAAGTGTTCTGTTTGATGCCAAAGCCGACATTTTAATTTACGGTAATGCTGAGCGTCCACTTGTTGAAGTGGCTCACCGTATTGCCGCAGGTGAGTCGGTCGAGACAATTCAAGATATACGTGGTACCGCGGTAATTCGTAAGGAACCACTGCCGGGTTGGCGTGGTAGTGACTCTACAGCTATCGATAAAATCGGTAAGATTGATCCAATTCCAAACCCGTATGGCGCAGATGATGTAGGTTGTAGTAAATCTGAGTTTAAAAAAGCGGGTATTGATCTAAGTGCTGAAGCAGCCAAACCAATAACTGTTCAGCCTGCACGTCCTAAACCATGGGAAAAGACCTACGTTAAACTGCCAGCGTTTGAGCAAGTGAGTGTGAATAAGCCGCTTTATGCCCATGCGTCGCGTATTTTGCACCAAGAAACAAATCCAGGCTGTGCACGTGCGTTATTTCAACGTCATGGCGACCGTTCTATTTGGGTAAATCCGCCAGCATTTCCACTAGAAACAGAAGAAATGGATGGTGTATTTGGTTTGCCATACCAACGTATTCCGCACCCAAGTTATGGTGATGACAAAATCCCTGCGTATGAAATGATTAAAACCTCAGTGAACATTATGCGTGGCTGCTTTGGTGGTTGTTCTTTCTGTTCGATCACAGAGCACGAAGGGCGTATTATTCAAAGCCGTTCAGAGCAATCAATTATTGATGAAATTGAACAAATTCGTGACAAGGTACCGGGCTTTACAGGGGTTATTTCTGACTTAGGTGGACCGACTGCGAATATGTATAAGTTGCGCTGTAAGAGTAAAAAAGCAGAGAGTACTTGCCGTCGTTTATCATGCGTTTATCCTGATATTTGTAAGCATATGGACACGGATCACACGCCAACCATTGAGCTTTATAAAAAAGCCCGAGATGTGAAGGGTGTGAAGAAAATCTTAATTGCTTCAGGCGTACGCTATGACTTAGCAGTTGAAGATCCACGCTATGTAAAAGAGCTGGTTACCCATCACGTAGGCGGGTATTTAAAAATTGCCCCTGAGCATACCGAAGATGGCCCATTATCTAAGATGATGAAGCCGGGTATGGGTGCTTATGATAAGTTTAAAGAGCTATTTGATAAATACTCAAAAGAAGCAGGTAAAAAGCAGTATCTGATCCCGTACTTTATTTCTGCTCACCCAGGAACTAAAGACGAAGACATGGTTAATATGGCGCTTTGGTTAAAGAGTAATGACTTTAAGCTTGATCAAGTACAAAACTTTTATCCGTCGCCAATGGCCAACGCAACGACGATTTATCATACTGAGATGAACTCGTTACGCAATATTAAAAATAACACTGAGCAAGTGCCTGTACCAAAAGGCGCCCGCCAGCGTCGTTTACACAAAGCGATTTTACGTTACCATGATCCTGCTGGTTGGCCGATGATCCGTGAAGCGCTAAGAAAAATGGGCAAAGCGAATCTAATCGGTAAGGGGCCAAACTGTTTGGTACCGGAAGAAGGTCGCAACGAGAAAGCAGCTAAAGGGAAGGGCGGTAAAGGCCGCGCGGCACTGACTCGTCATACCGGTTTTAGCCAGTTTAAAAAGGCCAATACTAAACCAAGAGTTGGTAAAAATAAGCAGCGTGCAAGTAAATAAAAATAAATACGGCCCTTAAAGGGCCGTTTTCAGATTAGATTAATAACCACGTTGCAGTACCTAAGAAGGCAAAGATACCGACAATATCGGTAACGGTTGTGAGTACCACACTGCCAGCGAGGGCAGGGTCAATTTTCATTTTCTTGAGAATTAATGGAATGCTTGCACCCGCAATACCTGCAGCAACCAGGTTCATAAACATTGCAAAGGCTAATACTGCACCGAGCTTAAAGTCCCATTGCCATAGGGCAACAACACCGGCAATTAATATCGACCAAATAACGCCATTCAGTGCGCCAATCGCTAATTCCTTGAGTAATAAGAAGCGTTGGTTAGTTTGATTAATATGGCCAACGGCTATACCACGAATAACCAGTGTTAAAGTTTGACTGCCTGCAACGCCACCCATTGAAGGTACGATACCATTGAGTACTGCCAAAATAGGCAAAATTGCTAAGGTATTTTCAAAAAAGCTTGCCACAATTGCTGCTAGCAATGCGGTTAATAAGTTAACTCCAAGCCAAATAGAGCGACGTTGCGAACTTTTTAGCACTGGCGCAAAGGTATCTTCTTCGTCATCAAGACCAGCGAGGCTTAGCATGCTATGTTCAGCATCTTCGCGGATTACGTCAACGATATCATCGATGGTAATACGACCTAGCAAGTGTGCGTTGTCATCAACAACCGGGGCTGAAATCCAGTTATGACGTTCGAAAAGTTGTGCTACATCACTTTCATCCATTGAAATAAGTATAGACTCACAATCTTCATCCATTAAATCGCGAACAATTTTATCAGATGGGCTTGTCAGCAGTGTAGTTAACGAAAGTGCTCCTAGGAAGCAGTTATGCTTATCAACAACGTATAAGTCATCAGTACCTTCTGGTAGCTCACCTCGTAGGCGTAAATAGCGTAGCACTACATCTAAAGTAACATCTGGGCGAATTGTTACCGTATCGCTGTTCATCAAGGCACCGGCAGAGCGCTCTTGATAAGAAAGTGCCTGAGTAGCCCTTTCTCTATCTTGCGAGTCCATTGCACTAACTACGTCTTGATATACGGTATCAGGAAGGCTACGTAAAACCTCACCTAAGTCATCGTCGTCCATGTCCTCGGTGGCGGCAGCAATGTGCTCAGGTTCCATCTGCGCAATAATACCAAGACGTACATCTTCAGACAGTTCTTCTAGAACATCACCACGCACATCTGGATCAACCAGCTGCCAAAGCATACGACGAATTTTATGGGGAGAAGACTCAAGTAAAAGGGCTGTATCACAAGGCGCCGTTTTGGCTAACATACCGCGCACTTGAACAAATTGACCACTATTGAGTGACTTGGTCACTTGTTTGAGTTGTTGTAGTGGGTAATCTTGTTCAAAGGCTTCTGGCATTGGCGTCCTTACAACTGAAAAAAGTTTATATAGGCTGAGCAAATACAGCATAGTTGCTTTGTGGTGTATTTGCAGAGATATCGTCGCACTGTGATAAATTTATTAAGAGTTTTGCAACTTAGAAAAGCGAGCGATATAAAAGTAGGATATTTAAAGGGAATTTCAAATATCCTAATTAAGTTTACCGTAAATCTTGAAGGCTTAGCAAATGCTATTCTTGCTCGTGAAAGCGCTGTGCGATTAATTCACCGATTGCAGTTAATGCTGCATCAGCATCAGGGCCTTCACAAACGACTCTAACTTCTTTACCTTGACTGCTTTCAAGTAGCATTAACGCCAATACGCTGTCACCTTCAGCTTCTTTATCGTCTTGATAAAGCGTAATTTTAGCATCAAATTGTAGTGCTAATTGGGCTAAAACAGTGGCTGCGCGAGCATGTAAGCCGAGTTTGTTTTGAATTAAAAAGGTATCTTCAGCGCGCATTATAATAGTGCCTAATTAAATGTCTTGTTCACGGTGGCGAATTTTTACATTGTCATGGCTTTTAGCAAAACTCTCACCAATTGTTTGCGCTAAGTAAACAGAGCGATGTTGGCCACCAGTACAACCAATGGCAATGGTAAGGTAACTTCGGTTGTTACGCTCTAAATGTGGTAGCCATGTTTGCACAAATGTTTGAATTTGCCATGTGAACTTTTGCACTATGCTGTGGCTAGCTAAGTAATCTTTTACTGGTTGATCTAGACCCGTTAGCGGCTTCAAATCAGGTTCCCAGTGTGGGTTAGGTAAAAAACGTGCATCAAATACGTAATCAGCTTCTTTTGGAATACCGTGTTTAAACCCGAAAGACATAAAAGTGATAATCAGTTTTTTATCCTTTTTACCCAAAATCTTTTCGCGAATTGATTCTGCTAACTGATGAACACTGAGATCTGTGGTATCAATCATAAAATCAGCACGAGTGATCAACACATCGAGTAAGACTTTTTCTTGTTTAATAGCCAGATCAAGTGGCAAAGAATCAATGGATAATGGGTGTAAACGACGAGTCTCTGAAAAGCGTTTTATCAGGGTTTGGTCATCACTGTCTAAGTAAAAAAGTGTTGGATTTGCGAAACCAGGAAGGTACTCAAGAATATCATTAAATTCTTGCTGCTCTTTTGGAAGGTTACGCACATCAATACTGACCGCTATTTTATCGTAGTTATCTGATACGCTACGCACGAGCGAAGGCAGTAAATTGACTGGAATATTATCAACGCAATAATAACCTAAGTCTTCAAGTACTCGTAAAGCGACCGATTTACCTGAGCCTGAGCGACCGCTGATAATGATTAATTCCATTTATGCCTCTGCTGATATAACCTGAAACAGTTGCTGATCGGTAGTAGCGCTACGCAGCTGTTTACAAAACTCTTTATCTTTAAGTCTATCAGCAATTGTTGATAAGGTCTTTAGATGAAGCTGAGAGTCACCATCTGGTACGATGAGTGCTACGAAAATGTCAACAGGGCGATTATCAATTGCATCAAAATTGATTGGGGATTCACTCACTATGACAAACGCCTGAGGTTCATCGGCGCCACTCATTCGGCCATGTGGAATAGCAATACCTCGGCCAATACCGGTGCTACCTAGCTTCTCTCGGTTGAGTAAAGCATTTAGGATATCTTGTTGAGATAAATGAGGAAGCTGCTGGTGAGCCAGTTCGCTGATATATTCAAGAATTCTTTTTTTGCTATTAAAAAGGACCGCAGCTTTGCTGCAGTCCTGATTAGTAAGTGAACTTAGTTTCATAATTTAATGTCGAGCTAATTTCTCTTTGTGTTTAATGACTTGGCGATCAAGCTTATCGATCAACGAGTCAATGGCTGCGTACATATCTTGATGTTCTGTAGAAGCGAACAATTCGCCTCCGTTTACATGTAAAGTTGCTTCTGCTTTTTGGCTTAATTTTTCTACATCTAGAATGACATGAACATTATTAATATGGTCAAAATGCCTTTCTAGTTTCGCAAACTTGGTGTTTACATAGTCTCTTAATGAATCAGTGATTTCTACATGACGACCAGTTAAATTTAGTTGCATAAGCATTTTTCCTTCTATGTAAAACGTCTAAATCAAACTCTTACGCTGATTAGACGGAGGTATTGCTAGAGACTCACGATATTTTGCAATTGTACGTCTAGCTACTTTAATTCCTTGCTCAGCCAATATATCTGCAATTTTGCTATCACTCAATGGTTTAGCCGAGTTTTCTGCAGCGACTAACTTCTTGATTAAAGCGCGTATTGCTGTTGAAGAACACTCACCACCATTTTCAGTGCTGACATGGCTTGAGAAGAAATATTTCAACTCAAAAATACCCCTAGGGGTATGCATATATTTTTGCGTTGTTACTCGTGAAATCGTCGATTCATGCATTTCGACCATTTCAGCAACATCATTTAGCACCATCGGCTTCATTGCTTCTGGGCCATGCTCAAAGAAAGCTTGTTGTTGTTGAACGATACAGTTGGTCACTTTTAATAGTGTATCGTTACGGCTTTCTAAGCTCTTAATAAACCACTTTGCTTCTTGTAAGTGAGAGCGAATAAATTGGCTGTCGCTACTTGATTTAACAGAGCGAGACATAGCCGCATATTGGCTGTTCACTCTAATCTTTGGCATACTATCTGGGTTTAACTCAACCACCCAGCGACCTTTTACTTTTTTCACTGATACATCAGGTATGACGTACTCAGACTCTTCGCGTACTATGCTATCCGCAGGCTTAGGGTTTAAGCTGTGAATTAGCGTCATTACTTCTTTAAGCTCATTTTCTTTAAGCTTAGTCTTTTTCATCAAAGTTCGATAGTCGCGACTCGCTAATAATTCGATATGCTCAGATAAAACCATTTTAGTTTCAGCTAAATATGGCGTGTTTGCATCGAATTGGCGAAGTTGAATACACAGGCATTCCTGTAAACTACGCGCGCCAATACCGACAGGATCAAACAATTGAATTCTCTTTAGGACCGCTTCGACTTCATCAAGTTCGATTTCTTCTTCATCACTATTTTGATTAAAGCTCTCGACGATATCTTCACAGCTTACCGTTAAAATACCAGAGTCATCGATAGCCTCAACAATTGCCACAGCAATCGCTTCATCAGTCGGACTAAAGGGAGTTAGCTGTAATTGCCACATAAGGTATTCGTGAAGGGTTTCGGTCGATGCACCTTGATAAATAGATTCATCTTCTGGCATTGGCCCTGATGATGTTGATGGAGCGGCACTCATGTACTCATCCCATGTAACATCCATGGCTAAATCGTCACTTACAGTGTCTTTATTTAGAGCATCACTGCTTTCTTGTTCATATTCGCTAGGTGCTTCGTCTGCAGAAGCGCTGACTTGCACATCGTCAGATTCAGCTTTTTGCTCATTTTTGCCGATGCTTTCTTCGTTGTAATCCGCTTCTTCCACTTCAAGTAAAGGGTTACTATCTAGCGCCTCTTGAATTTCTTGTTGGAGATCCAATGTACTGAGCTGCAACAAACGAATAGCTTGTTGCAGTTGTGGAGTCATTGTAAGTTGCTGGCCCATGCGCAGCTGTAATGATTGCCTCATGTATCCCTAACAATCCTTTTTTTAAGTTATCGATAACTGTGCAAAGACAGTTAAGTTATTATCGATTTATTGTCATTGTTATAAGTCTAGCAGATGCTCTAGTCGGTGGCGTAATGGTTACAGCCTAAATTGCTCGCCTAGATAAACATCGCGTACAGTTTGGTCAGCTAATACGTGCTCAGGTGTGCCTGATGCAATTAGCTCCCCATGAGAAACAATGTAGGCTTTTTCACAAACATCAAGGGTTTCTCGAACATTATGGTCAGTAATTAGTACACCAATACCACGATTTTTTAGGTGCTCAATAATTTTCTTTATATCTAACACTGAAATTGGATCAACACCAGCAAAAGGCTCATCTAAAAGGATAAATTTAGGATTAGCGGCTAATGCGCGAGCAATTTCAACGCGGCGACGTTCACCACCAGATAGCGCCATACCTTGACTATCACGGATGTGTTGGATGCTAAATTCATCTAATAAGCTATTTAGAGTTTCTTCCCGCGTGGTTTTATTTAGATCTTTACGAGTCTCTAAAATAGCCATCAAGTTTTGGTAAACTGTTAACTTTCGAAAAATCGAAGATTCTTGCGGTAGATAACCAATACCCAACCTCGCACGGCTGTGCATTGGCAAAAGGGTAATATCGTTATCATCGATGCTAATTTTACCTTTGTCGCTCGGAACTAGGCCTACAATCATGTAAAAAGTCGTGGTTTTACCAGCACCATTTGGGCCAAGCAAGCCAACAATACTGCCTGCTTCAACTTCCAGACCGACATTTTTAACCACTTGGCGGCCTTTGTAGCTCTTAGCTAAAAGCTCTGCTTTTAATGTGCTCATGGTTGGCCTTTATTGTCTTTTTTATTTTCAACAGGTACTAAAATAGTGTGTACACGATCTGATGAGTTTTCGTCTTTTTCAGCACTGATAAGCTGCTGAGCCATATCATAGGTAATGCTTTTCGCTGTTACTTTTTGACCAGCTTGGGTAACTTCAGCTTCACCGTTTAAGGTTAAGAAGCGTTTCGCAACATCATAACGAACTTCTTCAGCACTGGCGCTCATTACGGAACCATCCGTTTGTTTTTCTTCGAAGTAAGCTGGTTTGCCTGTTGCAATAATTAGCTCTACTGTACCTTCGGTATCACCGCCGTGTGCTTCAAGACGTTCTGCTGTAATACGACGATTACCATGCACGATCTCTACGTTACCTTCAAATATGCCAACGCCATCTTTTAGTTTACCAACTTGGCGATCTGAGCTAATGCTAATTTGTGCGCCAGTTTGCTCGGCAGCGGTGCCGGAAAACGCAATCAATAAGCTTGGGATCAGGAGTAATTTCTTCAGTTTATTGGTCATAGTATATGGTTCGTGTATGGTTAGTTAACTCAACAATTTCGGTTTTTAAATCGGCTTTTAAGCCTTTACCGGTAATCTTTAAATTCGGTCCTGTTAGTGTTACAGGTTGCTTTGAAAACATGGTCATTTTATTAATGTCGACATTAATGTTTTCTGCTTTTATATCTTCGATCATACCGTTATGGGTTAAGTTTTTAGCAACTACATCCCCTTCAAAAATCAGCTGATCATTTTCGTATAAAGTGGCTTCTTTGGCTTTTACTTGCCAAACCTGCTGGTCGCCATAAATAGTAAATACAGGTTGCTCAAAAAAGGTAAACCCTAATTGTTGATACAACTCCATTTTAGCCGCAGCTACTTTATGACTGATTTTTCCTTGCTCGTCATAAGCAGTTTGCTTTAACGCCACCGCAGTGTAATCAGGCGTTGCAATGATCTCGTCTTCACTAGTTATTGTGTCTGCTGATTGATTAAAGTACGGATACCACAACCACACCATGCAACAAACAAAAACAACACTCAGTAAAATACGGGCTATATTCATGCGCTGGTTCCATCGCTAGTTAACGGCTTACCGTTTTCTAACATCAGTAAATCAGTTAATTCACGCACGGCTCCAAAGCCACCTGGTAATAATGTGGTGTAATGAGCCAGCTTTTTAATTAGTGGGTGTGCGTCGTTAACAGCAACAGCAAACCCTACTTTTTCCATTACTGGTAAGTCTGGACCATCATCACCAATATAGGCAATTTGCTCATCAGTTAGCCCCAGTTTATCCTTTAACTCTTGATAAGCAATTAGCTTATCTTCTTGTCCCTGATAAATGTGCTGAACTGTTAGGCTAGTCATTCGCTGCTGAACTATTTGTGAATGGCGGCCAGTAATGACTGCCACTTCAAAACCACTATTTATGAGCGCTTTAATACCAAAGCCATCTTTTGTATTGAATGCTTTAAGTTCTTCGCCATCATTGCCTAAATAAATTCGGCCATCAGAAAAAACACCATCAATATCGCAGATTAGCAATTTTACTTTTTGTGCGCGCTGACTCACATCAGGGCTAAGAGGCTGGTAAAGCTCGGCGAATGTCATTGCTTAAAGAACTCCTGCTTTTAATAGGTCTTGCATATTAAGGGCACCAATAGGCGTATTACTATGATCTACCACAATTAAACCATTGATACGTTTACGTTCCATAATGTTCAATGCCTCAGCTGCAAGCATGTCAGGGCGCGCAGTAGTACATGAACGAGTCATCACTTGACTAATAGCAGTACTATGGATATCAATGCGCTGCTCTAAAATACGGCGTAAATCACCATCGGTGAATAATCCGGCTAACTTTTTGTCTGCACCTATTACCGCAGTCATACCAAGGCCCTTGGCTGACATTTCAATTAACGCATCTTTAATGCTTTGCGTTTCGTTAACGATTGGGGTGGCATCGCCTGCGTGCATAACATCATCTAATGTTAGTAATAAACGTTTACCTAGACTGCCACCAGGATGCGAAAGTGCAAAATCGTCAGCTGTAAAACCACGCGTTTCAAGTAACGCAACGGCTATTGCATCGCCCATAACTAATGTTGCTGTTGTACTAGCAGTTGGTGCTAGGCCTAACGGGCATGCTTCTTTACTTACTTTAATGCAAACATGGACATCAGATAGCTTTGCCATGGTTGAATCTGGATTGCCTGTTAGTGAAATCATCTTTGCGCCAATGCGCTTAATAACAGGAATTATGCTTAGTACTTCGCTGGTCTCACCAGAGTTAGAAATACACATCACTACATCATCATGAGTGATCATGCCTAAATCACCGTGGCTTGCTTCACCAGGGTGAACAAAAAATGCGGGTGTACCAGTACTTGCAAGGGTCGCCGCAATTTTATTACCAACGTGGCCTGACTTGCCCATACCGATAACAATGATACGGCCTTTACACTGGAACATTAATTGACAAGCCTTATCGAAATCTTGATTTATATATTGCTCAATTTCTTGTAAGGCTTGTGCTTCAATTTCGAGTACGCGCTTACCTTGCGCGATAAAGCTTTGTTGTGTCATTGATTATCCTATTTGGCTAAAAATATAGCCCTGATATGCAATAAATGCGACTAACAAGAAGCCACCTTCTACTCTATTGATACGACGAGCACCTTTAAAGTTCAATGACATGGCCATCAATACAACGGTTGCTGCAATCATAATAAGTGCATCGCGGTTTGCCGCAGAAGGGTCAATAATTGAAGGGTTGATAATGCCCGCAAGTGGTAATACAGCGAGTAAATTGAAGATATTTGAGCCAACGATATTACCCAGTGCTAAATCGTCTTCGTTTTTTAAAACCCCAGCAATACAGGCTGCTAGCTCAGGTAAGCTGGTACCAATGGCAATGATGGTTAAGCCAATAACGAGATCAGATAAACCAAAATATTTTGCAATATCAACCGCCGACCCAACTAAAAAATGCGAGCTAATAGGTAATAAAATCATGCCGATGACTAACCAAAATACGGCTGATTTTGTGCTCACGTCGTTCGGGACATCTTCACATGCTTCACTGACAAAAGGATCATCTTGGTTTTTCGCGCGCAGTGAGACGATCACTAAGCCACCAATGAATACAGCAAAGGCAACCATCAATGCAATGCCCTCAGTGAATGAAAAATAGTTATCTGAAAACACATACCAAGCTGCTACAGAGATTAACAGTACGAGTGGCATTTCGCGTTTAAGCGTCAAAGATGATACTGAAAGAGGACGCAATAAAGCAGTAACACCAAGTACAAGTAAGATATTGGTGATGTTAGAACCAACCGCATTACCTACTGCAGTATCTGTTTTATCTGCTAGAGCTGCTGATGCTGATACCATCATTTCAGGCGCAGATGAGCCCATAGCTACTACGGTTAAACCAATGATTAGGGTGGGGATCCCCATGTTTTTTGCGAGTGCAGCCGCCCCATAAACAAACCGATCGGCACTCCAAACGAGTGCAGCAAAACCAATAATTAAAATGACAAAAGAAGTCACCATTGTGATACGCCAACATTACTTATACAGATGACTGCAAATAGTAACAAAAGCGAAACTGAAAGTATAAGTAAAAGAATGAGCTGACAAGCATAAAGCGTGCTGGGCGAGGAATCTAAATTTCAGGTGTGATTAAGTTCTTTGCAGCTAGCTTTAGAATTTATTGATAGGAAATATTACAAAATTTTACGATTTGTTTTTTCCATATTGACTAAAAAACCCTTAAAATGGCAAAACTAGTGAAAAAAGTTATGGAGAGCGACTTGTCGCAATCAATAGTAGAAATCAAGGATGTAACCTTTTCACGGGGCGATAGAATCATATATAAAAATATGAGTTTTAACATTCCGAAAGGCAAGATAACCGCTATCATGGGACCGAGCGGCATTGGTAAAACCACCATGTTACGCTTAATTGGCGGTCAGCTTAAGCCTGATTCTGGTGACATTTTATTTGAAGGCAACAGTATTCCTGGCATGACTCGCAAGGAACTTTATGCTGCCCGTACCAAAATGAGTATGCTGTTCCAAAGCGGTGCCTTATTTACCGATATGTCAGTGTTTGACAATATCGCCTTTCCTTTGCGCGAACATACTCAACTTAGCGAAGATTTAATTCGTCTTGTCGTTTTAATGAAATTACAAGCCGTCGGTTTACGTGGTGCACAAGATTTAATGCCGTCTGAGCTTTCTGGTGGTATGGCTCGCCGTGCAGCCCTTGCGCGTTCTATTGCTCTGGACCCTGAACTGATTATGTACGATGAACCTTTTGCTGGCCAAGACCCTATCTCAATGGGGGTGTTAGTAAAGCTAATTAAATCACTTAATGAGGTGCTAGGTTTATCATCACTTATAGTAACTCATGATGTGACTGAGGTTTTGAGCATTGCTGATCACGTTATCATCATCGCTGATCAGGGGGTGATAGGAGAAGGTTCACCTGAACAAATGCAAAATCATCAATCTGAGCTAGTGCAGCAGTTTTTAAACGGCTTGTCTGATGGGCCTGTGCCGTTCCATTATCCAGCTCCTGCTTATGATAAAGAGTTATTGGGAGTGCACAATGCTTGATCTATTTCAGAAGTTAGGTCACAAGACGCTAGGCCGGTTTGCTGCTCTTGGTCGTTCAACACAAATGTTGTTTGGCGCATTAGTGAATATGCCTAACTTCAAAAAAGGCACGCCTTTACTTGTTCGCCAATTATATATGGTGGGCTCGCAATCTCTTTTAATCATCATGGTATCAGGCCTATTCATCGGGATGGTGCTCGCTCTGCAGGGTTATACCGTTCTAGTAGGTTATGGTGCAGAAGATAGCTTAGGGCCTTTAGTGGCATTAAGTTTGTTACGCGAATTAGGTCCCGTAGTAACAGCGTTACTGTTTGCAGGGCGGGCGGGTAGTGCGCTTACTGCTGAAATAGGTTTAATGAAAGCCACTGAGCAATTATCAAGTCTAGAAATGATGGCAATCGACCCACTTAAGCGTATTATTGCGCCGCGTTTTTGGGCTGGTTTTATTAGTATGCCATTGCTTGCGCTGATTTTTTCGGCAGTTGCTATTATTGGTGCTCACTTAGTTGGTGTTGATTGGCTAGGTGTTGACTCGGGTAGCTTCTGGTCAATTATGCAAGCACAAGTGTCGTTCCAACAAGATATTGTTAACGGCATAATTAAAAGTTTTGTATTCGCCATGATTGTGACTTGGATCGCTCTTTACAAAGGCTATGACTGTGTTCCGACTTCTGAAGGTATCAGTAAAGCGACAACAGAGACCGTAGTGCACTCGTCACTGGCAGTATTAGGTTTTGACTTTATTTTAACCGCGGTAATGTTTACCAGCTAATTAGGGTATAAAGATGAATTCACGGAAATTAGAAATTTTAGTTGGCTTTTTTGTAGCCCTTGGTATCGCTGCATTTGCATTACTAGCATTGAAAGTTGCCAATGCTGGTATTAGTGGTAGCGGTGAAACTTACCAACTAAATGCAAAGTTTGAAAATATTGGCTCTTTAAAGGCCAGAGCACCTATTAAAGTAGGTGGTGTTGTTGTTGGTCGAGTTGAGTCTATTTTCATTCACCCGAAAGAGTTTGTGCCAGTCGTTAACATGGCGATTGATGCAAATTATTTATGTAAATTTTCAGACACAACATCTATCTCAATTTTAACATCAGGTATTTTAGGTGAGCAGTACTTAGGCATTAATCCTGTTATTGCAGCTGAGTCTGCTGAGCAACGCTGTATGGGTGAGGATGTAACTGCAAGTGAGCATGATTCAGATTTAGATGATTTATTTGGTGTTGAAAGCAAAGCGCTTTCAGATGGTGATTACATTACTGATACAAAATCAGCGCTTGTTTTAGAAGAGTTAATTGGTCAGTTCTTATTCAACCAAGGTGGTGAGTAATTATGTTTAAGAAGTTTTTATTGTGTATTGGTGTGTTGTTTTCACTTAACACACATGCTGCTGAGCCTGCGGTTGATTTAAAAGACCCGTATAAAATGGTACGTACGGTGTCTGATAATACCTTTGCACGTATTACTAAAGATCAACCGATTATTGCAAAAAACAAAGAGCATTTACGTGTTATCGTTGAAGAAGAGTTGATGCCTTACATTGATTATAAATATGCTGCACTACGTGTGCTTGGTAATCATGTGTCGAAGGTGCGTGCAATCGAAGATAAAGATGAAAAAGCGAAAGCGATTAAGGAACTACAACGCTTTATCGACGTTTTCCAAAAGTATTTAATTGCCACCTACGCTGGCGTGTTTACTCAATACACTAACCAAAGTGTTGAGTTTGCTCCGGCACAACCATTTAAGGGTAAAGACGTGGTGGTCGTTAAAACCAAAATTGTTGAAGCCGGTAAACCTGATATCAGAATCGACTTTAAAGTACGTGAAGACCGCAGTGGTGACTGGGGCGCGTACGATATGATTGCAGAAGGTATTAGTTTGCTTGATGCTAAACAAAGTGAATTACAAGGTATTTTACGCCAACATGGTCTAGATTATGTTAGTGACTTACTTGAGCAGAAGAGCCAACTGCCAGTGCAATTTAGAGGTAATGGTGGCGATGAGTAAAGTCGAGATTACTCAACTTGAAGATAACCAGTTTCGAGTCAGTGGTGAACTGACTCGAAATTCAATTGGCCGTGAACGCCTTCTGAACGTCAAGCCAGATTCTAGCCATAAAACATGGTATTTTGACCTTTCTGGGTTATCTAGGGTTGACACGGCGGGCTTAGCTTGGTTAATTCACTCTTTCGCAGAATTAAAGCAGCAAGGTATTCACCTTGAACTGCAAAATAGCCCTGAACAATTGCAAAACTTGATGCAGTTGGGTCAGGTCACAAACCTATTTGAGTGAGATTTATGGAAACAAGCCAAGTCGAAACGTTATTACGCGACGAACTAAAACTAGATGAAGTGATTGTTAAAGCAAATGGTAGCCACTACGAAGTGATTGCTGTTGGTGAGTGTTTTGATGGCTTATCTCGCGTGAAGAAGCAGCAGTTGGTTTATGCTCCGTTAATGTCAACAATCTCAGACGGTACAATCCACGCTGTATCTATCAAAGCGTTTACACCGACTGAATGGAAACGCGAACAAAAATTCATTTTACCTCAATAGTCGCAGGGCCTCCTCATGGATCAATTTGTTATTCAAGGTGGCACCTCGCTGGCAGGTGAAGTCACTATTTCGGGCGCGAAAAACGCCGCTCTTCCAATTCTTTTTGCTGCACTTTTAGGACAGGGTAAAAGTACTTTTAGTAATGTTCCTCGTTTACGCGATATCGGCACCACAGAAGCCTTATTAAAAACGCTGGGCGCCAATGTTGAGTGGCAACAAGATAAGCTAATCATTGATGGCGCGACGGTTGATAAAACCCTTGCTCCGTATGAGCTGGTTAAGCAAATGCGTGCTTCAGTGTTAGCATTAGGCCCTTTGGTTGCTCGTTTTGGTGAAGCGCAGGTTTCACTGCCTGGTGGCTGTGCGATTGGTGCCCGTCCGGTTGATATCCATATTCAAGGCCTTGAGCGCATGGGCGCTATCATTAAGGTCGAAAATGGCTACATTAATGCCAAGGTGGATGGACGCTTAAAAGGTGCTGAAATCTTTATGGAGATGGTCAGTGTTGGCGCAACAGAGAACTTACTAATGGCAGCTACGCTGGCTGATGGTAAAACTGTACTTGAAAATGCAGCCCGTGAACCTGAAATAACTGATCTGGCAAATTGCTTAATTGCGATGGGGGCGAAGATCAACGGGGCAGGCACAAGCCGCATCGAAATTGAAGGTGTCGAATCACTATCGGGCTGTGAATACAGCATTCTTCCCGATCGCATTGAAACAGGCACCTTTTTGGTCGCGGCGGCAATGGCTGGCGGTGAAGTGCTTTGTAAAAACACTGATCACCATAGCCTTGATCCTGTGATTGAAAAGCTGCGTGCTACCAATGCTTTGGTTGAAGTGACTGATAACAGCATTTATCTTGATATGCGTGGCCGTGAATTAAAAGCGGTGAACATTAAGACCATGCCACACCCTGGTTTCCCTACCGATATGCAAGCGCAATTTACAGCCTTGAATGTGGTGGCTAAGGGCAGTGCAACAATCACAGAAACGATTTTCGAAAACCGTTTTATGCACGTGCCTGAATTACAGCGTATGGGCGCAAATATCCGCTTGGAAGGTAATACGGCAATTTGTGGTGATACCGAAAGCCTATCTGGCGCGCAAGTAATGGCAACTGATTTACGAGCTTCTGCAAGTCTCATCCTTACCGGTATCGTTGCTCAAGGTGAGACCATTGTTGACCGTATTTATCACGTAGATCGTGGCTATCAGCGTATCGAAGACAAGTTGAGTGCACTGGGTGCAAACATTAAACGTCGTTCTAGCTAATCGCTAAATACTTATAAAAAAGGCCTAACGAATGTTAGGCCTTTTTTATATCTGTATGTCTCTGTAATTATACCAATCCGCAATAATGCTTAATCATTTTGAGGGATTAAACCTGTCGCTACCTGCGTTAAAAATTTCTGATTTAGAACAACTAAATAACGAAACTTTTGCCTTGTTATCAACGAGGTTTTATTGCCTCAAAATAGACCACTTTATTAAGCGAATTGGTATTATTGCTCGTCTTCGAGCTCTGCTACGGTCACCATTACTTTTAAAATTTTACCATCGCGGTAAATTTCAAATTCAAGCTCTTTACCTGGTTCTGTGTTGGCAAGTTTCTCAAGTACTTGTTGTGGATTTGCTACAGGAATACCACCAATTTTAATAACAATATCCGTTTCTCTAATGCCTGCTTTCCAAGCTGGGCCAAATGGATCAAGTTGAGAAATGCGCATCCCCGCAACGGGTGTAAAATTGTCGCTTACATCCTTACCTGTACTATCGATACCTGTGCCACTAAATCCTAAATAGCCACGTACTACACGACCATGTTTGATCAGCTTATCCATAACATCTTTGGCAATAGAGTAAGGTACTGCAAAGAAAATACCTTGAATATCGAGGTTCTCGTGAGTTTTAAACTGCGCCGACGTGATACCTACTAAATCACCCCGTGAGTTGACTAACGCGCCACCTGAGTTGCCTACGTTAATCGCTGCATCCATCTGTAATAGACTACTGTAAGGGCTATCGATTAAGTTCTGTTTGCCTGTGGCACTTATAATACCTTGGGTAATCGTTTGGCCTAAATTAAGCGGGTTACCAATCGCTAATACTACATCACCAACACGTGGTTTAAATTTATCGTTCACCGGGATTTTCGGTAAGTGCTCGGCGCTGATTTTTAACAGTGCTAAATCTGTTTGCGTATCAAAGCCAATCACTTGTACATCATAAAAACGACGGCCATCAGAGAGTGTGACTATAATTAGGTCGGCATTTTTTATTACATGGTAGTTAGTCAAAATATAGCCATCTTGGGTCATGATCACGCCAGAGCCTAGAGCTTGAACTGTATTTTGTCGTTTATAGCGAGGTTGATTCGAAATACTTTCTGAAAAAATAGTGACCACAGATGGAGCTGCTTTTTGTACCGCATCAGCAAAGCTCATGTGTTCTGATGACATTGCTACTGGTAAATTCATGTCAGGTAACAACGTGCTACGAAGACTTGGGCTAAATAACACCACTAAAAAGGCAATGCCTAAACCAGTGAAAAGCGGGGGAAGGATAAATTTAAAAAGTTTTAGCACAGTATTCTTATTATCAGTGAGCAATCCCTTAATGATGGCACAAAAAAAATAACAGCGGCAAGCACCGCTGTTATTTTTTCATGATTTATCAACTAGGTTTACTGAATTAATACGAAAATAAGCTCTCTACCTCGTTTAACACCTAGTACGATGTTACCTTTGGTATTTTCGATGATTTTATTCATGTCACGGATTGTTTCTACGCGTTGACGGTTAACTTGCATAATTACGTCACCTTCTTCAAGGCCGACACGTGCCGCAGGAGAGCGTGCTTGTACGCCTGTAACTTCAACACCTTTACCATCACTCTTCTGGGTATTTTCTAAAGTTGCCCCTTGGAATGCTGGATGTGTTTCTTCGCCAGCGGCTGTGATCGCTGATGCACCATCTAGGGTGACATTAACCGTTTTGACTTTGCCATCTCGGTAAATGCCAAGCTTAACTTTTTTGCCTTCACCAAGAGTGGCTATTTTACTGCGTAGTTCATGGAAACCGCTAATTTCAGTCCCATCAACGCTAATAATTACATCACCGGCTTTGATACCAGCTTTACTTGCAGCGGTATCATCCATTACTTGCATAACGTAGGCGCCTTGTTTGACGTCGAGTTGTTGTGCTTTAGCAAGGCCAGCATCAAGTGGGCGACCCGAAATACCTAATGAGCCACGACGCACTTCGCCGTGCTCGATAATTTGGTCAACAAGGTTTTTCATCATGGTCGATGGAATCGCAAAACCAATCCCCACATTACCGCCAGATGCGCCTAAGATAGCGGTGTTGATACCAATCAGCTCACCATTGAGGTTAACTAACGCGCCGCCAGAGTTACCTTGGTTGATAGCAGCATCGGTTTGAATAAAGTCTTCATAACCTTCTATATTTAAACCGCTACGGCCAAGGGCACTGACGATACCTGATGTTACTGTGTGACTTAAACCAAATGGGTTACCAATGGCAACTGCAAAATCACCTACACGTAACTTATCTGAATCAGCAATCTTAAGTGCTGTTAAATCCTCTGCATCAATTTGCAATAAGGCAATATCTGATTCTTTGTCACTACCGATTTTAGTTGCTTCATATTCGCGGCCATCTTCTAAGGTCACCACCATTTTTTCGGCATCTTCGATAACATGGTTATTGGTTACCACGTAACCTTCTTTTGCATCAATGATCACACCTGAGCCTAGGCCACTAAACTCACGCTTTTGACTGCCGCCACGAGGTACACCAAAAAAATCATCAAATGGTGTCGCACGGCGGCGGACTTCTTTTGAACCTGACACTTGAATACTGACTACGCCAGGTGTGATTTGCTCAAGCATAGGTGCTAGGGTTGGCAATTGTTGTCCATCTACAGCAACAGGAAGCTTTGCCATTGAAATAGTAGGGCTTAATAATAAGCTAGAAGATAAAATAGCAGCACTGATAACAGATAATTTCATTTTCATAGTCCGGGTTTACTCCACTTCAGAGATAAAGCAAAAACTAAAAAGGGCTGCATAAGCAGCCCTTTTCTTGGTTTAGATATAAAGCTGTTATATCTAAAGACTATGGGGTCAAAAAAAAGTTCATCAAGAGGCTTTAGAATGTTCTGAAACTTTCTCTGAACCAGTGAACAAGCCTGTTTCACCAACAACATAGTCAGCTGGCTGAGCTTCAGCACTTGAGCGATCGCCTCTGCGGTCTTGTAATGAGTTTTGTAATTGCTCCGTGGTTTCTTTAGAAAAGAACGGCTCATTTGGATGCTGTTTTTTATCAGCCAGTAACAAGTTATTTGTTTCTTCTACATGGTTTAGCAACTGGTCGTAGTTATCTTTCATTTTAGAAACTAGCTTACCAGTGCTAGCTAGGTGATCAGCCACATCTTGGCGGTATTGCTCAAGGGCATTGTTAGCTTGCTCAACTTGTTGTTCTAGTTCGTCTTGCTTAAATTGTTTTTTAGTTACAAAAGCACCAATGAAAAATGCTGAAATTGCAACGATGATTAGAATACCAATCCAGGTAATTGTGCCCATAAATCTACCCCTTTGGGAAAAAATAACAAAAACAGATGCATCATACCAATTTGCAATAATTCTTAATTAAGCGCGTTGGTATTAAAAGCATTTATAGTCCAATCATTATTAAAATATGCTTAATTTGATTGTGAAATCATACTGCGGGCTAATATACCCTGAGATACGATGCGTGTTAATATACTACGCAAATTTAACAGTGTTTTATTGTAACGACCTATGACTCCATGGCAGAAATACCAACAAGATTTACAACGTGAAGACTTTGTACATGATGCAGCACAAGAAAATGCAGTGCGTCACTTACAAAGACTCTATGATGACCTTACGGCAGACAAACCCGCCGCGAAGGGATGGTTTGCCAAACTATTCTCTAAAGATAGCACGCCGAGTATAAAAGGGCTTTATTTTTGGGGGGGAGTTGGTAGAGGTAAGACCTATTTAGTTGATACTTTCTATGAAGCTTTACCTACTGATCGTAAAATGCGTGTGCACTTTCATCGTTTTATGCATCGAGTACATGATGAGCTTAAAAAATTAAAGAACACCAGCAACCCATTAAATGTTGTAGCTGATATTTTTAAATCAGAAACAGACATTATCTGTTTTGATGAATTTTTTGTTCAAGACATCACTGACGCAATGCTGCTTGGTGGTTTGATGGAAGCATTATTTGAACGTGGCATTGTGCTCGTTGCTACATCTAATATAGTGCCAGATGAGCTGTATCGTAACGGTTTACAGCGCGCACGTTTCTTACCTGCAATTGAGCTGGTAAAAGCTAATACAGAAATCGTTAATGTTGATTCGGGTGTTGATTATCGATTGCGTACACTTGAACAGGCTGAGATTTTCCATAGCCCGCTTGATAAACAAGCTGACGATAATTTATTTGAATACTTCGATAAGTTGTCACCTGAGCCGGGGGTGCTCGACAAGGCAATTGAAATTGAAGGGCGCATGATCAAAACTCGTAAAGTATCAGACTGTATTGCCATGTTTGATTTTAGCGAGCTGTGCGAAACAGCTCGTAGTCAAGTTGATTACATGGAAATCAGTCGACTCTATAACACGGTGATTTTGTCTAATGTAAAATCGCTAGGTCAAGCTAATGATGATGCGGCACGTCGTTTTATCGCATTAGTGGATGAATTCTACGAACGTCATGTCACCTTGATTATCTCTGCAGAAAAGCCAATTACTGAGCTATATAGTGAAGGTAACTTAAACTTTGAATTTAAGCGTTGTATTAGTCGATTACAAGAAATGCAATCGCTAGAGTATTTAGCAAAAGAACACTTAGCTTAGAAGAGCCGTCAGTCTTTAGCCGAGCGGTGTTGAATGTAAGGCGCGTCAAGCAAGCGTGACGCCTACGATTGATGTAGGCGTGAAATTTATTTCGCGCGCACTTATTAGCTGATTTTCTCGAATAAAAAACAACCATCATCTAGCAATGTGGTTTGAGTGCTGGTATACTCCCGCGTCTGCCACGTTGCGTTCTATTACCAATTATTAGTTTAGCCTCTAATTTTTGGTTTAAAGTCTTCAACTCGAAGGGGTTAAAGCATTCAACTTAGAGCGGTAATTAATAATAATTACCTGTGGTTTTAATTAAAAAACATTGGATTTTAATAAATGAAAACGTTTGTTGCTAAGCCAGAAACAGTAAAACGTGACTGGTACGTAGTTGACGCTGAAGGTAAAACTTTAGGTCGCATCGCTACTGAAATCGCTCATCGCCTACGCGGTAAGCATAAAGCTGAGTACACTCCTCACGTAGATACTGGTGATTACATCATCGTTATCAACGCAGAGAAAGTTACTGTTACTGGTAATAAAGCAAAAGACAAAATGTACTACGCTCATACTGGTTTCCCAGGTGGTCTTAAGTCTACTACTTTCGACAAGCTTCAAGCTGCAAAGCCTGAAATGATTATCGAAAAAGCTGTTAAAGGCATGTTGCCACGTGGTCCTTTAGGCCGCGCTATGTACCGTAAACTTAAAGTTTACGCGGGTACTGAGCACAACCATGCTGCACAACAGCCTCAGGTTCTAGACATTTAAGGAGCACTATCATGGCAAATCAATACTACGGTACAGGTCGTCGTAAAAGTTCAAGTGCTCGCGTATTCTTACGCCCAGGCACTGGTAACATCGTAATCAACAAGCGCTCTCTAGAAGAGTACTTCGGTCGTGAGACTGCTCGCATGGTTGTTCGTCAAGCATTAGAGCACGTAGAAATGACTGAAAAGTTTGACCTACACATCACTGTTTCAGGTGGTGGTACTACTGGTCAAGCTGGTGCTATCCGTCACGGTATCACTCGTGCACTTATGGAGTTTGACGAGTCTCTACGTCCTACACTTCGTAAAGCAGGTTTCGTTACACGTGATGCACGTAAAGTTGAGCGTAAGAAAGTGGGTCTTAAGAAAGCACGTAAGCGTCCACAATTCTCAAAACGTTAATATTTACGTTTATCAGAATACCAAAAACCCAGCTTCGGCTGGGTTTTTTGTATTTATAGCTCTCTCAGACGTCAGTATTGTTTAAATGAACAAACCCCTTACCACACATAATAGCTTTATAAGAGTAGACTTTTTTATTGCATCTTATTCATTTCTTTCCAACTGGCTTTTAGGCTGTTAGCAAAGCTAATGAACTTTTCTTTCATAGTGCGTTTAACTGAAATCTCGACTGAGCCTAGCCATACGTTACCTTCAATGGTGATGGTTGGACCTTGACCTTTGTTTAGAGCGACTGACTTGTTCTCAACACTGCCTATTACACTAAACAGTTTGGATACCACATTGACATGTTCTGGTACGTAGATTTCGTCGTTACCTAAAATACAGTTTACATATATAGTGACATGCTGATGCTGGAAGATCGCTTCGCTAAAGTCGAGTTCGATAGAGCCTAAACAGTTTGTCAGGTGAATTTCTTTTGGTACCACCCATTGGCCGCTGCGCTCATTTGAACCAAGAATACTACGAAGGTGTAGGCTTTCGTTATCGCTGCTGTGACTATAATGAGGCTTAAATTGAGCATGCTTATGCGATTTGTAGTCAATGTCAGCTTTTAGTTCTAAGTCAGCAACAAGCTCTACCAGAACTTCGTTGCTGGTGGCCGCCATTGCTTGATCTAGTCGGCGTTCAAATGCTTCAGCTGAAATAACAGCATGACTATAGTTATAAATGAGTTGATCGATTACTTCTTCTCTTACTTGATCAATTGGGCGGTCTTCAAGTTTAACGGCCATGGTAGT
Organism: Pseudoalteromonas sp. NFXS39; assembly: GCF_040148775.1. NCBI lineage: Bacteria > Pseudomonadati > Pseudomonadota > Gammaproteobacteria > Alteromonadales > Pseudoalteromonadaceae > Pseudoalteromonas > Pseudoalteromonas sp. NFXS39. Next base: position 132,551 of record NZ_JAGDEC010000007.1, on the reverse strand, counting down.
TCCCTGTTGTGATTTTATAGTTATTATTCATGAAGCAAGGCTTAGGCCAAATTTTATTTCCATATAAATCAAAAGGTTAATTTTTGTGGCTAATAATCAATTTCGTTAAATTAACCACAGATTAATAAAATTCGCAACTAAGTAGCTATTTTTGCAACATCGTGAACTTCTTACCGATCAGCTTGTAAATCTTTACCGAAATAAATATAAACAGTCGCTGAATTAACATTTAACTAATTGAAAATTAAGATATAAATAGTTGGCATCATAGTCGCATTACTTAATCTGTCTTTAATCAAAAGGAGAAAGATTATGAACACTTTTAACAAATCTATGATTGCCGCTTTAGTAATTGGTGCAACTAGCATGTCAGCTCAGGCAAGCAGCTGGGAAAATGAAAGTAAAGATGCTTGGATTGATGGTAAGGCAGAAACTGTGCTTCTTATGAACACAAACCTTAACAACTTTGACATCAACACTGATGTAACGAATGGCAAGGTTGTACTTACAGGTAAAGTTGATAGCGAATTAGATAAAGAACTTGCTGAAGAGCTGGTTCTTAGCCTAGACGGTGTTAGCTCTGTTGATAACAAATTAACTGTTGTTAAAAACATGAAAGCTAAGCACATGAAATCAGACAAAGCTGATTCAGCAGAAAGCGACTTAACCGATGCAAAGATCACTACTGTAATCACGACACGTTATTTATTTAACTCAGAAGTAGGTGGTACAGACATTGATGTGGATACTGACAACGGTGTAGTAACACTTAATGGTACTGTTGAATCTGATGCAGAAAAGCAATTAGCGGTAAGCATTGCTGAAAACGCTGAAGACGTTCATAAAGTAATCGATAAATTGAAGATTATTGCTGAATAATAGCAAGCCCTTTAGCCCAGCTTTAGCTGGGCTGATTTAATTCAAGGAGTGAGTTATGGATTTAATACGTATTATTTTATCAGTTTTAATTCCACCCTTAGGCGTATTTTTACAGGTAGGTTTAGGTGCGCAATTCTGGATTAATATTCTTTTAACCTTATTAGGATACATTCCTGGTTTGATTCATGCCGTGTATATCATCGCTAAGCGATAATTACTGCATTGATCTGCAAGGATGAGTAATGGAGCACAGCAAGGAAGGGCTGTAGGAGTAACGGATTATAAACCGCAAGGAGTTTACAGTATGGATAATGTAACTACGCTCAAAGGACAACAAGGAAGTAACAAGGCGTTATGGAGTAGCGCACAATGGCAACGCTTTATGGATAAAGTGAATGGAGATGACAGCAAGGAATAAGCTTAGGCAGGAGCCAAAAAGGATGAAGCTAGCGTAAGGAGGAGACTATATGGAAAAAGTACAAACGCAACCAACACAAGGATTGACCGACAAAGGAGTTGCTTTATGGAACAAGCAACAGTGGCACGAATTTATGGAACACGCGAAAGCGGTTGCGCCACGACTAACAGGGAAGGCTGACGATAAAAACCCGATGTCATCTTCAGGTGACATCGGGTTTTTAACTACTTCAGCAATTTATCTTTATAACTTAAATTGATTCACCGTCTTATTTAAAGCGGCTGCTAATTCATTCAAATCACGTGCTTCATCCGCCAATTCATGAGCATGATCCGCAGTGCTATTCACTAAGTGATTAATCGCTGCCAAGCTATTGTTGATATCTTCTGCAACCACAGTTTGTTGCTCTGTCGAAGTCGCGATTTGATGACTTTGATCTTGCACATTTGTCACAGATTGCGCGATATCTTGTAGAGCTTGCAATACAATTTGTGTTTGCTCAACTGAACCCTCAGCACGCTCTTGACCTTGTTGCATCATGGTTGATGCTTGTTGAGCAATTTGCTGTAAACGGCTGATCATATTGCGAATATCATCTGTTGATTCTTGCGTTCGGCTTGCCAGTGAACGAACTTCGTCAGCAACAACCGCAAAGCCTCGACCTTGCTCGCCAGCACGGGCCGCTTCAATTGCCGCGTTCAGTGCTAGTAAGTTAGTTTGCTCTGCAATTGAGTTGATAACATCAACTACCGCGCCAATATTGCCACTTTCTTGCTCAAGACCCGCAACCACTTTAGATGCTTCACCAATGTGGCTTGCAAGAGCGGTCATCACTGATTGTGCTTGAGTCGAGCGCTTAGTGCCATCTGCGGTAATAGTTTGCACTTCTTCAGCCGCATTATTGGTGTGCTGAGCGTTACGTGAAATCTCCATCACCGTAGTTGCCATTTCTGTTACTGCAGCACTCACACTGTCTACTTGTTGCTTCTCTTGCTGAATTTCATCGTTGGTTTTTTGCGAAACTGTTTTCAGCTGGCTAGCAGCTTGGCTTAGCTGCTCTGCTTGTGCAGCAGTATTAAGCATCATTGCACGTAGCTTATCGATGAAAGTATTCATGTGATGGGCAAGTTGACCCACTTCGTCATTACTTTTTATCTCGATTTTTTGTGTTAAATCGCCATCACCTGAGGCAATATCACGCATGATGTAAGTTAGTTTTGTTAGAGGCTTGGTGATCATTTGCGTCGCCCAAAAGATCATCGCAATGATAATCGCGAGAATGATGATCACAGATGTGGTCGTTGTCATCACCGCATCGTTTACCGGCTCTTCAATCATGCTGGTCGGTATTAAAATACCGACATACCAATCTAGGTAAGGAGTTTCTAACTCAAGTCGGTTGTATACAACATAATATTGCTCACCTTTGAATGTAACAAAGCTGCTACCATCTTTTTGGCTTTTCATCGCGCGGTTTAATTCGCTAAAGCCTGAAGTGTCGCTAAATTGTTTTTCGAGGGCATCTAAGCCTTCTTTACCATTCGGTCCTTCATCAGTTACAGACAGCTTATGACCAGTGCGTTTCGATAAGTGTACAACCTTTTGATTGCCATCTAGTAGGAAGCCAAAACCTTGGCCATTAAAACGAATGCCTTCAACCATGTCGTTAATATTATTAAGCTGTAAATCAACACCACCAAAGCCTACAAGTTTATTTTGTTTATTATAAACAGGCTGCTGTACAACTGCTGAAGCATTCCCGGTGGTCAGATCTACAGAAATAGGACCAACATAGAGTTTGTTGATTTTTAAAGCGTCTTGCCACCAACCTCGTTTGTACGCGTAATAAGGCTGGCCGTTATAATGAGAGGTGCGCTCATTTTCTTTAAAATACTCACCTGTTGTTGCAGATGCAAAAAAGGCAGATAAGATGTTGTCGTCGTTACCACTGATGCGGACAAAATCTTGGTTAACACTGTCATATCCAGGTTGGTTATCAAGGCTTTGATCACGTTCAGTCCAGTTGTCGAACCAATTAACTAAGTGCGGATTTGTCACGAAAGTTTGTACAACTTTACCGTATTTGGCAAAGTAACCTTGCATTGAGAGTCGCTCACTCTGTAAATAGCTATCTGCTTCTCGTTGAATAGCTTGGCGTGATAGCTCGGCAATATGGTTAACAAAAAAACTAGAGGCGATGATCAGTAATACACTTATCGTCCCGCCGATGAGTAGTAATATTTTTTTTCGTAAAGAGAGGTTATTTAACATAGGTGCACGTGTTTTTATTATCGGGTAGAGTTATCTATCTAATCATATTTGCACCCAAATCGCTACACTGTTAAGTGAAGGTTAATAATAAATGCTAAGGACTTATTGTATAAATGAGTATTGAAAAGAATAAATTGGTAGTTTTAGGTGCTGGTTGGCTAGGCCAAGCACTTTGTATTAAGGCAAAAGAATTAGCATGGCATGTGCAGGGAACACACCGTAGTAGCGAACATGAATATGACTTTCAGCGTCAGTTTGTACTTGAAGACACAGTGCTTAAACAAGACGTATCACTTAAAGATGCATGGTGGGTGTGTGCAATCCCACCACGTAGCCGCAGTTCAGAAAGTAATTATCTAGCCACTTTGCAAGCAGGTCTTGAGCTTGCTAAATACCTAAATTGCAAAGGCTTTATTTTATGCTCTTCGACAGGTGTCTACCCAACTGACAATGGTCAATACGACGAAACTACAGAAATTAATTGTCAATCAGCGCGCCAACAACTGCTATTTGATGCCGAGCAGTTAGTGTTAAATGCCGGTGGTAAAGTATTGCGTTTGGCAGGACTAGTTGGCCCTGGGCGCGATCCGGGTAAGTTTGTTGCTGGTAAAGAGCTTTCTAGCTCAAGTCAGCAGGTAGTGAACATGGTACAACAGCAAGACGTGATAGCGGCGATTTTGGCTGTACTTGAAAATTGGTCTAACGCGAGCAGCATTTATAATGTTGTCAATCCGGCGCATCCAACAAAAGTGGATTACTACCAGCAAAAATGCTCTGAGCAAGGCAATCAACCACCCACTTTCACAAGCCATGATAAAGGCGAACGAATCATTGATGGTTCAGCGATAGAGACACTGAATTTTCTTTATCAAACGCCTATTTAGCTACTTTTTAAAAGTAAGGTGACCGCCTAGCCGGTATTTACTACCCGGTGAGACTAAGCGTGCAAAGCTTACAATACCTTGTGATGACCAGGTTCGGCGGATCACTTGTAAGCATGGCTCTTCGTTATAAAGATTGAGCCATTCACACATTTCTGGATTTGGCATAATTGCTTCAACCGTGTGACGTGCTTCGGTTAGTGGAGCATTCTGCGATAAATATTCGTGGGGTGTTAGGCTGTGAAAGTCTTGCTGTAAGTAGTCTTTAGCAAGAGCTGGGTTCACAAAACGCTCCTCAACTTGCAAAGGTTGCTCGTTTTCATTGTGCACAATCACACTTCGATAAACATGGCTGTCGACCTCGACACCCAAAGCAATCGCAATTGGCGCTATAGCGCTAATTGATTCCATCACTAAAATAGTACAACTGTAGTTGCTGTTTCGTGCTTTAACTTCATCGGCAATGTTTTTGATTTCAAGTAGTGATGATTGTGATTTGAAGTTGGCAACAAAAGTACCTTGGCCTTGGCTGCGCGTTAAAATACCGGCATCGGTTAATTCACAGAGTGCGCGCCTAGCTGTCATGCGGCTAACTTGAAATTGACTAGTTAGTTCGTTTTCAGACGGGACACGGTCGTTTTCTTGCCATTCTCCCGATTGAATATTTTCCAAAATGAATTCTTTTATTTGCGCAAACTTAGGGACGCTCATTATGAAAAGTTTATTGGTAAGTTAATAGTATGTTACAAGGTGACATAATTTCCTTGTATATACAAGATGAGTTGATAAACTTTAAGCAATTTAAATTTAGGCTCATACTGAGCCTTTAGCAAGCATCAATATAATAGGTGAAAAATGCACACAACCAACAATGATCAAGCGCTCTGGGATTTACTGATCACAGATGCCAATATCGCCACAATGGATCCTGCTGTCGATGCACCATACGGCGCCATTGAAAATGCAGCGATTGCCGTTAAAGATGGCAAAATTGCCTGGTTAGGTGCACAAACTGATTTACCTGAGTTTGACGCACTCGCAACGCCAACTGTGTCTGCAAAAGGGCAGTGGTTAACACCTGGATTGATTGATTGTCACACTCACTTAGTATTTGCTGGTAGCCGCGCAGAAGAATTTGAGCAGCGTTTACAAGGTGTAAGCTATGAACAAATCGCTGCAAAGGGAGGCGGTATTGCAAGTACGGTACGTGCAACCCGAGAAGCCGACCACGAAACCTTATTTGTTAGTGCAAAAGAGCGTTTAAATGCCTTATACGCAGAAGGCGTGACTACGGTAGAGATTAAATCGGGTTATGGCCTTGATTGCGAAAACGAAATTAAACTACTTGAAGTGGCTCGTTTACTCGGTGAAAATCACCCGGTTGATGTTAAAACCACCTTTTTAGGTGCTCACGCGTTACCGCCTGAATATAAAGGCCGTAGCGATGAGTATATTGACTTGGTGTGCGGTGAGATGCTTGACCGTGTTGTTGAGGCTGATTTAGCTGATGCGGTTGATGCATTTTGTGAAAACGTTGGCTTTAGTAACGAGCAAACTCGCCGTGTGTTTGAAGCAGCTAAAAAGCACAACTTACCGGTTAAGTTGCACGCTGAGCAGCTATCTAATCAACATGGTGCAGAGCTTGTTGCAGAATTTAATGGCTTATCTGCTGATCATATTGAACACTTAGATGAAGCAGGCATTCAAGCAATGGCCAAAGCAGGCACTGCTGCGGTATTGTTGCCTGGTGCATTTTACTTTTTACGCGAAACAAAGTATCCGCCAATTGAACTACTCCAGCAGTATCAAGTTCCTATCGCTATTTCAACTGACTTTAACCCAGGGACTTCACCATTATGTTCATTGCACTTAATGATGAATATGGCATGTACTATTTTCCGCATGACGCCTGAACAAGCATTAGCAGGGGTAACGCGCAACGCCGCAGGTGCTTTAGGTCTTGATGACCGTGGAGTGTTAAAAGTAGGCGCTCGGGCTGATATTGCCCACTGGCAAATATCCCACCCAGCACAATTAAGTTACCAGTTTGGCGTAAATAAACTGTTAAATCTGTGGATTTTGGGTAGACTTAGTTAGATAAGTTTTATTACGCAGTTTGGATTACATGTCATTGATTTTTAGTTTAGCGAGTAGTACTCAACTCGTAAATTTAACAAGTGATGTTGTGCCAGTGTTTTTAGCTGGTAGTGTCTTTATGGCAATGATTTGTGCCTTATGCGTAACCCATAATCCTATTTTGAGACTTAGCCTAGTCGTTAATGGCGTTCTAGCTTTAGCTATCCTAAGTTTAGGATTACCTTGGCTGGTTATATTGCTTGCTTTAAGTTTATGTTTTCATTTATGGCAAGCATTTCGTACCACAAATTGGCTTGCCATAATTTTGAGTGTGGCTAGTGCTATTTTATTTGCTGTTTTATATTCAGCCCACCTATTACTCGATATAGCTTTATATTGGCTTGTTTTCTCGGTTGTCATTTTATCTATCTCGGGCTTTTTTAATTACGAAGAGCCCGAAGATGAAGAGCTGGTTGAGGTTGAGCCCTTGTATCACGATGAGTTAGATGCGACCCCACTCACAGGCTTACCTGATCGTAATGCACTTAGAAATAGCTTTGTTGCATGGACTGAAGAGCACTCAGCGAACTGCGCACTAGTGATGATCCGCCTTGAAGGTTTTAACGATGTTAACCAGCATATTGGGCGTGACTTTGGTGATTTGTTATTAGCACAATCGGCTACACGAATTAAACAACAACTCAATGCTAATGCTGTTCTTAGTGTGGCAAGTAATACAGGTAGTGCTGAAAAGTTGGCGCATTTAGGGGGGTTAAATTTTGCGTTTATTTGCTCACTTGAAGAACAAAAACATCTTCACGAGCAGTTGATCAGCCAAATTAGGCAAGTCACACTAAAACCATTTAACGTTGCTAATTGCACCATTGAAGTGAAAGTGCGTGCTAGTTATGTGAACTGCGACGAGCCAGACTATAGCTTCGAAAATCTAATTTCATTTGCCAACCTTGCCCTTGACTCAAACCCTGAGCGAGCAATTGTGCCTTATCACCCGCAAATGATGATCGAGCAATTAGAACAACAAGCACGATTGCGCGAGTTAGCACATCTAGATTTTGCCAGCGAACTTGAATTGTATTTTCAGCCGGTTATCCGCAATAGCGACGAGCAAATTGAATTTTTAGAATTGCTGTTGCGTTGGCAACACCCTAAACAAGGCATTCTTTCAGCGAATAAATTTATTGATGATATTCGTGTCGCTGGGCTTAGCTACCCCGTTGCTGCCTACGTTATTGAGCGCGCTGCCGAACTAGCTATGGCGCTGCGTATGGAAGGTATTGAATTACCTCTTAGTATCAATGTGTTTGGCCCTGAAATGCTGCATGAAGAGTTTATCGAGTTTGTTGATCGCATTATGGCTGAGCACCGCTTAGAACCGGGTGATTTAATCATTGAATGCCCGCTCGATTTATTTATGAACTTAGATGAGCAGGGTAAAGCTATGGTTGCAAGGCTAAGTAGTATTGGCATCAAATTGTGTATTGATGGATTTGGTGACACACCTATTTGGCTTGCTAAATTACCTAACCTCAATGTTGAGTACATTAAAGTGGCTGCATCACTAACCGCTGACTTTGCCCATCAAAGCCAAGTTCGCAGTCTGGTTTCTGGCATGGTGGATATGCACAGTCAAAACAATGCGAAAGTAATTTGTGAAGGGGTAGAAACCATAGAACAGCTTAAATTTGTTAAGTCGCTGAACACCTACGCCGCACAGGGCTATTACTTTAATTACCCGCTTAGCAGCGTAGGTATGATGTCATGGTTAAAACAGTGGCGCTTAGAGCATCAGGGTTGAGTTAGCGAGTTTCAAGAGTAAAGTTAGCGAGTTACTAGAGGAAAGAGTTATATAGAGCTTTCAGCTTTCAGCCGTCAGCTATCAGATTGAAAGTTAGCGAGCAGTTTGACTCGTTACATCGCGTTTTATCTCGAATCTTGCTTCCAATTTAAGTGGCGCGGCATAAAGCCGCTGATACAGGTAGGCGTGAAACTTGTTTCGCGCGTCTGACCGCTGAAGGCTGAGAGTTGAAGGCTGAGAGCTGACCGCTTCTATGTGTTGAGTATCGCTTCGTTCGACCAGACCTACCTAAAAATCAGTCGTTACCTCGTTGCTCGCACCTTTCTAACCGTCTTCTCTTGCCTGCAAATACGCATTCACCAAGGCTGTGATGATTTGGCCGGCATCGTTCATTCCAGCTTCTAAACCTACTGGGTGTTGCGATGGTGCGCCTTCACATAAATGTAAGTAGTGAGCGGTTGTTTGACTGGCAGCTAAATGCACAAAATGTTCTGCATCACTAACACTGAAACCACAGTTAGTATAAGCACTTACAGGCATTAATGAGATGCTGTCTAGGTCTAATTCTACTCCAAGCGGTGCATTATCAAACTGAGCTAAAGCATGTTTACATGCTGAAGATAAATCGACTTTGCGACGGACCTGAATGTCTTGATAGCTATCAAACGTGAAGTTTGCGTTAGTCAGGGCATCCATAATCGCTTGGTTATTTTTAAATTCGTGTAAACCCATGACATGATAATCAGCAAGGTGGTTTTCGCTGTACGCATATCTAAAGCCATTGCCGCTATGACGGCCTTCACACTCTCTGAAATCAGCATGAGGGTCTAAGTTAATAGCGTTCACTGGTTTGCCATGTTGCTTACTAAGGGCACGTAATATGCCCAGGCAGTTGTTATGGCCGCCGCCAATTACAATTGGTTCAAGGCCTGCTGCAAAAATCATTGCAAGTACTTGCTCAACGCGAGTGTCGATATCGCCGCACAGTTCACGAAGTTTGGCTAAGTCTGCTTCGTTTTTATTATCAAGGTTAATAGCCTGTTGGTTTAAATCGTCAAGGTCAACTTCGCCAAGTAGCAGCACACGTTCATGATTTAAAAACTGATTATGCGTTTGGTTTAAAAAGCGCTTTAAAAAAGCCTGCCATGCTTGCCCAGAGCCACCATTGCCTAAGTTAGCTCGAGGTCCAATATCTTCACATACGCCAACTAAAACATAGCGAATACCGAATTGTTTTGCATCGATGAGGGCTTGTGGGGCATTAACTTGAGTGTCGAGAAGGACAAGGGCTTGCCAAGCTTTAAGTTCGTTAGCGCGGCGAGCACATAAGTGCCTCACCGCCGCTTCATCATAAATTTTAAGGTAATTTGTCACCGAGATTAGTCTTCTATTATTTCTAACTCTAATTCTTCAGCAGATAATATAATACCGGTGCTATCAGCGTAAACAAAGTCGTCATCAAAGAAAGATACGCCTGCGAAGTTAACGCCAATGCCATCTTCACCTGCACCTTCACTATCTGCAGCAACAGGAATAGACGCAATTGCTTGAATGCCTAAGTCTAGCTCTTCAAGTTCATCAACATGGCGAATTGCACCGTAAACGATAATGCCTTGCCAGTTGTTTTCTAATGCGATTTCAGCCAGCTCTATATCAATAAGGGCGCGTCGGGTTGAGCCACCACCATCAATCAATAACACGCTGTCGGTACCATCGGTTGATAAAATCTCGCGGATCAGCTCGTTATTTTCAAAGCATTTAACGGTTTTGACTCGACCACTAAAGCTTGGGCGTCCACCAAAATTGATAAACATTGGTTCGAGCACATCAACCACATCTGCAAAGTGGTCGCATAAATCAGAAGTGCTGTAATCCATTTTTTCATCCTCTAAAGAGACTGTCTGTTTAGTACTCAGTATACCCTGATACAACTCAATAACAACGACTTAATAGCGGTTTATTAGTTTAAATCAAAGGAATCTCGTTATCGCAACATTAGTGTCTCAAAAGCGTCACCTAATTGTTATTTTTAGCGCCTAAGCTGAGATGAGTATAAAAATTAGACGCAAAGTATGATAAGGAGCTCACCATGGCAAACAACATACTTACTAAATTGGCAAAAGTGGATGAACAGCTGTTTTTAAGTGTGTTTAATGATGCTTCGCCAATTTGGCTCAGAAGATCAGCGCTCGGGTTTTCGAAAAGTGGCGATGGCGGACTTTACGTAATGTTGTTTTTTGGTTTTTGGTGGTTTACCGAGCAGCTGCATTTTCAGCAACTTGCGATGAGTATATTGGTGGGCTTTGCAATTGAGCGGCCTATTTACTTTTTAGCTAAAAAGCGGATTGCGCGGGTAAGGCCTTGCGATTGCTTAGTGCAAGGCGCTTATTTAGTACCAAGTGATCAGTTTAGCTTACCGTCAGGACATAGTGCAGGGGCATTTGTGGTGGCGACTATTTTGACTATGTATTTTCCTGAATTTGCTGTGCTGTGGTTGATGTGGGCATCAGGGGTGGCGGCATCAAGGGTGATTATTGGTGTGCATTACCCCGCTGATGTAGTGATTGGTGCAGTGATGGGATCAAGTTGTGCAGTATTAGCAGTGATGGTGGTGGAATCTATATGAGAATTTTGTACGGTATTCAAGGTACGGGTAATGGACATATTACTCGAGCTCGAGTGATGGCAACAACTTTTAAAGCGTTGGGAGTCGATGTTGACTATGTGTTCTCGGGCCGTAAAGAACAAGACTACTTTGATATGGACGAGTTTGCTGATTATCGAGCTTTTCGCGGCTTGTCGTTTACCAGCAAATCGGGGCAAGTTGATAGCTTTAAAACATTAAAAAATGCGCGCCCACTTCAGCTTATAAGAGATATAAAAAACCTTGATTTGCGTCACTATGATTTAGTTTTTAATGACTTTGAACCAATCACCGCGTGGGCTGCTAAACAGCAAGGTATCCCTGTTATTGGTATGAGCCACCAAGCTGCATTTTTATCTGATAAAGTACCGATGTTTGGCCGTGCCTTCTTTCGCCGTGCGCTGATCCGTAACTATGCGCCAGCCAGTGTTTATTTAGGTGTCCATTGGCAACCCTATGCAGAGAACATAATTCCGCCATTTATTGCCAATCATCATCATGATAACCCGGTTATGGTCGAAAATAAGGTATTGGTTTACCTGCCTTTTGAGAATCTAGACAGTGTAGTTGAGTACTTAAAAGACTTTCCTGAACGTGAGTTTTATTGTTATCACCCTGATGCGCAAGATTGTTCAATCGGGAATATTCATTTGCGGGCTCCCTCACGCGTTGGGTTTTTAAATGACCTAGCCAATGCTGGTGGTGTAATTGGTAACGCCGGGTTTGAACTTGCAAGTGAAGCATTGCAGCTTGGTAAAAAGTTATTGTTAAAACCGCTTGGTAAGCAATTTGAGCAGGGGATTAATGCGCAGACTTTATTGTCGATGGGAGCTGCTCATGTAATGAGCTATTTAAACCCTAATGCGATGGATGATTGGTTGCAATCTCCACAGAACAAAAAACTCAATTTTCCCAGCGATCCAGCGCCCTTGGTTGATTGGTTGCAAAAAAAACAATGGGGAAAACTGGAACAATTACATAAAAACCTATGGCAAAAGGTTGATTTAGAAGAAAAGCTGATTGTTTAAAGGTACCTTATACTGGAAAATGCACGGCAAATTTAACCACTTTTTATTAGCTGCTTTAAATAGTTTAGCTATACTTTAAATGCATGTTTCTATAAGGCACTTTGAATGAATGTATTACAAAACTTAACTATTAAGCGTCGTTTACAGTTAAACGCGCTCGTTGTTGGTCTTGCAATGATTGTGATGCTGTGTGTAATCATCTTTGAGTCGCGCATGATGCTTAAGCTCAACGAAACAATTCAAAATGCGGAGGAGCTCGACATTCATGAACTTGCGATGCGTAAGCATGAAAAAAACTTTTTGTTTTACAAAGATGTCGATAGCCTTGAGCTTTTTGAGAAAGAGTATTCGCAGCTAAAAATTAAAATGGCGAGACTAGACGAGTTAGTGAAAGATTTGTCGATGGACTCATCTAATCTAAATGAATTTAGACGTCTTGCGAAAACTTATTACGATGACTTCAATGAAGTTGTGGAACTACAAAAGAAAATTGGCTTACACCCTAAAGATGCACTTTATGGTGATTTACGTGGTGCGGTGCATCAAGTAGAAACATTATTAAGTGAGCGCGAAAACTATAAATTACTAGCTTTAATGCTACAGCTTCGCCGCGCAGAAAAAGACTTTATGTTGCGCTTTGACTTAAAATATCTGAGTAAATTTAACGATTTAGTCACAAACTTCCAATCAGAAATTAAAAATGCTGGATTTGATGCAAATTACGAAAATCAATTAATTAATTTGCTTGCGACTTATCAAAGTAAATTTAAGGCTTTAGTTGATGCACAAGTTGCCTTAGGTCTGGATTTAGATTCAGGTGCACTCGGTGAGATGAAACACAGTGTTGGACTCAGTGATGCAATTGTTACAGAGCTGACAGATCAAACAAAGGCCTTCGTCGAATCAAGTGCAGCCACTGCGCAGCTAATTGCACTCATTGTATTTATTATTGCGAGCATTTTAGTGATGGTATTAGTTTACTTTACTAGCCGCTCAATTATTCAGCCTATTGAACGTGTGTACCACACGATTAACGAGATTCGTCGTAATAACGACTTAAGCATGTCGATTACTCAATCAGGTAAAGATGAAATCACCACTATGACGATCGACTTTAATAGTTTGATTAGTGATTTCAAAAAGCTTATTTATGAGGTAAATACAGCGCTAAGTACCCTTAATGTGGCTACAGAGCATTTATCTGAAACGACAGCAGCAACCAGTTCAGGTATGCAAGAACAACTTCATGAAGCCGATATGGTTGCCACAGCGGCGACTGAAATGCAGGCGACGATTCAAGATATCTCGCACAACACTGAAGCTGCAGCGAAAAAAGCTGAGTCAACTAACTTAAGTGCGCAGCAAGGCCGTTCAGAAGTTGAATCAACAGTGGTGCAAATTAATCACTTATCCGATTCACTCGGTAATGCCTCAAGTGTGGTTTCACAGTTAGAAAAAGACGCCGAAACAATAGGCTCTGTACTTGATGTTATTCGTGGCATTGCTGAGCAAACAAATTTACTGGCACTCAATGCGGCAATTGAAGCAGCACGTGCTGGCGAGCAAGGTCGAGGCTTTGCGGTGGTTGCTGATGAAGTACGTTCACTTGCGCAGCGTACTCAAGACTCAACGCAAGAGATCGAGAGTATCATTTCAACCTTACAAGGGCGCACTCAAGAAGTGGTGAGCATTATGCAGCAATGTCGTACACAGGGTGGCGAAAGTGCAGCACAGGCAAGTAAAGCCGGTGAGTTACTGCGCTCAATCACCGAAGATGTTCAAACCATTATGGATATGAGTACTCATATCGCTACAGCAATTGATGAGCAAAGCCAAGTGGCTTCTGAGGTGAACAAAAACGTGGTACGTATTCGTGATATCGCTCAAGAGGCATCAGGCCATGCGGCAACTAACGCACAAACTAGCGAAGAAGTGTCTGAGCAAGCGCGTGTACTTTATCAGGCAATAGATAAGTTTAAAGTTTAATGAGTATACCCAAGCTACCCCAAGATGCAGAATTCAGCGTTTCACAGGTGATTAATATCAAGGCGTTACTTTGCAAGAGTCAGTCCCTTTTAAGAAGTAACAAGGATGAGAGTAAGTTCCTGTGAAGCGCCCAACGGGTTGGTTTAAAAGCGATTTATACTGCGTTATTGATTTGAACAATAGAACCACTATTACTTGCAATCAATGCCTTGCCTAAATCGCTTTTAATTCCAACTGAAACTCGCATCTTGAGGTGGTTTGGGTATATAAAAAAAGCGCGGTGACGGTGTCGTCATCGCGCTTTTTTGTTTTACAAATATTAAGGCACGAACTTAATAGGCACACTGTCCTTATTTGCTTCGTGCTCGGTGACTCTAGCTTGGTATTGCTGCCAAAGCTCGTCATGGTTAGCATGTAGCTCGCTAAGATAGTGCCAGCTAAATAAACCGCTATTATGATTGTCGCTAAATACCAGTCGAATTGCATAATGACCAACAGGCTCAATCTTGCTAATTCCTACTTGCTGCTTATCAAGCACTAGTTTCATCGGCTCATTACCATGTCCTTGTACTTCAGCTGAAGGTGAGTGAACACGCAAAAATTCAGCACTAAATTGAGCAATAGTCTGATCATCAAAATGAACATCTAATACTTTGCTAACGCTGTGATAATGCACTTTAGTGACTTCTTTCATGTGAGCCTCGTATGTACGATTTATAAACTAAAAAGCCTCCAACTGGAGGCTTTTGATTATAACGCTAAATTGTTGATTAAAGAATGAAGCGACTCAAATCTTCATCTTCAACAAGTGCACCTAAATGCTGCTCAACGTAGTTGGCATCAATTGTCAGTGTTGAACCTGCTTTTTCTGAGGCATCAAATGAAATTTCTTCCATTAGTTTTTCCATCACTGTGTGTAAGCGACGTGCACCGATGTTTTCGGTTTTTTCATTTACTTGCCAAGCCGCTTTCGCAATGCGTTCAATGGCATCATCTGTAAACTCAACCTCAACTTGTTCTGTTTTTAACAGCTCACGTTGTTGCTCTGTCAATGAAGCGTGAGGCTCAGTTAAGATACGTTTAAAGTCGTCAGCACTAAGCGCTTCAAGCTCAACACGAATTGGTAAACGACCTTGCAGCTCTGGGATCATGTCTGATGGTTTAGCCATTTGGAATGCGCCTGATGCGATAAACAACATGTGGTCTGTTTTAACCATGCCGTGTTTAGTGCTTACCGTTGAGCCTTCGATTAATGGTAGTAAATCGCGTTGTACACCTTCACGGCTAACATCTGGGCCAGAAGCTTCACCACGTTTACAGATTTTATCGATTTCATCGATAAAAACGATACCGTTTTGCTCTACCGCGAAGATAGCTTGCTCTTTTAACTCTTCAGGATTAACAAGTTTTGCGGCTTCTTCTTCAACTAATAGTTTGAATGCTTCTTTGATCTTCAGCTTACGCTTGCTGCGCTTATCACCACCCATATTTTGGAACATGCTTTGTAGCTGGTTGGTCATTTCTTCCATACCAGGAGGAGCCATGATCTCAACATTTGGTTGTGCTTGTGCAACATCGATATCAATTTCTTTGTCGTCTAATTGGCCTTCACGTAATTTCTTACGGAAAGATTGACGAGTAGAAGAGTTCTCTTCTGTTTTTGACTCACCAAATGTATCGCGTGCTGGTGGTAAAAGAGCATCTAAAATGCGTTCTTCTGCCGCTTCTTCAGCGCGGTGTTTAAATTTTTTAGTTTGTTGTTCACGTGTCATTTTAATTGAAATATCAACTAAATCACGGATGATCGTTTCAACTTCTTTACCAACATAGCCCACTTCAGTGAACTTGGTTGCTTCAACTTTAATGAAAGGGGCATTAGCAAGTTTGGCTAAGCGGCGAGCAATCTCAGTTTTACCCACACCAGTAGGACCAATCATTAAAATATTTTTTGGTGTTACTTCAGCGCGTAAATCGTCGCTCAGTTGCATACGGCGCCAGCGATTACGTAGCGCGATTGAAACTGCTTTTTTAGCTTTAGCTTGGCCAATAATATGTTGATCAAGCTCGTGAACGATTTCTCTTGGCGTCATCTCAGACATGGCAGTTCCTATTACAATTCTTCAATAGTTTGGAAATTATTCGTGAATACACAGATATTGCCTGCAATTGTTAGGCTTTTCTCTACAATGTCACGTGCACTTAGATCGGTATTTTCTAGTAGCGCTGTGGCTGCTGATTGTGCGAAGTTACCACCACTGCCAATCGCAATTAGGTCATTTTCTGGCTGCACAACATCACCGTTACCTGTGATAATTAATGAAGCAGTTTCGTCTGCGACTGCTAATAGTGCTTCGAGCTTTCTAAGTGCGCGATCACTACGCCAATCTTTGGCCATTTCTACGGCAGCCTTAGTCAGGTTACCTTGGTGCATTTCTAGTTTGCTTTCAAATCGTTCGAAAAGGGTGAAGGCATCAGCAGTACCGCCAGCGAAACCAGCGATTACTTTGCCATTATAAAGACGTCGAACTTTGCGGGCGTTGCCCTTCATTACGGTATTACCAAGTGAAACTTGGCCGTCGCCACCAATAACGACCTTGTCGTCGCGGCGTACACTTACAATAGTGGTCATGATTATTCCTCATCATCGAGCGGCGAAGCCGCTCGTAAAAAGCGATTGATGAGGTGTTTATATGGGTGAATGAACTAAAATCAAGTCCAAAGCCAAATTCCGCAGCCCATTATTTTGATGCGTTTAAGTTTATTCTTGTCACTTTCGGCTAAACGTTTGGTTTCGTAAGGGCCTAAGCGCACTTTATACCAAATACCATTACTGCCTTGTGTTTTCTTTACCTCGGCAACTAAGCCTGCAAAAGCGATTTTTGCTTTTAATGTTTGTGCTTGTGCCATGGTTCTAAAAGAGCCGCATTGCATTACATAAGGGCCTTTTTGTTCAATCTCTTTGACCTCGACTTGAACTTCATGCTCTTTAATCTCCTTAATGAACTCAGGCGTTTTAGGAGGCGGAATGATAGCTTCTTCTTTTTTAACTGGGTTTGCTTGCTGCTCTACTAACTCAGGATCGGCATTATGTTTGATATACCACAAGCCGTAACCAAACCCCCCTACTAAGATAAGCGCAATTAAAACAAGAAAAATTGGGAAGGGCTTTTTTGCCGGGGCTTGTTTTTTATTATTTCGATTTGCTGGTTTTTTATTTATGTAATCGTGTTGTGCCATGATTCTTAATTGGCCTTAAATCATATCTATAGGATCAACATCTAGGCTCCAACGCACCTTTTGCGCTAATTTACTGGTACTTATATAGTCAACCATCTGCGCTAAATATTGGTGTAAGTGAGAGCGTTCCTGCGCCTGAATATGTAATTGAAAGCGATATTTACCTGCTACACGTTCCAGTGGCGCAGGTATCGGACCAAGCAATTGTATACCAGATACGTTCTGGACAGGAACCAAATCAGTTAAAAAATCGACCACTTGATTAATGTTATGCCCTTCTGCACGAACCATGGCCATATTAGTGACAGGTGGAAGCTGCGCATCTTCTCGCTCTGTGAGTGCATAGCGGGCAAAATCTTGGTAACCATTATTTACTAGGTCTTGTAGTAGTGGATGCTCAGGAAAGTGAGTTTGCAGTAATACTTGCCCTGGCTCACCACTTCGCCCAGCACGGCCTGCCACTTGTGTAACTAGCTGTGCTAAATGCTCTGTCGCGCGAAAGTCACAGGAATATAAACCACTATCGACATCTAAGATTAAAACGAGACTCACATCGGCAAAGTGGTGGCCTTTTGCCAACATTTGCGTACCGACTAAGATACGAGCACCACCTTGATTAATATCATCAAGTGCTTTCTCTAAGCTGCCTTTACGACGGGTTGAGTCGCGGTCAATACGACTAATCGGAATATCAGCGAAGGTTTGTGTTAAAAACTCTTCAATTTGCTCAGTGCCTTTACCATTTGGAAAAATCTGCGTGCTGCCACAATCTGGACACTGATGGGGCACCTGATGTTGCTCACCACAGTGGTGACAAATCATTTGGCCAATGGCTTTATGAAAGGTTGCGCTAGTGCTACAACGTGAGCACTCACTTAGCCAACCACACTCATGACATATGAGGGTAGGTGAAAAACCTCGGCGGTTTAAAAACACCATCACTTGCTTGCCTCGCTCTAAATGTTGACGCATATAGGCAAGGCTGGCATGGGCAATACCAGCTTGTTCTGGTTGGCCTTTCATATCGATTAATTGGAACTGATTATCAGTGCTGGTTTGGGCGCGTTCAGTAAGACTCAATAACTGATATTTGTTATTAATTGCTTTGTGTAAGGTTTCAAGTGCCGGTGTGGCGCTACCTAAAACCAGTGGAATATTATGCTGGTATGCTCTATAAGCGGCTAAATCTCTGGCATGATAACGTAACGTGTCTTGCTGTTTAAACGAGCTGTCGTGCTCTTCATCAACAATGATCATCCCAAGCGATAAAAAGGGTAAGAAAATACTCGAACGTGTACCGATCACTATGGCACAACTGCCTTTTTCACAGAAACGCCAGGTTTGTAAGCGTTCATTGTCTGTTAGTGCTGAATGCCATAGCATAATTGGTGTATCAGGAAATCGGCGACGAAAACGGTTAACGGTTTGAGGTGTTAAGCCAATTTCGGGCACTAATACTAAGGCTTGTTGACCTTTTTTAAGTACTTCTTCTAGGCATTGCAAATACACTTCAGTTTTACCACTTCCGGTAACCCCTTCAAGTAAAAAGCTAGTAAAGCCGCAAGCTTGATTAATGCTGGTACAGGCAACGGCTTGCTCTTTATTAAGAATTGGTTTGTTTCCAACGGTCGGCACGCGTTGCTGCCATTGGTTATCATGTTCGATAAACTGAGTGATCAATTCTTTATCGAGTAGGCCGTCGATGGTTTTTTTTGTAAATCCGAGTGCTTTTAATTCAGTAACAGATGATTTGCCCGATTCGGCTAGCTGCTTTAATAAACTCAACTGGGTTTTTGCTTTTAGTGATGGAAGCTTTGCGCCTTTATCGGTCAGCTCAACCATATTAATACTGGTTTTATCTGGACATTCGCCTTGTCTTAAAGCAGCCGGAAGTGCCGTATGAATGGTTTCACCCAATGGGTAACAGTAGTAGCGGGCAGTAAATTTTAGCAAGGCTAGATGCTGCTCTGATAAAACTGGTGTGTCGTCTATTACATCAATTATAGCTTTAATTTTGTCTGCAGGAACTTCTGTTGATGTTTTTAGAGCGAGTACCACAGCGACCTTTTTTTGACTGCCAAATGGCACACGAACTCGCATACCTGGCTTTAAGTCAGGGCTATGCAGCAGCTGTTCAACTTTATAATCGAAGGTACGCTGTAAAGGGACTTTTATGGCAACTTCTACAAAGTGCATAACAACTCAACTGAAACAAAGATAGAAGGATAATGTACTAAAATTACTGTTAAAAACCTACCAACAAATACTGAACAACAGGCCACTTGATTATTTTTTTAGCGAAAGATGAATTTAAAGCTTGTCGCAAGGTCACTTGAGCTATAAAATACGCGGCCTATTAATTGTATTAACTGCGTATGGTGCCAGACTTCGGGTTTGGAGAGCGATACGGCCTTAACTAGAGGTTCCCTATGAAAGAAGGTATTCACCCTAAGTACGAAGCTATCACTGCAACTTGTTCATGTGGTAACAAATTCGAAACTAGCTCAACTCTTTGTAAAGACATCCACTTAGACGTATGTTCTGAGTGTCACCCGTTTTACACTGGTAAGCAAAAGATTCTAGACACTGGCGGCCGTGTTGATCGTTTCAACAAGCGCTTCGGTGCACTTAGCAGCAAGAAGTAATTTCTGCTGTTTAGTTAAAAGAAGCACCTTAGGGTGCTTTTTTTATACCTAAAATTCATTAAGTATACTTTGAACTCATCACTAACTTACCATCTTCACTTATTTCTTTTGCATAACTATTTCTGAGTGTTATGCCCACTATGTCGCTAATTGTGCAGACAAAGTGTAAACCCTTGGCTATATTCTTTTTTGTATAAATGCATACCAATCCGCAATAATACTTAATTAAGCGTATTGGTATCTAAAAGTTATTAAAAATAATAATTTTAAATAATTTCGTAATTAAATGCTGTGAACTTCGTTGAAATGGCGGTTTTAGGTTAATTTCGGCTATTTGCAGTGTTCGTGCATACAAAATACAAAAACACGTGCTTAAAAGGCCATAAATAGGTGAATTTTTATGTCTAATTAATCGCAACTATGCACAGAAATTGTGGGGAAATCCTTTAAAATTAAGCGATATAGCTTATAACAGGATAGACCTGATAATACTTGGAATTTTTATACATTACAGGTATCGTACTGATGCAAGCTCTCTCACTTTTTAACTTTTTGCAGGATACTATCGCGTTATGTCAGATTTTCGTGAACAAGCATTACATTACCACGCTCACCCCGTTCCAGGTAAAATTAGTGTTGAACTAACCAAGCCAGCCGAAACGGTTAACGATCTCGCTTTAGCTTATAGCCCAGGTGTGGCTGAACCGGTCCGCGAAATTGCTGCTGATCCAGCAAATGCCTATAAGTACACAGGTAAAGGTAACATGGTTGCGGTTATTTCAAACGGTACCGCAATTTTAGGTTTAGGTAACTTAGGTCCGCTTGCATCAAAACCTGTAATGGAAGGTAAAGCCTTACTATTCAAACGTTTTGCTGGCCTTGATTCAATTGATATTGAAGTAAAACACCGCACAACAGAAGATTTCATCAATACGGTTGCTAATATTGCTGATACCTTTGGTGGTATCAACTTAGAAGATATCAAAGCACCAGAATGTTTTGAAATCGAAAAAGCGCTTATTGAACGCTGTGATATTCCCGTTTTCCATGATGACCAGCATGGTACAGCTATTGTTACTGCCGCCGGTATGCTTAATGCCCTTGAAGTACAAGGTAAAGATATCGAAGATGCCATTATTGTATGTTTAGGTGCCGGTGCTGCCGCAGTTGCTTGTATGGAGCTTTTAATTAAATGTGGCGCACTACGTGAGCACATCTATATGCTTGACCGTAAAGGTGTGATCCATACTCGTCGTGATGACTTAAACGAGTATAAGCAACTATTCGCTAATAATACTGATAAGCGTACATTACAAGATGTTATTGCTGATGCTGATGTATTCGTTGGTGTATCAGGTCCTAACCTATTAACTGCAGATGATCTTAAGCTAATGGCTGATAAACCAGTCGTGTTTGCGTGTTCAAACCCAGATCCTGAGATTGCACCAGAAGTTGCGCACAGTGCACGTAACGATTTAATTATGGCTACGGGTCGTTCAGACTTCCCTAATCAAGTAAATAACGTGCTTTGCTTCCCGTTTATTTTCCGCGGTGCGCTTGATGTGCGTGCAACGGCAATTAATGATGAAATGAAAATTGCAGCAGTACACGCTATTCGTGGTATCGCTAAAGAGTCTGTACCAAATGAAGTACTGAAAGCGGCTGGTGTTGAGTCACTAGAGTTTGGTGCTGAGTACATCATTCCTAAGCCAATGGACCCGCGTTTATTACCTCGTATTGCACGTGCTGTTGCTGAAGCTGCAGTGGAGTCAGGTGTAGCGCAAATCGAGATGCCAGAAGATTACATGCGTTAAACTTAATTACTCAAATTGTATAACGCTAATAAAAAACTCAGCCTTGGCTGAGTTTTTTTATATCTGCGATTATCGGCGGTGATCCGATGGCCGAAATACTTATTCTGAATCAAGCACTGGGATATCTAACCCCATTTCTTGCATAATTCTTTTAACTTCTTCAGGTACCTTTTCAGGGTTGTCTTTACGAAGGTCGTCATCATTTGGTAATGGTTGACCTGTAAAAGCATGTAAGAAAGCTTCACACAATAACTCGCTGTTCGTCGCATGACGCAGGTTATTGATCTGGCGGCGTGTACGCTCGTCAGTTAATACTTTTAATACGTTAAGTGGGATTGATACGGTAATCTTTTTTACTTGTTCTGATTTTTTACCGTGTTCTGCATATGGGTGAATGTATTCACCGTTCCATTTAGCCATAAGTTGTTTCGTTGCCTCGGTTGTCAGTGATTTACGCCTTATTCACAGCGCAAGATGCGGAAATTCTATCTCTTTAAAAAAGATAGTCAAATACTAGTTATTTAGCCATCTAGTGGTGTAAATGTATAAACTTCTATGTGTGAGCAATAAATGCTTTGACTTCTCATATTTGATCATCTAACCTTTTAGACGTCTAAACATCCAATTCAGGAATAGGTGATGAAATGAGCGATAAAAATAAAGCGACGATTACTGTTCGTCACGGCATCGAAGCCGATAAACATCATGGCGCGGTTGTACCGCCCATTTACTTATCAACCACCTATTCATTTGCTGATTTTGATACTAAGCGCCAGTATGACTATGGCCGCAGCGGTAACCCGAATCGCGATATCTTAGCTGAAACCTTAGCTGAACTTGAAGGTGGCGCTAGAGGTATTATTACTGCAACAGGTATGTCAGCAGTGCATTTAGCGACTCAGCTATTAAACAGTGACGACACCTTAGTGATCCCACATGACTGCTATGGTGGTAGTTATCGTTTATTCACTTCGCTTGAAAAGCGTGGCCTGTTAAAACTAAAAGTTTTGGATTTAACGAAATCTGAAAATCTCCAAGAAATTTTATCGATTAAACCTAAGTTGATTTGGATAGAAACGCCAAGTAATCCAATCTTGCGTTTAACAGATATTAAAGCAATCACTAGTATTGCTAAGCAGTGTGATGCTTTAGTTGCGGCTGATAACACCTTCTTATCACCTGCGCTGCAAAACCCAATTGAGTTTGGTGTTGATATTGTTGTTCACTCAACTACTAAATATATTAATGGTCACTCTGATGTGGTTGGCGGTGCGGTGATTGCTGCTACGCAAGAGCTAGGTGATGAGCTTGCTTGGTGGGCAAATAATATCGGTATTACTGGTGCACCATTTGACAGTTACTTAACGCTTCGTGGTTTACGTACTTTAAATGTGCGTTTAAAGCAGCATCAAGAAAATGCTTTTGCGATTGCGGAGTATTTAGAAAACTCTCCTTTTGTAAGCCAAGTTTATTATCCAGGCCTTGCTTCTCACCCACAACATGAGCTTGCTAAAGCACAGCAACGTGGTTTTGGTGGCATGGTGAGCTTTGATATTAAAGGCGACATTAACGATGCTGCAGCGTTTTTAACCAGTCTTAAAGACTTTAGCCTTGCAGAGTCGTTAGGTGGGGTAGAAAGCTTGATTTGTCACCCTGCAACAATGACCCACGCAGGCATGGAGCCTAAAGCGCGCCTTGAAGCCGGTGTGGGCGATACTTTGATCCGTATTTCTGTAGGCATTGAAGATGTAAAAGATCTTATCGCAGATTTAGACCGTGTTTTCAATTTAGTAAAACCAGGTCAAGGCCAGCAAGCTGCTAAAGCTGAAGTAAAACAAACACAGCAAGATACACAACAAAACGCGTCATTTAAGTTAACGCCTGCGCATACGGCATTGTGGTAGAAGAGATGGTAAATATTGTTCATAAATTTGGTGGCTCAAGCTTAAGCTCTGCAGATCGTTATCATGCGGTAGCTAACATCGTTCTAGCGAATACAGAGCAGGGTGACTGTGTGTTTGTGTCGGCATCAGGTAAAACAACCGATACTCTAGTAAAACTTTGGCAAAGTTACCAGCAGCAAGATAGGCAAGCTGTTAGCGATATTTTATTGCTTATTGATAACAATCAACGAGCCTTAATTGAGCAATTACTTACAGGCCAGAATAAACAACAGGCGTTGGCGCAGCTAAATGATGAGCTTGCGGTTTTAAATGAATTAATTAGTCAACAGCAGTTACTTGAGGCGCCTTTACTTGCCCATGGTGAAGTGTGGTCGGCGCGCTTGTTGGCCGCTTACCTAAATCAGCTCGGTGTCGCTGCGCAAGATGTTGATGCAAGGCAGTTATTTACTTTAAATGACGGGCAACTATTACATCAAAAAAATCAGCAGCAATGCACAAGTATAATTAGTAAGTCACACATAAACGTAGTAACGGGCTTTATAGCTGTGGATTGCCAAGGCAATACGGTTACATTAGGGCGCAACGGCAGTGATTACAGTGCGACGTTACTGGCCAGTTATACTTTTGCGAAACAAGTGTCTATATGGACCGATACACAAGGAGTGTTTAGTACAGATCCTCGTAAAGTTAAAAATGCGCTTAAATATGCCAAGGTTTGTCGCGAGCAAGCTAACTTATTAGCGCGTTTAGGTAATCCTGTACTGCATGCTAAGACGTTATCGCCGTTAAAAGGCACCGAGATCAAGCTAGTTGTTAGAAGTAGCTTTGATTGCGATGCAACGCCAACCGAAGTAGTAAAAGAAGGCTATAGCAAAGCAAAACGTTTTATTACTACCTTAGATAACATCGATTTATTACGGGTTGATAAACTTAGTAGTGGTGAAGTAGGTGAACTAAGCCAGTTAATCCAGCACAGCCTGCACCACTTTACTAAAGATGGCGATACTTACTTATTAGTGCCAGGCCAAAGCACTCATCAGGTTGTAGGCCACTTAGCGGGTCGCGCCAATATTGTTGAGTCTAATTTAAGTGGTTGTGCAGTGGTTGCACCAACAACTGATGTAATTACGCTTACAGATCAAGCGACAGCGCTTTTAAAAGAGCAAAGCATTCATCCTCGTTTTGTACAACAAGATGATAACTATGTGTTGATCTTAAATGACCAGGCAATTGATAGTGATGTTTTAACTCTTCTACATGACAAGTTAGTCAACAAAGGCCAAGAGCTGGCCATTATCGTTGCTGGTCTTGGTAATGTGGGTGAGGTGTTCTTATCGCAACTACAAGCTCAGTTTGCTCGTTTATCTGCTCAGTATAAAGTAAAAGTTGTTGCTCTTTTACGCTCAAAGCAAATGCTTTTTAGTGCCAGTGGTTTAAATACTGAAACATGGCAAGAGCAATGGCACAACGAAGCGCAAAGCTACAACAAAGCTGAGTTATTAGCACGTATCAATGAGCTTGATTATGAACACAAAGTAGTGATTGATATTACAGCCAGTGAGGCCTTTAGTCAGTTTTATCCTGATTTTATAGAACTTAACTGCCATTTGATCAGTGCAAACAAATATGCTGGCACCGCCGCAAGTAGTTGGTATCAAACATTACGTAATAATTTAGCCGAGCGAAATTTATTGTGGCGCTATAACACCAGTGTGGGGGCAGGTTTACCAATTAATTTTGCTTTAGCTGATTTACAAAATAGTGGTGACAGAATTAACCGTATTGAAGGGGTATTTTCAGGTACCTTGTCATGGTTATGCAGCAGCTATGATGGCAGTGTGCCGTTTTCAGATTTAGTGCTTCAAGCTCAGCAAATGGGCTATACAGAGCCAGATCCTCGTGAAGATTTATCTGGCCGCGATATGCAGCGTAAACTGCTAATTTTAGCGCGAGATCTCGGTCTTGATTTAGAGCTTGATGACATTGCTTTAACTCCACTCATGCCTGAAGCGTTAGCAATAGGTAGTTGGCAAGATTTTCTTGCAAATAAGCAGCTACTCGATGATTTTATGACTGAAAAAGCAAACTTGGCTGCAGCTGAAGATAAAGTTGTGCGCTATACCGGTGCTATTACATTAGTAGATGGTAAGGTCAAAGCACAAGTTGGCTTAGTCAATGTTGGCAAAGATGATGTACTAGCAGGTCTTAAACCGGGCGATAATATCTTTGTAATTAATTCACAGTGGTATTTAGATAATGCATTGGTGATCCAAGGCCCTGGAGCGGGCAAAGAGGTCACCGCGGCGGGGATTCACTCAGATCTTTATTGGTTAGTGAATAACCTAAAATAATTTTGCTGATCTTAGTTTAAATGGCTAAGCAAAAAGCGCCCTTTGGGCGCTTTTTTATTATCACAACTACTTATACAAATTGCTTAAAATAGCTCTTCTTCTGTGCTGAGCTTTTCTTCAAACACATCAGTAGGTTGATCAAGTACATACTTGGTTGGCGCAGTGCCTTTAATAAAGTACTCAAAGCGACTAGTGTAATCGTTTTTATGGCTTAAAAGGCCCGTCGCTAAGTCGATACGAACCGATACTAGCCCCTCAGGAAGTTCAATAGGTGCTTCTGGCATACCATCAAGGGCTGCACGCATAAAGTCGACCCATGCCGGTTGCGCTGTTTTAGCGCCTGATTCTGCACCAGATATTTGCGATTTATCGAGGTTATTATTATAGGTCGAACGGCCAAGGGCCTTACCTGGGTTATCAAAACCAACCCATACCGAAGTCATCACATTGCGGTTAAAGCCGCTGAACCAAGTATCAACAGAGTCATTGGTGGTACCTGTTTTACCGGCTAGGTCACGACGACCAAGGGCTTGTGCACGCCAGCCTGTACCACTCCAACCCGTTTTATGAGTCCAGCTACCGCCACCCCAAATAGCACTGTGCATAGCTTGTGAAATTAAGAAAGCATTTTGCTTTGAAATGATTCGTGGTGCACAACGTGGGGCGCTAGTAACCTGAGTATTTGGAATATTTATCTGAGTATCATCCAGAGATGCAAATTCAGGGGTAATGGCTTGTTGTGGTTCATCACAGGCAAGTTCAGGCTCTGTTTTAAATAACACATTTCCGGCAGAGTCTTGAATTTCTGAAATAAAGTACGGAGTAATTAAGTGCCCACCATTAGCAAAAGTACTCATCCCCCTCGCAAGTTCAAGAGGAGTGATAGAGGCGCTGCCAAGTGCCAGCGATTCACTACGGTTAATATCACTGTTTAAAAAACCAAACTTAAGCAAATGATCGGCTGTGCGCTCAAGACCAACACCACGTAATAAGCGTACCGAAATTACGTTTTTCGACTGGGCAAGTGCTCTACGAATACGGATAGGTCCATTATAAACCGCAGGACTGTTTTTCGGGCGCCATGCGACACCTTGACTTTTATCCCACTGATTAATTGGTGCATCATTCAGAATAGAAGCGAGTGTATATCCATTTTCAAGTGCCGCTGAATAAATAAACGGCTTAATGTTTGAACCTACTTGGCGTTTTGCTTGGACTGCACGATTGTATTGGCTTTGCTCAAAACTATAACCACCAACAATCGCTTTAATACGACCATCTTGTGGATCTAGTGAAACCAATGCGCTCGAAGCTTCGGGCACTTGGCTTAATATATAGCTGTCATCTGCATTTTTACGCAGCCAAATTTGCGCTCCAGCCGTTAGGATTTCACCAGCGGTTTTTGGTGCGAAGCTTTGACGGTATCGCGTAATATATTTACGTGCCCATTTTAAGCCATCCCACTCAATAGTAACTTGTTCGCCGCTTTTTAAAAGCACATCGATTGACTGCTCTGCGACATTTGTTACAACACCAGCCAATAACGGGCCAAATTCTTTAACATCTTTTAGTTTATTTAAGATTTCTTCTTGGCTAAGTGGGCTCTCGTTTTCACTGTCCCATAACTGTGCCGTAGCACCACGGTAGCCATGACGCATGTCGTAAGCATGTAGGTTATCAACAATGGCATCTTGTGCTGCTTGCTGAATATTTGAGTCAACGCTAGCGTAGACCTTAAAACCAGAATTATAAGCGCGCTCATGGCCATAACGTTCAACCATATCAGCACGCACCATCTCAGAGATATATGGTGCATACACTTCAATTTCTGCGCCGTGGAATTTTGCAGTAATAGGCGCCTTAGTGGCTTCTGCGTATTCACTCTGCGTAATGTACTTTTCGGTTAACATACGTCCTAAAACAACATTACGACGGCTTTTAGCACGGGTAGGGTTACGTATAGGGTTTAGTGCTGAAGGTGCTTTAGGTAAACCTGCAATCATTGCCATTTGCGCCAAGGTAAGTTCATTTAATTCCTTACCGTAATAAACTTGTGCTGCAGCACCAATACCAAAAGCACGGTTACCAAGTTCAATTTTATTTAAATATAATTCGAGGATTTCGTCTTTAGTTAATATACTTTCGATATGTAAAGCGATGAAGATCTCTTTGACTTTACGGATGTATGCTTTTTCTCGGGTTAAGAAGAAGTTACGGGCAAGCTGCATAGTTATCGTACTTGCGCCTTGTTTCTTTTCACCTGTGGATATGAGTACAATGGCAGAACGAACAATACCAATTGGATCGATACCGATATGCTCGTAAAAGCGATTATCCTCTGTTGCTAAAATAGCATCGATTAATGGTTGAGGGATTTGATCTATCGTAACGGGAATGCGTCGTTTTTCACCGAATTGGTTAATCAATAAACCATCGCGTGAGAATACTTGCATAGGTGTTTGTAATTGAACGTCTTTTAGTACCTGAACGCTAGGAATGTCAGGTTTAACGTAATAGTATAGACCAACTAAAGTGATTAGCCCTAAGAATGAGCAAATGATAATAAATTGTAAAGTTCGCTTTAATAAAATCACTTATATTTTCCCTAAATGGACTCCCAATTAGAATCGGAGACTGCTAGTATATATTGATTAAAAAATGAATAATATTTTTTCAGATAAAAATTATAACTTGTTTATTATTAAAACAAAGGCAAAGTTGCAAACATGCTAAGTCAGCTATTTAAAAAGCCTTCATCTATGATGGTAGGAATTGACATCGGATCGCACTGTATAAAAGCAGTGTTGCTGCAAGAAACAGACGCAGGTATGCGGCTTGAAGCGTTAGCTATTGAACCTATGCCAAAAGGCGCTATGTCTGAGCGTTCTATTCAAGACATAGAAGCGATAGGCAATGTTATCGCTAAATTAAAAAGAAAAATTCCTAAATCAGTTCAAGCTGCAGCAGTCGCTGTTTCTGGTCAAACTGTAATAACGAAAGTGATTTTTATGGATGTATCATTAACAGATGCTGAATTAGAGTCACAAATTGCCATTGAAGCTGATAGCTTAATTCCATATCCACTTGATGAAGTAAATATCGATTTCGAAAAGCTGGCAATCAACGAAGCAGATCCAAGTAAAGTAAATGTTCTTCTTTCTGCAGCTCGTACTGAAAGTGTGCAAGCGCGAGTCGGTGCACTTGAAGCTGCAAACTTAAAG
This sequence comes from Pseudoalteromonas sp. NFXS39, assembly GCF_040148775.1. Taxonomy (NCBI): domain Bacteria; kingdom Pseudomonadati; phylum Pseudomonadota; class Gammaproteobacteria; order Alteromonadales; family Pseudoalteromonadaceae; genus Pseudoalteromonas; species Pseudoalteromonas sp. NFXS39. The sequence goes on along the minus strand of NZ_JAGDEC010000007.1, from coordinate 103,380 downwards.
GCTGCGGTTGTTGATGTTGAAAGTTATGCACTAAGTAGAACAATGGATATTTACTACCAACAACTACCTAGTGATGCTTTCAACAAGTGTGTTGCCGTGGTTGATATTGGTGCTGTATTGATGCTTGTCAGCGTAGTACAGGAAGGTGAAACAATTTACACTCGTGACCAAGTTTTCGGTGGCGACCAATATACCAATAGTATTGTTGCTTATTACAACAAGAGCTTTGATGAAGCTGAAATAGGTAAAACAACAGGTGACTTACCACCAAATTACACGTTTGAAGTTCTTGCGCCATTCCAGACATCGTTATTGCAACAAGTAAGGCGTGCAGTACAAATGTTCTTAACTACCAGTGGTAAAGATCAAGTCGATTACATTGTGCTGACTGGCGGAACCGCCATGATTGAAGGCTTAGATAGGTTGCTAATTGAAGAGTTAGGAATCCACACCATTGTTGCTGAACCATTTGCAAATCTTGAAATTTCGCCGAAGGTTGACCGTAATATGTTACAGCGTCATCGCACTCAGTTTGCGATAGCTACAGGATTGGCTTTAAGGAGCTTTTCATCATGCCACATATAAATCTATTGCCATGGCGCGAACAACAAAGAAAAGATTCCCAGAACAAGTTCATTACAATTTTGTTCGGCGTTGTTGTTGTTAGCTTCTTGAGTATGTATTTATTAAGCTCTTTTTACAGCGGCTTACGTGAAGGGCAGAATGTAAAGAACAACTTCTTAAATACTGAAATAGCATTATTAAACCAACGTATTCGTGAAATTAATGAGCTAGATAAGAAAAAAGAGAACTTACAACAACGTATGCGCTTAATTGAAGAGTTACAAAGTAACCGTAATTTGGGAACACAAATTATGGATGAAGTGGCCAATATAGTCCCTGCCGGTGTTTATTTAACTAAACTAGAGCGACATGATAATCGCATTCATGTTATCGGTCGCAGTGAATCCAATAATCGCTTATCGACTATGTTGCGCCAAGTGCAAGGTTCTTACTTATTAGAACGACCGATTATGCAAGGCATTGTAGCTGGTGAGCAAACGTCGCGATTGTTGAGTGACTTTAATATGGATTTTTATGTTAAGCCTTTTGATCAGATAGGTGAGGCACGTAATGAACCTTGATATCAAAGCGTTAACAGAAATAGATTGGAATGAAATAGAACTTGAAAATATGGGCGATTGGCCCATAGCAGTGAAAGCGCTATGTTGTGCGTTTGTGGCTGCAATTGTTTTGTATTTTAGCTATAGCTTATTAGTTTCAGATGAAATTGCTAGCTACCACAGTGCAGTAGCTAAAGAAACTGAACTGCGCCAAACATACAAAGCAAAATATGCGATTGCGAGTAACTTGGAAATATATCGTCAACAAATGGTTGAAATGGAAGATAAGTTTTCGCAGCTCTTAAAACGCTTACCAACCTCCAATGAGACTCCTGGTTTACTAGATGATTTATCTTATGTTGGTACAACTAGTGGCTTAACTTTTTTGAAAATTGGCTGGTTACCAGAAATTGAAAAAGAGTTTTATACAGAACTACCAATTAAAATAGAAGTGGTAGGAACGTATCATGAATTTGGTGAGTTTGTTGGTAAAGTTGCTCAGTTACCGCGTATTGTTAGTTTACATGACTTTACGATTCAAACACTCGGTAATGGCGAACTAACTTTTAGTGTTGTTGCAAAGACTTATCGTTATGAAGGGGGGACTAAAAAATGAAGAAGCTTCCCTTAGTTATTGCAATGGCTATTGTGCTTACTGCTTGTAATGATGATACTTCTGAACAAAAAGAGTTTATTGATCAAGTAAAAGCGAGTACGACGCCTAAAGTTGAACCGATACCTGAAATCACAAAATTTGAGCATTTTGAATATAGTGCTGGTAAGTTACGCAGCCCGTTTGTGGCACCTAAGCCAGAAATAATCCAAAACAATTTAGTACAAGTTAAAAATTGCTTACATCCAGACCCTAATAGGGTTCGTCAACCACTTGAGAAATACCCATTGGATAATTTAGTTATGCAAGGGACTATCGGTCGTGCTGACAATACTTGGGCACTGATCAAAGCGACTGATGACACGCTTTATCGAGTGACAGTGGGTAATTATATTGGCTTGTATCACGGTGAAATAAAACAAGTGCACGACAATTATATTGAATTATTAGAATTAATCCCAGATGGGGCTGGTTGCTGGAAAGAGCGCCTGACCAAGCTAGAAATGTCAGAGGCAAGTACAAATGGTGCAGGTTAATCATATGAAAGGTGAAAAGAAAATGCATAAAGGAATGGCTTGGTTAAAGCACATAAATAAATGCGTGTTAGCTGCGTTAGCCTTAATTGTGGCTCAGGCGGCAATCGCTGCCCCTTTATTGTACGACGTTCGTTATAATCCATTAATGCAAGGCGAAACACAATTACAACTTGTGTTTGATGAAGCTCTTACGTTTGAACCTAAAATCCAGGTATATAACTCGCCAGCTCGTATCGAAATGCTTTTTAGTAATGTAGGTGTAGATAATGAAGTACGTGATGTACCAGTTAATCAAGCAGGTATTCAGCATGTAACCAGCACTATGACTGAAGATGGTTTAAAAGTAGTTGTTAGCTTAGATAAACTAAAAATTTATAAAACAACAGCGAAAGACAACATTGTTACTTTGCATGTTTCAGACAATCCGATTACAACAGATGACTCAAAGGATGGATTAACCGCTTCTAAGAACTATATTAACACAGTACAGTCGATTGATTTTCGTCGTGGTGAAAAAGGTGAAGCGCGTCTCTTAGTCTTTTTACAAAATACGCAAGCGGCAATTAATGTGTATGAAAGCGGTGGCAAAATCATTGCGGAGTTTCACCACACAGATATTTTAGACGATTTATTATATCAATTAGATGTGATTGATTTTGGGACGGTTGTAAGCAACATTGAAACCTTCAAAGAAGGCAACATAACACGCATTGAGGTTGAACCAAATGCGGCATTTAAGTTTACACACCAACAAATTGAAAACATCTTTACCCTTACAGTTGAAAAAGACGATACTCAGCGCGCATACCTTGATGGTGGAATTGAATATCAAGGCCGCCCTATGAGTCTTAATTTTCAAGATATTCCTATTCGTTCTGTATTACAGATTATTGCTGGTTATAACGAATTTAACCTTGTCACAAGTGACTCTGTAACAGGCAATATCACTTTACGTTTAAGCGGGGTTCCTTGGGATCAGGCACTTGATGTGGTGCTGAAGATTAAAGGCTTAGATAAGCGTATGGATGGCACTATCTTGATGGTGGCTCCTGCAGAGGAGTTAGCCGCTCGTGAAGCAAAGGAGCTTCAAGCTAAGCAGCAAGTTGAAGACTTGGAGCCGCTTTACAGTGAATATATTCGCCTTAACTATGCAAAAGCTGAAGAATTTGCTGATCTTTTAAAAACAGACACCAATAGCATAATCTCTTCACGAGGCAGTGTTTCTGTTGATAAACGTACCAATACTTTACTCATCAAAGATACAGCCAAAAGCATCGAAAGCGTGCGCCGTATGGTGGAAACCTTAGATATTCCTGTTAAACAAGTGGTAATTGAATCACGTATGGTGACAGTGAATGATAATGTCCAAGAAGACTTAGGTGTTCGTTGGGGGATCAGCGATGTAGGTAGTGATGGCGCTATTTCTGGCACATTAGATGGTGCCGGTGGTATGTTTGGTGCTGGCTCTTACGATAATATTCCAAGTATTTCTGACCGCTTAAATGTTAACTTACCTGTTTCAAGTCCTGCCGGTAGCATTGGTGTACAAATAGCTAAGTTAGCCAACGGTACAATATTAGATTTAGAGCTAAGTGCTCTTGAAGAAGAAAACCGTGGTGAGATTATCGCAAGTCCACGTATTACTACGGCGAACCAACAAAAAGCTCGCATTGAGCAAGGTACAGAGATCCCGTACGTTGAAGCAGCATCAAGTGGTGCAACTACGGTAACTTTCAAAAAAGCGGTGTTGAGCTTAGAAGTAACGCCACATATCACGCCTGACAATAAGGTCATTTTGGACCTAGTTATTACACAAGATACCCGCGGTGATACAGTGCAAACACCAACAGGTTCTGCTGTGGCAATTAATACCCAAGAGATCCAAACGCAGGTATTAGTAGAAAATGGCCAAACTGTGGTGCTTGGTGGTATCTTCCAACAGCAAATCGTTAACTCAACTAAGAAAGTACCTCTGTTAGGTGATATTCCATACCTTGGTGCGTTGTTTAAAAGTACGAGTGAATTTAACGAGAAAAAAGAGCTGTTAATCTTTGTAACACCAAAAATCCAAATTGAATAAGTGATTTTTTCTTAAGCAACGAGCAATTAGCATGTTTAATTGCTCGTTATCTGGCTTTTTATGCTAATTGACTTGAAATACCCAAGCAATTACTGAGATAATCCCCTCCTTAATTTTGGGGCCAGGTCGTTAGGCGGGGTTTTATTTCAAATTTTAGAGTTCGTTTGTACTAAAAAGATATGGCTGAGAAACGTAATATATTTCTAGTGGGCCCTATGGGGGCTGGCAAAAGCACAATTGGTCGTCACATTGCTGATCAATTACACCTTGAATTTTTCGATTCAGATCAAGAGATCGAGCGTCGCACTGGAGCAGATATTGCTTGGGTGTTCGATCTTGAGGGTGAAGAGGGCTTTCGACTTCGTGAAGAAACTGTAATTTCAGACCTAACAGAGATGCAAGGTATTGTGCTTGCTACTGGTGGTGGTTCTGTGATCAGTAAAGAAGTGCGTAACAAGCTATCTGCTCGCGGTATCGTTGTATACCTAGAGACACCAATCGAAAAGCAAGTTGCACGCACGCAGCGCGACAAGCGTCGCCCATTATTGCAAACAGAAGAAGCACCGCGTGATGTATTAGAACGCTTAGCTGAAGAACGCGAACCGTTATACAAAGAAGTTGCTGATTTTGTTGTCCGCACTGATGAGCAAAGCGCGAAAGTTGTTGCTAATCAAATCATCGAGAAATTAGATTTTTAAAAACCAATAATAAAAAGGGAACTAGCTATGCTTGAATTAACAGTTAATTTGGACGAGCGAAGTTATCCTATTTATATTGGTCAATCTGCTCTTAAAGAGAGTGGTCGGCTACGCGAGCACATCGGCGATTGTCGACCTATCATTATCACCAACGACACCATTGCACCTTTATATCTTGATGATGTAATGACGTCGTTGGCTGATCTTAACCCGTTATCTTTTACCATCCCAGATGGCGAACAATACAAATCACTTGAGTGGTTTGAAAAGATTTCGGCGTTCTTACTTGAACATAACTGTGGTCGCGATACTTGCCTTATTGCCTTAGGTGGTGGTGTTGTTGGCGACTTAACCGGCTTTGTTGCTGCATGTTATCAACGTGGTGTGCCTTTTATTCAGGTGCCAACTACTTTGCTTTCGCAAGTTGATTCGTCTGTAGGTGGTAAAACGGCAGTAAATCATCCTCTTGGTAAAAACATGATTGGCGCGTTTTACCAACCACAAGCTGTATTTATCGATACTCAATCGCTGCATACTTTGCCTGAGCGTGAATTTGCTGCAGGTATGGCTGAGGTTATTAAGTACGGCCTCATTTACGACACTGAATTATTTGCTTACCTAGAGCAAAATATTAACAACCTTAAATCACTTGACGAGCAAACTTTGCAGCATGTGATTTACCGTTGTTGTGAAATTAAAGCTTTGATTGTTGCACAAGATGAAAAAGAAGCTGGCTTACGTGCACTGCTAAACTTAGGACACACCTTTGGGCACGCGATTGAAGCACAAATGGGTTATGGCAATTGGTTACACGGCGAAGCCGTTGCGGCAGGTATGGTGCTCGCAGCTCGTTTAGCGCAAACCCGTGGTGATTTAACTGCTATTGAAGTTGAACGCATTGTTAAATTGATTGCTGAGTATGATTTACCTGTTGATATTCCAAGAGATATGACTGGTGAGCAATTTTTAACACATATGCGTAAAGATAAGAAAAATAAGAAAGGTACTATTCGCTTTATTCTTCCAACCCAATTTGGTCAATGTGCGCTGGTAAGTGATGTTACTGATCAGCAGGTTTGTGATTTAATAGCGCGCTAATGCAATCACAAATATTGCCTAGCCGTGCTGCGCTAGTTGATCGAATCGCTCTGCAGTTTGAATATGGGCAAAACCTAATTTGCTTACTTGGTCCATCGGGGCTAGGCAAAAGTTATTTACTAGAAACCTTTATTACAGATAAATACCTCGACTTTAACAAGGCGTTTGTTCAATTGTCGGGAAAAATGACCGACCAGCAGTTTATGACCGAACTGCTTGAACAAAGCTTTAGTAACCCACTGATAGACCACTCTTTGAGTTTGTCTGAAAACTTCTATCAACTTTATAAACAACAGCCTTGTGGTGATTGCTTATGGGTGATTGATGGAGGGCGTCATTTATCTGAAGAGTTAATCCAGCAACTAGAAATTTTAGCAAAGCAAAGCCCGAGCACACTATACATTTTAATAGCATCCCAGTCGGTAGGGCAATTTAGTCAAGCTGTTGAAATTCATCTAGAAGCGCTGAATTTGAGCGAAAGCAAACAGCTTATGCGTTGGTTTTTCGATAACCTGCCGGTTGAAGAAGATCCTGTTTTTCGCACCTTTTTACAAGAGGCTCATGGTAATCCAGCTTTATTACTTGCATGGCAGCCTGAGCAACAAAGCGCAGACATTCGAGTACCAGAAAAAAGCTACAAATTGCTTTATATAATTTTGTTGTTACTCACAACAATGTTGTTAATTATTGGCTTTTTGTATAAAGCGGATATGACCGAGTGGTGGAAAGCGCATTATCAGCAAGATACAGTGAGCGCTGTGGCAACAGCGCTGCCCGCAGAGACGATAGTCAATAGGCAAGTAGAAAGTGACGAGCGAGTATCAGAACAAGCGTTAGATAAGCTAACAAAACCAGAGCAAGCCATTACTGAACATGCTGTAAATACCACCCCAGTTGCTCAACCGCCAGTAGAAACTTCAGAAAAAGAAAGTCATGAGAACGAAATCCATGACAATAATGTTGCTGCGATTGTCGATAGCCTTTTTCCTGCTGAGCAACAACATGCAGCACAAGATAGCGAGCAGCAAAGCACAGAGGAAATAGCGACAGCGATAAATACTAATACTAAGCCGGTAGTAGCTGCGCTCGAGCAAACTACTGAATCTGAGCTAACGCTTGAAGGTAATGCTTGGTATTTGACTCAGCCAGACGATCATTATGTCATCCAATTACTTGCGGTTACTAAACCAGAGATTAGCGATAAATTTATTAGTGAAAATGATTTGCTAGGGCAGGTTAATACATACCGAAGTCTACGCAGTGGTAAGCCTTGGTGGATTGTAACTTATGGCAGTTATGCCACACTGAATGAAGCTAAGAAAGGTGTAACAACACTTTCTGATAATGTGCGTAAAAATCAGCCATTTTATAAAAAAATAAGTAAAATTAAACAAGAAATCGCTTCACTTAATCAGTAAATTAAAACTGATTAGTGTAAAATCGCGCAACACAGAATTGAAGTTAAGAGCAGATGCAGCAAAAGACCAGAGCCTTCCTTAAATGGGCAGGTGGAAAATACAGCCTAGTTGAAGATATTCGTACCCGCTTGAAGCAAGCGAGTATGGATGCTGACACCTTAGTTGAACCTTTCGTTGGTGCTGGCTCTGTATTCCTTAATACGGACTTTAAGCATTATATTTTAAACGATATCAATGCGGATCTGATCAACCTTTACACTGAGCTAAAGCGAACACCTGATGAATTTATTAGCGATGCAAAGAAGTTGTTTGTAGAGCTTAATAACCACCCTGAAGCCTATTATGAGTATCGTGTTCAGTTTAATCAAAGCAGTGATGTGTATGAGCGTGCAATTTTATTTTTATACATGAATCGCCATGGCTATAACGGTTTGTGTCGCTACAACCTTAAAGGTATTTTTAATGTCCCTTTTGGTAAATATAAGCGCCCTTATTTTCCTGAAAAAGAAATGCACTTTTTTGCTGAAAAAGCGCAGCAAGCAACCTTTACTTGTTTAGGTTATGACGAGGTATTTAAGCTTATTCCTAATAATGCAGTTGTGTATTGCGATCCACCATATGTGCCTTTGAGTAAAACTGCATCATTTACTTCTTACGCTAAAGGTGGCTTCAATTTAGATGATCAGGCTAACTTGGCTAATTTGGCTGAGCAAACTGCATTCGAAAATAACACACCAGTGCTCATATCTAATCACGATACAGTATGGACTCGTAAAATCTATAGCCAAGCTTCACTTGATGAAATTCAGGTGAAGCGAACTATTAGTCCGAAGGGCGGTTCACGTAATAAAGTGAATGAGTTAATGGCTATGTATTTAGCACCAAAGAAACGGTGAAATAAATCGCTGCTACAAACAGGCTAAATAAGATGAGCGCGATGATGATGATAGTACTGAGTGAATGCTCTTTGAAGTCAGCTTGACGTTTGTCTTCTGATTGCACACCAAAAAATGCCGCGAAGACACTTTGCAATGCACTAATGAATTTGTTCATGCGATTTAGAACTTAGAACCTAAACTGCTAACTTTCTTTGACTCTTCACTACTTGTTAATAACTCAAGTAAATCAAGATAATGAAATTGAGCGCTGCGGCTATCACCAGTTAACCAAGAAAACCATCCTGTTTCTTGTTCTGCTTTCATACATTGAGCAGATGATGACGATGCGCTTAGTGTATTGCATGAGCAACTAGACGCCGCTGCTAAAAAGTCGTCTTCATCGGCAGATGAAAAAGATACAAACGTAGCAACCGTAAGTGCGGACGCGATTAAGATCCCTATTTTAAAAGCACGCATGAGAATAACCCTTGTTTGTGTTATTTAGACAAGCATACATAATAATTGCTCAAATAACAAACTTAATTAAGGCTGAATTAAATAAAAATATAATAAAATTAGTTCTTTAAAGTAAATTTTATGTTTATTTTTTGTTTTATTTGGGGTTGTCAATGCAAGTAGCTGAATAGAGTTATTGTTCAATTTTTGATTAAATTCACTTTAATTCAATAAGCTAAAAGGACTAGCCTTAAGTAATAGCCTCTTAACAGTCAGCTGTGGTGTTTTAATCAGCTGTCGATTGGGTTACATTATGCGCTCTTCTTGCAGTCGCAAATTATGATGGAATCTTTTATGTTGGAAACATTACAAAAGTATTTAATTGCCCCTTCTATTTTATCAGCTGACTTCGCCCGTTTAGGTGAAGATGTTGATCGTGTAATTGCAAGCGGGGCTGACGTTGTACATTTCGATGTAATGGATAACCACTATGTGCCAAACTTAACCTTTGGCCCAATGATTTGTAAAGCACTGCGCGATTACGGTATCACAGCTCCTATTGATGTGCACCTTATGGTGAAGCCTGTCGATCGCTTAATTCCCGATTTTGCTGATGCAGGTGCATCTATTATTAGCTTCCACCCAGAGGCGAGTGAGCATATTGACCGTACTTTACAACTAATAAAGGATAGTGGCTGCCAAGCAGGACTCGTGTTTAATCCAGCTACGAGTCTTAGTTATCTTGAACATGTGCTTGATAAAGTAGATGTGGTGTTATTAATGTCGGTTAACCCAGGTTTTGGCGGGCAAAGTTTTATTCCACATACTCTCGAAAAGCTTCGCCAAGCGCGTAAAATTATTGATGATTCAGGTCGCAATATTCGTTTAGAAGTTGATGGTGGTGTGGGTGTTGATAACATTGCTAAAATAGCAGAAGCAGGAGCTGATATGTTTGTATCTGGTTCTGCGATTTTCAATCAACCAGATTACAAAGCGGTCATTGATGCAATGCGTAGTGAACTTGCAAAGGTTGAGTCATGAAATACGATGCGGCTTTTTTCGATTTAGATGGCACCTTAGTTGATAGTGTTTATGATTTATACATTGCGATGAACCTGACTCTAACTGACCTAGCATTTCCGGTTGTTACACAGAAGCTAGTTGAAAGCTGGGTAGGTAATGGTATAGAAACGCTCGTTAAACGCGGTTTGAGTGGCGATATGCAAGTCAGTGAGCATTTAGATGAAGCTCTTACTGAGCGAGCTATTAATTTGTTTTATCAGCACTATGACCAAGTTGTGGGTGACTATAGTGCGCTTTATCAACATGTAGAAACAGGGCTTGCTGCACTTGCTGGTATTCCTAAAGTGGTGATCACCAATAAAGCACGTCGTTTTACCGAGAAGCTACTTGATAAACTCTCACTGACCAGTCATTTTCAATTGATTGTGTGTGGTGATGATATGGCAAAGAAACCATCACCTGAGGCTTTACAATTTGCTTGTCAGCAACTCGATGTCAGCCCAGCCAAAGCGGTTATGATAGGCGACTCAAAAAGTGATATTTTGGCAGCAAAAGCTGCTAATGTTGACGTTGTCGCGCTCGGTTATGGCTATAACCAAGGTGAAAACCTTGCTGATTTCAATCCAGAGTACCTCTGCGAGAATTTCTTAGATATAATACCCGTTCTTACTCAAAGGTAAGAGCATTTTAAATTCGTCTTTTTAGTTTAGTAAAAATATAAAGGAACATCATGAGTAAACCAGTAGTGTTAAGTGGCATTCAGCCAACCGGTGGTATGACAATAGGCAACTATGTTGGCGCTATTAACCAGTGGCTTAAGCTACAGGAAGACCACGAAAGTTTCTTTATGTTAGTAGATTTGCACGCCATTACGGTTCGCCAAGATCCAGAGCAACTACGCTCGCGCGTACTTGACGGTATTGCGCTATATGCTGCATGCGGTATCGACCCAGAGAAAGCTGCGTTATTCGTACAGTCTCAAGTGCCAGAACATGCACAGCTAAGCTGGGTATTAAACTGTTATGCTCAAATGGGTGAGCTTAATCGTATGACGCAGTTTAAAGATAAATCATCTAAGCATGCTAATAACGTAAACGTGGGATTATTCTCTTACCCTGTACTGCAAGCTGCTGATATTTTGTTATACCAAGCAGATCAAGTACCAGTAGGTGAAGATCAAAAGCAACACCTTGAGTTAACTCGTGATATCGCAACACGTTTTAACAACCTATACGGTGATGTGTTCAAACTGCCTGAGCCGTACATTCCTGAGTTTGGCGCACGTGTAATGAGCTTACAAGATCCGCTTAAGAAAATGTCTAAGTCTGATGAAAATCCAAACGGTTACATTATGTTATTAGATGAGCCGAAGAAGATTGAAAAGAAACTGAAAAAAGCAGTAACCGATTCAGACGAACAAGCACGTATCTACTTTGATCGTGAAGAAAAGCCAGGTGTATCTAACTTACTAACTTTATTATCTGTGGCTACTAAGCGCTCAATTGAAGACTTAGTACCTGAGTACGAAGATAAAATGTATGGTCACCTGAAAAAAGACACAGCAGCAGCTGTTGTTAGTATGATTGAGCCGATCCAGACACGTTTTAAAGAAATTCGCGAAGATCAGTCACTGCTTGATAGTATTATGAAATCAGGTGCTGAAAAGGCGAGTATTCGCGCTGAAAAAACATTAAAAGCAGTATATGACGCTGTTGGTTTTATCCCGCGTCCGTAAGCTATTACTTAAGTCACATATAAAAATACCGCTTTTAAGCGGTATTTTTTATTAAAAGCTAAGCACAATTAAAACAGTAAACAAACAGATAAGTGCTGCGGCGGTTTTGTCGGTTTTTTCCATTTTCTTATTCCTCATCTGTATTCAACTGCTTAATTTCATAACCTTTATTTTTTAACAAGGCTAATAGGCTATCTTCTCCGGCCAAGTGAGCTACGCCAACGACTACCAGCTCTTTTTGCTGATCAGTTAAATAATGCTCAATATGATTAAGCCAATTCAAATTGCGTTGCTTTATGAGTATTTGATAAGTGTGGGGATCATGTTCTTTCAATGGCATGATGATAAGCTCATTCATTGCCCGCATATTGCCGTTTCGCCATGCAGCGAGCATGGCAATATAATCATGCTGATAGCGAGAAATTTGCGTTAACTGTGATTCAATAAAGGCATTTTCGTTTTGGCTGCCTAATTCCTTAAATAGATGTAATTGATAAGCTAAGCTTTCAAGGTAGGCTAATTTTTTGCTATCTTTTTTAGCTAATTTAGTAAGGTAGCTATCGACACCTTCACCCAAAAGCGATTGCTTTTTCAGCTCCAACGACATCATCAACAAACCCACCATAAACGGGCGAAAGCTATCGAATTCGCTGAGTTGCATGTCATAGCGGTTTAGTTGCTTTTCTAATCGTTGCTTCACGTGTGCTGTCAGCTTGCCACTTAAGGTTTCACCCGCTGGGTAGCTGAGAGCTTTGAGCATTGTCAGTTGTGCCGAGCTATTGCTTGGTGCTGGCATATTAGCTTCAAGTACTAAGGTATCTGCCAGATGATAAGCCTGATTAAACTCAGCAGGTAATGGTATCTCTTTCGGAGGCAAAACATGAATTGAGCCAGCAATGTAAATATATTTATCACCTTTACTTACCAGCCAAACAGCACTTTTAGCAATACTAAATTCACATATTAATAAGCCTGATACTGCAATCGATGAGATGAGTAAGTGTCGAGTCAGTGTTTTCATTACTTAAGCCTGTTAATTAGATGAAGCTTGCCCAGTATATTGGACAAGCTAGATATTACTTATTGAGCTGTTGCTCAATTTGGTGATCAATTTTATTGTTCATTTGTTCAATAGAAGCCTCGATAGAGGTCTCTAATTGCTGATTTAGCTTTTGGGCATTTTGACTATTTAATAAGGTGTTTGGTGATGTAAAAACAATTACCGTTACTGTTAGAAGTGACATCATTTTTAAAACTGAGCTGGTCATAATTTAATTCCTTTAATTGGTTGGTTAGTTTTATCAGCGAAGCAAAATTGGTTGGTAGCCCGTTGATGGAAACTACAATAGCGAGGAAAATAGTGAGTGTCGCTTATCTACATCTAAGCGATTTATTTATAAGGTTCTAAAAAGTTAATCTTTTTAATTTCAATGTTTTATGTCTAATCCTTACGGGGTTAAATAAGGTTTTATTGTCTATTATTTTTGAGTCTGTGCATTTTGATGCTAGTGTAGGTGTATTAAAATAGGAACTAGTAGGTTTTGGTATGGGCTTTAAAGTAAAACATTATGCGGCTAAAACTGTGGCTGCGAATAGCTCATTAGAATGGGAGCTAATTTTAACTGAACTTATTATTGGTAGCCTTTGCGCAGCCTTCGCAAAGGTCGGCTATGACGCAAGCATGCTGCTTATTTTTATACCCAACTTAGTAATCGCCTTAGTTTGCTTTGGCTTTATTGGGCTTTCGGTATTTCATTTCATCAGAGAAAAACGCAGTAAGCCAAGCGAGTAGTATTGATTGCTGCGTTACTTTGCTACTGGAGTGACACCAGGTGAGTCACACGCAATGACTTCAAATCGATAGCCGTATTCGGCATTGTGATCCGGGGTTACTTGCACAATTTCATAATCATTCAGCTCAACAGTTTTACTGTTCTGTGATTTTAAACAGCGAGAATAGCTATCAGCCTCAAAGCTATAAGCAAACATAGCAATTAAGCGTTTACTCCTTTCAAAGTAACCCTTAGTGTCTAAAAACTGACGTAGGTTTTGCGCAGTTTCGCTATCACCTTCAATATCTACATCTCGCCTTAGAATCGGCACAGAATTGCTGCTGTCTGGTAATTGCTGCTCTATTTTTTCACTGAGTTCTTCAACTGCTTTTTGCTGATCAGTAGGTGTCTCCTCTGCAATAGCTTTGCTATCTGCAAAACTGCTGACAACATCGTCTACCACTTCTTCAACTGGCTTGTCGTCAATAAACGAAATTAGATTAATAAATACGACTGACGCTAATATAAAACGCAATATAGCGGTTAACAGCGGTGAGTAACTTTGGCTAATAAACTTAATTCGCTCAGAACCAAACGGTTTTATCAACAAAAGAATAAAAATATAAAAAGGTAAAAAAGTTGAAATAACAACAATGTAACTAAGCTAATGCCCATAGCCCAAGGGGGTAAATACAAGAGGGTGGCAAAGTTATGCGTGTAGTTAAAATGACTGGCAGAAACATGTGTTACATCATTTACAATACCGCTCGCACTGGCTAACACAAAATTAGCGACACTGGCGTAGAATATTAAAATCAGTGCTTTACCAGCAAGCGAATGCCAAAGCTGATTAAACTTGGGCCAAAATTCAATAACTAACGCAACAATTGTGATAGAGGCGCTTAACCAGCCCGATTGCACAACAATCAGGCTGCTTAATGCTAAAAGATAAAGCTTTTGTGCGGTACTTAAGTTAAACCAAATGGCTTGTAATCGTTCAACCAGCCTTGTTCTATGCGGCTGCCAGCTACGTTGCTGTTGTTGAAACTGTTTATTAGCGCGCCATTTTGCAATTTTTAAATACCTACGCACGCAATTTCCTTTTTAAAGTAGTGGTTTTAAATATCTTCCGGTGTGTGAGCGCTCACAATCGGCGACATCTTCAGGTGTACCTGAAATTAAAATTTCACCACCGCCTGAGCCACCTTCTGGGCCTAAATCGACAATCCAGTCTGCGGTTTTGATCACATCAAGGTTATGCTCAATAACAACAATGGTATTACCATGATCGCGTAAGCGGTGAAGTACTACTAATAATTGCTGAATATCGGCAAAGTGTAAACCAGTAGTTGGTTCATCAAGGATATATAAGGTTTTGCCGGTATCGCGTTTTGAAAGCTCACGAGCCAGTTTCACACGCTGCGCTTCACCACCAGAGAGGGTTGTTGCAGCTTGACCTAAGCGAATATACGACAAGCCCACATCCATTAAGGTTTGCAGTTTACGTGCAATAGCCGGAATTTTATCAAAATATTCACGGGCATCTTCAACAGTCATTTCGAGTACTTGATGAATGTTTTTACCTTTGTATTGTACTTCGAGCGTTTCGCGGTTGTAGCGCTGACCTTTACACACATCACAAGGAACATACACATCAGGTAAAAAGTGCATTTCTACCTTTATCACGCCATCGCCTTGACAAGCCTCACAGCGACCACCTTTAACGTTAAAGCTAAAACGACCGACTTTATAGCCTCGCGAGCGGGCTTCTTGAGTACCTGCAAATAGCTCACGAATACCGGTAAATATACCGGTGTAAGTTGCAGGGTTTGAGCGCGGAGTACGGCCAATTGGGCTTTGGTCAATATCAATGACTTTATCAAAATGATCTAGACCCTTGATTGACTTATACGGTGCCGCCTCTGCGGTAGTTGCGCCATTTAACTCTGTATGAGCCAGCTTAAATAAAGTGTCGTTGATAAGCGTCGATTTACCTGAGCCTGATACACCTGTGATACAGGTCATTAAGCCAAATGGAATACGTAAATCAACGTTCTTTAAGTTGTTACCTGTGGCACCAAATAGCTCAAGCCATTTGTCGTTGGTTTGATGGCGAGCCGCTGGCACTTCAATTTTCTTCTCTCCAGAGAGATACTGACCTGTGATTGAATCTTTGCTCGCTAAAATATCGTCATGGGTACCTTGTGCAATCACATGGCCGCCATGAACACCCGCACCTGGGCCAATATCGATAATATGATCCGCAGCGCGAATGGCATCTTCGTCATGCTCAACCACGATCACCGTATTGCCTAAATCACGTAAGTGAATAAGGGTTTTTAGCAGGCGATCGTTATCGCGCTGGTGCAAACCAATTGATGGTTCATCTAATACGTACATAACACCAACAAGGCCAGCACCAATTTGGCTTGCTAAACGTATACGCTGCGCTTCACCACCTGACAGAGTGTCGGCACTTCGTTCAAGCGATAAATAATTAAGGCCCACATTAATTAAGAAAGATAAACGATCGCGAATTTCTTTGAGAATTTTATCGGCAATTTGTGCGCGTTGACCAGTTAAATTCAAACCATCAAAAAATGCCATGCTTTCACCAATGCTCATAGTGGTGATGGCTGGTAGGTTTGTTTGGCCAATAAATACGTGGCGAGCTTCTTCACGTAATCGAGAGCCATGACAGCTCGGGCACGCTTGGCTTGTTTGGTATTTAGCGAGCTCTTCGCGAACCGAGTTTGATTCGGTTTCACGGTAGCGGCGATTCATATTATTCAAAACGCCTTCAAACTCATGGTTACGAGTAATTAAATCACCACGGTCGTTACGGTAGTTAAAGGCAATTTTGGTTTTGCCAGAGCCTTCAAGAATAACTTTTTGCGCATCTTTACTAAGTTCTTGGAAAGGCACTTCTAGGTCAAACTTATAATGCTCTGCGACTGCTTGCAGCATTTGAAAGTAATAAAAGCTGCGTTTGTCCCAGCCTTTAATTGCACCGCCAGATAAGCTTAGCTCTGGATTTTGCACAACACGGTTTGGATCAAAGTACTGGCGTACACCTAAACCATCGCAACTTTGACACGCACCTGCTGGATTATTAAACGAGAATAAACGAGGCTCAAGCTCACTCATGGCATAGCCACAAGTAGGGCAGGCAAAGTTAGCTGAAAACAGCATGTCTTCGCTAAGTGAGTCGTCCATTGCCGCTACATGGGCAATACCACTCGACAGCTCAAGGGCGGTTTCGAATGATTCAGCTAAACGCTGTTGTTGGCCATCTTTTACTTTAAAGCGGTCAACGACCACTTCGATGGTGTGCTTTTTATGAAGCTCAAGGGTAGGTGGATCAGATAAGTCACATACTTCGCCATCGATACGAGCGCGAATAAAGCCTTGGCTTGCTAGTTGTTCAAGCAACTTAACATGCTCACCTTTGCGATCTTTGACGACCGGCGCTAACAGCATTAGCTTACTGCCTTCAGGTAGGGCTAAAACAGTATCAACCATTTGGCTGATGGTTTGTGCTGCAAGAGGTAAGTCGTGAGTAGGGCAGCGTGGCTCACCTACACGGGCAAATAATAAACGTAGGTAATCGTAAATCTCGGTGATAGTACCAACCGTTGAACGCGGGTTATGCGACGTTGATTTCTGCTCAATAGAGATAGCAGGCGATAAACCTTCAATGTGATCCACATCGGGTTTTTCCATTAGCGATAAAAACTGTCTTGCATACGCTGACAGTGATTCAACATAACGACGTTGCCCTTCTGCATACAAAGTATCAAACGCTAAAGACGATTTCCCTGAACCAGATAGGCCAGTGATAACTATCAGCTTATCACGGGGAATGGTTAGGCTGATGTCTTTTAAATTGTGCGTACGGGCGCCTCGGACTTCAATGTTTTCCATGCTATCTCGTTTTATTACCTAATTATTTTTTCAGTATCTCATAATACGCGATAAGATTAATCCTTGATCAAAGAAAAAATCATCACTTACAGGTGATTATTTAGTTTTCGCTTGTGGTAGAATCCACGCTCAAATTTTAAATAGACAGCAAGATCAGTAATTCATGACAGCATCTTCACTCAACTCTCGAGAAAAACGCGCAGCCGTTTCGTTGGCGAGCGTATTTGCATTCCGTATGCTTGGCCTATTTATGCTGATGCCAGTGTTGGCGATTTATGGTCAGCAGTTGGAAGGGTTTTCACCGCTTTGGATTGGCTTTGCTATTGGTGCTTATGGTTTAACACAAGCTGTTTTGCAAATCCCAATGGGTTGGTTGTCAGATAAAATTGGCCGTAAAAAAGTCATTATAGGTGGCCTTTGTGTGTTTGCTCTTGGCTCTGTGATCGCGGCAACGGCTGAGTCTGTGCAAATGGTTACGCTAGGGCGCGCACTACAGGGGATGGGGGCAATTGCCAGTGCGTTATTAGCGCTTGCTTCTGATTTAAGCCGTGATGAACAACGCCCGAAAGTGATGGCTGTAATCGGTATGTGTATCGGTATGAGCTTTGCAGTCGCCATGTTACTTGGGCCAATTGTCGCTGCATCTTGGGGAGTCGCTGGGGTATTTTGGC
Source organism: Pseudoalteromonas sp. NFXS39 (assembly GCF_040148775.1). Lineage (NCBI taxonomy): Bacteria > Pseudomonadati > Pseudomonadota > Gammaproteobacteria > Alteromonadales > Pseudoalteromonadaceae > Pseudoalteromonas > Pseudoalteromonas sp. NFXS39. The sequence goes on along the minus strand of NZ_JAGDEC010000007.1, from coordinate 85,354 downwards.
TTACTGCTGGACTTGCCATTTTAGGTATTTTAATCGTGTTATTTTTAGTGCCAAATGCTGTTAGTAAGGCACCAAGAGGTGATACGCTAGCGACAGTTGATGACATTAAACAACTCATTAAACACCCACAATTAGCGCGCCTTGATTTCGGTGTAATGCTACTTCACCTTACATTAACTACCGTATTTGTAGCCTTACCAGGGCAGCTTATAAAAGATGGTTTAATTGCAGATCACCATTGGTACTTATATATCCCTGTGCTGTTTTTAGCGTTTTTCTTGATGGCACCGATGATGATTGTGGCGATTCGTAAAGAAAAAGAAAAACAAGCCTTTATTGGCTCAATCGCGCTACTTGTTTTAAGTATGTTAGCGATGTCGTTATGGGTTGATTCGGTGATTGGCATTGGCATTTGTATGCTGGTTTATTTTATTGCTTTTAACTTTTTAGAGGCAACCATGCCTGCACTTGTGTCGCGTATTGCCCCTGCAAACCAGAAAGGTTCTGCGATGGGGGTATTTTCATCTACGCAGTTTTTTGGTGCCTTTTTAGGTGGTTTATTAGGAGGTTACGTTGCTCAAGCATTAAGTGCGCAAGCAGTGTTTGCGGCGGCGGCACTTGTTGGGGTAATATGGCTTATCCTTGCTTGGAATATGCAAGTCCCACCAAGAAGTAAAATAATTAGCTTAATGACTGAATTAAGTTCAGAGCAGCAGGCACAAGCGCTTGCTTCTCGTCTTGTTGCTTTACCGGGCGTAATTGAAGCAACGGTCGTCTGTGATGAAAATCGCAGCTATTTAAAGATTAATGATAAAGAATTTGACCTAGACCAAGCACGCAAAGTGGCTGGTTTAATCTAACGTTTTATAGGAGAAGTTCCATGGCACGCGGTGTGAACAAAGTTATCTTGGTTGGTAATTTAGGCCAAGATCCAGAAGTACGTTATATGCCTAATGGCAATGGCGTAGCGAATATCAGCATTGCTACGACAGATAGCTGGAAAGATAAAAACACAGGGCAAATGCAAGAGCGTACTGAATGGCACCGTGTCGTGTTATTTGGCAAACTAGCAGAAGTTGCTGGTGAGTATCTTCGCAAAGGTTCACAAGTGTACATTGAAGGTCGTTTACAAACCCGTAAATGGACTGATCAATCAGGCCAAGAAAAATACACCACAGAAATCGTGGTAGACATGGGCGGTCAAATGCAAATGTTAGGCGGCCGTGGTGAGCAACAAGGTGGTGGCTATCAAGGTGGTCAATCACAAGGCGGTTACCAAGGTGGTCAGCAACAAGGTGGCGGATACGGCGGTGGTGCTCAGCAATCACAAAGCAATAATAGTTATGCTCCACAGCAACAGTCTGCGCCAGCACAGCAGCAACAGCGTCCGCAACAGCAATCTGCACCACAACAACAAAGCAATAACCAATATGGTGGCGGTTATGGTCAGCAGCAAAGCAGCGCACCTCAACAAGGTGGTTTTGCTCCTAAGCCTCAAAATGCACCACAAGGTGGCGCATCAAATCCAATGGAACCACCAATCGACTTTGATGACGATATCCCGTTCTAAATGACCAGACACCGTTAAGTGTTTGCAATATTTTAAACCCAGCCTAGTAGCTGGGTTTTTTATTTGCATAACACTTCGTATCACTACTCTTTAATTGAGTCGTGTTGGTTACAAAATAATTCTCATTAACTATTATTGCTAGGTATTTAAAATTACAAAACTTTTGACAGCGCTGGTTATAGGATTTTTCTGATCTTGCTTTAAATCGCCCTGCAGCCTTGTATTTATAGGGTTCTTGGACAACACTTTGTATATGTTTAAGCAACTAACCTGTGAAATGAAACGAGATTTAACTTCACAATTCAAGCAACCGGTGGTCATCTATATGATGGCCGCGTTTTTGCTATTGGTTGTTTTTAATATTTTCTTAAGTGATGTGCTGCACGACAAAGTGCATCGCACAGGGACTGAGCTTGCCAAACAGGTTTATGAGTTAAATCTCGACCCAGTTGCCTCGCAAGATATTATTGCTTCATTAGCTAAGAGCCAAGGCTTTGCTGTGAGTGTCAGTGACGTACCCTCTAACTTTGCAAATTTTATTAACCTTGAACAAGAGGTGTTTAGCTATAAAACGGTTAATCTACGTCTTTTTCATTGGCCTTCTTGGCTGGTCGAAAGCCACTTATTTATTTTCTTAAATTTAATCTTGCTTGGAGCAGGGTATTGGGGGTTTCGCTGGTGGAAAAAAATGTTCAAGCAATTGGCTGTCGTAGATAAACCAATAATTAATCCAACTAAGAAGCCGAATATTCAGTCGGCGACAAAAAAAATAGCATCGCCAAAACCTTTAGGCCATCAAGATTTGAATATTTTGTATGGTGTACCCACAAATTATAATCACTTGTTTGCGTTGTTTTTTTGGAAGAACCCATTTCCTGCCAACCTCGACGTTGATAATTACTTTAAATTAGTAATAGCTAAAGGGTTTGGTGAGCTTGTAAATCGTTCTGTTAAATTGTTGCCATCTGGTGGTATTGCCGTGACCTTAAATAGTGTACCTGCTACTGAAGTCGACAAATACACTAAGCGATTACATCAAGTTATATATCAAGCTTGCTTAAACTACCGAAGTGACTTGTCTCGCTCTGATATTAAAATTGGCGTATGTAATTACCGTACAGGCGCCGATCAGGCCGTTGTATATCAGCTTACGAAATCGGCATTAGCATTGGCGAAACAAAGTGCTTGGCAGCATATTCACCGCTTGCCTTTTGGTCATACACAGTCAAGTATTTTGGCTGATAGCAAAGAGCACCTTTTTGAATATATAAAGAAAAAGCATTTTATGTTGTTTTTTCAGCCGTTGTTTGACTTACAAACAGGTGACATTTTGCAGCACGAGGCATTGATCCGCATACGCCATAAAAACTTAGGTTTGTTGGCTGCGCGGCACTTTATTCCGCACATGAGCAGTAAAAAAGATGTCTTGCTGTTGGATAAAACAGTGGTTTCGCAAGTGAAGAAAATGCTGGTGAACGAAACTGGCACATTAATAGTAAGCATCAATTTGCATGCAATGAATTGGTTTAATGATGAGTTTTGGGTTTGGTTTAAACAGCAAATGGATGATTTTAATTGTACAGAAAAATTGCAATTTGAACTCAGTGAAGATGATTATTTAAAACAGCATAAAAAGCTCAGTGCCCAGTTCGAGTGTTTAGAAAAACTGTCGGCAGGTATTGTTATCGATAATGTTCGCAGTGCAGAGCATCTAGCAACTTATAAAAAAAATATCAAAAGTGTACGCAGTATTAAGCTGGCGTTTGAGCTTATTCACAATATTGATACTAATACTCAGCAACAAAAAACCGTTAAACAAATAATTACTAAAGGCACAGAATTAAACTTTCCAGTGTATGCGGTTGGGGTAGAAACTCAAAACGAACTCGCTACCTTGAAAAACCTAGGTGTAGTAGCTGCACAAGGTTTTTACTTTGCAGAGCCATTGCAAAGGCTGGCTGATATTACGCCTCATAGTTAGTTTATTAGCCTTCGATATTTAAGGCCATCTAAACCTTGCAGCCCACCAGTATGGACAGCAATAATGCGCGTTCCTTCGCTAAAATAACCTTGTTCAATTAGTTGCCAAACGGCATAAAGCATTTTACCGCTATAAATAGGTTCAAGTGGGATTGCGTGTTGCTTAGTAAACGTTTGACAAAACTGCCATAAAGTATCGCTAAACTTTCCGTAGCCACCATCATGGAAATCGCAAAGCAGCTGCCAGTTTTGCTGTAGCATTGCTTTATTGCTGAGCTGCTTTATTTCCTCAATTAAATAGTGAGCTTGCTTTAACACTGCCACACCTAATAACTGAGTATGCTCTGGCATACCTTCAATTAAGCCCGCTAATGTGCCACCACTACCTGTTGGACAAACAAGCACATCACAACTTGGTAAGCTCTGTGCTAATTCTTTGCAGCCTAAAAGCGCTGCTGCGTTGGTGCCACCCTCGGGTAATATGTACGCATTAGGAAACTGCTTTTGTAATTTTGCCAAATAAGTTTGATCGTGCCTTGAACGGTAAGTAATACGATTAACAGGGTGCAAGCTCATTCCACATTGTTTAGCGTAATTTAGTGTTGGGTTTGCTTCATCTAATTCGGGGCCGCGGATAATACCATGGGTTTTAAAACCAAATAGTTTGCCTGCAGTGGCCGTAGCATGGATATGATTTGAAAACGCACCACCAAAAGTGAGTAACTCAGATTTCCTCTGTTGTTTCATAGCATCTAAGTTAAATTTTAACTTACGCCATTTATTGCCACTAATTTGTGGGTGAATAAGATCATCACGCTTGATACTAAGGTGAATTTTACGTGCAGTTAGTAATGGGTGATTAACAGTTTGTATTGGTGATTCAAAGAAAGTGTACACGGTATCATTCAGTAAAAAAACACATCCAATTGTAGCAAAGTTGTCTTACAGATAGAAATTAGTCAATTAAACCAAAATGATTTTGTTATTTACTGGCATCAACTAAGGTAATAGATGTAAACTCAGATAATAATTGAACAAAGCTTGTGTTTTGCTTTGCAAGTACATAGCATAAGAGTTTAATTATAAAAAAATAATAATGACCAAATAATTGCCGCTTTTTGGGAATGGAATATATGCGAATTGCTCCTTTATCTCTGTTAATTTCAGTTAGTTTGCTAGCAACTAGTGCATTTGCACAAGATACTGCTACGGTAACTGGCATTGAATCAGAGATCAGTAAAAAACAAGCCGAATACGATAACTCGACCCTAATCCTCGAAAAACACCTAAAAGAAGAAAGTCAGTTACAAAAACAACTCGAATTATTGCGCGCCCGCTCAACTGAGCTAGACAAAGAAAAGAATCAAGCGCTAGATGCAATGAACGAGATGTACCGCCGACTAATTGATGACCCAACCCTTGATATCAGCAATGCGCAGTCGCGCTATCAAAAAGCGGTTGTTGATCACAAACAAAACAAAGATGATATTTCGATGCAATTGGCGGCAATTGCTTCACATAGAAAAGACATTGAGCAAATTCGTGTATCAAAACATACACAGTTAAACACCTTAGAAAGTTTAAAAGAGCAGTTAGCAACGGCACGTGTTGAGCGTTTACGTAACGAATTCACTCGTGAAGGCACATTAGAGGTTAATCATACAATTAACTGTAAGCGCACTGAAACACTTGCTGCATGTGAACAGCGCGGCCAGCAAATGGGCTTACAAAAAGCCACTAAACGTTTTGTAGACCAAATTTTTGCTAACTTAACTGAAGAGCGTTTAGTTGAACCAAAACGCAACCTTGCTGGTGCACAAGTTAAGATTTTAAGTAGCCATGTAGTGAATAGCGCTTTTAGTGGGCAAGGTAACTACAACGTTAACTTAAGCGTGACGATGCGCGGTGATGTAAATAGTAGCCGTTTATGTAGCTTACTTAATTTAGACAACCGTTTTTGTGCAGACTATGGCACACCTTTAGCTGGAAACTTTCAGCCAAGCTACGGGACCACATATTCAGATAGTCAGTTAACATTCAGTGATCCTCAGGATAATGGGCAGGTGGTATCGGTTTCACGTATGAGTGAACAACCTGTAAGCGATTACTCTGTAAAAAAGCCAATAAAGGTTGAACCATTACCTGATCTAAAAAAATCTAAAATGGTTGAATTAACACTGCGTTCAAATGTTTATGATGACGAAGTGTTTATTGATGGTGTGAGCTATGGCGCAACTAGGTTAACGACATCATTACCAAAAGGTTTCCATGATATTGAAATTCGCAAACGAGGCTACAAAAGCTATAAAGCGCGAATTGATCTGCGTAAAGCGCAAACAATTAATGCAAATCTAGTGAAAGTACCAGAACCAGTTGTTGCTGAGGTTACTACAGCACCAACTCAACCAGTAATAGCTCCCGTGGCAAGTATTGTTAATAAAACCAGCTCTGCCAGCATTGTGGTTATACCCGCTGGTAAATTTAAGATGGGTGATATTAACGGCAACGGTTTAGCGAATGAACGTCCAGTGGTAGAAAAAACCATTGCTAATTCATTTGCAATGCAAAGCAAAGAAGTAAGCGTTGGCGAGTATGAGCAATTCGTTGCGAATACGGGCTACAAAACAGAAGCAGAAAAAGATCGCGGCTGTGCGTATTACTTAAATGGTGAACCTGTGTGGGAAGCAACCCTAAACTGGCGTAACCCAGGCTTTGATCAAGAAAGTGATTTTCCGGCGGTTTGTTTAACTTACAATGATGCCAAAGCGTATGCAGATTGGTTATCGGGTCAAACAGGCCAGTTATTTCGTTTACCCAATGAGGTTGAGTGGGAGTACGCTGCACGCGCAGGTAAAGAAACTGAATACCCTTGGGGTAACGAAATTGGAAAGAATCTAGCGAACTGTGGCTGGTGTGGTAGCGAATGGTCAAATAAGAGCGCTGCACCAACAGGATCGTTTTCTCCTAACGCATTTGGCCTATACGATACAGTAGGTAATGTGTGGGAATGGACAAACAAAAAGTCAGGACAGTCTGATGTGGCTGTTCGAGGCGGTGCATGGAATTTTGCCCCTAGCCTAGCACGCGTATCAACGCGCTTAATCTTAGCGCCAGATTTCCGTGCAAACTATATCGGTTTCCGTTTAGTACGCGAACGATAGGAATTTGAAAAGGAAGCAATGGATGCTTCCTTTTTTAGCAATTTAAATAAAGCAGTTGCGCTTTCTCATGATTAGCATGATAGAGTGAGAGCAGCTAGTATAAGAATGAATTTTTCAAAGGTCATCCAGCCTCATGTTTAAAAAACTCCGTGGTATTTTTTCAAACGATCTATCGATCGACTTGGGTACAGCCAATACCCTAATTTATGTAAAAGAAGAAGGTATCGTATTAAACGAGCCCTCAGTTGTTGCTATTCGTCAAGAGCGTGCTGGTGGCCCTAAGAGCGTGGCATCTGTAGGTACTGAAGCTAAGCAAATGTTAGGTCGTACTCCGGGTAACATTAAAGCGATTCGTCCAATGAAAGACGGCGTTATTGCTGACTTCTATGTGACAGAAAAAATGCTTCAACACTTTATTAAACAAGTGCATAACAACAACTTTATGCGTCCAAGCCCGCGTGTACTTATTTGTGTGCCTTGTGGTGCAACTCAAGTTGAAAAACGTGCTATTCGTGAATCAGCAATGGGTGCTGGTGCACGTGAAGTTTATTTAATTGAAGAGCCAATGGCTGCGGCGATTGGTGCAGGTTTGCCTGTATCTGAAGCAACGGGTTCGATGGTTGTTGATATCGGTGGTGGTACAACTGAGGTTGCCATTATTTCACTAAATGGAGTGGTTTACTCTTCATCTGTACGCATCGGTGGTGACAAGTTTGATGAAGCGATTATCAACTATGTACGCCGTAACTTTGGTAGTTTAATTGGTGAAGCAACGGCTGAAAACATTAAACACCAAATTGGTTCGGCCTTCAAAACTGACGAGCCAATTGAAATTGAAGTACGTGGTCGTAACCTCGCTGAAGGTGTACCGCGCTCTTTCACACTGAACTCACACGAAATCTTAGAAGCATTACAAGAGCCATTAATGGGTATTGTAAGTGCAGTGATGGTTGCGCTTGAGCAATCTCCGCCAGAGCTTGCGTCTGATATCTCTGCACATGGTATGGTATTAACAGGTGGTGGTGCATTATTAAAAGACTTAGATCGTTTATTAATGGAAGAAACCGGTATTCCAGTTGTGGTTGCTGATGACCCATTAACCTGTGTTGCTCGTGGCGGCGGTAAGGCACTAGAAATGATTGATATGCACGGTGGTGACGTATTTAGTTACGACTAATGAAGTTACTGTTTGGTCGTACCATCTCTTTGCAACTGCGACTTTTTGTCGCAGTGCTTTTGAGTGTCGTGTTGATCGTGGGCGATCGCTACACTCAAGGTGGTACAACAATCCGCACTAGTTTAAATACCCTAGTTAGCCCACTTATTTATCTTGCCAATTTACCCTATGAGTTATTTAGTATTGGCGCGAAGAATCTGCACACCCGCGAACAGCTATTAACTGAAAACGAAGCGTTAAAAAAGAAGCAGTTACTACAAAGCGAACAACTACAACAATTGCAATTTTTATCTCGTGAAAACGATAAGTTACGAGCGTTACTGGGTTCATCAGCTAAGCAATCAAATCGTAAAATCATTGCACAAGTACTCTCTGTTCACTCTAATCCGTATAGCCATCAGGTGGTTATTAACCGTGGCACAACTGATGGTCTAAGTGAAGGTCAAGCCGTCATTGACGAAATGGGGGTTGTGGGGCAAATCACTCAAGTGGGCTCGACTACTTCTCGAGTACTACTGATGACAGATACAACCCATGCCACACCAGTGCGTATTCTACGTAACGATGTGCGAACCGTAGTTGAAGGGATTGGCAAAATTAACGTAGTAAAGCTTTCGCACGTTCCGCATAGCCTTGATGTTCGCATTGGCGATATTCTGGTTACCTCAGGTCTGGGGGGCACGTTCCCAGAGGGGTATCCGGTTGCAGTGGTGACCGAAATTAACCGCGATGAAGGGCGTCCGTTTGCACAAGTTTATGCTGAACCCATTGCACAACTCGATCGTATTCGCTTATTGGTTGTGCTGTGGCGTAATCAGCAGGAGAGCATGAGCAATGAATAGTCGTCACTCTTTGCTGATTGCTATCAGTATTTTCTTTGCATTGGTTATGGCGTTAATGCCGTTACCTATTTCGTTTGAGCCCTATCGTCCAGATTGGGTGTTAATGGTATTAATGTATTGGTCATTAGCGGTGCCACACCGTTTAAATATTGGCACAGCTTGGGTGGTTGGTTTATTGATGGACCTTGCATCAGGATCGCCATTAGGTGTGAACTCACTGACTTATTCGGTGTGTATATTTATCACTGCTAGTAACTTCCAAAAAATTAGAAACTTTTCTTTATGGCAGCAAAGTATATTAATTGCTTTGTTTTTAACGCTTTATCACCTCATGCAGTTTTGGCTTAACCACTTTTTAATGGGCGTTTACTTTAGCCCCCATTATATGTGGCCAGTGCTAACCGGCATGCTTTGTTGGTGGTGGATTTTCTTAATTTTGCGTAAATATCGCCGTCATTTCAGGATTAGATAATGCAAACCGCAATTTATTTGGCGTCTGCATCACCGCGCCGAAAAGAGTTGCTCAGCCAACTTGGCGTTGAGTTTTCTCAATTTAGCGTTGATGCAGATGAAAGTCAGTTCCCAAACGAAGCCCCTCGTGACTATGTAGAGCGTCTTGCCAGACTCAAGGCACAATCAGGCGTAGCTATGGGTTACATTGACCGTCCAGTACTTGGCAGCGATACCGTAGTTGTAATTGATGATACCGCACTCGGTAAACCGCTAGACCAAGCAGATTTTACTACCACGATGAAGCGTTTATCTGGCCGTACCCATCAAGTGATGACGGCTGTGGCAATTGCTGATAGTGAGCAAGTAAAAAGCTGTCTTGTTGTGACTGATGTCACATTTAAAGTGCTCAGCGATGCTGAAATTGATGCCTATTGGCATAGTGGTGAGCCACAAGATAAAGCTGGTGGTTATGGCATACAAGGCTTAGGTGGGCGCTTTGTTAGTCATCTTTCGGGTAGCTATTTTGCAGTTGTAGGCTTACCTTTATATGAGACAGAGCAGTTATTAAACGAATTTTTAAGAGGGTAACATGAGCACTGAATTACTGATCAACGTTACACCGAGCGAAAGTCGCGTTGCGCTTATCGAAAATGGCGTACTGCAAGAGATTCAACTAGAGCGAATTGGCAACCTAGGTATTGTCGGTAACATTTACCTAGGTAAAATCAGCCGTGTTTTACCAGGCATGCAAGCTGCGTTTGTGGATATTGGCTTAGAGAAAGCTGCCTTTTTACATGCATCGGACATTGTAAACAGTGCCTCGATTGTGGAAGGCGTTGATGAGCAGCCAATAAAGAAAGTACAAGATATTCGTGAGCTTGTGCGCCAAGGTCAATATATCATGGTGCAAGTGGTTAAAGACCCTCTTGGAACCAAAGGTGCACGCTTAACAACTGATATCACCATTCCTTCACGTTACTTAGTGTTCATGCCAGATGCAACTCATGTTGGTGTGAGTCAGCGCATTGAAACTGAAGAAGAACGTTTACGCTTAAAGAAAATTGTTGCTGAATATGGCGATGATGATGGCAGCTTTATTGTTCGTACCGCAGCAGAAGGTGCGTCGGAAGCTGAGCTACGTCATGATGCTGAGTTCTTAAAAAAACTGTGGCAAAAAATTGTTACTAAGCGTAAAAAAATCAGTAAAGAAAGCATCTTGCATGAAGACTTAACACTCGCTTTTCGCACTTTACGTGACTACGTAGGTGAAGACATGGAGCGTATTCGTGTTGACTCAAAGCTCACTTATCAGGAGCTTAAAGAGTTTACAGAAGAGTTTGTGCCTATCTTATCGGGAGCACTTGAATATTATCCTGGTGAGCGGCCTATTTTCGATTTATTCGATGTTGAAACCGAGATTCAAAAAGCACTCCACCGTAAAGTTGAGCTTAAATCGGGCGGTTATTTAATTATTGACCAAACCGAAGCGATGACAACCGTTGATGTAAATACTGGTGCGTTTGTTGGTCATCGTAATTTAGAAGAAACCATTTTTAATACTAATATCGAAGCGACCTCTGCGATTGCACGTCAACTGCGGTTACGCAACTTAGGTGGCATCATTATCATCGACTTTATCGATATGGTCAGTGATGAGCACAAGCGCCGAGTATTGCACTCGCTTGAGTCAGCTCTTGCAAAAGATCGTGCAAAAGCCAACATAAATGGTCTATCTGCACTAGGCTTAGTAGAGATGACCCGCAAGCGTACCCGCGAAAGCTTAGAGCATATCCTTTGTGATGTGTGTCCTGCGTGTTCCGGTCGTGGTTCACAAAAAACGGTAGAAACAGTTTGCTACGAAATTTTACGTGAAATCGTTAGGGTAAACCGTGCTTATGCGGCTGATAAGTTCATGGTTTATGCCGCTCCTTCGGTAAGTGAAGCGCTGATCAACGATGAGTATCACAATCTTGCAGAGCTGGAACTATTTATCGGTAAGCAAGTCAGTATTCAAACAGAGAGTTTATACAACCAAGAACAGTTTGATGTGGTAATGATGTAATGAAGGCAAAAACGGTCTGCTTTTATTGTTTACGTAAGTTATGGCAAGTATTTGCTATCACTCTCGTACTGCTGGCCGTTATTGTCTCTGTTGTGAAGTATTCACTCCCTTATGCGAATGACTATAAAGATGATATTGAAGCGTTTTTGTATGAACGTTTTGATGTTAATTTAGCGATTGGTTCTATCTCGGCTAGCTGGCAGGGCAAAGGTCCTGCCTTAGTCATTGAAGACATTTCGTTTGAAGATAACCAAACCTCACCCATCGCATTAACCATTGATAAAGCCAGCCTTGAAGTAAACTTATGGGAGTCGGTGAAAAGCCGTCAGCTTAAATCGAGCTACTTTGTGATCAATGGCTTTCATGCTGATGTTGATTTACCCACTATGCTTGATTTGGGTAATAACCAGCAAGCAGGCAACTTTGAGCAAAAAGAACTGATTGAAGGCTTATTCCTTGGTGAAACAGGCCACTTTGCAGTGCAAGACAGTAGCCTTAACCTTACCCTCAGTGATGGCAAAGAGCGTAAGCTGATCCTTGAAAACATTGTTTGGCAAAATACCCCAGAGCAGCATCAAGGCTCGGGAACATTAGCGTTACCGGGGATTTCTGTTGGTAGCTTTGACGCCCGTATGGCACTTAATGGCTCAACCCTCGAAACCATGGCTGGTGATATTTATGTCCAAGCAGCGAACGTCGATGTGTCTAAGTGGTTGGCGCAATATATTAATACTGACAAACAGCAGCTTAATTCAGACATCAACTTAAAGACGTGGTTTAGCCTTGAGAAAGGCCTGATCAGCGATGTAAAAGTGCAGTGGCTACCTAGCTTTATCAACTGGCAGCAAAACCAAGAAGCACATCAAATTAGCTTAAGTGAAGGTGGCTTTCATTTATTTCCAAAGCAAAATGGCTGGCGCTTAAAAAGCACCGGACTCACGTTTGAAAGTGACTTAAAAGAATGGCCGACCTTACAATTTGAAGCTCAACTTGGCGATAAAAGCCAAATCTGGCTTAAACAATTTGATTTTGCATTACTCGCCAAGTTATCGCAGTTAAGTAACTTTGAGGTGCTAGCACCATTTTTAGCACGCCAACCCAATGGTCAATTAAGTGATGCCTATTTAGAATTAGGTCAGCAAGATAAGTGGCAGTTCTGGTTTCAAGGTGATCAAATTAATTGGCTATCGCTGCAAGGTATTCCTGGTGGGCAAGCTATTCGTGTTGATGGCTTAATTAATCAATCAGCTGGTCGAATTCAGTTATATGGCGAGAATAATCAACTGCTCACGAACGGCAGCTTTAGCCAAGATATTGCTTATAACCAATTAAATGTCGAGCTAGACCTTCATCGTTACGACGATGGCTGGCGTATTAGTAGCGATAATATCTGGCTTGATAACGACGAAGTTACCCTTGCAGCTGAGATGATGCTTAGTCTTACTGATGAGCCGCGTTTAGATTTATATGCTGAAGCCTATGCCCCTGATGCCAACGTAGCTGGGCATTATTTCCCATTACCTGTGATGAGCGAAAAGTTGGTTAATTACCTCAATGGGGCAATTAAGGGCGGTGAAGTAAACAAAGCTCAAGTGTTGTTTTCTGGGCCATTTAAAGGTTTTCCATTCAAACAGCAGCAAGGTCAATTTGAAGTTTTAGCGAATGTTGAGAGTGCCAAATATAAATTCTCACCGAGCTGGCCTACAGTTGAAAATGCTAACGTCATTTTACATTTTGAAAATGAGCGCATGGATATCTATAGCAAGTCAGGCAAGCTAGTTAATTTATCTCTCGGAGAGAGTGTGCACGTCAGTATTGCAGATTTAATGAATGCAGAGATACTAAAAGTTGCTATAAACAAGCGCGCCCATGGCAATAAGCTTAATCCTTTCTTTACTGAGACTCCGCTTGCAAAGCCTTTAGCAAGTGTCTTTGAAGTCGTGCAACCTCAAGGTGAAGCAACCGCCGAGATTGAGCTGTTAGTTAATTTACGTTCTGGTCATGTTGATGCGATTGGTGAAGTTGAACTTGCAAATATTCCGGTTTACCTTGCACAACCGGGGATCACACTTAATAACATGACTGGTATCGTTAAGTTTAATAACGATAAAATCGACCTAAAAAATGCTAAAGCAAACTGGATGGGGATGCCACTCACTGCGAGTTATAACAGCGAAAGCGTGGCTGATAACTACCTCGCAGAAATTGATATAAAACTGGCGCTTGAAGCTGAGCCTTTAATTGAACAAGCCCATGGTTTGCTTGCAGGTTACTTAAGCGGTCAAAGCGATGTTGATATTAATGTTTCACTTAATTTTTTACCGAATGATTTCAATTATCGTGCAGATGTGAGTGGCGACTTAATCGGTGTGACTAGCCAGTTGCCGGCACCTTATAACAAGAGTTCAGAGCAAAGTTGGCCATTAACCGCGGTGGTACAAGGCGACCGCATCTCAAATCTGATTACTGCTAATATCGATGAGCAGCTTTTCTTTAATGCGATTTTAGATAATGGTAAACAGAAATTTAGTAATGCCCATTTAATTTTAGGCGCACAAGATTTAGGTCTTAATCGTGAAGGTTTTGCTGTATCTATCGATTTGCCAGAAACTAAAATAGTGCCTTGGTTTGGCTTAATTGATCAAATTATTGCGCTCACCAAAGTGAAGTCTGACGCGCCAAGTGTGATGCCTGCATTCAATAACGTAACGGGTAAATTTAATAAGCTGGCATTACATAATATCGACTTTAATGATTTTGAATTTCGCTTAGCACCAAAACAATCAGACTTAGAGTTAAGGTTAAATGCTAAAGAATTACGTGCCGACGCACTTATTCCAACCGGTGAAACGCGCAGACCAATTCAAATTTTTACTGACTATCTGCGTATTAACTTCAACGAAGTAGCAGAGCAAGCAGATCAAGTTTCTGAACCTGAAGATTTAAGATGGTTAACTCGTGTTCCAGCAATCGAGTTTAACTGCGAAGATTGTAAAGTGGCAGACTATCAACTCGATAAAATTAAAAGCAGCTTAGTAGGAGAGCAAGGTAAACTCTTGTTCACTGAGCTTGTTATCGACAAAGGCGATCATGTATTGCGTGGTAAGGGGCAATTTGCCGATGGTCAAACACGCTTTACTGGTAACTTACAAAGTGACGATATCGGTGAGTTATTTGATGAATTTGATATCACAACAACAGTAAAAGATTCTGATGCCGATATTAAGTTTGATCTTGCATGGCAAGGCGCACCTTATAACTTTGACGTACCCAGTTTAGCGGGGGAGCTAGATTGGCGTTTAGGTGAAGGTCACCTTACAGAAATTAGTGATGGTGGTGCACGGGTATTCTCATTACTGAGTTTAGATTCGTTAGTGCGTAAGCTGAAACTCGATTTTAGAGATGTATTCTCTAAAGGCTTTTTCTATAACAGCATGCAAGGCACTATGCAGCTAGAAAAGGGCATTGCTTACACTCAAGATACCAAGCTTGATGGTGTACCTGCCGATTTAACGATTAAAGGCCACACTAACTTAAACACCTTTGAAATTGACTACGACCTGGCTGTTGCACCGCAGGTAACCTCAAGTATTCCTGTTATTGTGGCATGGATGGTCAACCCCGTAAGTGGTCTTGCAGCGCTGGCAATCGATAAAGTAATTCACTCGGCACGAGTAATCTCTGAGATCAACTTTAAAGTAACAGGGAGTATGAATGATCCTGTAGTGAAAGAGCTTGATCGTAAGAGTCGTGAAGTGACGTTACCGCAAGCTGCGCAAAGTCAGCCACAGTCGTCGACGCAATTAAAATTAAAAGATGCCGCATCTTCAGCGAGTTTAGGTAACAATGAAGACTAATCATCAACCACAGGTTGTCGCAGTACAAATGTGCTCAAGCATGAATGCTGAGCAAAACCTCGCTTTTCTAGCAGATACACTGACCAAGTTACCTGCTACTCGGCCATTGCTTGTGTGTTTACCTGAAAGTTTTTTGATTTTTAGTAAGCACAGCCAAGCAAGCTATGAATTAGGTCTACAGAGTGAGGTTTATAAAGCGAAACTTGCCGATTTATGTAAGCAGCATGATATCTGGTTAGCTGCTGGTACCCTCCCTGTTTCGCAGCAAAATGGTAAGTATTTAGCTGCCTCGTTTTTATTTAATAACCAGGGTGATGTGGTTGCACAGTACAATAAAATTCACTTATTTGATGTAGATGTTGCCGACACGACGCGCAGTTACCGAGAGTCTGATGCGACGCAGGCGGGCGAGGATATTGTGGTGGTTGATTCGCCATTTGGTAAAATTGGCCTAGCAGTATGTTATGATCTACGTTTTAGTGGCTTATTCACCGCGATGCAGCGCCAAGGGGCTGACCTCATTTTAGTGCCAAGTGCCTTTACTACAGTCACCGGCGCTGCTCATTGGCATATTTTATTAGCTGCGCGCGCAATCGAAACACAATGTTATGTGGTTGCCGCAGCACAGTGGGGCGAGCACGAGAATGGCCGTCACACTTATGGCCACAGCATTATTATTTCACCATGGGGAGAAACGCTCAGTGAGCTTGCCTCTGGTACTGGGTTTATCAGCCATTGGCTTGATTTAAACCGCTTGAATACAATTCGCCAAGACATGCCTATGCAGTCTCAGCAACGATTTAGAGAGCATTTATTATGAACACGGTTGAACAGCATTTATTACATGACAGCCAACTAACGAGAGAAGAATTAGAAAAAACGCTCGCTTTTATTCATCAACACCAAGTTGATTATGCCGACCTGTATTTTCAATCTAGTCACCACGAATCTTGGGTGCTTGAAGATGGCTTAGTGAAAGAAGGTTCTTACAACGTTGAACGCGGTGTGGGTGTGCGTGCTGTTAGTGGTGAAAAAACCGGTTTTTCATACTCAGATGCGATTAATCTTGAAGCGTTAAATAAAGCCGCAACCGCAGCGCGTAGTATTGCCAATGCAGGCGAAAACAAAACGATTCAGGTATTCAGTGATGTTGCTGCTAAAGAGCAGTATGCGCCGCATCAACCTATTCAAAGCATGAGCAATGATGACAAAGTAAGTCTGCTACGTGAGCTTGAAAGCTATATTCGTCAATTAGCACCTGATGCTGAGCAAGTGATCAGTTCAATGTCGGCGGTTTATGAAGAAGTGTTAATTGCTGCAAGTGATGGCACCTTTGCAACCGATATTCGCCCGCTTATTCGTTTAAATTGTTCAGTGTTACTTGAGAAAAATGGTCGTCGTGAGCGCGGTGGTGCAGGGGGCGGTGCTCGTTTAGATTATGGTTATTTTAAAGAGTTAGTCGATGGCAAACCGCGTTGGATGGAATACGCGGAAGAAGCTGTTCGCCAAGCGAAAGTAAACCTAGAAGCTATCGATGCACCTGCAGGTAGCATGGAAGTAGTACTAGGTGCAGGTTGGCCGGGCGTGTTACTACACGAAGCGGTAGGGCATGGCCTAGAAGGTGACTTTAACCGTAAAGGCGCATCAGCTTTTAGCGGTAAGGTAGGTCAAAAGGTTGCATCTGAGCTGTGTACAGTCGTGGATGATGGCACCATTGCTGATCGCCGAGGTTCATTGAACGTAGATGACGAAGGCACTCCTGCTGCGTATAACGTGCTTATTGAAAACGGTATTCTAAAAGGCTACATGCAAGATAAGCTAAATGCGCGTTTGATGGGGGTTAACCCTACCGGTAATGCGCGCCGTGAATCGTACGCTCATTTACCTATGCCACGTATGACCAACACTTATATGTTAGGTGGAGAGCACAGCCAAGCCGATATTATCAGCTCGGTGAAAAAGGGTATCTTCGCGCCTAATTTTGGTGGCGGCCAAGTGGATATCACGTCAGGTAAATTTGTATTTAGCGCCTCTGAAGCCTACTTAATTGAAAACGGTAAAATCACGCAACCTATCAAAGGTGCCACACTAATTGGTAATGGCCCAGAAGTGATGCAGCAGATCTCAATGGTAGGTAACGATCTAGCACTTGATAAAGGCGTTGGCGTGTGCGGTAAAGATGGCCAAAGCGTACCTGTTGGAGTAGGTCAACCAAGCCTTAAAATTGATAACTTAACGGTGGGTGGTACGGCTTAATATTCCCACATTATAGTTATAATGAACGCGAGGGTAATCCCTCGCGTTTTTGTATTAGCTTACTAGCATCCATATACCTGCGGCTATCATAAATAAGTTTTCACTCAGAGAGATAAAGCCGAGCGGCACATTACTGTCGCCACCAACACAGGCGCATTTCAGATCTCGTTTATCGATATACACAGCCTTAATAACCGATACTGCACCTATACCACCAATAAATAATGAAAATGGGGCAACAGCTAAGGCTGGTAATTCAGCTACCATACCTATCGCTACATACGCCTCAATAAACGGGTATACATAAGCGTAGGGCACAATACGCATCGCTAGTAAGTCATAGGTAATAAATGAGTTAGAAAAGCTGTATAAGTCTTGTAGCTTTTGTATCGCTAATACCGCCATTGATACTGCAACGAACAGCATCAGGTTTTGCAAAGAGAATAAAGCCTCACCGCTGGCATAAGTAAAACCGCAGCTGAGTAGCATAGCGACCGCAAAAATGGCTAATACAGGCGTGTAACTGGTGCCCTGTTGGCCAGCCTTAGGTAGATTAAAAAAGTCGCGCAAATCATCGTAACCACCAATGCGTTTATCATTGATAAAGGTTTGTGGTGTGGTTTTTACATCATGCTGCTGTTTGAATTCGTCAGTTTGCTCACGGCTGGTTAAGTGACGATCGTCAACATCGTAACCATGTCGCTCTAATAAATCTTTTGATTTTAAACCGAACGGGCAAATATGCTCATCGGTCACCATGCGGTATAAAATTGCAGACTTAGACACAGTGCCTCCTTGTAAAAATGCCTTGAGTACTGCGTAAAAGTTGCTTAATTACACAGTAAACAAGGGCAAATTGTTGCTATAACTGGTTACTTTATTAACAGTTACAAGGTTTGTGCCAGCACTGTTTATTGCTTGGTTATGGTTAAAACAGCATCCATTACTTTGTCTACACCTGCAAAGTAGTCTTTTGCAGAAAGTGTAATTGGCATATCGGGCGCCAACCAAATACGATGATCTTCAGCTCGGCTTTGCTGGTGGAACTGGCTCGAAATAAGGCCTGTTTGTTTACTGTATGGTAGGTTAAACCAGCCTGCTTCACCTGCCACGTTAGGGCGGGTGCCTGATGGTTCACCTACAAAAATCGCTGGCACTATATTGGTAATCTTAACTGCTAGGTCATGGCCTGCCGAAAACGTATTGCGGCCAATTAATATAAATAACTTTCCTTGTGGCTTTAATACTTTAAAAAATGCGGCCGTTGCTACCAAAGGCGGGGTCAGCGAGCCATTACCACCACTGTTATGGCGAAGGTCTAGCACCATATGCTCAATGTCATCGTGTTTGATTTGTGCTTGTAGCTGCATAGCAAATTCAGCAAGGGTGAGATCTTTGCTATTACGTACATCATTGAATTGTACATACAGTAATTTATTCGCTTTTATTTGTTCGCTCCAAAACGGAGTGTTGTTTTTCGCTAAGTATCTAAGCGTAGGGTGTTCAGCAAGTTTTGGTAACTTAGGAAAACCTGCAAATTGCATTGACTTGAGCGCTGGTGTAACTGTGGTGAGAGAGCCTTTTGGCGAGCTGAGCGTGAGCGTTACCTCGTTACCTTTGCTAATGCCAAGCCCGTTTAGTACATCAAGCAAACTTAAATAATATGGTCCCAGCCAAAGGGTTTGCATTTCATTATCGCGAGCATTAACACGTTTAGTTAACTCAAGAGCTTGCTGGGCTGGTGTATCGGCAAATGCCTCAACTTTATGGCCAACATATTGCTGGTAATCGCTACTTGCTTTGGTGATGTATAAGCCGTCACTAAATTGATAAAACTGAAATGGTAGTTGCTGAAAGTTGCCTTTTTCACCCCATGCTGGGATCAATAGATTATGACCATTGCCAAGTAACGCAATTAGCTCCATAAACTGAAAAACAATTTGCTGATCAGTCAGATCAGGAATCGATTTATCAATCTCAGCTACTTTTTCTGCAAACTGTTGTGAGCTCATGTTTTGATACATTGCCACGTGTAAACGTTTAATCTCTGCAACTAAAAACGCTAAATCGGCGCGCCATTTTTGATCTCGATTGAGCTCAGTATCTAAATCATTACCTGCAAGTGATTTGTAACTGGCTGATTGCGCAAAGCGTTCAAAGTGAGGATTAGTACCAGATTTAAATAAGCTGGTGCCAGCAAGTGTTGGGCGGTCATCCCACCTTGCTGCCAGTGCTTTTTTAAGCCAATATTCTGCTTGCTGTTGGTTTTTAAGCTCTGCGTATGCCTCTGCAATTTTCACCATTAAATCGTTAGGGTTACTGGCCCCATTAGGAATGCCTTTTAAGCTAGTCCCAATTGCAAGTGCGCGTTGCAAAGCATTGCTGGCATTTTGATAATCAGCCAATTGAAAATAACTGAGACCAAGTAAATACCAAGTATCGCCATCATTTTGATATTCATTAATGAGCTGTTTTGTGAGTTTATTCACCAGAGCCCAGTTTTGTTGTTTAGCAAATTCTATTGCTGCTGTTTTCGATTGAAAGTAAGCGATTGGGTCGCTTGCACCAACGCGACTTGGTTGCACTTTTAAGGCTTGATTTGTTACCTCTAAAGAATGATTCGTTGCTAAAGCAAAGCTCGAAAAGCTTATTAATAGGCACAATGTTAGTAGTAAAAAATAGGACTTGTACATCTGGAGTCTCAAAGCTGTTTTTTGTTTAAATTAGCGTTAGGGCTGTAAAAAAGCGTCCTAAAACAGGATTTAGGACGTTTTTTGTCTGTTTTATGAGCAGTTTTTTAGTGTTTGCTTCTTAAATTGACTCGGCGTTAATCCCGTTTCTTTTTTAAACACCGCATTAAAAGTCGATTTAGAATTAAAGCCAGCTTGAAATGCCAGTTCTATCAGGCTGAGTTTTTGAGATGAGTCTTGCTCTATTTCGCGTTTAACATCATTCACTCTATGCTGGTTGATGTACTCACAAAAGTTGTTCCCCGTTGTGCTGTTAATAGCCCAAGATATTTCTTTACTACCGAGCCCAGTTTGATTTGCTAAGTCGTTTAATGACAACCTAGGTTGTCGATAAAGCGATTCATTAATAATCAAGTTATCAATGGTTGAGAAAATTTGCTGCGCAAGTTGCTCGTCAGACGAATCAGTTTGTTCAGCTTCGGGTTCTTCAGGCAATGTGACTGGCTCGAATTGAAAGCTATTTTTGATGGTGTGAAACAACAAAAAGCTAAACATTAGCAGTAACAGTATTTCGTTTAATAAATACCAGTGCATCTTTAAATCGAGCGGCGTGATTGGTTGCACATTCATACGCAGCAAATCGAATACGACAATAATGGCAAAAATAAATAATGCTTTGATCAGCCACTTTAATTTAAGGCTCTCAGCATCTGAGCGCGCATGCATAAGTTGTTTGTGGTAGCCCTTTAAAGTGCCATAAGCAAAGTAGAAGTAGCCAAGTTGACTGAGCGAACCGAGTAAAATGATCTCCTGCGTGTAGTGGGTAAAGGCCAAGGAAATAGCCGCAGGAATTAAGTGAACCGCGTAGTGTGATGTTATAAAGGGCTGCTTACCTGTAATCGACAAGGTAAAAAAGTAAATCATAGGCCCATACAGTAATGTAAATGCCGGTGTGATTAAGTAATCAGAAAGGCCTAACCCTTCTAACAGGTTAAAGGCGCATACACAGCCTTGAAATACAAATAGCAGTACCAAGGAACGACTTTGTTTTTGGCTATTAATTAATAATGCACCAAATAACATTTGGAACAGAAAGATACTCTGTACAAGGTGTACAGGGAATAAAGTGATTGATTGCAAAGTAGTTTACGTTCTTATTCTTTTAACTGAGTTTAACAACTCATCATCACTTTGTAATCATAGGCATAAAAAAACCTTGTGGCAGCACCACAAGGTTTTAATTTAGCTTAAAGCTAATCTTATCTCATCGTCACAAACTCTTCTGAGCCTGTTGGGTGAATAGCCACAACAGCATCAAAGTCTGCTTTTGTTGCGCCCATTTTCATGGCAACCGCAAAACCTTGGATCATTTCATCAACTGTGAAGCCAATGCCGTGTAAGCCAACAACTTTTTCGTCTTCTCCAGCACACACCAGCATCATGTTACAAGCTTGGCGGTGCTGAGTAACCGCTGTGTACATTGCTGCAAAGCTTGATTTATAAACCTTTACGTTTTCAGCACCATATTGCGAAATCGCTTCTTGTTCTGTTAAACCAATCGTGCCGATTGGTGGGTGGCTGAATACCACAGTCGGTACTAGCTCGTAGTCCATTTTTAAATCATCAGGTAATTCTTTATTGAATAAGCGCTCTGATAAAATACGACCTGCTTTAACGGCTACTGGCGTAAGTTCAATACCGTTTTCGATGATATCACCTACTGCATAGACGTTTTCAGCTGTAGTGTTTTGGAATTCGTCTACTTTTACGTAACCGCTTTCGTTCACTTCAACACCTGCTGCTGCAAGGTTGATCTTGTCAGTTGTTGGTGTACGGCCAATTGCCCAAATAACTTCATCAACGTTTTGGCTGTGACCATTTTCAAAATGAATCGTTAAGCTACCATCGCTTTCTTTAACTACTTCTTTTGGAGTGCAATCAGTGTGAAGCGTAGGGCCTTCTTTTGCCATGATATCGACAAGCGTATCAATAATGTACGGGTCAAAAGTACGTAGCGGTTTGTTTTTACGAACAAACAGGTGGGTTTCTGTGCCAAAGCTATGAAGTACACCAGCGATTTCAACGGCAATGTAACCTGCACCAACCACAGCAACACGTTTAGGTTGTGCGTCTAGCTCGAAGAAGCCGTTTGAATCAATACCAAGCTCAGCGCCTGGGATGTTAGGAATAGTAGGGCGACCACCAACAGCAACAAGGATATGATCTGCGGTGTAAAGTTCACCGTCAACTTCAACTGTTTTGTTATCAACAAACTTAGCAAAGCCATTGATCACAGTCACACCATTGCTAGATAAGTACTTGTTGTAACCTTGGTGAATACGACCAATATACGCTTCGCGGCTTTCAACTAATTTAGCCCAGCTAAAACCTTTTAACTCAACATCAAAGCCGTAATCAGGTGCATATGCGTTAATAGCTTCAGCGATTTGTGCGCCGTGCCACATAACTTTCTTTGGAACACAACCGACATTTACACAAGTGCCACCCATGTGTTTTGCTTCAATAAGAGCGACTTTTGCGCCACGCATTGCTGCACGGTTTGCAGAGGCAATACCGCCACTACCACCACCAATTGCAATGTAATCAAAATGCTGAGCCATAGTTTGTCCTCAAAAATAGATAATTTTTTATTAATTAATCGATTTAGTAATAACTTGATAATAGCATAATAAAGACCAAGGTTAAGCCCCTTGTATTTCATCAATTCGCCCCAACTTCAAAATCATCTTCGCATAAAATTTGAGAACAAAAATGACAATTGCAGAAAATAACCCACTCATTGGTTTAGAAGGGCTTCCGCCATTTTCTAAAATTGAACCTGTACACGTAGTGCCAGCAGTAAAAGCGGCAATTGCTGAGTGCCGCGCTAAAATCGATGAGGTACTGGCAACCAAATCATACACATGGAATGATTTAGTACTTCCGCTTGAGGAAGCTGATGACAAGTTATCACGCCTATTTTCACCGGTATCACACATGAACTCAGTCGTTAACAGTGATGAGTTACGTGAAGCCTATGAGCAATGTTTGCCATTGTTATCTGAGTATTCAACGTTTGTTGGTCAGCACCAAGGTTTGTACGATGCTTACAACACACTTCATAATAGCGATGAATTTAAATCATTAACGATTGCCCAACAAAAAACCATTACTAATGCATTACGTGATTTTGAGCTGTCAGGGATTGCTTTAAAACCTGAACAACAAAAACGTTATGGCGAAATCAGTGCGCGTTTATCTGAGCTGGCTTCTAAGTTTGGCAACAATGTTATGGATGCTACACTTGCTTGGCAAAAACACATTACTGATGAAAGTGAACTGGCTGGCTTACCTGAGTCTGCTTTAGCACTTGGTGCTGATACCGCACAAAGTAAAGAGCTAGAAGGTTGGGTGTTTACTTTAGACTTTCCATCTTACTTACCTATTATGACCTACGCAGATAACCGCGAGTTACGTGAAGAGTTTTACACTGCGTTTGTGACCCGTGCCTCTGATCAAGGCCCTAATGCTGGTGAATTTGATAACTCTGCCATTATGAGCGAAGAGCTTGCACTGCGTCATGAGCTTGCCGAGTTACTTGGCTTTAGCAGCTACGCTGACATGTCACTGGCAACTAAAATGGCAGAAACGCCTGAGCAAGTTTTCTCATTCTTAGAAGATTTAGCTGCTAAGTCTAAACCGCAAGCTGAGCAAGAGCTTGCTGAGCTAACAGCTTATGCAAAAGACAAGCACGGTGTGACGGAACTTGCTGCATGGGACTACGCTTATTATGGCGAAAAACTTAAGCAAGAGAAGTATGCGATTTCTGATGAAGTACTGCGTCCATATTTCCCAGCCAATAAAGTATTAAGTGGCTTATTCACTACAGTAAATCGTTTATTTGGCATTAGTGTTAAAGAAGTAACAGAGTTTGATACTTATCACCCTGACGTACGTTTCTTCGAAATTTACGATAGCAGCAATACCTTACGTGGTCGCTTTTATCTTGATTTATACGCCCGCGATCGCAAACGCGGAGGTGCGTGGATGGATGACTGCATGGGTCGTAAAGTACGTGCTAACGGCGAATTACAAACCCCTGTTGCCTACTTAGTGTGTAACTTTAATAAAGCAGTGGGTGATAAGCCTGCCTTGTTTACTCATAATGAAGTGACAACTTTATTCCATGAGTTTGGTCATGGTATTCACCATATGTTGACGCAAGTTGATGCTGCGCCGGTTGCAGGTATTAACGGTGTTGCATGGGATGCGGTTGAGTTACCAAGTCAGTTCCTTGAAAACTGGTGTTACGAAGAAGAAGCGCTGAGCTTTATTTCGGGTCACTATGAAACAGGTGAGCCGTTACCAAAAGAGTTATTAGATAAACTCCTTGCGGCGAAGAACTTCCAATCAGGTATGCAAATGCTGCGTCAGCTAGAGTTCTCGTTGTTTGACTTTACTATTCACCATACTTACAAAGCGGGTGAGCCATGTAATATTCAAGCAACACTTGACGAGGTGCGCAGTAAAACTGCTGTTGTTAAAGCGCCAGCGTTTAACCGTTTTCAGCATGGCTTTAGCCATATTTTTGCGGGTGGTTATAGCGCAGGTTATTACTCTTATAAGTGGGCTGAAGTGCTCTCGGCTGATGCGTTTTCTAAGTTTGAAGAAGAAGGTATCTTTAACCCTGCAACGGGCGAAGCTTTCTTAAAGAACATTTTAGAGAAAGGGGGTAGTGAAGAGCCTATGGAGTTATTTAAAAAGTTCCGAGGACGCGAACCGCAAGTCGATGCACTACTGAGACATAGCGGCATTGCTGCATAATAATTTTTGTTGATTTAAAGCGCCGTAAGGCGCTTTTTTTATTAATATTTCTTCGCAAAATTACGCTCTCGTACTATTCTTCTTAAAAAAGAGTTTATAGGAATTAAGCATGTCAAAACTGGTATTAGCCATTGATGATGATAAATATATCCATCATGTGATTGAGGAATCGCTATCGGGCTTTTGCACACTGATCCATGCTAAAAATGGTGACGAAGGATTAAGACAGGCGTTAAAGTACAACCCTGACATCATCTTACTTGATATCGAAATGCCGGGTAAAACGGGCTTTGAGGTATGTAACGAATTAAAAGCCAACCCGCAAACAAAAGATACGCCTGTGATGTTTTTGTCGGGTAAAGCTGATTTACCTGACCGTGTAAAAGGTTATAACGCAGGTGCAGCTGATTACATTGTAAAACCATTTAATGCTGAAGAGCTCATGGCACGTATTCGCGTGTTATATCAATATCGTCAGCACTCTAAAAAGCTTAAAAGTGATGTAGAGCGAGCGCAAATCACTGCCGAAATCGCGATGACAGATTCAGGCGATATGGGTCGTATAATGCGCTACGTTGGGCAGAGCTATCATGCACACGATATCAAAGCGTTATCTGAGCATATGTTTGAGTTTTTTAATCCGATGGAGCTCGATGTAGTGCTGGCGTTTTGGTATCAAGATATTGGCGTATTTTGTAGTGCTGAGGGCGGAGTGTGTCCACTAGAGCAAGAGTTACTCGAAAAACACCGTGATGCAAATCGCTTTGTTGACTTTAGCCATCGCACAATTATTAATTACCCTAAAGTGTCGATGCTGGTTAAAAACATGCCACTTGATGATGCCCAGCTTTATGGCCGTTATAAAGATTTATTTCCGCATATTCTTGAAGTGACTAACGCTAAAGTACAAGACATGGAAAACAATGAGCGGGCACTGACTCAGGCGCAGCAAATAGGTAACTCGTTTAATGAGTTATCTGATCAAATGTACCAAAACAGTGATTCGCGCGAACATGCTGTAGAGAAATTTGCCGCCCAACTTGATGAGCTAAACAAGTCTATTGAGCAAAGTGGTTTATCGGGCAGCGACGAAGTCGCATTTCACCTACAGCAATTAAAACAAACTCAATTGCAGTTTACCTCGCTCAATGAAGACTTAGCGTTTATAAAGTATCAGCTAAAGCATATTATCGAATCGCGTAGTGAACTTTTAGCTAGCTT
Source organism: Pseudoalteromonas sp. NFXS39 (assembly GCF_040148775.1). Taxonomy (NCBI): domain Bacteria; kingdom Pseudomonadati; phylum Pseudomonadota; class Gammaproteobacteria; order Alteromonadales; family Pseudoalteromonadaceae; genus Pseudoalteromonas; species Pseudoalteromonas sp. NFXS39. The sequence continues at coordinate 59,261 of NZ_JAGDEC010000007.1, read as the reverse complement.
ACAAAAAATGGCTGAACCGAGTGAGACTGAAGATGTCACTTCACAAACGGATATCGAGCTATTTTAAGCCATGCTATACTGGCGCCGAATAATTTAGCTCGGAGTTTTGCGTGGTAATTCATTGTCCTTTTAAAGAAATGCGTCCTTATTTAGATGCCATCGAACAGCGTTTTGGTTTGGCTAAGTGGGCTGAGCAGAATGTTGGCTTTTCGCTTCATTATGACGATCAGGGTCTCAGCTTAAAGAAAAAGGACGAGCCAAAACTTGGTGCTATCCATGTTGATTTTGTAACTGGTGCTGCAGCCCATCGACGTAAGTTTGGTGGTGGTAAAGGGCAGGCTATCGCAAAAGCGGTTGGCTTGAACAAAGGTGCCACACCAGTGGTGCTTGATGCCACTGCAGGCCTTGGCCGCGATGGCTTTGTACTGGCATCACTAGGCTGTAAAGTGATTTTGCATGAGCGCCACCCAGTTGTAGCTGCACTATTATTTGACGGCCTAGAACGCGCCTATAACGATGCTGAAATTGGTCCTTGGATGAAAGAAAACATGAGCCTAGTGTTTGGCTCTAGCCATACTTTACTGGCGCAGTGCAGCGATACACCAGATGTTGTGTACTTAGATCCTATGTTTCCTCATCGTGAAAAGTCAGCCCTTGTTAAAAAAGAAATGCGAGTATTCCAAGAGCTTGTGGGCGGAGATAACGATGCCGATGATCTTCTTGATTTTGCTTATCCGCTTGCTAGTAAACGAGTAGTCGTAAAGCGCCCAGATTACGCCCCATTTCTAAATGATAAAACCCCGAGTATGCAAATCAAAACTAAAAAGAACCGCTTTGATGTGTATGTGAAGGCAGCAATGGTTTAATACCATTAATCCGCAATAATACTTAATCATTTTGAGGGATTAAACCTACCGCTACCAGCGTTAAAAATTTTTCATTAAGAGCAACTTAATAACGAAATTTTTGCCTTGTTATCGACGAGGTTTTATTGCCTCAAAATAGACCCCTTAATTAAGCGAATTGGTATTTATGTAACCCTTTTAGCTTAGTTTGATTCGTTTTTACCTGTTATTTTTTACGGTTTACATCAAATTGTCATAAAAGGTTAATATTCTACGCGCGTAACGTTACTTGGGAATATCGTTTATGCGCGTGTCATCATTTACTCGGCTATTGGCCGTTTTACTCACTCTCGCTAGTATTTTACTGGCAGCAACCCTGTTCTGGGCTAGTCAAACTTTACTCGGTTTAGAGCAGCAAGATAACGCTTATAATAAGCTTAAAAACACCATCATTATTGATTTAAAAAGTTACCTTGATGATTATTTAGAGCAAGGTGACAGCCAACACTTAAATAAAGCCTCAACGCTAATAAGCGATGTTAAAAAGCAGCATTTAACTGAGCTACCTAATGACTTGGCGGGCCAACTAAATAGCCAACTGACGGCGCTCGATAAAGACATTAATGGTAAGTATCGTGCTTTAGGTAAGCTATCGGGTAACGAAATGGCGCTGCTCGATAACTCGTTAAGGCAAATGGCAGGTTCGGCCTCATCTTTAATTGGCTATGCAAGCAAAGCCGAGCCGCAAACAGTGCTTGCACTTGAGTATTATCAACTTGCTGCTGACTACTACAGCGAAGTTACATCACTCGCTTTGTATACATACAAGTTAGTGCTTAACTATGATCAAGACACTAAAAATAGCCTCAATCAAAGTGTTGAAAACCTAAATGACCTTGCTGCTAAAATCGATAGACTTGAAAACCTAGGTGTTATGAGCGAAGTGGATGAAGACGCTTTGTTTTTTGGTGAAGAAGCTGAAGACTTAGCCGGTGATATTAAAGCTGAACTAAGTAGCTGGCCTAAACGTTTCCCACGTGATTTAGCATCCACTCTTGAGCAAGCTGAGCAACGTCAAACTGGCATGCAAGCACTTCGAGAACAGATTGAAGCCCTATCTGCGACGGTGCTTGGTGCTGAGCAACAGTTAAAAGATGAACAAAGTAATCTTAAGCAACAAGTGTTTATCGTGTTCTGTGTGGCTATTAGCATGCTGGTGGTTTTAGCGGCGGGTGTTTACTTTGTACAGCGTAACCAAGTGCTTAACCCATTGCGCCAATTACGTGATGGTTTTGCTTTCTTAATTGAAAGTAATGAGCTTAAAAACATCGAGAGTAAAAACCCGAAAACCGAAATAGGTGAAATTGCCCATTACTTTAATCAACTGATTGAGCGTCAGCGTGGTGAGGCAGAAGAACGAGCACAAATGCTGAAGGTTATTAATGACTTTATGCTAGAGATGAGCGAGCACTTACATACCATTGCTCAGCAAACAGATGCCAGTCATTCTCAGGTTGAACAAAACCAAGGTTTACTTTCTGATATTCAACACATTGGTGAGCAGGTCAATAATATTAATGGTCAAGTTGCTGATAACGCCAAACAAACTTTTGATGCGATGGAGCAGAGCCTAGGCTTTGCCGACAGCATGTTAACCGCAAGTTCTCGAACTGAAGAGCGCGTTGAACAAGGTCTTGATAGCTTAAAAGAGCTATTAAAAGGGGTTGATGATGTTGGCCAAGTCATAGAGGTGATCAAAAACATTGCTGAACAAACAAATCTATTGGCACTGAATGCAGCGATTGAGTCGGCTCGTGCCGGTGAACATGGTCGAGGTTTTGCGGTTGTAGCGGACGAAGTCCGAAAACTTGCCAGACAAACACAAGGTTCGCTTGATGATATTAATAGTCAGCTAAACCGCTTAAGTGAAAATTCAACCATGGTATCAGAGCAAATTAGTGCGTTGGCTAATGATGCCGAGCTGCAAACACAAAATGCTCAAGAGCTTAAACGTAACTCAGAAGGTGTTGCCGATAACGCGCAAGATGCTAATAAAGTCGCGTTTGATGCCATGGAGCTGGCAAAGCAACAAAATGCTTTACTAGAAAACTTTAGCCAATCAATGCAAAGCATGAAGGGGCAAGTAAGCGAGTCGAACTCACTGGTTAGTGATATTCAGCTGCGCCTACAAGAGCAAATGCACACTATTAAAACCAGCTTAGGTTTATAACACTTCAAAGGGCGAGCAATGTTTTGCATTGTTTGCCCTTAAATCATGCGGTATTCAATTTTTTGGGTATATACTCTGTACTCTTATTTTCTTTCAAGGAATCACGATGATCGAACAAGGCCAAACTTTACCTGCAGCAACCCTTAGCGAATTAACTAGTGAAGGTATGCAAACCTTATCAACAGAGGCATTATTTGCAGATAAAAAAGTGGTGTTATTTGCCGTGCCTGGCGCATTTACACCAACCTGTTCTAATGCTCACTTACCAGAATTTATCACCTTAGCTGATAAAATTACTGCCAAAGGCGTTGATGCAATTTACTGTGTATCGGTAAACGATGCATTTGTAATGAAAGCATGGGGTGAAGCGCACAATGCTGAGCACATTCGTATGTTGGCTGATGGTGATGCCAGCTTTACTAAAGCACTTGGTTTAGATAAAGATACGGCAAGTTTTGGTGGTGTGCGCTCAAAGCGTTACGCGATGATCGTTGAAAACCAAATAGTAACAGGGCTTTTTGTTGAACAAGATAAAGATTTTGTTGTGAGCCGCGCTGAAGCTGTGCTAGAAAAACTTTAATAGTAATTCGTGCTTAATTAAGTAAATACAAAAAAGCCGGACGTAAGTCCGGCTGAAAGTCCCAGGGGGGAACTGGGGAGATCAACTATTAAGGTTGATACTGTGCATCCAATGTCACACCAGAGAAAGTCTTGTAAGCATTTAAGCTTAAGTGCCAAGTACCTGCTTGTGGGTTACTGAATGTACATGTTTCTGCGTTACCGTTTTTGTACGGACGACAGTCATAGCTTGATGACGTTGGTTGGCTACCAAACTTAACGAATAAGTCAGCATCACCCGAGCCACCAGAAGTCGTTACTGTGAAACTTGCCATACCTGCTGGTACTTCTAATGTGTAATGTTTCCACTGACCTGCACTTGCCGAGATATCAGTCACTGTGCCGCCACCTGCTTGTGGTGAACCTGAGCCTGAACCTCCGCCTGATACAGTTAAATCACCCACTAAGCTAACACCTGAGTAGGCAGAATAACCATTCAGCATTACATGGTAAGTACCTGCTGTTGGGTTATCGATAGAACATACTTCATTGTTACCGCCTTTGTATGGACGACAATCATAGGTTGACGTTGTTGGTGCGCTACCTGCACGAACGTAAAGGTCAGCATCACCTGTACCGCCACTCATAGTGAAAGTTACGTTAGTAGCTCCACTAGGTACTTCCATTGTGTAGAAAGTTTGGCTGCTAGCAGAGCCACTTAAACCTGTTAGTGCTTGACCATCTTCTAACACATTCCCCGTTGGTGGTGGCGGAGTTGTACCTGATGCAGCTGCAACTGCTGCTGCCGCATCCACAATACCTGTCCCACAGCTAGTACATGTTGCTGGGAAAGAACGGGTTGTTGATTTTAAAATGTTTTCGATTTCATCAGGCGTTGCTGAAGGTTTAGCTTGCTTGATTAGCGCAGCGACACCCGCAACATGTGGTGCTGCCATCGATGTACCTTGCGAGTAGTGATATGAATCGCTGCTTGGGCCTGTTGAGCCTGAGTTGTGAGTTGATAACACACCTTCAGAATCATTAGCAAAGCTTTGCGCGCCACCCGGTGCTGCAACATCAATGTTGCTACCGTAGTTTGAGTAGTATGCACGACCACCGTTACGACCTACTGATGCAACGTTTACTACGCCATTACAGTTACCTGGGTTGTAGTTTGCAGAGTTATCGTTGTCATTACCTGCTGCGATAACGACTACAGTGCCGTTGTTACGGGCTTGGTTAATTGCATTTTGTGTTGTAGAGCTACATGAGCCGCTACCGCCTAAACTCATGTTAATAACATCAGCAGGGTTAGCATTTGCTGGTACACCAGAAACTGAACCACCTGAAGCCCAGATAATACCGTCAGCGATATCAGATGTTAAACCACCACATTTACCAAGTACACGAACAGGAACTACTTTCGCATCGTAAGCAACACCTGCAACACCTTCACCGTTGTTAGTAACAGCTGCAACTGTACCGGCAACGTGCGTACCGTGCCAGCTAGAGTCTTGAGCACCGTGTGTGTAACCACACTCGTTAGCACTGATTGCATCACCTGGATCGCGAGCATCGCTATCACGACCGCCCCCATCGTTTGCTACAGACACGTTAGAGATCATGTCATAGCCCTGAAGGATGTTTGCGTTTAGATCAATATGAGGACGGTAACCTGTATCAAGTACCGCAACTACCACACCGCTACCTGTTGCTGTATCCCAAGCTGTAGGAAGGTTTAAACCACCTGCTTGCTCGTAGTAGTGCCATTGGTCGTCATAACGAGGGTCGTTAGGCGTTGCAAATGGCTTTAACATTTGGTCAATTTCGATGTATTCAACATTACCTGTTGCAAGCACCTCTTGCATGAACTCTTGTGCTTCTTGAGCAGAAAGTTTTTTATCAGCACGCATTACGTGGTGATTATTCATCGCCATTGCACGAACATATTGTGTTTTTACTTTACCTTTCTTACTGGTGAAGTTTTTAACAAAGCCTTTTGCTTTTTTGTTCATCATAGTTGGCGATTGTTCTGCTGCCGACATAGTCATCATTTCATCATTGTTATTTTTATATTTGATGATGAATTGCGTACCAAAGCCTTCCTGACCTTGTAATTTTGCTGCAGTTTCCTGCATAGATGGCGACATAAGTTGGTTTGGAGTAGCCATTGCTGCTGTTGTTCCAAACAACGCAGTCAAGCTCAGTGCAATTGCGCACTTCTTCAAGTTGTTGTTAGTTGTCATAATGATCCCTAGATTGTTATGTAAATCTTCACGGTATTTTTCGCGAAGGGGGACAAAGGTAAAATAAATGTAAATTTAGTTAAAATATCGTTTTATTATGGTTGTCTCTATTTTGGTTATAACCGAATGTATAGACGTCTAAATCAGTCTTTTTATGGTGTTTTTTGATACTTTTCTCATAATAAAGTTATAAATTTTTAGTTTTGAGTTTTTACTTTATTTCGTTTTTTGGTTTTATCTTTTTTGTAAAAACACCGTACTGTTAACACAGCAGCGAAAATAACTTGTTATAATCAGCTAAATTTTTTTAGTGAGTATGAGTAATGACCCAAGTAGACGTAATTGTGATTGGCGCCGGTGCCGCAGGTTTGATGTGTGCTGCACAAGCAGGCTACCGTGGTCGCAATGTTACTGTGCTTGATATGGGCAAAAAGCCGGGCCGTAAAATATTAATCAGCGGCGGTGGTCGTTGTAACTTCACCAATGAAAACGCAAGCCCAGACAATTACTTGTGTGGCAATCCTCACTTTGTAAAATCGTGTTTAAGCCGTTATACCCAACATGACTTTATTGAGCTGGTGGACCGTCACGGTTTGGCTTATCACCATAAAACGCTGGGCCAGTTATTCTGCGATAACAGCGCACAAGATATCGTCGATATTCTTTTAACTGAGTGCGAGTGGGCGGGAGTTAACATAGCGCTGCGTAACGAAGTACTCAGTGTGACCAAAACAGATGCTGGTTATGAAGTTATTACCGAGCAAGACAGCTATCAATGCGAGTCGTTAGTTGTTGCATCCGGTGGGTTAACCATGCCTAAGCTCGGTGCATCACCAATTGGTTATAAAATTGCAGATCAATTTGGTTTAACAGTGTTACCAACCATGGCGGCATTAGTGCCATTTACTTTGCATCAGCACGATAAAGATCGCTTTGAAGGTTTATCGGGGATCAGTATTCCTTGTCTGGTTAGCAGTGAAGATGGCACCCAGTTCAAAGAGAACATCCTGTTTACTCACCGTGGCCTTTCGGGCCCAGCGATTTTGCAAATCAGCTCTTTTTGGCGTGCAGGGCAAACTGTGTACATCAACTTGTTACCCGAGCTTGATTTAAAACAGCAGCTTGAGCAGTGGCGTCAAAGCCAAGGGCAAAAGTCACTAAAAAATACTCTTGCGACAATTTTACCAAAGCGTTTTGTTGAAATGCTGCACGACACCAAGGCTATTCCAGATTGCAATGTAAACCAGCTAAGCCATGCGCAAATCGACGCGTTACATGACTACGTTCATAATTGGCAAATTAAACCTAACGGCACAGAGGGTTATAGAACAGCCGAAGTAACGCTTGGCGGTGTAGACACCGACGAGTTAAGCTCAAAAACCTTCGAAGCGAAAAAGTCACCGGGCCTTTATTTCATCGGCGAAGTAACCGATGTCACCGGCTGGTTAGGCGGCTACAACTTCCAATATGCTTGGAGCTGCGGCTTTGCAGCAGGGCAGTATTGTTGAGCTAAGTTACTAGCTGCTAGTTGCTAGGGGAAAGACATTACTGGCTAGGAGCCAGGAGCTAGGCTCTAGGAACTAGGTGCTAGGTTAGCACTTGTTTGGAGGTCGTGCTTTAGCGTTTTTTTATAACGCCATATGACGGCCTTAATAATTTAGCTTACAGCTCCTCCCATACAGCCAAGTTCCGATTTATGGTCTATTATTTCATTTTGCTGAGTAGTAATAATGTATTGGACTCGAGTTGCCCATGAAGCTTAACGACGCACAGATGTTTATTAACCCTGTTTATCGGTTAATAGAAATTACACCTATCCCCGTTACTGTTTCTTCGCCTAGCGGTAAACTTGAATATGCAAACCCGGCACTAAAACAATTATTAGGTTATGAAGGCGATGAAGTGTACGCAGATGATGTTGTTATAACTCATGCTGATGACAGGGAGTTAAATAAAACTATTCGTGCCAAGCTTAATCAGTTCCCTGAGCAGCCATTACAAATCGAAAAGCGTTACAAGCATAAGCTTGGGCATTCTATTTATTGCCAGCTGAACATTGTCGCAGAGGTAGATAATGACGGTAATGTCGTTCGTTATATTTCACAGATAATTGATTTAACAACGGTCAATAAAGAGGCGGCAGCAGATATTCTACTGACATATTTGGTTGATAAATCAAATGATGCCATGTTTATTGCAGACCCTCAGTTTGGTCAAATTCTTAACTGTAATCAATTAGCTTACAAGTGCTTAGGTTATGAAAAAGAAGAGCTACTAAAACTGACTGTGCCAGATATTAACCCAGACTATGATACGAATAGCAAATGGCTGGATAGGGTAGCGCGAATAAAAGCCCAAGAAACCACTATTTTTGAGTCGTGCTTAAAACATAAAGATGGTCATACTTTTCCAACTGAAGTGAGTGTTTGTTATATCGACCATCAAGGAAAAAGTTATCTTCTCGCGATTGTGCGTGACATTTCAGCTCGAAAAAATAAAGAACAGGCGTTGATTGAGCTTGCTAACCTTGACCCGCTTACCCAATTACCGAACCGTCGTTATCTAGAGCAATTATTGAATGATGTATTTAGTGAAAATGGTGATGTGGCTGAGGGAATGGGCTTTATTTATATCGATTTAGATGAGTTTAAACAAATCAACGATCAATATGGCCATGCACTAGGTGATGAAGTTTTAGTATGGGTTGCAAAGCAACTTCAAGCCGCCGTTAGAAGTACCGACTATGTAGTAAGAATGGGCGGCGATGAGTTTTTAGTGACTATATCAGGAGTAACTAATACGATGATTTTGAATCGCTTAGCTCATAAAATTGCGGCTCAGTTTACAAAACCATTTAGTTCTAAAGGTATATCAATTGAGGTTACAGCGAGTATAGGTGTGACAGCGCATTTTCTAGGAGATGGTGTGTACGCCGCGAACCAGTTAATTGAAGAAGCCGATGCGGCTATGTACCAAGCTAAAAAGCAACCTGGAACAACCATTATTCACTTTAGCTAATCGTTTTAAAGCCTTAAGTTACTTTGAAACTTGAAACTTGAAACTTTTCCCGTCTAAGCAGCCACTTCAACACAATTACGGCCGTTACTTTTCGCTTTATACAATGCTTTGTCGGCAACGGTGAGGGTTTCTTTCACGGTTGTTGAAGAGTGAGCTACGCTGTGTATACCAATACTCACGGTAAACTGCACGGTTTGCACTTCATCAATAGTGATGTAGGTTTCTTGCGCCTTTTGGCGAATTCGCTCGGCAACTAGCTTTGCATCAAGTAGGTTACAATTGAGTAGTAACACAAACTCTTCGCCGCCGTAACGGCAGGCTATATCAGCAAGGCCTTGTTCTGAGGTGAGTATGTTGGCAAATGCGATAATAACTTTATCGCCAACATCGTGGCCGTATGTGTCGTTAATGTTTTTGAAGTGGTCGAGATCAGCAATTAGGAGGGTAAACTCTTGCTGATTGGTTGCCATCGCGGCAATCAGTTCTTCACTTTTTCTGTCAAAGTAACGGCGATTATACAGGCCTGTCATTGGGTCTGTATCGACCAAGCGGTTGAGCTCAGTTTGCTGTGCTTTAATTTTTTCGAGGCTCTTAATTCGATAGGAAAGAATAAACGCCATCATTAACGCTTCGAGCAAAATACCTATGCCAACACCGTGGCTATTAATCACGTTTGCGTCGCTGATCCCTTTGTAATAAAGCACCGCCAGCATATTGAAAATAACGAACATAGAGTGGCCGAGCAAAAAGTATTTTGCCAGCGCGTTACCTTTGCGCCACAGCGAAATAGATACTCCAAATGTCACAGTCATCATTAATGCAGCCAAGCTGCTGGCAGGTTTTAATGCACCTACAATATCGAACAAGCTATAAACAAAGTCCGCAACGAGTAAGAACAAAATAATCGAAAGTGCAATATGCTCTTTAGGGTAGAGCTTTTTGGTTTCGAAAATAAGCATTACAAAGATCACTAAAAAGCTTGGCATACTTAGCAAGTTAGAATTGAGTTGTAATAGTTCGGCACTAAAAATACCGAAAAAGTTAGCGGCAACACCATAAGATAGCGCCACCCAAACTGTGCCAGAAATAAGGTAAAGGGCGTAAACGATGTTCTCGATTTTACGTGCCGATAAATACAAGAAAAAGTTATAAATCATCAGTGCTAACATCATCCCAACAAGTAGAGCAATATAATTACCATTCCCTACAAGAGCACGTTTTGAGTGCTCTTCATCAAAAATAGCGAGTGCAAACCATTGATGAGAAAAGGTCACGCTTTTTATGTAAATTGTTTTTTGCTGGTTGGGTGCAATATAAAACGAAAATACGGCACTACCACCAAACATGTTGGTTTTAGGTCCTGCTTTATCAAGCTGAATGACCGATTGGTTTATCAGTTGCCCTGCTTGCGTTTCGTAAAAGCTCACTTCTTCTAAGTGATAGGCATCTGGGTTATGTACAAATAAGCGCAGGGTGTCGCTGTAGGTATTTTTTATAACTATTTTTGACCATGTTGTTTTGGCATTCGTGCCTAAAGTGAGCTTGTTTTGACTGTTTATAAAACTTTGCAGCTGAACTTGTGAAAGAGGCATAGTGCCAGAGCCATCAATAAAATAGCTCATATCAAATTGGGTGAGGTCAATGCTACGTTGGTTAATATTAACAATGGGGGAGTTATCGGCGCGGCTTTGATTAGCCAAAGTTAGGCATATTGAGTAGATAACAAAAAGCAGTATAAAGCGCGTAATCATCCCTGGTGCCTGTATCCAAATAAAAATAGTAATAAAGTTTTATTTTTAACGTAAACTGCTGGCTTGTCGAGTAAATTATTAACGAAAAATAAAAAAGCCGCTAACTTAGCGGCTTTGTTGGTTGCGAAAATATATTAACGTAGGTCGAAACGATCTAGCGTCATTACTTTAGTCCACGCTGCTACGAAATCATCAACGAACTTTTGTTTAGCATCGTCAGATGCATACACTTCAGCAATTGAACGAAGCTCTGAGTTGGAGCCAAAGATCAAGTCTACAGGTGTTGCTGTCCACTTAAGTTTGCCTGACTTACGGTCACGGCCTTCGTAAACACCTTCTTCAGAAGATTTAGACCACTTCGTTGACATATCGAGTAGGTTAACGAAGAAATCGTTACTTAATGTGCCTGGTTTTTTCGTGAATACACCGTGTTTAGTTTGGTCAGTATTCGCGTTAAGAGCACGCATACCACCTAGTAGTGCAGTCATTTCTGGTACTGATAAGCTTAATAAATCAGCACGTTCTACAAGCATTTCAGCCGGTGATTTCCATGCTGAGCTGTAGTAGTTACGGAACGCATCTGCCGTTGGCTCAAGCACTTCGAATGATTCAACGTCAGTCATTTCTAATGACGCGTCCATACGACCTGGCTTGAATGGTACTGCGATAGAGAAACCAGCGTCGCTTGCTGCTTTTTCGATTGCAGCCGCACCACCAAGAACAATCATATCTGCTAGTGAAATTTCTTTACCGCCAGATGCGTTTTTGTTGAACTTAGTTTGGATTTTCTCAAGTTTGCTAAGTACTTTAGCCACTTCTTTCGGGTTGTTTACCGGCCAATCTTTTTGCGGAGCAAAACGAATACGTGCACCGTTTGCACCACCACGCATATCTGTGTCGCGGTAGCTTGCTGCTGATGCCCAAGCAACACGCACTAGTTCAGATACAGATAAACCTGAATCTAAGATGCTAGCTTTAAGTGACGCGATATCTTTGCTGTCTACTAGTTTGTGATCAACCGCAGGGATGTAGTCTTGCCAAATTAATACTTCTTCTGGCACTAAGTCACCTAAGTAACGAGCTCGTGGGCCCATGTCACGGTGGTTTAGTTTGAACCATGCTTTAGCAAATGCGAGTTCGAACTCTTTCGGGTCGTTTAAGAAACGTTCTGAGATCTTACGGAACTCAGGATCCGCTTTTAACGCGATATCGGTTGTGAACATGATAGGTGCATGACGCTTACCTTTGATGTGTGCATCTGGCACAAGATTAGATGCTTGACCCTTTTCAGGGATCCACTGAGTTGCACCTGCTGGGCTCTTGGTTTTAACCCATTCAAAGCTGAACAAGTTTTGAAGGTAGTTAATTGACCAACGTGTTGGTGTCACAGTCCATGCACCTTCAAGACCTGAAGTGATGGTATCTTCTGAATGGCCTTTACCACATTTATTTTTCCAACCTAAGCCTTGTTCTTCGATACCCGCTGCTGCAGGTTCTTTGTCTAAACAGGTCGCTTTTTTGGCACCGTGAGCTTTACCAAAGCTGTGACCACCGGCGATTAGGGCAACGATTTCTTCATCGTTCATTGCCATGCGGCCGAAAGATAAACGAATATCTTCTGCTGCAAGAAGTGGATCAGGATTACCGTGTGGGCCTTCAGGGTTTACATAGATTAAGCCCATCTCAACTGCCGCTAGTGGACCTTTTAGTTTGCCTTTTTTGTCACGACGTTCGTCAGTTAACATTTTGCCTTCAGGGCCCCAGTATACGTAGTCTGGTTCCCAATCGTCTTCACGACCACCGGCATAACCGAAAGTTTTGAAGCCCATTGATTCAAGTGCAACGTTACCCGTTAGTGCCATTAAGTCAGCCCAAGAAATACTGCGGCCATATTTCTGCTTTATTGGCCAAAGTAAACGACGCGCTTTATCAAGGTTTGCGTTATCTGGCCAGCTGTTTAGTGGGTCGAAACGTTGTTGACCACCGCCAGCACCACCACGGCCATCGAATGTACGGTAAGTGCCTGATGCGTGCCACGCCATGCGGATGAAGAATGGACCGTAGTGACCGTAATCAGCAGGCCACCAGTCTTGAGAGTCAGTCAGTACCTTCTCAATGTCGGCTTTTACCGCATTTAGATCTAATTTTAAGAATTCTTTTTTGTAATTAAAGTATGGACCCATAGGATCAGACTCTGCGCCATGAGCACGAAGTTGGCTAAGGTCTAATTGCTCTGGCCACCAGAATTGGTTTGATTTTATTTCGTTCGTAGCTTGTACGCCTGTTGCCACCAACAGTGACACTGCAACAGCGACTTTAGAGAAAGCTGAAGTTGATTTTTTTAACATTGTGTTGTCTCCAGTTAGAAGTTGGGTGAAATATAGAGTTGTTCTGATTAACTTTCCACTTACAAACTGGGGTTTAAATCGATTGATAAAATCGATAAAATAGATGGTGTGATTGATTTTTTCGAACAAAGCCAGCAATAATGCTGGCTCTAGGGGAGGGGGACATTAAGCTGAAATTCAGCTTATTGTTTATTCTTCAATAAAAGGGACGCCGTTTTTGATCCACTCAGCAGCAGGTTTACCTTTTAAGTAATGATCAAAATATTCCATCATGCGCACCGAAAAATCCACTTGGTTAGGGAATTTCTTCAAGTGGTGTGGTTCACCTTCGTATTGTAAGAAGGTTGCATCTTTACCGGCACGGCGAAGAGCTAAGTAGTATTGAACCCCTTCGTGCCATGGCACTGCATCATCTTTGTCACCAAACATAATCAGAATTGGGGTATTCACTTTATCGGCAAAGAACACCGGTGAGTTTTCGATATATAGCTCTGGCGCTTCGAATAAAGTTTTGCCTATACGGCTTTGCCCTGTTTCGTATTGAAACTGACGGGCAAGACCTGATTTTAAGCGAATACCGCTGTAAGCACTGGTCATATTAGATACTGGCGCACCTGATACAACGGCCTTGAACATGTCTGTTTGAGTGATCATAAAGGCGCTTTGGTAGCCTGCCCAAGAGTGACCTTGTAAACCAATTTTATCTGGATCAGCAATGCCTAAATCAATTAACTTTTGAGTTGCGTTGATCATAGTTTGCGTTGATGATTTACCAGGATGACCAATCTCAAAACGGATATCAGGTAAGAAAATCGCATAGCCATTTGAGGTAAACATCGGGAAGTTAGGGCGATGATTTAACTCCATTTTCGGGAAGTCATACATGCGTTGGCTCATATAGCGGTAGAAGTACACAACTACAGGAACCTTATCGCCTTTTTTATAGCCTGCAGGCTTAATTAATACGCCTTGTAAATCTTCACCATCAAACCCTTTGTAGCTAATAAGCTCAGGTTTTTCACCCCATGCAAAGTTGCTAATTTGCGGGTTTAGGTTAGTAACACGTTGTGGCTTTTTGAAGCTAAAATCAGTTTGGTAGTAATCAGGGAATTGCTGGTATGTTTGTGCAGTAAATAGGTATTTGTCGGCATTTTTAGCCTTTTTCACTACGTCATAGCGCTTTTTACCCGAAAGTACTTTGCTGACTTTATTGCTCGATAAGTCAAGTTTGGCAATCTCTGTTTGCTTATCTTGCACGTTGGTTGCGCTTAGCAATAATGTTTCATCTTTGGCAAAACCAACTTGGTCTTTATCAAGTTTAATAACACGATATTGGGTGTTAGTTTCTTTACCTTGAGTTAAGCGCGTTGCCTTTTGTGATGCGACATCAAAAGCCCAAATATCAAATTTGCTGTAAACCAATACTTGGCTGCTGTCGTTCAACCAGCCCGCAAAACCATAACCCGGCTGAGGTGATGGGTAGTCATGTTTATCATCAGCAAAAACAGCGTTAATTGCTTTAGATAAGGTCGAAACCTTGTTGCTACCTAAATCTTTTAGCTGAACTTGGCTATCTTGGAAAAATGCTGCAAATTGACCATTTGGCGCAAGGCTTGGTCTAAATGGATAGTCGCTGACGATAGCTGTTTGTTTACCGGTTTTAACATCAACACTGAAGTAATCTGCATAAAAACCACCATACATAACGCGCTCTAAGTAAGGTCGGTCTGAATAGCCTAATAGTGCTTCGCGATTAGTGTTAAGCGAAACTTCTGGCATGTTTGGTGTGCTTAGCTGCACAACGTGCTGACCATTTATATGATACACAGCTTGGTAGTGACGAAGCTTATTCGCTTTGTTCCATTGCTGCTCTTCGCGAGGCTTAATTTCAGCGTCTTTATTGTGCCAAACGTTTAGGCCCTTCTGGTCGCGTATGGTATCGAAATCATATAAAGAGGCTTCATCTTTGTATTCTTTCAAGACAGATTTTGCGGCGAGTTTAGGGTGGTTTTCAAAGTATAAACGAGCACCATCTTCAGACCATTTTAATGATGCTGTTTTGCCGATAGTCCAGCTGCTATCTGCTGAGTTAATGGTTGAAAGAGCCCCGTTTTGTAAAAGCTGTAAGCTGTGATCGCGACGTCTTGTATCATCATTAACATAATTACCAATTAATAGTGCTGCGGTATTGCTGTTTGGTTGCCATGCAATTTTATTTGCAACAACACCAGGCTCATCAATCAACACGTTAGTTGCAAAGTCATTATTAAGATCAACTAATACAACTTGGTTGTCGGCACCATCACTGTAGCTTTGGCTTGCTAATAATTGCTCGCCAGTGCTACTCATTGCATAACTAAATACATTATTTACAGTGTGAGTGGTTTTGTCTTGAAGATTAACAAGCACTAAATCAAAGCTTTTATCTTTTTTATCTGGCTTGATTTCGCTGCTGTTTTCGTCTTTTTCTTCGCCGTCTTTTTTATCTGCTTTTTCTGCTTTCTTATCTAGTCGATAGGCAAGCCATATACCATCATCCGATAACGCATAGTCTTTTACATCGTTAAAAGTCTGTTGCTCGCCATTTTTAGTATTTACTAAAACAAGGTTATTTTTCAGCTGGTCTTTTTTCTTGGTGGTTTCTTTTTCAAGTAGGGTAGGTACCTGAGTAAAAGCCACCCAGTTTGCCGCTTTATTAATAGTAGGGCGAGTACCGCGCTCAACGCTGGTAAGTAGGTGGTTATTGTTTAACGTATAAACCTGACCTTCAGCATTACCGCGATAAGGGTCTGCACTAAAGCTAAGAATTTGGCCGTCTTCAGAAAGTTGGGTGCCTTTTGCGTATTTAAAATCAAACACGTCTTTAAATTGCAGAGCCTCTTTCGCACTAACATGTGCACTACCAAGGCTTGTCACCAAGGCTAAGCTCAAAAGTGATAATTGCGCTTTCATTAGTCTTTCTCGTTGTTTTTAAAATTTACGCACCCAGTGTAGCGTTTTTAATAAACAATTCGAGTAGATACGATAAGTGGCGTGTTTGGGGAGGTGAGCTGATAGCTGTAAGCTATCAGCCATAAGCTAAAAAAAGTTGTCGGTAGGTTTTGTTAAAAGGGTAGCAGCGGGTTTATCCCGCGTAATTTTAATTTCACCGCTGCGCGATATGAGATCGCGCCTACGGCTAATTTCCTACAACCAAATCTTCTGTAGTTCTGGCCATTGTTTTTCAAATTGTGCACTTGGTTTTGCTTTAAAGTCGCTGCGCACGAATTGGTTCATCTTACCTTCAACATAGGCGAGTAAGAAATTGGCTAGGGTGCTTTCGTCTGATTGGAATGCTTTGCCTTCGCGAAGTTTGCGCTCGCGTAGCACTTGCTTGAATTGAGTTTCTAGCTTCTCGAATAAGCCTTGTACTCGTTCACGTAAACGCTCTTGTTCACCTTGTAAGGCATCACCGGTCAAAATACGGGTAATGCCTGGGTTTTTCTCTGCAAAGGCTAACAATAACAGCAAAATATTGTAGACTCGAGTTTGGCTTTCTTTCTCATTTTCTAAAATGAGATTAATGCGTGATAACAGAGTATCTTCAATAAACTCGATTAGGCCCTCAAACATCCGTGCTTTACTCGGGAAATGACGATATAACGCAGCTTCAGACACACCTACCTCCGCCGCTAGTTTTGCGGTTGTGATACGTTGACCTGGGCTGGTTTCTAACATTTGTGCGAGTGCTTGCAGAATCTGCTCTTTGCGATTACTTCTTTTTGTCGCAGGCATGACCATTCCTTTCTTATAATTTATTACTTGCGCTGTTGGGAGTCAGACAAGCCATTTTTTGTGCAAATGAGTGGCTTATGTTAATGTTTTATTCAGTTTCTTTCCAGCATTTTTACAAACGCTTGGCAAGCTCAGTCATTACGCTCATGGCCAAATCTTTTTTACTTCCCATTGCTAAATCTAGTTGCTCATTGTGCCAGAACAGTGTTAAAGCATTATGATCAGAATTAAAGCCAAGGCCTTCTTTTGATACGTCATTTGCGCAGATCATATCGAGGTTTTTATTCTTTAATTTACCTTGTGCGTAACTGGCAACATCTTGGGTTTCGGCAGCAAAACCAACTGTATAAGGACGGTTTTCGTTCAGCGCGGCGACGTTAGCTATGACATCTGGGTTTTTAACTAAGGTGAGGGTTAGTTCATCACCTTGCTTTTTCATTTTTTGCTCATGAATCGCTGCTGCACGGTAATCTGCCACCGCTGCACAGCCGATAAAGGCATCCGATTGCGCGGCTAGCTCCATCGAGGCGGTGAGTAATTGCTCAGCACTTTCTATATTAGTAAGCAGGGCATTAGCAGGTGCTTTAATTGTCACTGGGCCTGAAATCAGGTTTACCTTTGCACCTAACGCAAGTGCAGCTTCAGCAAGGGCATAACCCATTTTGCCAGAGCTGTGATTAGAAATATAACGAACTGGGTCGAGGGCTTCTCGGGTTGGTCCTGCTGTGATCGTGATGGTTTTGCCTGCAAGTAAAGGCTCAACCTCAGGTTGTGTACACAGCGCGACTAACTCATGAGGCTCTAACATACGTCCTGCGCCTACATCACCACAGGCTTGCTCACCTTTACCTGGGCCCCAAATAGCAACGCCGCGTTCACTAAGTGTGGCAATATTTGCTTGTGTAGCTGGGTGGGCGTACATCTGTTGGTTCATGGCAGGTGCAACCGCGACTTTTGCAGGGGTGGCTAGTAGTAGGGTTGTCAGTAAGTCATCTGCAATACCCATCGCCATTTTCGCTAAAATATTGCTGGTTGCAGGGGCGACTAAAATAAGGTCTGCCCATTTGGCAAACTCAATATGACCCATTGCGGCTTCTGCTGCAGGGTCGAGTAATGAATCAGAAACAATCTCACCGCTTACCGCTTGCATAGTTAAAGGAGTAATAAAGTGTTTTGCTGAGTCGGTCATGACGACTTTTACTTCACAGCCTTTATCTTTTAAACGGCGAACAAGCTCTGCGCATTTATAGGCTGCAATACCACCACTCATACCTAGCAGGATTTTTTTATTTACTGATTTTGTCATTACGTGAAATTTAACCTTTGTCGATATGGGCTAACGATAGCAAATCTTTACCGATAGCATGAAGTTTTCTTTTTTCTTACAGGAAAAAACGCGATTTTATAGTACAGTTTATTAAATGGAATAGTTGTTTTAAGGATGAAGCAATGCCGTTAACCGATCTACCTTTATCAGCAAGGCCGCGGGAGAAGTTACTCGCCCAAGGCGCAAAAGCACTCTCAGACGCTGAGCTATTAGCGATATTTTTACGTACCGGCGTGCCGGGTATGAATGCCATTGAGTTGGCCGAGCACCTACTAGATATAAATAGCACCCTGCACAATTTATTTAATGCCACTGAACAAGAGTTTTGTTCACAAAGGGGGTTAGGAGCCGCTAAATATGTGCAGCTCCAAGCTGTGCTTGAGTTGAGCCGGCGCTATATGCTTGAGCAATGTAAACGCGAGGCACTATTTAATTCGCCACAGGCTGTGTATAACTATTTAACTATTCAGTTGCGTGGCTTACAGCAAGAAGTATTTATGGTGCTGTACTTGGACAGTCAAAACCAATTGATAAAAGACGAAGTGCTTTTTTATGGCACTATTAATGCGGCCTCTGTGTATCCTCGTGAAGTTGTTAAAGCTGCACTACGCAATAATGCGGCGGCACTGATTCTTGCCCATAACCATCCAAGTGGGGTAGCAGAGCCAAGTCAGGCCGATAAATTGATCACTACAAAATTACAACAAGCTTTAGCCTTAATAGATATAAATGTACTGGATCACATCATAGTGGGTGGTGAAAATTGTGTATCGTTTGCCGAAAGGGGATTAATTTAAGCGGAGCTAAGGCAGGAGTGTGTTAAAAATGAGCAGTTTAGGGCGATTTTAGAAATTAGTTTAATTTAAATGCAGTTTTTACTTTCCCTAAGGGCATTCGATCATTATAATTAGCCGCTATCAAATTTACACATGAGCTGATTGGATAAGATCTGTTACTTGATCTTTGCCTGTATAAGCTGTATAAAGAGCGCCCTTCGATTTATCCCGGGGCACAAATACTGGCCTAAGGGAAAATTAAGCTCGAGCGAAGTTATTGGAGATATATAGACATGTCTAAAGTATGTCAAGTTACAGGTAAGCGTCCAGCGGTTGGTAACCACCGTTCACACGCGAGAAACGCGACTAAACGTCGTTTCCTACCTAACCTACAAACTCACCGTTTTTGGGTTGAAAGTGAAAAACGTTTTGTAACACTACGCACTACTACTAAAGGTATGCGTATTATCGATAAAAAAGGCATCGACGCGGTTCTTACAGAAATCCGTGCTCGTGGCGAAAAAGTTTAAGGAACTGAATCATGCGCGATAAGATCCGTTTAGTTTCAACTGCTGGTACTGGTTTTTTCTACACTACCGACAAGAACAAGCGTAACATGCCTGAAAAAATGGAAATCAAAAAATACGATCCTAAAGCTCGTAAACACGTGATTTTCAAAGAAGCTAAAATCAAGTAATTTTAGTTTTCAGAATCTCAAAAACCCAGCCTCGGCTGGGTTTTTTGTTTTTCAGCTTAGATTTGCAGTTTAGAAAATAGCAATCAGCACAAGAATCTTATTTGCTCTGCTGTTTTATCTTGCTTAATTATCAATCTAAGCGTAAAATGCGCGCTCATTTCGGCTTATTAAATTTAATTCCTTGCCTTAAACCGACTGGCCGAAACGGTAGAAGGCTCTATTAACCGTAAGGAATATCCATGCGTCATTACGAAATCGTATTCATGGTTCACCCTGATCAGAGTGAGCAAGTACCTGGTATGATCGAACGTTATACTGGTTCTATCACTGAAGCTGGTGGTACTATCCACCGTCTTGAAGACTGGGGCCGTCGTCAATTGGCTTACCCAATCGACAAGCTTCACAAAGCTCATTATGTTCTTATGAACGTTGAAGCACCTACTGAAGTAATCAGCGAGCTAGAAACTACTTTCCGCTACAACGATGCAGTGCTTCGTAACTTAGTTATGCGTACTAAAGACGCTGTAACTGAAGCATCTCCTCTTGCGAAAGAAGAGAAGAAAGAAGCACCAGCTGCTTAATCGTTTTGAGTTCAAGCATGGCGCTTGCAGTTGAGACAAAAAGATGAGCCAACCGGTTAATCCTTATATGAATCAGCTGACATTATCTGGGGTTGTTTGTAAAACACCTAAATATAGTCAAAGCCCTGCTGGTATACCGCATTGTATTTTTGTTCTTGAACATAAATCGATGCAAGTTGAAGCAGACCTTAACCGTAATAGTTATGTCAGACTTCAAGTTGTTGCCAGCGGCACGCCAATGCAACAACAAACTCAACAATTGCACGTTGGGCAACAAGTGCAAGTGACGGGGTTTTTAAACCGTCACGAAGGACGAAACGGCTTAAGCCAGTTAGTCTTGCATGCTCAACATATAGAAAGAATTTTTTGAGGAATTTTACTCATGGCACGTTATTTCAGACGTCGTAAGTTCTGCCGCTTTAAAGCGGAAGGCGTACAACAAATCGATTATAAAGATCTAGCTACTCTTAGAAACTATGTTACAGAAAGTGGCAAAATCGTACCTAGCCGTATCACAGGTACTAGCGCTAAATACCAGCGTCAGCTAGCAACTGCTATCAAGCGTGCTCGCTACTTAGCCCTTCTTCCATACACTGACTTACATAAGTAAGCAGCGGATTAACAGTTTTTAAAAGGTGTAGAGACATGCAAGTTATTCTACTAGACAAGATCGCAAACCTAGGTGGCCTAGGTGACCAGGTTGTAGTTAAATCTGGCTTCGCACGTAACTTCCTTTTCCCACAAGGTAAGGCAGTTCCTGCAACTAAAGCTAACATCGAAACTTTCGAAGCACGTCGTGCTGATTTAGAAGCTAAGATCGCTGAAGATCTAGCTGCTGCTCAAGCTCGCGCTGACAAGTTAGAAGCATTAGCTGAAGTTACACTAGTTTCTAAAGCTGGTGACGAAGGCAAGTTATTCGGTTCTATCGGTACTCGCGACATCGCTGAAGCTATTTCAGCTGTTGGCGTTGAAGTTGCTAAATCAGAAGTTCGTTTACCTCTAGGTACTATCCGTGAGACTGGCGAATTTGACGTAGCAATCGCAGTACACTCAGACGTATCGGCTACTATCAAAGTAATCGTTATCGCTGAAGCTTAATAGCAATATTAAGTAGAAAAAGCCGCGCTTTATGTGCGGCTTTTTTGTGCCTGAAATTTTTGTATAAACAACGTTATTCATTCGCCTAAACACTATTAATTTCAGCGTGTTGTACCTCCATTAATCACCAGTATAGATACTAATAGTATTAGTTTTTTAGGTTTTAAACACACAAGTACTAACCCTATAATCTTACCTATTTTGCAAACTAACGTTCTTTTTTCTTAATTTTCTTAATCTTATTAGTATAATCGGATGAGTAAGAGTAAATTGGTTAAAATTGACACTGACAACGCTGTCATTTATATTGTGCTGGTTAAAAAGTAGTAAGGAGTTGAAGTTGAGAAGTTCATTATTACCATATGGAAAGGGTAAACAAACTGGCTTTACATTAGTAGAAATTCTTATTGTTATCGCTATTTTGGGCATTCTGTATAGCGTAGCACTGCCTGCTTACACTGAGCATATGCAACGTAGTCGCCGCGCAGATATTCAACAAGAGTTATTGCAATACAGTGCCAGTCTTGAGCGTATTTATTCACGAAATGGCGGCTACCCCAATGCATTTTCAACCCAAAATACTGATTACTACACCTTTACCTATACAGCAACTGACAAAGTATCAGGTGCTGTAAGCGACTTTAAAAATCGTGGCTACAGTTTAAAAGCCTCTCCTAAATCGGGTTCGGCGCAAGCAAGTGATCGCTGTGGTGACTTAACCATTAAACATGATGGTAGTTACAACGCTTCATTTAGTGATTGCTGGGAGTAACTAAGTTGCGTCGAATTGCAGGGTTTACCTTAATCGAGTTAATGGTTGTGCTAAGTGTTATTGGCATTATGGCAGCCCTTGCTTTTCCGTCATTTAGTCAACATATCTTGCAAGATCGCGTTGTAACTACTGCAAATCAATTAAATAGTGTCTATAAGTTTGCACGCAGTGAAGCGGTAAAGCGTGACAAACCTATTAACCTAGTTGTTAGCAATAAGAACTGGCAAGTGACCCTCAATGAGGGCGGGGCAGACACGATTTTGAAAGAATTTTCGATCACTAAAAGCGGTGTTACTGTCAACTTGGTGGCACTGGCAATTAGCGCCAGTGGCGAAGTCGATAAACAAGCTGAAATTTTAGTTAAAGATGAGCACACAAATACCATAGATTACATAATGTGTGTGCTTAAAAGTGGTCAAAACTGGTTAGTTGAAAGTTCACAGCGAGGATGTGCATGAATAAGCAGGCAGGCTTTTCATTATTAGAGGTGATGATTTCAGTGGTGATTGCTGGAATCGCATTATTAGGGTTGGCTGCTGCGCAGCTAAAATCGCTGCAATATGCAACCAATAGCTTTAATTACACCGTGTCACTCATTCAAGGCCAAAATACTATTGAGCGTTTGTGGCCGCGCATTTGTGAAATTCAAAAAACTAATACCGCACTTTTTCAAGACGCGACTTTTAGAGCTTCGCTAGCACCACAAGTCAGTGATTATCAACTGACTATCCCAGCTAATTACAGTGATGATATGCAAATTAATGTCGCTTGGGTTGATAAGCGCATGACAGACAATGCAGAAAATCAAATTAGTCTAAATGCCAGTTTCCCAGACTTAACGGCGGTATGCTCATGAATAAACGCGCTCAGGGCTTTACTTTAGTTGAACTTATGGTGGCATTGGCTGCAGGCGCTTTTTTACTAGCTGGAGTGAGTTTGTCTTACTCGGCGATTAAAAGCACTGTTGAAGTGAGTAAAGAACTCGAAAACGCCCAAGAGGTGATTCGCTATACCAGTAAAGTATTCAATCGTAGCATTAAGCAAACTCAGTTAGCTCCGATCATAAGTGCTGATAAAAGCACGATTACTATTACTCAGCCTAGTGGTGTTATTGCCTGTGATGGCTCTGCGACAACAGCGCAAGTGATTGAGGTCTATAGCTTAAATGGTAGTAATTTAATGTGTTCACTCGATGGCGCTACTGCTGAGCGATTACTCACAGGTATCGAAACTTTATCATTTGATATCGCTGGTGAGCTTGTCACAGTAACTGTGAAGCCAAATGATTTACCTGCGCAATTTGGCAATGGCATCAATATTGATATTGCTCTAACAAATGTAATATTAGTTAAAGCATACGGAGCAGGTAGTGTATAAAAAGCAAGGTGGTTTTACTCTAATTACAGTTTTGATCTTGACCAGTATGGCCAGTATCGTGGTGCTTAGTTCGCTGCGCGAGAACGTCGTTCAAGAGCGCTTAAGTGGTAACTTTCAAAAGAAATTAAATAGTCGCTTATTGGCTGAAAAAGGTGTTTTTGAACAAGCTAAGTTATTACAACAAACCTTGGATGAGGAAGGTGTATTAGCGGTTGAAGATTTGATCAGTAAAACCAGTCATGCATCTGGTTCAGGTGTTATCGCTGATGATGCAATTTTTAATGCAAGTTTAAGTCAAAATGCTGCAGGTGAGCTAGAAATTGCAAGCCTAGGACAACGATTTGATGGCGATGCACAAAGTAACTTAGTTGCTCGTTTTGCAGTGCAAGGCGCGAAGGGAAGTTCGATTTTCACGAATGCTATGGTGGGTTGTAAAGGGGTTAACTTGTCTGGCAGTGGCAGTATCGACAGCTATGACTCTAGCAAAGGCACTTACGAAGAAACTAAGTCAAATGATGGCGATGTTTCAACGATTGCTGGCGATTCAGATGTGGTGCTATCGGGTCATTCACCGATAAAAGGCGATGTTAAAGCGACCGGGGTGATCTACTTAAATGGTTCATCACCGATTATTGGTAACATCCATTCAAATACCGGTGTTTATATTTCTCCAGGCAGCGGTTTACGTGTTGACGGTAATGTATATACCCGAGGTTATTATACGCATCGTGGCGGGACAGTTTCGGGGGTAGTGCGAGCGAATGGTGATGCAAAAATGCAGTGGTCAACATTCATCACGAATAGCCAAGCTGAAGCGTTAGATATTATGTATGGTGGCTCAGGCGATTTTAAAGATACCTACAATAATCAACAGGATGGTGTGCACTACAGTGATAGCAAGTTTAATGTAAACCCGAATGTTGAACCGATAACCGTTGCTGACCCAACTGCGCCAGATTATGACCCTACAAACCCAGATACGAGTTGTGATCCTTTGATATTGCCAGAGAAAATGGCAGACATCACGGATCAAGTGAGCAGTTATAGTTCTGTTGCTATAGGCCCTACGCAACAATTTAAGCTAAATACCGAAAAGGGTTATTACAGTAGTGGTGGTAGCCAAGTTATTTTACCAAGCCTTGCTGATATTTTCTTGTTTAACTCTAAAGCTCAGAACCAAGCCAATGGTAGTAATAGCAAAGAGTATATTTTTTCACTTGATAGACTCAAGATGACCAGTGACGGCAAAATGGAAGTGTCTGGTGGTGATGTTATTTTACTGATTGATGGTGACTTTTCGATGGAAGGGGACACCAGTCTAACAATAAAAAAAGATAGCAGCTTAACGGTGTTATTAACCGGAAAAGTAAATATTGGTGCAGGCGCAAAAGTAATTACTGAGCAAGAAGGGCTAACCACCAGTGGTCATCCTTCGTTATCATTCTACTCATCATTTAATGGTGTAAATGGTGTACAATTTAGCGGCGCTGCTAATTTATATGCGGCTATTTATGCGCCTTTGACTACGGTGAAATTGTCAGGTAGTGGTGAGTTGTTTGGTAGTGTACGTGGCTCAACAATTACCGCATCGGGGGGCAGTGGCGCTCACTATGATGCTGGTCTATTACAAGTACAAAATGGTGGTACACCAGCCTCTCCAGCACGCATCGTATTTTTAGGTTGGAGCTATAAAACCACAGAAACAACCGAAGAAGAAAACGAATCATCCCCTGCCGAATAACGCAAATCCCCAAATAAAATTGTGTAAGCTCAATTATTTGTAGCTTACACAAAAAAAATTAATTTCATTTAAACCTTTTGAATCCCTCCTTACGTCTAATACACTAAATTCACAACAATAATCATAAAGGACAACATCCAGGATGTTGATAGATGCAGAACAAGCGTTCGCCCAGCAAAGTGAGCATGCCTTGATAGAGCGCGTAAAAAGCGGTGATCAAGCTGCTTATGCAACACTTTATGAGTTGCATGTGAAGCGGGTTTATAGTCTTTGTTTGCGATTGCTTGCAGATAAAGAGCACGCAGAAGATGCAACACAAGAAGTGTTTGTACAGTTGTGGCACAAAATCGCGAACTTTGATGGACGCTCACAGTTTTCGACTTGGTTACATAGTGTTACCAGCAATATTGCGATTAGCTACATTCGCAAACATAAAAGCTGGTTTCAAAAAGTAGTGAGTTTTGAACAAAGTGGTATGGATGAGCAAAGCGCAGCAGATTGCGACGGCTTTAACGGCCTCGACAAATTAGTACTGAGACTACCTGAGCGAGCACGTATGGTTTTTGTGCTTCATGCAATTGAAGGCTATCGCCATGAAGAGATAGCAAGCATGCTTGATATGGCTGTAGGTTCAAGTAAGTCGCAATTTCACCGTGCAAGGCAGTTATTAAAAGAGTGGTATGAAAATGAGTAAGCCAGAATTTGAACAATTTTTAAATGACTCGCTTAATCAAAAGCAAGATATTAGTCCAGAAAAAGACCTTTGGCCGGGAATTGAGCGAGCAATTGCAAGGCCGCAAACACAGCATATTGATAAGCCAACTAATGGCTGGAATAAACTCGCTGCTGTTGCCGCTTGCTGTATTGCAGCCCTTTTGACTGTGCAGCTTTTTGTTGGCCAAGGCGAGTCAAATAGCATGATGGCAATGAGCGATTATTTTACCAAGCAAAAGCAAGGTTTGTTGGTGCAGTATCAAAATCAACCTGCGTTAACCGATAACTGGCAGCAACAACTAAAAGAGTTAGAAGAAGCCGAAAGTGCCATTAAGCAAGCACTTGAGAATGAACCTGAAAACCCAGCTTTATTACAAATGCTGTCGCAGGTTTATCAGCAACAACTGGACTTAATTAACAAGGTGCATGCACCGAAGTGGCAAACGATTTAGGAGTGACAATTATGAAATTACTAGCCTTAACTTTAGGATTACTGCCACTGATGGCAATGGCAGGACAAACCATTAATGAACAAATTGATGTACCTGCAAATAAACGCATTTTTATTGAAAACCAACGTGGTGATGTACGCATTGAAGGGTGGGATAAACCACAACTTAAAATCGAAGGTGAGCTTGACGATAAAGCACAAGGCTATCGTTTAGATGTAGAAGGCAGCCGTGTTGAATTTATCGTAAAAATGCCGCGTAACTTAGGTGGCTGGAATAGCGGTGACGGCTCTCGATTGACCATTTACATGCCAAAAAGTAGTGAGCTTGAATTTGCTGGAGTGAATGTCACAGTTAGTGCTAAAGAGCTTGAAGCAGGCGCAGAGATTGATACTGTCAACGGCGATATTACAGTACAAGATATTAGCGGCAACATGAGCTTTGAAACGGTAAATGGGGACGTAAATGCCCATGACCTGAACGGTGATATTCGCTTTGAAACTGTGAATGGCGAAATTAATGATAAAAACTCGCAAGGTGCTTTACGCTTTACCGCGGTGAATGGTGACATTAAGTCAAAGACCAAAGCGCAAGATGTTCGTCTTGAGAACGTAAATGGTGATATTGACTTTGCTTTTGATGCAATTAAAAAACTGCGTATTAATACGGTAAACGGTGAAGCCGAAGTTCACATTAATAAGCTACTTGATGATGCTAATATTCGTTTTGAGTCGGTTAGTGGTGATGCTGAATTTTACTTCCCTGCTAATGTGTCAGCAAAGTTTGAAATTGAAGCTCACGCTAATGGTAAAATAGTCAATGAACTGAGTGACGACAAAGCAACAAAAGCGAAGTATGGCCCATCAAGCGACTTAGAATTTAGTATTAACGGTGGAGATGCTGATATCGAAATGGATACGATTAGCGGCCGCATTGAACTTCGTAAACAGAAATAACGATTAGAGTTACAATAAAGCGGGAAGACTTCCCGCTTATATCAATCGTGTTGAGTTATTGGTCTTAAATAGCGACAGATAAATGAAGTGATAACAAGGCAGAAATTTTGACATGTAGTTACTCTACTTTAGACATCTCTAACGCAGTTAACGCTTTATTTAGCACGCTAGAATGACCAAATATTTAAGTCGATTGGTATTTACTATTTGCACAGCCTTAGCAAGTCGATAGAATAGAGCCATTCAATTTTAGTTTTGTGAAGTTATGGCCAAACCAGATAAGCAAGTCGATACGTTAAAAGTCCCTCCTCATTCAATAGAAGCTGAGCAATCTGTTTTAGGTGGTTTAATGCTTGATAATCAAGCGTTTGACCGTGTTGCTGAGTTAGTGGTTGCCCAGGATTTTTATACCCGCACTCATAAGCTGATTTTTGAAGCTATGGTAAGCCTTGCTGAAGGCGGTGATCCAATCGATTTGATCACTATTTCTGAGAGCCTTGAGAAAAATAACCAGTTAAGTAGTGTTGGTGGTTTTGCCTACCTTGCTGAAATAGCCAAGAATACGCCAAGTGCAGCAAATATTGATGCCTACGCGAATATCGTGCGTGAGCGTGCTGTTATTCGAGAAATGATTGGTGTTGCCAATGAAATTGCCGAAGCGGGTTTTAGCCCTGAAGGGCGAAATAGCCATGACCTGCTTGATTTTGCTGAAAGTAAAGTATTTAAAATTGCGGAGCAGCGTACTAAAAGTACCGAAGGCCCTCAAAACTTACATAGTATTTTAGAAAAAACCGTTGATAAAATTGAAGAGCTTTACCAATCGCCGCAAGATGGTGTAACTGGTGTGAGTACAGGCTACACCGACCTAGATAAAATGACAGCGGGTATGCAGCCTTCAGATCTTATTATTGTGGCGGCACGTCCATCGATGGGTAAAACTACCTTTGCGATGAACTTGGCTGAACATGCTGCTATGACGCAAGATAAGCCTGTACTTATTTACTCACTAGAGATGCCGTCAGAGCAAATTATGATGAGGATGCTGGCATCGCTAGGTCGCATTAACCAAACTAAAGTTCGTACTGGTCAGCTAGATGATGATGACTGGGCGCGTCTATCCTCAACCATGGGCTTGTTGATGGAAAAAGGTAAGATGTATGTCGATGATGCATCGGGCCTAACACCAACGGATGTGCGCTCTCGTGCTCGTCGTATTGCTCGCGATCATGGCGGTATTAGCATGATCATGGTCGACTACCTACAGTTAATGCGTGTTCCAAGTTTGTCAGATAATCGTACGTTAGAAATTGCTGAAATCTCACGTTCATTAAAAGCACTAGCAAAAGAGCTGCAGTGTCCGGTTATTGCACTGTCTCAGCTTAACCGTACCCTAGAGCAACGTGCCGATAAACGTCCAATCAACTCCGACTTACGTGAATCAGGCTCAATCGAGCAGGATGCCGACTTAATCATGTTTATTTACCGTGATGAAGTTTATAACGAAGATAGTGCTGAAAAAGGTGTGGCAGAAATCATCATAGGTAAGCAGCGTAACGGTCCAATCGGTAAAGTACGCTTAACTTTCCAAGGCCAATTCTCGCGTTTTGATAACTACGCGGGCCCAGCTATGGACGACGAATATTAATGCGCCTAGCCATTGCCGAAATCAACCTACAAGCGCTTGCTCATAACTTAGCGCAGGTGAAGCGCTTTGCGCCCGGTTGCAAAGTAATGGCGGTGCTAAAAGCTAATGCATATGGCCATGGTTTAGTTAAAATTGCCCAATACCTAAATGATGCAGACGCATTTGCAGTCGCACGCATTGACGAAGCGTTAGCGCTGCGTGCCGGTGGGCTGACAAAACCTATTGTATTGCTTGAAGGGTTTTTTCATAAAGATGATTTACCTATCTTGCTTGCTAATAACTTTCAAACCATCATTCACGATGAAAATCAGCTCGCAACGCTTGAAAACACAGCTCTTGATGCACCTATTGCTTGCTGGTTAAAAGTTAATACTGGCATGCATCGCCTTGGTATTGCACCATCACAATTTGAGTCTTTCTACAGCCGTTTAAAAGCAAGCTCGAATGCCCGTGATGACATTAAACTAATGACCCATTTTTCGTGCGCCGATGACATCAATGATGAAAAAACCGCTCAGCAAATTGCTTTATTTGACTCATTAGCTGATGGCAAAAGCGAGCAGCATTGTCTTGCAAATTCAGCGGGAATTATTGCTTGGCCAAAAGGGCATGGCGAGTGGGTACGCCCTGGGTTGATGTTGTATGGTGTATCACCAATGCTAAATAGCATTGGTCAACAGCATGGTTTAGAGCCGGTTATGCGCTTAACTACGCGTGTTATAGCAATACGCGATGTCGATGCTAATCAATGTGTTGGTTATGGTGGTCGTTGGCATAGCGATAAACCCACTAAGCTTGCTGTGGTCGCGATGGGTTATGGTGATGGTTATCCACGTCATGCTGAGCAAGGCACACCAGTGGTTATTAAATCACAACGCTATGGCATTGTTGGTAGTGTGGCGATGGACATGATCACGGTGGATATTGGTGATAACAGCGACAACATCAAAGTCGGTGATGAAGTGATCATGTGGGGGCCAGAGCTTCCCGTTGAAGAGATTGCCCAGTGTGCGACAACCATTCCTTACGAGTTACTGTGTAATATCACCCCACGAGTAAGTTACGAGTATCAAGAGTAAGTTTGTTACTCTTTAATAAAATACACGTCACTGAACCCCATTCGTGCGAATTCTTGGTCACGAAAGTTACGTACTGCTGAAGAGCCTTTTGAAGTCATTTCTACTTGCTGCTCCATCTTTAAATAGTTGGTTAAATCAATGCCTTCAGCTGCAGCGATCGCATGGTACATATCGCGGTATTTATCTTTTGCAAAATTGATTTCGCGAGGCTGGTTTTTAAATTTGTAAGTGATGCGGCGTGCCATAATGAATCCTCAATGTTTATCGCGGCTGATTTTACACTAAAAAATAGCCATAGCCATGACTTGTTAGTATAAGCGGGTTACAATGCAATACTTTTCAAAGACTCGGTAAATCATAATGAAACTTTCAGTAGAGATCAGTAAGTACCCACTACATCAAGACTACATTCCGTTTATCAAAGGTTTTATTGACCGCGTAAACAGTTACGAAGGTCTTAAAGTGATCACCAATACCTTATCAACTCAGATTTTCGGTGATTATGATTTAGTGATGTCTGTACTTAATACTGAAATCAAACGTTCTTATGAAGAGTTTGGTAAAGCTATTTTTGTCTGTAAATTCTTGCATGGTGACTTGTCGCCTAGCGAAGACTAAAATCTAAAGTAGCGCGTGTTATGGAATTTTTGAGCGAAACCTTCTCTGGCTTTACTGCCATGTCGCATTGGGAATATATTGCCGTTGCATTGTCGATGGCGTACTTACTTTTAGCGATTAAAGAAAGCTTATGGTGTTGGCCAGCCGCGTTTGTTAGCACCTTTATTTATACCGTAATGTACTGGAATGGCGCACTGTTAATGGAGTCGCTACTGAATTTTTATTATATGTATATGGCAGTGTATGGTTGGGTGGTTTGGCGTCGGGGTATAAACAATAAAGATCAACTGCCCATTATTTCATGGTCTTTAAAGCGTCATGCAGTGATTTTGTTTGCAACCTCTGTGGCCTCAGTTGCTATTGGTTTCGTGATGACCAATTACACTCACGCTGATTTTGCCTATTTAGATAGCTTTACTACGTGCTTTGCGGTGGTGACGACTTATCTTGTTGCTAAGAAGGTACTGGAAAACTGGTTGTACTGGATTGTGATTGATGCAGCGTCCATGTATTTATACTTTGAAAAAGGGTATTACCCAACCTTAGTACTTTTCGTGTTTTACACCATTATGGCCGCGTGGGGCTTTAAAACATGGTATGAAGAGTACGAGCAGCATCAGGCTAAACCGCTTGCACAGTTATAGATGAAAACTGAGCAACAAATTCACGCGCTTTTTACGCGCTTCAACTCAAATTTAGTAATTACCTCAATCAGTCCGCTGGTTGAGGGGCTAAGCAATGACAACTACTTGGTAAAAACATCAAATCAAGCTTTCTTGGTTAAGCATTATCGAGACCACTGGCCGGCGATTGGTCTTGCTGCGCAAGCCCATTTTGCAAAGCAAAGTTGCTGCCCAGCACCACTTTGGTTAGAACAAGCAACCGATACTGTTATTTTCGAATACGTGGCAGGGAACATTGCCAGCGGTGAATTTTGTAATAGCTTACTACCCGATTTAGTTAATTTACATCGTTACCCTGTGCTTACCGAGCCGATGGATATTGCGTACGAAATTAACTACTACCAGCAAACACCTCGGTACCAGCAACATGCTGAGTTAATTAGGCAGTCACTGGCTTATATTGATGGTGCACCTAAAGACATGGGCTTTTGTCATAATGATTTAGTGAAAGAAAATATCATTGTGAATGAATCGGGTATGTTTTTAATCGACTTTGAATATGCCAAAAGTAACGATGTTTATTTTGATTTGGCTGCGCTGGTGGTGAGCTTTACGTTAAATGATGAGCAGCAACTAGCGTTGCTTAAACGCTATCAAGCGTTAGTGTGCGACCATCACGCGTTTAACTTATCAGTTGAAAAGCTGGCAGCGTTTCATGCGCTGTTTTTACTTTTATGTATTTGTTGGTATGAACAACGTGGAGCGGTGGATAAAGTGGCGCCACTGCTTACACAGCTTAACCACTTCATAGAAAAAGTTAAAAATTAAAGACCGCCAATTCGCTCGGCAAGTTCTTTATATTTTTTTACGTCTTCTGGATCAAACAAAGGTTCACCTTTGTCATCTTGTGATTTCGAGATCAGTAAATGTTCGCGAGCAAGACGTTTTACGCGTTCGACTTTTACACCTAAAAACTCCGCGACTTGCTCTGTAGACATTAAACTCATGATCAAATTCCCCTTACATGGCTATACAGCCACCTTGTTATTAATTTTATTAAGTATACGTTAATACCTTGGTTCTGCACGAAAGTGAAGTGTTTTAATGCAAATTGCTGAATTTATGTGCATATAAAGGTCTCGATGCTAGCATTTAGGGCAAGATGCCATTATCATTGCCGGGTTGTCATGCTGATATCGCGAGTTAGCATTGGCGACGACAAATGTGCTCTCGTGGTGAAATGGATATCACGTGGCCCTCCGGAGGCTAAGTTGCAGGTTCGATCCCTGCCGAGAGCGCCATTTGCTCTTCACTTTAATATCTTCTAAGCTCGATTTATTCCTTAAGTAATCTCAAAAAAAGCCAATGACTTATCAACCTATCGACTGTGGCGACTACGATAAATACGAATTATGGTGCATGCATAAGTCCCTATTACGAATTACCTTAGTATCTGGTGAACCGTTAGAGGGAAAGGCTGAGAATCTTAAAATAATTAACCCAGAGGGCGAGCACTTAATTTTGAGCACCAAAAAAGGCGAACATGCCGTTCGCCTTGATTTAATTAAAAAGGTTGTCGAGCTATAGCCATTTCTTATTTTTAAAGTAAATGCCAATCCCTACGGTAAGCACCACCAAGAAAATAATAAACAAACTAAATGCATAAGGGCTTTCAGTGCCCGGAATACCACCTACGTTTACACCCAGTAAACCTGTTAAGAAGCCGAGTGGTAAAAATAGTGCTGCAACCACCGACATTACATACATACGTTGATTTAGTTGCTCAGACACTTGGCTTGTAATTGCTTGTTGAATAATTTGCGCACGTTCAATTGAGCTATCTAGCTCTTCTAAGTAACGGATCAACATATTGGTTGTTTCGTTTAAGCGTGCCTTATCGTCTTCATCTAACCACTTATACTTATTGTTTAATAAAGTGATAAGAGCTTCTTTTTGTGGTCTTAAATAACGTTTTAACGCGATTGTCTGGCGGCGTATTTGTGCTAATGATTGATGATCAAAGCCTTTATTAGGTTCGTCAATTTCATCTTCAAAGCCATCGAGTGTGTCATCTAAACTGTCAATAACAGCTTGCATACGCGACGTTAGGTTTTGCGCCAATTGGCAAACTAATTCAGAGATTGAACATGGGCCATTGCTGCCATCGAACGACTCAACAACATCTTGCACCGATAATAAACGGCGCTTACGCGTTGTGATCACGATGTTTTCGTTAATGAATAAGCGTAACGAGACCATGTCTTCTGGGCTTTGCGCAGGGTTTAAGTTAACCCCACGCAAAAATAGCATATTACCATGAGTGACTTTGCTTAAACGTGGACGTGTCTCATCAGCAATCAGGGACTCAAGCTCGAAATCTGTTAATAAGTTACTCTGCTCAAGCCATTCAACGGCCTCAGCTTGGCTATAGTCCATGTGCACCCAAAGTTTTCCGTGTTCAGGTTGCCAATTTTGCAGCTCAGTACTATTTTCAATAGCACGTGCACCGCCTTGTTCGTCTAAAATTAAGACATGAAGTAACCCATTGATCATATTGAACTCTCGTTTTACAAATAGTGCGATATAGTTGATGATAGTTTAGCCTACGTCAATTAAATCGACTTATCGAGTGGATAAATATATTTCGTTGGTGTTTCTAGCTCCGTAGCGTATAAGACACTTTTTTAAAGAGGGCACATTAATGAGCGCAAAAATTATTGTTGGCTGGCGAGAATGGCTTGGTCTGCCTGAACTGGGAATCGAAAAAATCAAAGCAAAAGTTGATACCGGAGCAAGAACCTCATGTATTCATGCTTTTGACATTGAGGAATTTTCAGAAAATGGCGAAGCATGGGTGAAATTTTCTACCCATCCTCTACAAGACGATGTAGAAACAACGGTAGAGTGTCGCGCCAAAGTAGTTGAGCGTAAGTATGTGACCAGTTCAAGCGGTCAGCGTGAGCTACGCTACTTTATTGAAACAAAATTAGTCGCAGGAACCCAAAGCTGGCCTGTAAGGGTGACTTTAAGTAACCGTTCAACAATGAAGTTTAGAATGTTGTTAGGGCGTACAGCAATGGAAAATCGCATAGTCGTTGATCCGGCTTTATCTCATTTATTATAGAAAAAGGACTTATCACACGTTGCTACGTGTATGAGTTTATCAGTTAAGGTTTTTAACTATGAAACTTGGTATTTTATCTCGCAACCAAAATTTATATTCAACACGTCGCTTAATTGAAGCTGCAGAGCAGCGCGGCCATGAAGTGAAAGTAATTGATGCACTTCGTTGTTATATGAACATCAATTCAGAGCAGCCAGAAATTCATTACCGTGGTGAAAATTTAAAAGATTTTGATGCTATCGTGCCGCGTATTGGTTCGTCAGTGACCTTTTATGGCTGTGCGGTATTACGTCAGTTTGAAATGATGGGTGTATTCCCTGTCAATGAATCAGTGGCGATCACTCGCTCACGCGATAAGTTACGTTCACTACAGCTACTTTCGCGTAAAGGTGTAGGTATGCCAGTGACAGGCTTTGCAAGTAAACCAGATGATGTAAAAGACTTACTAAGTATGGTTGGTGGCACGCCAGTGGTAATTAAGCTACTTGAAGGTACCCAAGGTATCGGTGTGGTATTAGCTGAAACACGCAAAGCTGCAGAAAGTGTAATTGAAGCGTTTATGGGCTTAAAAGCCAATATTATGGTGCAAGAGTACATCAAAGAAGCGGGCGGTGCTGACATTCGCTGCTTCGTATTAGGCGATAAAGTAATTGCCGCGATGAAGCGTCAAGCGCAAGAAGGTGAGTTCCGTTCTAACTTACACCGTGGTGGTAGTGCGACGTTAGTGCGTATTACTCCAGAAGAAAGAAAAACAGCGGTTGCAGCAGCAAAAGCGATGGGTTTAAACGTAGCGGGTGTTGATTTACTTCGCTCTGCACGTGGTCCGTTGGTCATGGAAGTAAACTCATCACCAGGTCTTGAAGGTATTGAAGTTGCAACCGGTAAAGACATTGCAGGCATGATTGTCGAGTTTATTGAAAAAACAGCGGCATCAAAAAGAACTGCAACTCGTGGTAAAGGTTAAGTAATATAGCGCTCTATTAAAAGGAAAAGTGCGTGGCTAAGGTTAAGAAAAATACACCGTTTTCAATTTTAGGCGATACGGTGGGGGTTGGCGAACGTAAAACATTTGCGATTGAAGCTGCCAAGCTTTATACCCACTCGCCGTTAAATATTCCGATAGAAGTTGTCAATGGTGTGCAGCAAGGTCCTGTATTAATGGTGTGTGCTGCAATTCACGGTGACGAGCTCAATGGTGTTGAGGTTGTTAGGCAGTTACTGGCAAAAATCGACCCAGAGCAATTGCGCGGTACTATAATTGCGGTACCGATTGTGAATGTGTTTGGCTTTATTCATAAGTCACGATACTTACCTGACCGCCGTGATATGAATCGCAGTTTTCCGGGCTCAACCCGAGGCTCGTTAGCTGGGCGAATGGCGAATGCATTTTTTACTCAAGTTGCAATGCATTGTACGCATATTATTGATTTACATACGGGCGCAATTCACCGAACTAACTTGCCGCAAATTCGCGCTAATTTGAGTGACCCTGCAACGGCTGCGATGGCAAAAGCTTTTGGCACGCCAGCGGTGATTGATGCGTCACTTCGTAATGGTTCATTACGCAGTGAAGCGGCCAATTTAGGAATACCCGTTATTACCTATGAAGCCGGCGAAGCGCTACGCTTTGACCCAATTGCAATTGCTGCAGGTGTGCAAGGTGTTGACTATGTGATGCGCCATTTAAAAATGGTGCGCGGCAAGCGAGCTAAAAAGCTGCCAGAACCGGTAATTGCAAGCTCAACAAGTTGGATACGTGCCGAAGTTGACGGTATTGTTCGTGCACAGGTATCACTGGGTGAGCGAGTAATGAAAGGGCAGGTACTTGCCTATATAAGCAGCCCACTTGGTGATGCTGAGCTTGAGTTACTGGCGCCACGCAGTGGTATCGTAATAGGTCAGCAAACCATGCCGCTTGTCAACGAGGGAGATGCCGTGTTCCACCTTGCTTACTTTGCTCATGCAAACAGCTTAGTTGAGCAACAACTCGAAAACTTTATTGATGAAATAAGCGATATTGAAGACGAGTTAAAAACGGCAGAGTTAAATAACTAGCCGTTTAATCAAAATATTAAAAAGCCGCAATCGCGGCTTTTATTTTTTTGGCCCTAAAATACGTTTTATGGTTGGCGCTTTAGTTGCCGTAGGTGGGTTTTTTAACACCATCACAGGGCGGGTAACAAAGATGTTGTTTGGGTAAATCACTTTGTGGCCATCAACATGCTCAAGCACTACGTTCATCAAGCCCATTTCGATAATGCGGCCTTCTAAGAAGTTTGCACCGTCAATCACTTTCACCCAAAAGCCAACCCGACAGTCGTTTTGAATAAACATGAGTAAGAAAGCTGTTAGGTTACTCAGCAACGACCAGGCAGCAAAAAGCGCGACACCCAGCATGGCAAAAATTGATGAACCTAGTACTAACAAGCCGCGCAGTTCTATACCCCAAAAAACCAAGACTAAACACAGCATGACAATAGCAAGAATGATATTGAGCAACAGCTCGGCACGGTATTCACGATGCGGATCAGCTTTGCCTTTAATTGCTTTTAAAAGCAGTTTTTTAGTGGTTTTACGCAGTAGCGGGTAGAGCAAGATCGCAATGATAGTTACGATTAAGTGGTATTGCTCATTAAAGAATTCGACGAAGTCCAAAAGGGATCCTAAGTTAAATATTTTTCATATCGATTCTAGCTTTTTAGCTTAACAATAACACTACCTTAAAAGGTATTTTTAACTGTTACTAGCCATTGCACTGAGTCAATATCGTCATCTTGTTTATTAATTGGTGCGGCAATATCTAGGTGAATAACAGTACCGGCATTTGCTCTACTTGGTGCTAATCGCAAACCTACACCCACATTTTGTAGCACGCCTCCATTCGTGCCATTATCTTTGTCGTTATACCAAGCTCTACCAATATCATAGAACGCGGCACCACCAACTTTGAACAATTGTAATAAGTCATACTCCCAGTAGTAGCGCTTCTCTAAAGTCACTAAAAAGCTACGGTCGCCTACTTGGTAGTCTAGCGGGTAACCACGTAGGCCGTTCTCACCACCAATAGTAAGCTGTTTATCAGCAGTGAGGTTTTCTGCATATTGTAAGCGTACTTTGGCGTACCAGCTTTGTCTAAGTGTGGTATTTAGGTAGTATTGTAGTTGCGTGCTGGCAAACAGGTTTTCGACGTCATCGGTTTCTTCATTCCAGTAGCCATCAAGGTCTGCCTTAAAACGCCATAACTGGTTGTCTCCAGAGTAATGCGCTTTTGATAACGATAACGAATAAATAGTGCGGCTGGCATCGTCGCTAAAATCTTTACTTGAATAACCTAATAAAGCATGAATATTCCAACCGAGGTTTAAATCTTCTGTACGGTAGATGCTATCGAAGTTTCTCACCTTAACGTAATGATCTTCAAACCATTGGCCACTAATGTAGGGGTAACTCAGGGTACGGTCTTCAGCAATTGGGAAGCGCGTGAATGGCGTTTCTTTAAAGGTTTCTTCGCGGTTTTCGATGCCAAGCTTAATACGTTGAGTCCAGCTATTACCAAGTTGTGATGAGTGACCAAAGTAAGCGCGGTTTAATACCGTTTTTTGTTCAAACTCATTGACCACATCACCTCGGTAATAAAGTGACTCTCGACGTTGATCTGAGTAACTTGTAACACCGTAACTGTATGGCGTATCTATTGAGAAAAACGGGTAGCTTACATCGAGGTAATGACGCTTACCGTCGTCGTTATCTGAGTATTCAAAACGGCCTTGGTACCGGCTCGAGAAAATATGCGGATCGTCATAAACAAATAGGTAACCTGTTCGGTCTGCATCACGGGTGCGACTAAACGAGACCCGCTTACCCCAGCCCAAAAAGTTAGATTCACGAAACCCGATACTCGACTCATTTTCTCCGCCACTGCGGCTAAAGCTTATTTCTGGTAATAAGGTCCACAGATCGCGAGTAATTACTTTTACATGTACGTTGCCATCACAATCAAGCTTTGCGTTGATACGTGCATCATAGAGATAACCTTGTTTACGCAGCAATCGCTCAGACTCTAGCAATTTACGTGGGTTATACACATCACCTTCTTCGAACAATAAAACGCTGTGTATTACATTAGGTTCCGTAGTCATGTGAGCCCGATTGGCAAAGCGGAATAAAAAGTTATTTTCTTCTTCAAGCTCAGTGTTAAAGACGTTTAGTTGTTCAAGTTCAATGGAGACTATTTTACGGTTATGAGCAGCATCGGGGAGTGGGTTGTCGGCATCGAGCTGGCGGCGTAAGTTATTATCTTGTGATTTAAGTGTGCGTTGGTTTTGACAATAATTACTATCGTCAGTAAATAACTGCTCTGCATGAACATTTGCTGCTATGCAGATTGGTAATAGTGTTATTAACCTAGCAACAAAGTGCGACTTCTTAAATCCCATTTACACCCTTAGTTGAGTATGTCCTATACAACTACTACATACTAAGCGAGGTAAAAAGTCTAGCTTATTATTGTAATTGCGCGACTAAATACTGATGAAGTTGTGGTAAAGCTGCACTGGCTTCTATGCCCTCAGCATTAATCCAAATACTTTCACTGTAATGTTCAAAGTTTAGATTAAAACTATGATCTGTAAAGTGAAAGCGTAATTGATGACGATCAGCGCCAGCATCAAAATCAGCGGTTGTTATTGCAGGAGCGTGTAAGAAAAGCGTAGCCCAAAGTTCAAAGTCTTCGTCGTGTGGCAGCTCATTCGACGTTACGAGAATAATTTCATGCTCGGCATCATACGTTAGTTCAGTCATAGCAGTCCTAATTAGCGGCAAGATAGTCGCGAATGGTATTTAAAAATGGTGCGCCGTACTTATTTAGTTTAGTAAAACCAACTCCTGATACCTTTAAAAACTCACTGTCGTTGGTTGGCATTAACTGCGCCATTTCTGCAAGGGTTTTATCATTGAATACCACATAAGGTGGCACATCATCGGCATCTGCCAACTCTTTACGTAAGGCGCGTAATTTAGCAAACAGCTTTTTGTCGTAATTAAACTGAGCGAGTTTATCTTGGTATACATGTTTCGCCTGTAATCGAGGCTCAGCAAGTTGCAGTGCATATTCACTTTTAAGAACCGCACGGGCGGCTTCTGTTAAGCGTAATGAAGAACCTTGGGTAATGTCTTGGCTTAATAACCCTTGATGGATGAGTTGCCTTAAAATACTGAGCCAAAATTCCACACTGTGCTCTTTTCCTATGCCATAAGTACTAAGCTGGTGGTGATTGTTATCACGAATGCGGCTAGTGTTTGCGCCGCGCAGCAGCTCAACGATATAACCAATCCCAAACCGTTGCTCAGCACGATACACACACGACAAAGCTTGTTGTGCGACAAGTGTGCCATCAAAGCTAGTGGGTGGGTTTAAGCAAATGTCACAGTTGCCACAGGTTTCGCGCTTATATTCACTAAAATAATTGAGCAAAATTTGTCTACGGCATGTTTGCGCTTCCGCAAAGCTGGCCATAGCATTAAAGCGCTGTTCTTCAACACGACGACGTTGTTCGTCTTCGATATCTTCAAAAAAGCGGCGTACGCGGCCTATGTCTGCCGGGTCAAAATACATAATGGCTTCTGCAGCCAAACCATCACGACCAGCACGACCGGTTTCTTGGTAATAAGCTTCGATACTTTTTGGAATATCGTAATGCACCACAAAACGTACGTTAGGTTTATTAATTCCCATGCCAAAGGCAACAGTTGCAACCACAATTTGAATATCGTCACGGGCAAAGCCTGATTGCACAAATTGGCGTTGCTCGTTACTCATACCTGCATGGTAGGCTGCGGCATTAAATCCTGCATCAGCAAGTTTTTCGGCTACATCATCAACCCGTTTACGGCTGGTGCAATAAATAATACCACTTTGATTTTGCTGTTCTTTTAAATAACGAAGTAGTTGCACCATAGGTTTGAATTTTTCTTCTATGGTGTAACGAATGTTAGGTCTATCGAAGCTACCAGTATGCACGTAAGGGTGGTTAAGCTGAAGTTGTTCAATAATATCGTAACGAGTTGCTTTATCTGCCGTTGCTGTAAGTGCCATCATAGGCACATGTGTAAAGCGTTGCTTTAATTCGTTGAGTCTACAGTAATGCGGTCTAAAGTCATGACCCCAATGCGACACACAGTGAGCTTCATCAATCGCAAAGAGTGCGAGTTTTAAATGACTTAAACGCTCTAAAAATTCGTGTTGCAGTACTTTTTCAGGTGCTACATACAACAGCTTAATTTGCCCGTAGTGCAATTGTTGATAGACAGCTTGTTGC
Source organism: Pseudoalteromonas sp. NFXS39 (assembly GCF_040148775.1). Classification (NCBI taxonomy): domain Bacteria; kingdom Pseudomonadati; phylum Pseudomonadota; class Gammaproteobacteria; order Alteromonadales; family Pseudoalteromonadaceae; genus Pseudoalteromonas; species Pseudoalteromonas sp. NFXS39. Next base: position 18,597 of record NZ_JAGDEC010000007.1, on the reverse strand, counting down.
TCTTCAAAAGGCAGGCTGTTATTGATGTATGCCGCTTGTACGCCGAGTGCTCTTAGTTGGGCTACTTGGTCTTGCATCAAGGAAATAAGCGGCGAGATAACCACAGTCACACCATCGAGGATCAAAGCAGGCACTTGATAGCATAATGATTTGCCCCCACCCGTTGGTAGGAGTACAAGCGAGTCTTGTCCGTCTAGCGCAGCGGCTATAATCGCTTCTTGGCCATCACGAAAATCCTTGTAACCAAACACTTGTTTGAGTACGGCTTGTGGTGATCGAACGGGTGTGTTGGACGTTGCGGTATTGGTATTCATCGCCGAGCATTTTAGTGGTTTTTTATTGCGATGTCTTTAGCAATATACCCAAACGACCTTAAAATGCAGAATTCAGCGTTTCACAGGTGCTTAATATCAAGGCGTTACTTTGCAACAATGGCAGTCCCTTTTAAGAAGTAAATACATGGGTTTATTTAGCGCGTTTTAGTTGCGTCACTGCTGAGGGGGCGTAAAATGGCGTTTTTAAACTATAAAGCCAAACTTATGCCTACCAACATTGAGCAGCGAAAAGGCGTTATTTTCGCTTGTTTAGCCTTTTTTATGTGGGGTCTTGCGCCCATTTACTTTAAGTTTCTACAGCAGATTTCTGCTTTTGAAATCTTAATGCACCGTGTTATTTGGTCGGTGTTGTTTTTACTTCTTATCATTGCTGCTCGTCATCAATGGCAGCGTATTCGTGTGGTTCTTGGACAGCCTAAATTACTGTTGATGTTGGTGATAACAGCAAGCTTACTAGGCTTTAACTGGGGCTTATTTATTTGGGCAGTGAACAATAATCATATGCTTGATGCCAGTTTAGGTTATTACATAAATCCATTACTCAATGTGTTATTGGGTATGTTGTTTTTAGGAGAGCGACTGCGTAAATGGCAAGGTGTTGCGGTTGGTCTAGCGCTTTGTGGTGTGTTACTTCAGCTGGTGAGCTTTGGTTCATTCCCTGTAGTTGCTTTCTCGCTGGCTAGCTCGTTTGCTATTTATGGTCTATTACGTAAAAAGTTACCAATCGAGTCATTACCAGGATTATTGCTCGAAGCGCTTATTTTATTACCTGTTGCACTTATTTATTGGTGGTTGATGGCGCCATCAGCAAGCTCTGATTTAACTGCAAATGATTGGCACATTAACTTATTACTCATTAGTGCCGGTGTGGTGACAACTTTACCACTGTTATGTTTTACCGGTGCCGCAAAGCGCCTGCAATACAGTACGCTTGGCTTCTTTCAGTACATAGGCCCAAGTTTAATGTTTATGCTTGCCGTGGCGTTTTACGGTGAAGTATTTGATGCTGAGCGTGTGGTGACTTTTGCGTGTATTTGGAGTGCTTTAGCATTATTCAGCTGGGATTCGTATCGTCAAAGTCGAAAGCAACGCAAAGCGCAGCTAGAGGCAGTGACTAAGCCTGTATAGGCTTAGCTTACTAGTTTGTTGCGGCCAGAGTCTTTTGCTTGATAAAGCTTTAAATCGGCCTGTTTTATTAGTTCATCCAAACTATAAATAGGCCCATTATGAAAACCAATCGACAGCGTAAACTTGATGTGGTCTTTGCTAAATTCAGAGCTGTGTTTTTCGACAAACAAACGGAATTTTTCTAAACGCTGTAACGATTCTTGTGGATCTTGATCCGCAAAGTACACCGCAAATTCTTCACCACCGAAGCGGCCTACTAAATTATCTCCAAAATACTTCGCCATACATTGTGATAAACCTTTAAGTACTTCATCACCTGCATCATGACCATAGTTATCGTTAATTGATTTAAAGTGGTCAATATCAATCATGGCTAAAGAGACTGAGGTATCTGACATTTTTGCAGCTTTTAGGTGATTGTTTGCTTCACCGAAGAAATAGCGGCGATTAGGGAGTTTAGTGAGGTAATCAGTGTTTGCCTGCAAACGAATTGTTTTAATGTTTTCAAGCATGTCGACGTTTTGGCTTAGCCGACAATAGAACTCTTCATTATTAAATGGCTTGCGAAGGTAATCGTCTGCGCCAGATTTCAAAAAGCGCGTTGATAAATGCAGAGTATCGAGTGCAGAAATGCCGATTATGGCTTTTTCATCGTTAGAATATAAACGGCGAATTTCAACACAGAGCTCATCCCCATTCATATTCGGCATTTCGTTATCGGTAATGATCACCGATATTTTTGGGTTTTCAGCCAGTACTTTTAAAGCATCAACACCATCAACCGCTTCAATGGTTTGGTATTTATGACGGGTTAATAAATTACAAATATGGTGGCGTGTTGCCGCTGAATCGTCGACTACTAATACTAATATTTGCTCATTACGAGGTAATCGAGCAAGTTGTTTTTCTAAGTATTGATAGGCTTGTTTATTTTCTTTGGTAATGTAATCAATGATGGGGTGTTTTTCAACAATATTACGCGTTGTTTCGTCAAGATTGCCGGTCATTACAATGGTAGGAATGTCGGCTTCGATGGTGCAAGGAACTGCTTCACCGGTTGGCGCATCAGGTAAAATAAAATCTACTACGGCACAAAAGTAATTGTGCTTGCTAATAAGCTCTTTTGCCTCAGCTAAGCTACCGGCTATGTCGGCTTCATAGCCAACCTTTTGTGCAATGTGCTTTTGCACTCGCGCAATGGTTGGCGTATCTTCAATTATTAATATTCTTCGAGTCACAACTTGCCTTGAAATAACTTACTGGCGAAACAAAAGTTATTACAAGTTTTAACCCTAAAAGGGTAAAAAAGCAAATTGTTATAGGCTATCTGACTCAGAATAATATTCAACACTTTGTGTTGTTGGGCTCGCAATACGAGAGCGCCCAAATAAGGTATGAAACTTAGTTTTGCAGGTTGTTTGCTTAAGGTATTTGATCCAAGCGCGCTCAATTGGATTGGTCGCTTCAAGGTTACCGGTAACAACTTGTACAAATTGAGTTTGAAATTCATTTTGTGGTTCTAGGGTTTTGTTGTATAAACCCTTTAGAACAACACCATGCTGCTCGAGAATGTCGGCTTCTAGCAAAGTGAAGTGACCACTACGACCAAAACCGCGTGGGAAATTTTGATCATCATAGAATTGACGTTGGCTTGCAAATGCTTGACGAAGTGATGAAATGTCATTGCTCATGGCTTTATCCTCATGCCCTAATTTCTTGCTGGAGTATTGATCAAGTTGTCGATTTTATTAAACAAATTATTTTTATCGTAAGGGTAAAAAATGGATATCGATTTATTGAAGACTTTTGTTGAAGTGGTACGTACTCGCCATTTCGGTAAAGCAGCTGAAAATTTATATATTACACAGTCTGCGGTAAGTTTTCGGATCCGACAATTAGAGCAAGGTTTAGGCGTTAACTTATTTATTCGTCAACGAAACAACATTCAGTTAACGGCACCGGGTGAGCGACTACTGCCACACGCACAAATGATCATAACGGGGATGCAACGAGCAAAAGTTGATGTGGCACTTGCTGATAATATGCATAAGCAAATTAGTTTAGCGGGCACACCTAATATTTGGGATGCTTTTTTGCAGTTTGGTATTACTAACATTGTATCTGCTATGCCGGGTGTATCGCTAGTCGCTGAAGTAAAAGCACAGCAAGAGAGTACTCGCTTATTGCTTGAACGTACATTAGATCTAGCGGTATTATTTGATCCCCCTAAAGTTGATGAGCTGGTTGTTCAACGAATTTGTGAACTCCCTATTATTCCTGTGAGCGCTTTTGAAACTGCAAACAGCGAAAACTTTTTCGATAATCAATATGTTTATGTTGATTGGGGAACAACCTTTTCGTTATGGCATGCCCGAGAGTTTAATGGCCATGCTCCCCCTTATTTCAGAACCAGCACCGGGCGTATTGCACTCGATTTAATATTAAAATGCGGCGGTAGTGCCTTCATTCCACAATTATTAGTCGAAGAGCAGCTTAAATCTGGTGAGCTTTATCATGTTGAAGATGTTGCACATACCTCGCGAGATGTATTTGTTGCTTACCACAGAGATAATGAACAAACCCCTCTATTAGAGAAATTAGTGACATTATTAACTGAGCTGCAAATAAAGGCTTAAAATTAATTTAACTTAGCTTTTATAAAAATTTAATGCCGCAACAGTAGGTTACGTTTTTATTTCAGAAATAATTATATTTCATGAAGGTAAATTGACGTTTTTGTTTCAATTGTCATCTTTTTGTCATTTTTTGCTGTCACACTGCGCGCATTGAAACACAATATGTGTTTTTTGTTGCGATTATTGAGGAAACGACATGAAATTTGCAAAGTCTAGCTTATTCCTAGCTTTATTTGGTGGTTTATCTTTTTCTGCATTAGCTGATGTAGATGTATATGGTAAAGCAAACGTGACTGTTCAATCATCAGATGATGGCGAAGGGTCTTTCACTGAAATTAAAAGCAATAACTCACGTTTTGGCTTAAAAGGTTCAGAAAAAATTTCTGAAGGCCTAGAAGCTGTTTATAAATTTGAGTTTGGTGTAGACGTATCTGACGCTGATTCAAAAGGCGACAATGACGATAACATTACTGCTCGTAACCAATATGTGGGTGTGAAAGGTAGCTTTGGTCAAGTTGTTATCGGCCGTAACGATACAGCAATGAAGCAATCTCAAGGTAAAGTTGATTTATTCAATGACCTTGAAGGAGATATCAAGAACGCATTTAAAGGTGAAAACCGTTTAGGCGACACAATTTCTTATGCTTCTAAAGACTTCAGTGGCTTCAAAGTATTAGCAACTTATGTAGCTGAAGATGATGTAGATGCTGATAACGGTTACTCAGTAGCGTTAACTTACGGCGATGCAAAACTTAAAGAAAGCAAACTTTATGCATCAGTTGCAGCTGACAGCGAAGTAAAAGGCTACGACATTGTTCGTGCAACAGTACAAGGTAAACTAGGCGACTTCAAACTAGGTGCTATGTACCAAACACAAGAAAAAGTGGATGGTAGTGCAGAAGCTGATGGTTACTTAGTAAATGCTGCTTACCAAATGAATAGCAACACTTTCAAAGTACAATACCAAGTAATTGACTTTGATGAAGGCGATAAGAAAACAGCTATTTCTGCAGGTGTTGATCACAAGCTAAGCAAAAATACTAAAGTATTTGGTTTCTACTCGACGTTTGATACAGACAATCAAGTTGACCAAGATTACTTAGGTGTTGGTATTGAATACAAGTTCTAATCCAACCCTTGGATAACTCCCTAACTTGTCAGCCCAGCTAATTAGCTGGGCTTTTTTATTGCTCTAGAAATAAAATTTATACCGTAGTTAGCTTGCTTGAATGGTTAAGCTTGTGCGTAGTTTGATTTGCCAGCAAGCCAGCGCTGAATAAGTTTATCGGTTAGTTCTGGGTAGCCGTTTAAAATTTTGAAGGCTATTGGTCTAACATGATCGAGTGTTTGTTTATCGCGGTTGAGGTCGGCAATTTTAAATTCAGCTAAGCCAGTTTGTTTGGTGCCAAGTACTTCACCAGGGCCACGAATTTCGAGATCTCGCTCAGCGATAACAAAGCCATCATTACTTTCACGCAGCACACCTAAGCGTTTTTGCGCTGTCGCTGATAATGGCGAATGATAGAGTAAAACACAATGTGAAGCCGTAGCTCCTCGACCAACACGGCCACGTAGCTGGTGGAGTTGTGCGAGCCCTAGCCGCTCAGGATTCTCTATAATAATAAGGCTGGCATTGGGCACATCAACACCCACTTCAATCACTGTTGTGGCAACGAGTACATGAATATTCCCGGCTTTAAACTCACTCATAATGGCTTGTTTTTCTGCTGCTTTCATCCGCCCGTGCACTAAGCCAACGTTTAATTCTGGCAATGCAGCTTTTAATTGCTCAGCGCTATCTTCGGCGGCTTGGCATTGCAGAACTTCAGATTCATCAATCAGGGTGCAAACCCAATACACTTGCCGACCTTGCTCTGTGCAGGCTGTTCTAACGCGCTGGATAATTTCGTCGCGACGGGTATCAGGAATAGCCACTGTGGTAATAGGCGTTCTACCAGGTGGTAACTCATCAATCACTGAGGTTTCTAAGTCTGCATAGGCCGTCATTGCTAATGTTCGCGGGATAGGTGTTGCAGTCATTACTAATTGGTGTGGATAACAGTCACCAAAGCGGCCTTTTTCACGCAGTGATAAGCGCTGATGAACACCAAAGCGATGTTGCTCATCAATAATAATTAATACCAGGTTGTTAAACTCAACCTGCTCTTGGAATAATGCATGGGTGCCAACAATCATTTGCGCTTCCCCAGAGGCAATTTTTTCAAGAGTCGTTGCGCGCTCTTTACCTTTACTTTTGCCACCTAACCAAGCGACTTCAATTCCTAATTGATTAAACCATTGACTAAAGTTGATGCCATGTTGCTCTGATAAAATCTCAGTTGGTGCCATTAAAGCTACTTGGTACCCTTCGCTTATCGCGGTCAGTGCGCTGAGCGCTGCGACTAAGGTTTTACCAGAGCCTACATCGCCTTGCACTAAGCGCATCATTGGAAATGGGTGCTGCAAGTCACCTTTTATTTCTGCCACGACACGACTTTGTGCATTGGTTGGGCTAAAGGCTAAATTAGCTAAAAATTGCTGCTCAAGCTGATTATGAGGCTTTAATGCAACTGCTTTTACGGTTTGCCCTTTCTGCCGCAGCTTTAATAGGCTTAAGTTTTGGGCTAGTAACTCTTCAAAGACTAAACGTTGTTGGGCAGGGTGCATACCTTGCTCTAGAGCTGTTAAATCAATATCGTTTTGTGGGCGATGTAAGGTCATAAGTGCATCGGCTAAGCGCATTCCAGTTGGCTGAAACTGCTCTGGCAGTAGTTCTTCTACTGGGTATTTACGTAATAGAGCAAGCGCCTGATCGCTAAGTGCACGAATAGATAACTGCTTAAGACCTTCAGTAACTGGGTATACTGGTGTCAGCGTTGTGTTCGTTGGTTGCTCAGATGGGGTATCCGATAAGCTGTATTCTGGGTGTGTCATTTCAAAACCAACACGACCACGGCGGATCTCACCAAAGCAGCGAATGATTTTACCTGTACTTAAAGCGTTTTTTTGAGCCGCACTAAAGTTAAAAAACCTGAGTGTTAAACGGCCTGTACCATCATTGACTTGGCAAACCAGCATGCGTCTTTTACCAAAGGTGATTTGGCTGGTTTCAATCGTGGCTTCAACACTAACATGACTATGAGGTTGGAGTTCGCAGATTGGGTGAATGCGGGTGCGGTCTTCATAGCGGTGAGGCAAATGAAACAGCATGTCTTGCACCGTCTCAATATTTAGCTTAGCAAGACGCTCGGCCATTTTCGGGCCGACGCCTTTTAATTCTGTAATTGGGTATAACGCTAAGCTAGGATGACTCAAAGGTGACTCAAATTATTAATTAGTAGACTGTTTTTCAGTTTACTTGCACTCGTTAGTGGCTTCAAGCGGTTGCGTGTGTTTTAAAATGTTCCAGAACGTTTCATCAGCAACAATTTCACCACTTTCATCAAGCTCAGGGTAAGGCAGCTCTTTTTCACGGCATTGTTCAGCAATGATAGGGTGGCAGCCTTCAAACAAGATACGATGCTTAATTTTCGCATCAAGCATATCGCGGTTGTAAAGTCCGGCTTCTTCACGTTGGCGCTGTGCTTCAAATAAAATAAGTGCTGCTGCAACAGATACATTAAGAGATTGCACCATCCCTTGCATTGGGATGATGATGTTTTTATCAGCGTGAGCGAGGGCGCGCGGTGAAATACCGTCTCGTTCTTGGCCAACAATGACAGCTGTTGGTTTGGTGTAGTCGATTTCGCGAAAGTCGACTGCATCATCTGTTAAGTGAGTTGCTAAAATTTGTACTTCAGGGTTGTGAGCACGCATCATGGCAACGGCCTCATCGATATTACGATGTAAGTGGGTTTCTAGCCAGTTCTTACTACCGCCTGAGGTATTGTTGGTTAACCATTTTTGATTCTCTGGCCATACAGCATGTACGTGATGGCAGCCCGTTGCATCTGCTGTGCGGGCAATAGCAGATAAATTATGATGCTTGTGTACTTCTTCTAAACAAACCGTTAGGTCCGTTTGGCGGCGATCTAATACGCGCTTAACACGCTCAAAGCGAGTTGTATCCATAGTTGTGTGCTCGTTGACGGATTCTAATTGGCGCTGATTATACCCTAGGGAACAACAGCACGGCTAATTGGGTTTTGTAGTGAAATCAGTGTTTCGGTTGATTGAATGGCTTCGATGGCTTGTATTTTGTTAATTAACACATCTTGTAGATGATCAATTGAGCGCGCCATCACTTTGATAAATATACTGTAATTACCTGTGGTGTAATAGGCTTCGACAACCTCTTCTAGCTCTTTTAAATGCAGTAAAGTTTGCGGGTAATCACGGGCATTATTGAGATTAATGCCAATAAAGCAGCAAACATCGTAACCAAGCTGCTTGGCATCAATACTGACTTGGGTACCTGTAATAATACCCGCTTGTTTCATCTTTTCGACCCTAACATGAATGGTGCCGGCACTTACAGCAAAGCGTTTAGCAAGTTCTGCATACGCTGTTCGGGCATTTTCCATTAAAGCGTTAAGGATGTTTTTATCGAGATTATCGATTTGATAATTTTCCATGGTATTTCTTAGTGTTAATTGTTGAATCAATAGTTTTTATAGCATTATTTTTATGGATATTTCAATGTTAAGTTCTTTTTATTGCGGGTTATTGAAAATAATCTTTGTTTGGTTGAGGATTGCTTTAACAGGAGGAGCCAAGCAGCGGGTTTCTCTAATTAAGCAAGTAACAATAACTGGGAATGAGGCCAATTATTATGAGTTCACACTACCTGCAGCAACAGCAGCAAATTAGTAAAGTAAAACAGTTTTTTTCAAGCCAATTAGAACAACAATTAGGGTTAGTTGAAGTACAAGCGCCGATCTTGGCAAAAGTAGGCGATGGTATTCAAGATAACTTAAGCGGTACTGAAAATGCTGTATCGGTAGCAGTGAAAACAATTCCGGGTAGCCAATTTGAAGTGGTCCACTCTTTAGCAAAGTGGAAACGTAAGACCTTGGCTGATTACGATTTTTCGGTAGGTGAAGGACTTTATACGCATATGAAAGCGCTTCGCCCTGATGAAGAATCTTTAAGCCCAATCCACTCGGTGTATGTTGACCAATGGGATTGGGAAAAAGTGATTTGCGAGAGTACAGAGCGTACCTTAGACAAACTAAAAGAAACCGTAACGTCGCTTTATCAGGCGATTAAAGCAACCGAACGCTTTGTGGCTAGTGAGTTTGATTTAACCTCGTTTTTGCCTGAGCAAATCACCTTTGTACACAGTGAACAGCTACGTCAGATGTATCCTGACTTTACAGCGAAACAACGTGAAAAAGCGGTCGCACAAGAATACGGTGCGGTATTTTTAATTGGTATAGGCGGCACACTTGCCGATGGTAAAATTCATGACGTACGAGCGCCAGATTATGACGATTGGTCAACACAAACCTGTAGTAAATTTGCTGGTTTAAACGGTGATATTTTAGTTTGGAACCCAGTGCTTGAAGATGCATTTGAAATCTCTTCAATGGGGATTCGAGTAAGTCCTGATGTCTTAGCTACTCAATTAGCGATTACAGGCGACCAAGCTCGTTTGGAGTTTGATTGGCATAAACAGCTACTCGCGAAGAAGTTTCCGCAAACGATAGGTGGTGGTATTGGTCAATCACGACTCGCTATGTTGCTGTTACAAAAACAGCATATCGGGCAAGTACAAGTAGGTGTTTGGCCTGAGCAGCTAAAACAGCAAGTGGAAGGAATTCTTTAAATTAAGATTTAAAGACCCTGGTAAAAAGAGGCTTTAACTTAAAGCCTCTTTTTTATTAACTAGTTTTAAACTCAACCTCGACCTTGTTTTCTTCGAGCTTCACTTTGCAAGGTGGATATTGGCGGTTAGTTAAAAGTACTTTTTCGAAAATATGAATTTCGACGCCGGAGTGTAGTTTTTTATTAACTACTAACTGCGCATATTCCAGTAAATCATGCAAATGATGCTCTAAGCTTGATAGCTTTTTCTCAAGAGTTTCAGCTTGCTCGCAATAGTGCATTTGTGTGGCACCAATTTTTGCGAGTAATTGCTTTTTCTTTTCGGCATCTTTTACTTGATCTGCCTTTTCAATAGCAGTTTGTAAGGTATCAAGTTGCGCATCTGTTTGTGCTAAGTCTTTTAAGCACTGATCTGTTTGCGCGGTTACATCAGCACCTGAAGCGGCTAAGTTAATCACCATTTTAGCACCCGATTCATTGCCAATTTCGCCAGCAATAATCATTTGTGCATCTAAGATTTCTCCGCCGAATAGCTTGCCTTGCGGATTATCTTCTTGGCCTATTTGCAACAGCTTAGTGGCTTTCATCGTACAATGGCTGGCTTGGCGCTCAATGAGAATATTATTGGCTTCAAGATAGCAGTATTGACCATGTGATAAGTGAATGTCACCTTGGCTGATGATATTACATGATAACTTTTTATCTTCGAGCTGGTGGCCAATCACGCCTTGTTTTATGGTGATATCGCCAGCCGCTGATAAATGACCAGACTCTACAGTACCCATAACAGTTATATCGCCTTTGGCATTAATACGCATGCCTGGTTCAACGTTATGAGTCACAATGACGCTGCCTTCAAAGTCTACGTGACCACTTTTTACGTTTACATCGGCAATAGTAAAAATATCATCAACACGCATGCCATTGGCAATATCAACAGGGACACCGGCAATGACAGAAATGAGTTCAAGTGGATTATTTTTAGATATTTCGGTACCTTCACCAGCAACTAATGTACTGCTCTCACCTGGTTTGGCTGGCAGTACATCACCGGTGACAGTAAAGCCTTCTTTACCAGGAGTTGCCGGAATTTGTTTAACTAGTAATACGCCAGGCTCTACGCTCGCTAATTTACCAAAGTCACGCATATCGGCAGTGCCATCCTCTCGTAGCTTTGGTTTTTTTAGGCGATCTTTTAAGGTCTCAACTTGTGGTACAAATTTGGATGGTTGACCATCAATAGGCAAGCGACCTTTTGCTAGCACCCCTTTAGCTATTTCTCCTGCGGGTAATTCAAATTGCTTCTGTAGTAATTGTTCTAAAAAGGTTTGTTTGTAACCTCGGGCTACCCCAGCTTTGATAAGCTCTTTCTTCGCTTCTTCAAGGCTCATTACTTTACCGCCTTCAGCGACGGTTAGCTCGCCTGTAGCCAGCATTTTATCATCGCTCAAAGTTACAACTAAGCTTGCATCATGTTTAGAAGCGACCACAAGCATGCGCTCATTAGAGTCACTTTTGAAGAAATTATTGATAGCTTCATGATCCACTCTGCATTCACAAAATGGTGACTTTTCTAATGCTTCGATAATAAACGCAGCACTAGGAGGCGAGTTTTCATGAACATCTAATAAAACGTTGCCGTTGTGAGCGAGCTTAAACACTTGTAATCCTTTTTTACTACTCTAGCTAAAGGTTTTATTAATTATAACAACAGAGTGCTAGAGAATTGCTTATGAGTCAAGAATTTCGGATGAGGAAAGTGGTAAGTTTTTCTAAAATAGCGCCAGCAACATTGCGTTGCTGGCAAGGAGCTATTAGTTTGTTGACGGAAGCTCCATGATACCGTCAATCTCAACTTGAACGCCTTTTGGTAACGCACGTACGCCAATTGCTGCGCGAGCAGGGTATGGCTGCTTAAAGTACTGACTCATTACTTCGTTAACGATAGCGAAGTTAGATAAGTCAGTTAAAAAGATATTTACTTTCACCATGTCTTGAATTTGACCGCCAGCAGCTTGGCAAACAGCTGTTAGGTTTTTGAATACTTGGTGGGTTTGTTCAGTAAAATCTTCAGAGATAACTTCCATTGTTTCTGGTACAAGTGGAATTTGACCTGATAAATAAACAGCCGTGCCTACTTTAACAGCTTGACTATAAGTACCGATAGCAGCAGGTGCATTATCAGTAGAAATAAAAGATTTGTTCATGATTATCCTTGTTACTTTTTACGATAGACTCTTTGCACATCAGGCATAACGCGAATGCGGCGCATAATATTAGCAACATGAACGCGGTTTTTTACCGTGATGCCTAAATCTATCATGTATAAATTACTTTCTTTTTCGTCAGTCGCTATCTCAACAATGTTGGCTTGGGTTGAGGCAACAACATTGGTTAATTTAGCTAGCGCACCTTGGTGGTTGATAACCTCAATACGAAGGGCTGCAATATATTCTTTCTCTGGGTTATCGTCCCATTTTACAACTAGGTATTTTGAGCGCTCTTTTTCCCAACCACGAATATTTTTACATTCTTGGCGGTGGACAGTAAGGCCTTTACCTTGGCTAATATAAGCTGTTATAGCGTCGCCAGGCACTGGGCGGCAGCATTTAGAGTAGTTAACCAACATGCCTTCAGTGCCGATGATGGTTGCTTTTGCTTTTTGCGCTAGGTCATCAAGATCGCCGGCATCAACTTGCATCAAGCGTTTCGCTATCAGCACACTCATTAAGTTACCAGAACCAATTTCAACTAATAGCTCAAGCACTGTATTTAGTTCATGCTCTTGAAGTACTCGGCGAATGTTTTCATCTGGAATATCATCCAGTTTGGTTTCACCTAGAGCTGAGTCGAGTAAACGTCTACCGAGCAACATTGCTTCTTCATGCTGCTGACTCTTCAGGTAATTGCGAATACCTAAACGCGCTTTACCTGTAACAACAAAGTTTAACCAAGTTGCATTCGGGTGTGCGCCTGAGCTGGTGATGATTTCGACCGTTTGTCCTGTATCAAGAGGCTTGCTCAGAGGGTGAGGTTTACGATTAACACGTGCACCCACACAAGTATTACCAACATCAGTATGCACTGCGTACGCAAAGTCGACAGCTGTTGCGCCCATAGGGAGCTCAACTATACGGCCATCTGGCGTGAATACATAAATCTCTTCAGGGAACAGCTCTGTTTTAACGTTTTCAACAAACTCAAAAGATGAGCCTGCACTTTGTTGAAGTTCCAATAAGCTTTGCATCCATTGGCGAGCACGCTGCTGTGCTGTATTACCTGCATTATCACCGGCTTTTTTATACATCCAGTGAGCAGCAACCCCTTTGTCTGCCATGTGATCCATATCGTGGGTACGGATTTGAATCTCTACAGGAATACCATGAGGGCCAACTAGTGAGGTATGAAGTGACTGATAGCCATTAGTTTTTGGTACTGCAATATAATCTTTAAAACGGGTTTCGATTGGCTTGTAAAGGTTATGAGCAACACCTAATACGCGGTAACAGGTATCCATATTATCAACATTGATACGGAATGCGTAGATATCCATTACTTCGTTAAACGACAGCTCTTTATTGAGCATTTTCTTATAAATGCTATATAGGTGTTTTTCACGGCCAGATATAGTCGCTTCGATGCCAGATTCTTCTAAGCGCGCTTCAATTTCAGTTTTAATATTACTGATAACTTCTTTTCGGTTACCACGTGCTTTGACGACTTCTGATCTTAATGCGCGATGACGCATAGGGTAAAGGGCTTGAAAACCTAAATCTTCTAATTCATTTTTAATATCATGAATACCTAGGCGGTTCGCAATTGGTGCATAAATCTCTAGCGTTTCACGGGCAATTCGGCGGCGTTTATCTGGACGCAGCGCGCCTAAGGTGCGCATGTTATGGGTTCTATCAGCCAGTTTTATTAAGATCACGCGAATATCTTGGGTCATCGCCATGATCATTTTTCGATAGTTTTCGGCTTGGAATTCTTTTTTATCTTTAAAGCTAAGTTTATCTAGCTTACTCACCCCTTCAACAAGCTCAGCAACTGTGTCGCCAAAAATCTCAGCTAAGTCTTGTTGGCTAAAGTCGGTGTCTTCAATCACGTCATGCATCAGGGCAGCCATCAGCGTTTCGTGATCTAGGTGCATGCCAGCGAGTACTTGTGTCACTTCGACAGGGTGGGTGATATAAGGCTCGCCACTTGAGCGAGTTTGGCCTTCGTGGGCTTCGCGAGCTACCACGTATGCTTTTTGTACCAGCTCAATCTCTGCTGGTGGTAAGTATTCGGATATTTTCTTTTTGAGGCCTTCGAATAGATACAAAGTCACACTCCAATGCGCAAATGAAGTAAATCGGTAACGGTATGAATAGAATATACGATGAAAAGAAGGGCTTGCCAACGGCTAGTGTAGAAATACTAGCCGTATAGCTAAATCAAAGCGGGGAGCTTGATTACTGGTTGCCACCTACGATAGCAGCCACAGCAGCCATTTCTGCTGCTTCTTGATGTTGTTGTTCTTCACGATCAATTAAGTCCATAGAAGAGCTATCAACTAGCCCTTTCTCAATTTCACGTAAAGCAATAACCGTTGGTTTGTCATTTTCAGCATCAACGAGTGGATCTTTACCACCAACCGCGATTTGGCGGGCACGACGAGCCGCAACTAAAATTAAGTCAAAACGATTACCAATTGCATCTACTGCATCTTCAACAGTTACGCGAGCCATCTCAGCACTCCAAATAAATTCTTAAGCAAAGGCGTAGTTTACTGTACCAAGTTAAATTCGCCAATAGCTTGTGGTTAATTTTTATCTTATTCTTAAAAGTATTATTTAAGTAAGTTCTCTAATAACGCCTGATGGCGCAAAGTTTGGCTTTTTAACGATAAACGTTTAGCCATGACAATGGTTTCGATTTCAGCAAGCGCAGTATCAAAGTCATCGTTCACAACAACATAGTCATACTCATTATAGTGTGATGTTTCTGATTGTGCTTTCGCCATTCTTCCTGCGATTACCGCAGCAGAGTCTTGACCACGGTTATTTAAACGTGATTCTAGTTCTTCTTTTGATGGTGGAAGTATGAAGATAGTCTCAACATCATCTACTAATTTACGAATTTGCTGAGCACCTTGCCAATCAATATCTAAAAATACATCAATACCTGCAGCAAGTTGGCTTTCGATTGCTTGCTTAGACGTACCATAGTAGTTATCAAAAACTTGCGCCCATTCAAAAAAGTCATTTTTCTCAATTAGCGCTTTGAAGTCATCCACAGAAACAAAATGATAGTGCACACCGTTTTCTTCACCCGGACGAGGTGAGCGAGTGGTGTGCGAAACCGATACTTTCATATCGCCGTGTTTCTTTAATAAAGCACCAATTAAGCTTGATTTACCAGCCCCTGATGGAGCTGACAAGATAAATAAATTTCCGCGAGTTTGCGCCATGATTTGTCTCTAATAAAAAATAAACAGGCTCGGACTATCACTAATCCAAGCCTTTAATTCATCTATTGTACTTTATTTCGCTAAAAGTGCTCAAGTTTGCCTGCTTTTAGCCTCATGAAAAAAAGACCCAGCAGGTGCTGGGTCTTATAAAAAGCTATATCACGCGTTTATTCTATATTCTGAATTTGTTCGCGCATCTGCTCAATTAACACTTTTAGCTCTACTGCGGCGTTAGTGATGTCACTGTTGATAGATTTTGATGCTAACGTGTTTGCTTCACGGTTAAACTCTTGCATCATGAAATCAAGACGTCGACCACATGCGCCGCCTTTAGTTAAGATTTTTTTGGTTTCTTTAACATGCGACTTTAATCGGTCAAGTTCTTCAGCAACATCTTGTTTTTGTGCAAGGTAAATAAGTTCTTGCTCAAGGCGAGATTCGTCGATGTCTGTTTTTAGTTCTTCAAGCTTTAGGTTTAGTTTTTCACGTTGCCATTTAGCGATTTCTGGTAAGTGGCTTTCAACAATAGCAACC
Organism: Pseudoalteromonas sp. NFXS39; assembly: GCF_040148775.1. Lineage (NCBI taxonomy): Bacteria > Pseudomonadati > Pseudomonadota > Gammaproteobacteria > Alteromonadales > Pseudoalteromonadaceae > Pseudoalteromonas > Pseudoalteromonas sp. NFXS39. The sequence continues at coordinate 2,746 of NZ_JAGDEC010000007.1, read as the reverse complement.
TGCTCTAAAATTGCATCAAGGCGAGTCGCAATCATTTCTTGTAAGTTCGCACCTTCATCGCCGCGAGCTTGTTTGAAATCTTCAATGACTTCATCGAACCCAGCAATCAGTGCTGTATTTACGCTATCCATATCTAGCTCTTCGGCTTCCATAACGCCAGGCCAACGTAAAATATCAACGGGGTTGATGTCACCGTTACTTTGGCTTTGCACCCATTGTGCGCTTTTAATTAATTGCTCTGCGAGTGATTCGTTAATCGTTAACTCACCAACATGCGCTGGATTTGCAGCAAACTTTAAGAAAACTTCAACTTTACCGCGCTGTAAATGTTTACGTAAACGCTCTCGAATAACTGGCTCCATGCCACGAAATTGCTCAGGTGCGCGGATAAAAGTCTCAAGGTAACGTTGGTTAACTGAACGAATTTCCCAAGTGCCAGTGCCCCATTCGCCTTTAATTTCGCGGCGCGCATAAGCTGTCATGCTGTGGATCATGGATGATTTCCTAGTGTTATTGAATTTACAAAGTTGACTGATTATACCGAATCAGCTTTTAACCTCTAGCGTAAATTTTCTGAAATGTGTTTTTCTGATGTAGTTAATTATGTAAATGAACATGGCATCTAGCACCACATCGACTTATAATGTGGCAAATTCAGAATTAAGGGGATCGTTAATGCGTCCAAGCGAAAGAACACCTAACCAAATTAGACCGGTTACATTTACACGTAATTACACTATGCATGCTGAAGGTTCAGTATTAGTAGAGTTTGGAAACACTAAAGTTTTGTGTACAGCAACTGTTGAAGCAGGTGTACCACGCTTTATGAAAGGCCAAGGTAAAGGTTGGGTTACGGCTGAATACGGTATGTTACCTCGTTCAACACATACTCGTAATGGTCGTGAGGCAGCGCGCGGTAAGCAGGGCGGTCGTACTATGGAAATTCAACGCTTAATCGCACGTGCACTGCGTGCAGCGGTTGACTTAAAAGCGTTAGGCGAAAATACCATTACTATCGATTGTGATGTGATTCAAGCTGATGGTGGTACGCGCACAGCATCAATCAGCGGCGCGTGCGTTGCATTAGTCGATGCGCTAACTTATATGCGTAGTAAAGGTATGATCAATTCAAACCCACTTAAGCATATGATTGCGGCAATCTCTGTAGGTGTATATAAAGGTCAGCCAATTAGTGACCTTGAGTATCTAGAAGATTCTGAAGCCGAAACAGATATGAACGTGATTTTGACTGAAACTGGCAAAATCATCGAAATCCAAGGTACAGCTGAAGGCGAACCTTTCTCATTCGAGGAACTAGATGAGCTACTTACATTAGCTAAGCACTCAATTCGTGAAATTATCGACGTTCAAAAGCAAGCATTAGCATAATAAAGAAGTAGGTTTATTAGTTATGAAAGATTATCAAAAAGAGTTTATTGAATTCGCACTTGAAAAGCAGGTGCTTAAGTTTGGTGAGTTTACTTTAAAGTCTGGTCGCACTAGTCCTTATTTCTTCAACGCTGGTTTATTTAATACAGGTCGTGACCTTGCACGTTTAGGTCGCTTCTATGCAGCTGCACTTGAAGATGCAGGTATTGATTACGATGTGTTATTTGGCCCTGCTTATAAAGGTATTCCAATTGCGACGACTACAGCCGTGGCTTTAGCTGATCACCACGACAAAGATGTACCTTACTGTTTCAACCGTAAAGAGAAAAAAGCACACGGTGAAGGTGGCACATTAGTTGGTTCTGAACTTAAAGGTAAGATCATGTTAGTCGATGATGTGATCACTGCGGGTACAGCTATTCGTGAGTCTATGGAAATTATTGCAGATAATGGTGCAGACTTAAGTGGTGTTTTAATTGCACTTGACCGTCAAGAGAAAGGTAAAGCTGAGTTATCTGCTATTCAAGAAGTAGAGCGTGACTTCGGCACTAAAGTTATCTCGATAGTAAAACTAGCTGACTTAATTAGTTACCTAGAAGCGAAAGGCACAATGGATGAGCATTTAGCTGCAGTAAAAGCATACCGTGATCAATACGGCATTGCATAACAGCTAAAATGCAAACTATATAAAAAGCCCTGCTATGTTGCTGGGCTTTTTTGTTTATGGACATTTGTGCTTTTATAGCCTTAAATACGGCTAAAAAGTTACTGAAGCGTTAATAAAGTTTCTCTTTTGTGCTGTTTAGATTGAAAAGAACTCAAAAGGTAGTTTTTTTAAAGTTTTCTCAAAAAAGTGCTTGCGTTAATTCGCCGTATCCCTATAATGCGCATCCACCGACACGGCGGACTGCTTACAAAAAAGCAAAACGACGAGTTGGTTGAGTCAAGTAAAACTGAGTTTTGAAAAAATAAACTTTTCTCAAAATTAAGTGTTGACAAAAATAACGGCTTGCGTAGAATGCACAGCCCTTGAGACGCGAAAGTATCTCAAACGTTCTTTAACAATATAAAGCAATCATCTGTGTGGGCACTCGTACAGATTGAGTTCTAACAGCAGATTCTAGTTCGCTAGATGACGCAAACAAATTTAGAGTCTCAATTGAACTGAGTGACCAACGGAAACAAGTTTACTTGTTTCAGCACAGTCAATTCGATTCGAAAGAATCAAAATCAGAATTCATTGAGCATGTCCTTCGGGACAGAAAAAACTTTTAATTGAAGAGTTTGATCATGGCTCAGATTGAACGCTGGCGGCAGGCCTAACACATGCAAGTCGAGCGGAAACGAAGAGGTGCTT